>PYIY01000083.1 GCA_003635195.1 Candidatus Poribacteria bacterium | reverse complement strand
GGGTTATTGGAGCAGATAAAGATCTGTAATAGTTCCTGCCACTTTACGTTCCCGATAAAAAGGGACGATGGGACTATCGAAACGATTCACGGATGGCGCGCCGAGCATAGCCATCACAAACTTCCGACGAAAGGTGGTATCCGTTACAGCACCCTCGTCAACGAAGATGAGATCGTGGCACTCGCGGCATTGATGACGTACAAGTGCGCACTTGTCGATGTTCCGTTCGGCGGTGCGAAAGGCGGCATCCAATTGGATAGGAGCCAGTATTCCGACAGCGAATTGGAACGGATCACCCGCCGTTATACTTATGAATTGATTCAAAAAAATTACATCGGCCCCGGCGTAGACGTGCCAGCCCCTGATTTTGGGACCAGCGAAACGGAAATGGCGTGGATTGTCGATACCTACCTAACAATGGCACCTGATAAACTTAATGCAATCGCATGCGTCACGGGTAAGCCGATTGAACAAAACGGGATTCATGGACGGAGAGGTGCGACCGGGCGCGGGGTTGTCTACGGTCTCGAAGAGGCATGCAGTATCGCGGAAGATATGAAGTCGGTTGGATTGGCGCCGGGTCTACACGGAAAAAGCGTGGTCGTCCAAGGCTTTGGGAATGTCGGGTATCATGCAGCGAAGTTTCTGATGGAGACGGATGCACGTGTTATCGGGCTCATTGAGCGCAATGGTGGTATCTATAATCCGAAAGGACTTGATGTCGAAAAAGTCGCCCTGTATCGGGCAGAAACGGGATCGATTCGTGGGTATCCGGGCACCCAACTTATTGAGCACCCGAATGACGGTTTAGAGTTAGCCTGCGATATTCTTGTACCGGCTGCGCTTGAGAATCAACTTACGGCGGAGAACGCGCCTCGGATTAAAGCCGCTATTGTCGCTGAAGCCGCGAACGGACCGACCACACCCGCTGCCGATGAAATTCTTCAAGAACGTGGAATTATGATTATACCGGATACCTACCTCAACTCGGGTGGTGTCACCGTCTCCTATTTTGAATGGCTCCGGAACCTATCGCATGTACAACTTGGACGGCTCGGAAAACGGTTTGAAGACAGCACGCAGCACGCGATGCTCCACGCCGTTGAAAAGGCAACAGGCTATCAGTTTTCGGACGATGAACGTCAGTCCATACACGGTGCTGACGAAGAGGATTTAGTAAACTCTGGGCTTCAGGATACAATGATAAGAGCCTATCAAGAATTACGTGAGACTCGTATGCAGCACAGAAGCAAAAACGATGACGTGGATTGCCGAACGGCGGCATTCATCAACGCCATCCATAGAATCGCACAATCCTATATGCAGCTGGGAATTTTCCCTTAAAAGGAGCAGACGGGTTACATTTTCTCAATAACTACACCACCACTCATGAAAGGAGGATACAAATGGCTTATAGTAACTTTACATTAGCAGCAGTGTTGTCAACCTTTCAATTGGAAAAGGTTGAATCTATTGGTCTCTTTTCTGAAGTAGAAACGGTGGTTCCCAGTGCGGATCTCACCACAGAATTGAAAAAAAAGGTGCCCTTAGCTACCACTATAGGTACCGAGAAAGCTCGCTCTGAACTCATTGTCGCTAATATCCTGGTTGAACTTCGAGAGCACTGTAAGCAGCGCATCAGTTTTTTTTCCGGGATCGACTTCAATGTTGATGCTGAAAATGGCCTGGTAGGTGTATGCGATTTTTTGGTAAGCTTGTCGCCCGGGCAGATTGTTTTAGAGGCTCCTGTCATCATGCTTGTCGAAGCCAAGAAGGAAGACTTGATCGGTGGACTGGGGCAGTGTGTTGCCGAGATGCTGGCTGCCCAATATTTTAATGCAGAAAAAGGCAATAACGTCTCCCAGATTTATGGGGCTGTTACCTCAGGCACAGACTGGTTATTTCTCAAGTTGGAGGAAAAGTGCCTGGAGATTGATTTAACAATCTATCCCATCGCGCTGTGCGACAAAATCCTCGGTATTCTTTCAGACATGGTAGCCCAAAAAGCGTGAGACATTTATCACGCAACCCTTACGGAGAAAAATGACGGCCTTAAGTGTAAACGTAAATAAAGTCGCAACACTGCGCAACTCACGGGGTGGTGATATTCCGGATGTGCTCACCGCTGTCAATACCTGTGTCGCTGCTGGCGCGCAAGGGATCACCGTGCATCCGCGTGAAGATGAACGCCATATCAGACCCGCAGATGTGAAGGACATCGCCGAACGACTCATAGAAATCAATACACAAAAAACACCCACGATTGAATACAACATTGAAGGCGATCCGAGACCTGACCTTATTGATATGGTACTCCGCACGAAACCGACACAATGCACCCTCGTTCCTGTTGTGACGGGGGAGATCACAAGCCATACTGTCTGGGATATACGTAAAGACGGTGATATGTTGAAACCGATTATCACAGCGTTGAAAGATGCTGATATTCGTGTCAGCCTATTTAGTGGAACAGATGTTGAACAGATAGCGAGGACGCGCGATATCGGTGCGGATAGAATCGAACTTTATACCGCGCCTTACGCGATGGCAGAAACGGAAGTGGAAATTGAACGCGAATTCGTGTTGTTGGAAACCGCAGCGGCAAAGGCGGTAGATTTAGGGCTTGGTGTCAACGCCGGACACGATCTGAACCTTGAGAATCTACCCCTGATGCAGAAGTTACCGGGACTCCTTGAAGTCTCTATCGGGCACCATCTCATGGCAGACGCGCTCTATATCGGCATGGAAGCTGCTGTCAAAGCGTATCGACGCGCATTGGGGCAGCAGGTCACATGACAACATCTAAAACATGTGCTGTCTTCGATTTAGATGGCACGATTATTCGCGTCTCCTCAGAACAAGTTTTTCTGTCATATCTGCTGAGCCACGGTGAGATCCCGATACCGAATCTGCTTGCGTGGACCTCCAATTTTCTAAAGGTTAAGTCCCTGCCGGTAGCGAAATCTAACAAAATCTATCTCCGCGGTTTAGCGCAGCAACGTCTCCATGAGATTGCGCGACGCTGCTTTGTTGATATATTCCGCCCCAGCATCGCGCCCCATATCTCCGAATTGATATACACACATCGTGCCGACGGACGGACAGTTATTCTGATGTCGGGGTCTTTGTCGTTCCTCGTTCAGCCGTTCCATGAGCACTTCCAAACCGATTTGATGGTTTCGCACGAATTAGAAGTGGTTGATGGGGTGTTGACGGGCAAGCGCGTCGGGTTGCACCCTTTCGCGGAAAACAAAGCGAAACTCGCGCAGCAACTCGCGACTGAACACGGGTTCGACCTTAGTAATTCTTACGCGTATGGAAATCACCATACAGATGCACATAAGTTAGAATTGTTTGGACATCCGGTTGCAGTTAACCCTGACCGAAAGCTGCGGCGTATCGCGACGGAGAAGGGTTGGCAGATAGAAGAGTAGTTGTCAGTCTGCCTCGCAGTGAGAGTTATCAATGTTAGAAAGTGTGCTAAAATCAGTAAAGTGAGCTAAAGTTGAAAGAGGGAAACCCTTTGAAACTTTAGAACACTTGCAAACTTTCGGACCTTTAGAACACTTTACGAACTTCTTTAACTGAAAACTGATAACTATTCCGCTGACTGCTGATAGCCATAAACCAACATGCGACTTGAAAAATATATTGCTACTTCAGGCATCGCCTCTCGACGGGCGGTGAAAAAGCGTATCCAAGCTGGACTTGTCACTGTAAACGGCGAACCCATTTTCGTTCCCGGACATCCGATTAACGTGGAGACCGATACGGTTGAATTTGAAGGGAAACGAGTTGAACCGCTGACAGAACGTATCTATCTGATGCTGAACAAACCTGCGGGCTATTTAACGACACGCAGCGATGAACGCGGGCGTCCTACTGTTATGAACCTCGTCGCAGACCTACCCGATAGTATTTACCCCGTTGGACGTTTAGATTTAGAAACCGAAGGACTTCTCCTCTTCACAAATGATGGAGATTTTGCCTATCGGTTGCTGCACCCGAGCCATGAGATAGAAAAAACCTATCTCGTATGGGTGAAAGGCGTTCCAAACGACGACGCGGTTCAACGGTTGCGTGAAGGTGTCAAAATTCCGAGTGGGCCAACGGCACCAGCGAAAGTTGAACGTTTAAAGGTAAATAGAGATGGCGCGTCAACGAAATTTGAGATGGTAATTCACGAAGGAAAGAAACGGCAGGTGCGCTTGATGTTTAAAGCCGTAGGGTATCCAGTCATCCGCTTGCAGCGGACTCGGATTGGCAATTTGCGATTGGGTAACCTCCCACAGGGGCAGTATCGACTTCTGACCCCGAGGGAGATTACGGCGTTAATGGAATTGTAGATGCAGTCGAAAACCACACCTACAGAGATTGTTAGTTAGAACTCGCCAAATCTTTCACCCGTTCCAACATCGCTTCAGTGTTCTGTTTGATATTCGCATCGGTGGTATGATGAACTAATTTTTCAAGCACTGCGATTGCGTCATCAAACTCGCCTTTGATAGCGTAGGTTACGCCGAGATAGTATTGGGCCGGATCCTTGAGATCGCTCTTTGGATACTTGTCTATCACAGTTCTGAAGTGAGAAACTGCCTTTTGAAAGTACATCTCGGCTTCTTCAGGTTCTTTAACCATAGCATTTTCAACCTTTCCAGCGTAAGCGAGTCCGAGTTGGTTATGCAAGTTTGGCACAAGACCTGTCTTATTTTTCGGGTCGTGTTTAAACGCCTCCTTACTGAACAGGAGTGCTTTTTCAAGCTGTGTCCGTTCGAGATAAGTGAGTGCGACCTGGGCATTCAATTTAGCATCGTCCGGTGTTTTTTCAAGCTTGGCAAGTTGTTCAACGAAGGCTTGCTCTTTTTCCAACGCGGTTTCTATCACCGGTACGAAGTCGTTCGGGTAGGCGAACCCAACCTGTTTCGAGATCATACCACCATCTGAACTCGTGAAGACGATTGTCGGGTATCCAGTAACTTGATACCGTCTAACGGCTTCCATATTCTCAGGGTGTTCCTGATCTTCTGGATTTACCTTGATCGGAATGAACCCTTTGGACAACTCAATGATGCGCGCATCCGTGAATGTTTCAGCATCCAGCTGACTGCACGCGCCTCACCAGTCGGTATAAAAGTCAAGCATAACGGGTTTGCCGGTCTTTTCGGCTTCTTTCATACCGTCCTCAAGCGATTTTTCCCAATTGATCTCTGCGCTCGCGACGAGTGCTGGTATTGTGCCTATCATCATCAGTAAAACACCGAGTGAGATATGGCGGAAAACAAAATTAAACATGAATTTCTCCTTTGTTGGTTATCAGTTGTCAGTAAACAATGGCTGCCAGTAATCAGTGCGTAGGTCTCAGACACTATTTTTCTGTTGCAGCGTCCTCGTTTTGCTCAAGCGCAGCTGCGCTGGTTGTTTTGCTCGATAGCGTTGTACGACACTTGAAACAGGTAATAATAATTCTGACGAGTTCTTTCTGTCTGCCAATACTGGACTGTTTCTGTTCTGTTTGGACGTGCCTTTTGCAGCGCGGGCACCACTGTTGTTTTGCGGTTAACATAATGAATTACTCCTTTAGGCATCCGTGCCTTCCGCTCACAAGCAGAAATAGACACACCTCACTCCGATAAAAGTTCCCTTTTCGTAAACATCACTTTCCGACACAGAATTGCGAGAAAATTCTATCAAGAATATCCTCGGTCGTTGTTTTACCGACGATGTCCCCGAGGCCATCAAGACCCATTCGTAGATCGACAGCGATAAGGTCAGGAGGCATCCCGTTTTCGAGGCTCTCTATCGCATAACTGAGTGCTTCATTCGCACGCCGGAGTGCTTCTTGGTGGCGCGCGTTTGTCACGATAGGTGATTCACCGATGCCCAATTCACCACCGAGCAGTTCCTCAGAAACAGTGACTTTTAGTTTGTCAAGTCCCTTACCTTCAGGAATCACTGTTTCGACGATCTGTTTTTTCGGACAGTGCGCAAGCAGTGCTGTTGGCGACGTTACAACCGGTAGGTCCATCTTATTTAGAATAAGAATTGCCTTGGCTGATTGCGCTGTCTTTAAGAGTTCAAGATCGGCCGCGTTGAGCGGTTGCGATGCATCGAACATCAACAGCAGCAATTCTGCTCTATCCTGTACGGCTTTGCTCCGTTCAACGCCTTGTTGTTCCACAACGTCATCTGTGTGTCGGATCCCAGCAGTATCAATGAGTTTCAATAGGATACCACCGATGTTAATCGTCTCCTCAATAGTATCGCGCGTTGTACCGGGTATATCGGTGACAATTGCCCGGGTCATTCCGACCAGTGCATTGAGCAGACTCGATTTTCCGACGTTCGGTTTACCGAGTATCGCGACGTTAGCCCCTTCGGTGATAAGCCTGCCTTCGGTGGCGGTTTCAAGCAGTGTTTTTAGATCGGTCTGAACTGCGCGTGCGGTATCAAGTTGCGTCTCCACCTTCATGAAATCCAAATCTTCCTCAGGGAAGTCGATGGAAGCCTCAATTTCTGCGAGTAGGGCTGCGAGTTGGTCGTTCAATCCGTTGACGGTATCAGAGAGTTTTCCAGCGAGTGCCTCTACAGCGATTTTTCGGCTCAGGTCTGTTTTTGAGGCGATGAGTTCCGCGACGGCTTCGGCTTGTGCGAGGTCAAGTCTTCCGTTTAGAAAAGCGCGTTTTGTAAATTCGCCCGGCTCTGCGATGCGTGCGCCGTTCTTTACCACTAAGTCCAACACCGCTTTGAGAGGAACTGCGCCGCCGTGGCAGTTAAACTCGACGATGTCTTCGCCGGTATAAGTTTTCGGTGCATGCATGATACCGAGCAAGACTTCATCAATAACTTCATCAGCTGCTGTTGTATCAACGACATGTCCATAAGTAAGCGTATGCGTTGGCAATTCTGTTGGGACCACCGCGCGCGGCGATCGGAAAACTTCAGTGGCAATAGTCAACGCAAGCATCCCGCTGACTCGGACGATACCGATACCGGCTTCACCTCGCGCTGTTGCGATGGCTGCAATTGTATCGTGAAATTTCATTTTAATAGTCCCAACGCAGCAGATGAGAATAGGTTTACAAATTTTAGATAAACAGTTCGCACAAAAAATTCGGGGTTACAAACTGGTCCGACATTACCGATTTAAACACTTAAACTGCACCAGCAGAAAGGCCATAGATGCTGTTAAGGCTGTTGTGTGGTGACGACGACGCGTCGCATTTCCCCTTCGCCTTGGCTGTAGGTAGAAACAACATCGTCCCCTTTTAAGGTGACATGAATGATGCGTCGATCGCGTGCGGACATCGGTGCGAGGACAACTTCTCGGTCGGTATATTTGACTTTTTCTGCGACTTGATGCGCCATTTCGACGAGTCGTTCTTCTCGACGTTCTCGGTAGCCTTCGGTATCGACGAAAACGCGTCTTTTGACAAGCGAGGCTTTATTGATGATACAATTAAGTAAGCGTTCAATGGCATCAAGCGTCTGTCCGTGTTTTCCGATCAGTAAGGCGGGACTGTCTGTGAGGATATTTAGATGCGTGCTCCCATCAATGAAGTTGGATTCGATTTCTGCGTCAATCCCCATTCGGTTAAGAATTTCGCTGAGGATTGCGTCTGGTGCAGTAGAGACATCTTGTTTGAGGGTTGCGCGTATTTTCGCCGGTTTCGCGCCGAAGTTCAAAATCCCTTTCGTTGGTTCAGTGACAATGTCGATAGTAACCTGCTCCCGCGTCGCCTCAAGTTCGTTGAGCGCCTGTTCAATTGCTTCCTCCACCGTGTCGCCTTCGGTTTCGATATAGTGTTGCATAGGTTCATGTTCTCCTATTTTTGTTTGGCGTTGTTGCGTTTTCTGGTATCTACGACTGCGATTTGTTCTTCGTCGGTCGCGCTTCGATTCTGTATGTATTGTTGCGCTATTGTGAATACATTGTTGCACAGCCAATATAACACAAACCCTGATGCCCAGTTGTAGAAGATAAAAATAAAGATGAGAGGCATAAACTGCATCAATTTCGCTTGCATGTTGTCCGTTGTCGGTGTCATATTACCGACGAATTTCTGTTGGAGCCAAGTTGTCAACCCGTTTATGATGGGCAATAGGCGGACGGCATCTATTTGCGTGACGATCAAAGGGATCGTGAACGGCAATTCGATTAGCGTATCGGGTGCAGAGAGGTCATCAATCCAGAGGAAGAACGGTGCGCCGCGGAGTTCGACAGCACTGCCGAGGAGTGCGAAGAGTGCCCAGAAAATGGGGATTTGTGGGAGCCATGGGATACACCCTCCTAATGGATTGACCCCGTTTTCCTTATAGAGGCGCATCGTTGCGCGATTGAGTTTCTGCGGATCGTCCCTATATTTCTCCTTTAATTCGAGCAGTTGCGGTTGCAGCTGCTGCATCTTCTTCATAGAATTATGCGCTTTGCGCGTGAACGGATAAGAGATTAATTTGACCAAAGCCGTGAGAAGAATAATCGAGATGCCGTAGTTCCCGAAGACCGAGTGCAACCCTTTGAATATCCAGAGCATGCCCCATGCGATGAACCAAAAGAATCCGAAGTCGATAATTTTCGATAGGCGGACCGGATTTTCGGCATTCGGCGCTTCGATGCTCTTTAAAATTGTATCGTCTTTTGGTCCGACGTAGAGTCGGAAGGCTTCTGTCGTTTCTTGCTCTCGTTCGAGATAAGGCTTTGGGACGACAAGTTCGGCGATTTCGTTTGCCGCGGTGACAGTGATATCTGTTGCGGTGTTTGCCTGAGATCCATCCAAATTGTATGTCGCATTGAGGACGGGGTCTGGAATTATGAGTGCGCTGAAGTACTGGCTATCCATACCTGCCCAGAGAACGGTAGCTAATGCTTGTTCAGGCTTGAATTGGCGTTGAGGTTTTCCCTCACCGATGTAGGCTTTCGCGCCTTCGGTGCCGCGACGCCCGCGTTTGCCGCTTCTTTTTTCGTGCGGTAGCAGATCGGAATTGATACCTGGTCCCCATCGAAGTTTGTATCCATTTACAGGTAGCTGTTCATCGGACCTATTATGGAAAGTTACCGCCATGTCAACGAAATAGGTATCTGGGATAAAGGTGAACTGCTTTGTTACCTGTAGTTTCTCTCCGATGGTTGTTGTAAATGTGAGTGTTTCAGCGTCTTGTCCATTTGTAATATTGATTTCGGATTTATCTGCCTGCCATGTCGCTAATCGGAGGTTCAGGTCGTTCTGCAACAGTTGATTTCCCAATCGAAGTTCAAGGCAGTTTGGGGCATTCTGCGGAATCAGATTCAAAGGCATGCGCGCCTCATCCGATCGATCTGGAAAATGGTTGAGTCGCCACTGCTTGGCAATGGCAAGTTTTTCGTTAAAAACGATGCTATAGTTATCGGTTTGGACGTTGATCATTGCATCGTCCGGGCTTTCTTCAACTTGTGTCCAGAGCTCGGGACTGTTGGGTGCATCGGTTGGGTCGGATGTTGCCTGTGTTGTAGGATCGACTGGTGTTTCGCCTGTGTCTGATGCTACGGGTGCCTTCTCGGTAGATGGAATTTCATCTGGTCTCGGTGCGAGAAACAGGCTCCATAAGATCATGACACCAATCATTAGAACCAATGCGAGAATGTAACGTGCGCCCATTGAGATTAGGTGCTCCTCATTTATATTTTTTTGAAATTAATTTCCGAAGTCCGCATCCGTTATTTCAGTGGATCAAAGCCGCCCGGATGATATGGGTGACATTTTGAGAGTCGCTTGAGTGTTAACCAGCACCCTTTGAAGATTCCGTAGCGTTCCAAAGCTTCAAGTGCGTATTGAGAACATGTCGGATAGAAACGGCACGCGGGCGGCAAGATCGGTGAAATAAAGCGTCTATAGAAACGGATCGGGAACGTGAGTATCAGCCTTCTACCTGATGGACGGTCTGTCGATTGCTTTTGAGACTGTTTCCTGTCTTTTTGGTGCTGTTTACAATGTGCCACGCCTATTTCCTCTCAGAAAGATTCAGTTTTCAGTAAAGCGCGCGTTGCTTAAGTAATGATATTTTTAATATCCGTCAGATAGTAGCCATTATCTATCATCAAGAGTTTTAGTTTCACACACGGGACAACCCTTAAATTGTGGGCGTGATTTTCGTTAAAAAGTTACACAAGTGTAACTTTTTCCGTTTTTTGGTAGCTTTTCAGATTTCGCGATAAACCCACTATTTACGTGGGATCCTAAGCATTTTTTTAGTTTCTGTTGCCACCTCCGAAAAAAAATAATTTCGCGGAAAGTGTAACATTTTCCAAACCTCACACTAAGCATTGTGCCGTATCATTCGTTAGGCAAAATGCGCCATCAATGATTCCGGTCTCTGCGACGACATGAACCGTTGAAGATCGCCGCTCTCTGGAACAGATGCGTCAACGCCTTCTGTGTTTCTTGACATGTGAGCCGAGATGCGGGTGTTCTGCCGACGACGACAATATCGTATCCTGCCTTTACCTGTGTGCGTAGTTGCCGAAAAGCTTCACGAATTAATCGCTTGACCCGATTCCTCTGTACGCTCTTCCCAACTTTCTTGCTGACGGTTATCCCGAGTCGGAGATGATTGCAGGGGTTATGTAGCACGTATATCACAAAATAGCGGTTCCAATACTTATTGCCCTTCTGATAAGCGCGCTGGAACTCCCAAGACTTCTTGAGTTTTTCGGGATCTTGCATGATTTAGTTGATATACAGATATTTTCTCCACGACGGGTGGCACCCCCGAAAATGACGGTTAAGCTGCAAATATGTCAAGATTGAAGGTGTTTTGGGTTGGCGTGCGAGTTTTAGGCGCGTCTCGTAGAGCATCTTATTCCCTTTTTTGTTATTACATTTTTTGCAGGCTGTCACGACGTTTTCCCACGTCGTCTCGCCGCCGCGAGAGATCGGGACGACATGGTCAAGTGTCAGCTGCACAGTCGGTAACTCCTTGTAGCAGTATTGACACATATACTGGTCACGGACGAGGACGTTCCTTCGTGAAAATTTGACGACGCTCCGCGGGACATGAACATATTTTACCAAACGAATGACATGCGGTGCTTTTATTGCAGCACTTGGCGAATTAATCTCGATATCTGAGACTTCTTCCGTCTGTGCGGTGCCCTTGAAAACCATTTTCATAGCACGCCGGAGGTTGCAAACGTTGATCGCTTCGTAACTTGCGTTGAGTACTAAGACAGACATTTCCACTTGCAGTCCCTCTAACTTGAACGATTGGCTCTACAACAATATCTCCTATGTATTTTAACATATTTTTAGGCGAATTGCAACTAAAAGTAGTTACCAGTTATCAGTTATCAGTTATCAGTTTGCCTCGCAGTGAGAGTTAAAAGAGATATTTGATAATCCTAAAGTCTCTTTCTGACAACTGACGAGTGAAAGATTTTTTCGCATGAAGATTAAGAATTTAATCGGGTAATTTCTTGCGAAAGTCCGGTGCGGTTGCAAACCGTGAAGAAACACCCTATCAAAAACCCTACCGAGTTTGGGGAACATAGAATTACCCAAATATTTTATTAAGCTTCATCAGAAAAAATCGCACTGAAAACTGACGATGCCTGACAACGAATAATTAAGATACAACAGACTTGCGATTTTGTGTATAATATGTGATTATAAACCCACTTATGGAAGCGGAGATGGCTCTGAATGCTGGATAGGCTACGAAATATTATTGTAATTTTGAGTTGGGTGTTTATATTCAACAGTTATGCATCCGATATCCGATTTGTGGATGTCACTGAAGCAGCTGGTATCCATTTTGTGCATGCTGGTGGTATTGATCTACGTGTGGTGCCAGCACTTGTCGGTTCGGGTGCAGCATGGCGAGACTACGATAATGATGGCTGGCTGGATCTTTATATCGTCAACGCTGCGTTAGTGCGGCCTGCACTGGACGCGGTGCTGCCGAAAAACGCGCTGTATCGGAACAACGGGGACGGCACTTTCACCGATGTAACCGATGCTGCTGGGGTTGGGGACACCGGTTGGGGTATGGGATGCGCCTTCGCAGACTATGATAATGACGGTGATGCCGACCTCTATGTCACGAACTATAAAGCGAATCAGTTCTATCGGAACAACGGTGATAGCACTTTCAAACGCTTTTCATCTGGTGCGGGTGGGATTGGCCACAACGGTTTCGGTGCTGGCATCGCATGGGGAGATTACGATGCGGATGGGTATTTAGACCTCTATATCGGCAATTACATTGAATATACGAAAGTCCCACAAGGCGATGAAGTGTTCTTTCCTTACGATTTCTTCGGGCAGACAAACATCCTCTATCTGAACAAAGGCGACGGTGGGTTTATCAATATCACGAACGCTGCGAAGGTGAACGGCGGGTTTCATCTGACGCTCGGAGTTGCCGCGGCGGATTACGATATTGACGGCGATCTGGACCTCTACCTTGCGAATGATACCGACCAGAATATCCTCTATCGGAACGATGGTGAGTTAACTTTCACAAATACGAACCAACCCGATGCGAGGAGCCGTACCGGGGACATCCGAAGCGGGATGGGGGTCACTTGGGGCGATTATGATACCGATGGCGATTTAGACCTCTTCGTTACGAACTGGCTTGATGAGAACAATGTCCTCTATAGAAACGATGGTGATGGCACCTTTAGCGATGTCTCTGCCCAGAGCGGTGTTTTTGAATCCGGGTTGGGTAAAACGTGCTGGGGAACAGCATTTTTTGACGCTGACAACGACGGCGATCTGGACATATTTTTTTCGGCGGGTCACATTGATCCGGCTGCATGGGAAGCACACGGGCAAGCGGATGTTTTTCTTCAGAACAACGGCGACGGTACTTTCAGGGATATTTCTGAGGTTGTAGGTCTCCGAAAATCCGATGGCTATGGTGTCAGCAGAGGCGTAGCGGTCGCGGATTACGATGCCGATGGCGATTTGGATCTGTTCATTGTCAACAGCGGTGCAAAACCGACGTTGCTCCGAAACGATGGCGGTAATCAGCAGCATTGGCTCCAGATTCGCACGGTTGGGACAGTCAGCAACCGAGACGGTGTCGGCGCACTTGTTAAAGTGAGTGCGGGGGATCTTCATCAGGTCCAACAAGTGTCGGCGGGAGACAGTTACCTTTCACAGAGCAGCCTTGATGTCGAGTTCGGACTTGCAGATCGCACGGTAGCGGACCGGATCGTTATCCAGTGGCCGAGTGGGATCGTGCAGACGTTGACGGATGTGCAGGCGAATCAGCGACTTGTTGCGGTTGAAGGGGAATAGTTATCAGTACTCAGTTTTCAGTTGTCAGTACTCAGTTAAAGACAGGTTTGATTGAACGAAACACCTCTTAACTCTCACTGCAAGGCAAACTAATAACCGGTAACTGAATACTTTTGAAAAAAAGTTGAAATTGTAAAACAGATGTGTTATTTTGAGGTTTCGATATTATCATTGAAGACGAGATTGTTGAAGAGGAATATGTGACACCGGGTAATCACGAGATAGATATTAAGCGATATGAGGGCATTGAGGTTAAAGACAAGGTGATGAGTCTTGAATTTGCTGGCAATCCAGACACTGGTGCCGGAGACCTCAACGCGATGTTTAGTGGGATCGAAGTGGTACCCGCATTAGCCGTTGATCCGCAGCAGAAACTCACGACAACGTGGGGGACGCTGAAATCGGATCGGGAAAACTAATAATCAGACGGAGGTAATTTTGATGAGACTATTTAGTGTTTTAACAATAGTATTTTTCTTGGCTGTGTTCGCACTACCGACGTTTGCACCGGCGGAGGAATTCCGCGTGTGGGGCGGTAAGACAGACGACTTTACGGATTCACAAGGGCGTGTCTGGCGTGGCGCGCAACAGACAGACCAGTCATGGGGCGGTTGGATTGAAAAGGAGCCGCGGGTTGCTGAAGTCGCAGAGTTGACAGCGGATGCCCAAGCACAAGCAGAAGCTGCTGGCTACGACGTGGACATCTTCTATGCTGTGAGTTGGGCACAGTTCCCTGACACTGTTAAGTATCAGTTCAAAACCGGCAACGGCACTTTTGACGTGACTTATCTCGTCGGTGAACACTGGTCGCCGAACAACCGTGGTTTTGATATTTTCATTGAAGAGGAAAACGTTGAGCCACTCTACGTTACACCGGGACGTCACGAAATTGACATCAAGACCTATCCAGGGATTGAAGTGAGTGATGGCACACTCGATTTCAATTTCGCTGGAAACGGGGAAACCGGTGCCGGCGATCTGAATGCGATGTTCAGTGCGCTGGAGGTTGTCCCAGCTGTGAGCACGGCTGTGGATCCGAAGCAGAAACTCACGACGACTTGGGGTACGCTGAAAGCTGACCGTCGATAAGTGTGCGTGTTGAATATAGTAAAAGCCTGCGGTATCTTTGGTGCTGCGGGCTTTTTGTTTGTATGTAGCCGTCAGCCATCAGCAGTCAGCCATCAGTTCCTCTCTTGTGGCATTCAGAGATGCTGTGGCAGCCACAACAAAACTAAACACCACAAGAAAACGACTGATGGCTGACAGTGAACGTAGTGAACGCCCTGATGGTTATTTACACCTTTGGGGTTGTTAAATCGCCGCTGAGGATTGTGGGGCACCAGAATTTTTCAATGTATTCAATGATTAACTGTGTGCCTTCTTCGTGGCTGACGTAGGGCGGTTTAAAGGGGTTGTACATCGCATCGGTGAGGTCGCGTGCAAGTACGGCGTTGAAGCCCCAGCGTACCATTTGCTTAATCGCAAAAGAGCGTCCGAGTACACACATATTCGTGTGGACTCCCATAAAGATGAGGTTCTTGATGCCTTTGTGATGGAGTAGGTTGTAAACCTCCTGCCCGTTGTCGCTGATGGCATCTATGTCGTCAATTTCAATGGCTGGATGCTGCCGGTGCCAGGCTTTGTAACTTTCGGCTTCGCCGGTATCTGAGCCGCCATCGGAGGCATCAACAGGTAAGGGCGGATCGGGCATCTCGCGTTCGGTGGGTGGGTCGGCGTGTGAGCATTCCAGCACCGAACGGCGCGCCGGGTGTGCTTCGTAGAAATCCATGGTGTCGGAGGGTGCGTGGATAATTTGTACGCCGTTTTGTCTGGCACGTCCAAGCACAATGTTCATCCGAGGTGCCATTATGTTTACGCGTTCTGTTGCGCCCCATGACCAGTGTTCGTTCCACATATCGACGACAATGATAGCGGTTTCTGAAGGGTTCCACTGTGCCTCTTCTTCAATAACCCGCCAACCGTTTCTGCCGACGGTTCGTGCTTCCTGTCGGCGGGTTGATAGCGATAGGGTTGGCATCGCTGAGATCGTATGGCTTAAGAGGTTAAGTAGCATCGGTATCTGCTCCTTTGCGAAAGACATAAGCGTCTTTATAGCGTCCGTAGTAGTTTTTTCGGATGCCACAGATGCGGAACCCGAATTGACGGTAAAGATATTGTGCTGGTAGATTGCTGACAGCGACTTCCAAGAACACCTCGCGTCCGTCATCTGCCGTTATCATCTCTAAGGCTGAAGTGAGTAGGTATTTGCCGATGCCTTGCCGCTGATTAGCAGGTGGTACCGCGATGTTCAGGATATGTGCTTCTTCATGAAGGATGTTAAAAATGATATAGCCGACGACGGCATGCTCGCGTCGTGCGACGTAAAAATATTCATAGGACCTGGGTCGTTTCAGAGACAGGGTGAAATAGGTCTTGCTCCACGGATGCTCAAAGCACTGGTTTTCAATTTCTAAGACTTGTTGCAGATGATCGAGACGCATCGGTTCAAATGTGAGTTCTTGGCGCGGGTTTTGGGTTGTCATTTCGGTAAATGTGCGTACGGCTCTGTTTCTTAAAAGATAGCGAAAGTATAGCATATTGTGGAATTGGTGTCAATTGGGTGTCAGTGTTGAAGTTACCAGTGGCCAGTTAAAGAGTGCCTCGCAGTGACAGATTATGTTCCCGACACAAGTTCTTAACTTGGTTACTGGTTACTGGAAACTGGTAACTATTAAAAACTGAAAGGTTTTCGCAGAAAACCGTACTGAAAACTGATAACCATTGACAACGCATTGATTTTTTTGGAGAGGTTTGTTATAATTAGATACCAAAAGGCATCTGTCCACAAAAAGGAGGATATTATGAAGGATTTTGCTTTTACAGGCGGTCGCCCAGATCCGTATACGTTCCCGACGGAGGGACTTATTGCGGCGAGTGAGAAGGCTCTTCGAAAATTGGGTGGCGATTTAGTGAATTATCCGGGTGAATCGGGTCATAGCAGTTTGCGCGAACTGGCATCCATGCGGTTTGAACGGCGTGAAGGTATCCCACTGCCGATAGATAACATCTCAATTACCTCCGGTTCCATGCAGGCACTGGAATTAGTGCTTGGCACATTTATCAATCCGGGTGATACAGTGCTAACAGAGGAATATACTTACAGCGGCACTTTAGGTATTATGCGGCATTTCAAGGCGAATATCGAAGGCGTGTCAATGGACTATATCGACGGTATGGATATGGATGCCTTGGCGGCGAAACTGAAGGCACTCAAGCAGAAAAACATCCGTCCCTCGTTGATTTATACGACATCAAACCATCAAAATCCGACGGGTGCGATTCTCTCGCTTCAACGCCGAAAGCAGATGCTGGCACTGGCAGAAGAATATGATACCCTGATTGTTGAAGACGATTGCTATGGCGACATCGACTTTACATCAACACCGACCCCAGATTCGCTTTTTAAGTTAGACGCTTCAAATCGGGTGATCTTCATTGCGACTTTCTCCAAGATTTTAGGTGCCGGTGTTCGGCAGGGTTACTTTGTGGCGAGACAACCGTATTACGGGCAAATCCATCAGAACCGCTGGGACGGTGGGACGAGCGCATTGGCGAGTGCGATTGTTGCTGAATTCTTCACGGAGCATCTTGAAGCACATCTTGTGAAGACGAACGCTGCTGTCGGTGCAAAATGTCGGGCAGTGGTAGATACGCTTGACGCGCATGTCAGTGATCTCTGTACGTGGACGCGCCCGCGCGGTGGATTGTTCCTCTGGATAGATTTGCCGGAAACGACGGACATGCAGAAGTTGCAACAGTTGGCATCTGAAAAAGGGGTCGGTTATAGCAACGGGAGTGCTTTCCACTATGCGAACGCCCCGGTGAAATCGATCCGGTTGGCGTATGCATATTGCCATGTCGATGATATTCCTGAAGGGATTACGTATCTGTGTGAGGCAATCCGTGCGGCGCAAAGTGATACATCAGAGGTTGCAGCGGGAGACTAATTTTTTATGAGTTGTCAGTGGATTACCCGTCAGCCATCGGAAACCGTCAGTGAAAGAGTTATCAGGACTCAGTTACAAAATTCGTGTCATCTTTGTGTTTGATAAAAGCGTTGAAATAGTAGTCAGTTACCAGTACGATTTTCTCTCACTGCGAGGCATGAAAAATCTTTCAGTTTTCAGAAAAAGACTTCTTAACTGAGTACTGATAACTGAGTACTAATAAAGGAGTATAAGTTTGCGCAATATTATCCTTATATCATTGGATACACTCCGAGCATCGAGTATGAGTTGTTACGGACATTACAATTTAACAACACCACACCTCGATGCTCTGGTAGAAAAATCGACGCTTTTTGAGAAGTGTATTAGTCCACATATCCCGACGCATCCTGCTCATACCACCATGTTCACCGGTAAAGACGTTTTGTCTCACCAAATCATCACACAAGGCGGGACGCTAAACTTAGCGGAAGATGTTAGGACTATGCCGGAGTTATTAAGCGAAGCGGGTTACTTCACTGTCGCTGCGGACAATTTGGGTCGTTGGTTCCAGCGTGGTTTTCCTGAAGGTCAGTACCAAGGCTATCAATGGGAGAGCGGTTACCGGAAAGCGCGAAAAGCGGAAGCGGTTAATGAAACGGCGATGGCACTTTTAGACCTTGCGCAGTCTCAAGATAAACCGTGGTTCGCGTTCCTCCATTACTGGGATCCGCATACACCGTATCACCCACCGCTTCCGTTTGAACGGATGTTTTATAGTGGGGACGAGTGCGATCCGAACAATCGGAGTATGGACGCTGTTTATGCATGTGAACCCTTCACGGACTATTTCCGACAGTGGATGTGCACACCCGACCCTGCGGATCCTGAAAACATCACCAAGAAACGCCTCTGGCGAGATAGACGGTATGTGAATTCGCAATACGATGCCTCAATTGCGTATATGGACGCATGCCTTGCGCAGCTTTTCCGGTATCTACAAGATTCTGAGCAACTTGAGGAAACACTGCTGATCATTACAGCAGATCACGGTGAAGAACTGGATGAACACGAACTCTGGTATGATCATCACGGGCTTTACGAAACGAACTGCCACGTGCCGTTGATCGTTCACTGTCCGGCACTTGTTCCTGCAGGACAGCGACTTGGCGGTCTCGTGCGTCTCACCGATATTGCGCCGACGATCCTCGATTACGCCGGATTGACCCCCGTGGCAGAACGTGAAAAACTGGAAGGGACAAGTCTACGTGTCCTGATGGAAAGCGGTGCGCACGATGGCACGACAGCGGCGGTCTATCTTACGGAGTGTGGCTGGATGAAAAAACGCGGGTGGCAGACTGAGAAATGGAAGTTGATTGTTGAAACCGGTGGCACGCCTGCTGTTTATAACACACCAGATTTGGAGCTTTACGATCTTGAAGAGGATCCAGATGAGGTTTACAACCTCGCTGAGGAGGCAGACGAAGTCGTTGCGCGTCTGCAAGCAGAGATGGCGGTTTTCTTAGAACGCCGACTTGCCGAGACAGGACTCCCTGATCCGACAGTTGAACAAGAAATTACCATGCGCCGCATCGGTGATAAATCGAAGGCGGTACCGCTTTAAAGAGAGGTGGCTTATGAAATTTAGAAGTCCATTACGCCTTGTGGTTACCTTTCGTTGGGTGCTGCCAACACTACTTGTAGGCGTGCTCGTTTTTAACAGCTGCACCGCCCTAAAAGAGGCACAGGAACGCCGTGAGAAACGGCTACTTGAGAAGCGGAACGCGAGTTCCCTCATGCTTGAATCCTCGGATGTGGAGCCTGATATCACTCCAGATGCCTTGTTCGGCGAGAGTGATCACTATACGCTCAAATTTGCTGAAGACTTGCCGGGAATGCCAGCGTTTGATGAGGTTCATGAACGCGAGGAATTCATAGACAGTGCACTCCGTTATATGGAAAGCCTTTACGAAGCGATGCGCGAACATTTTGGTTTCCATCCGGAGCATAAGATTCACGTAACACTCCACGATACCTACAGAGGCAGTAGACTCGGCGCATTTACGACGACCCAGTATCGTTTCGGGATTCAAAATGGACGGTATGTGAAGTCTATTACCGGCATACAGATGGACTTTCCAATGCAAATGTATGAAAAACACGGGGTGCGGGTCCATGAACTGACACACGCGTTTACGAATATCTATTATATACCGGTCTGGTTTTCGGAAGGCATTGCCGTACTGATGTCGGAGTATGCACAAGGCGGATCGCACCGTAAATTTGATAGCCTTAAAGCGGATGTCCGCATTGATCTCAATGGTGAGAATGAACTGGAGAATTGGACTGGGCATACGGAAAACAGCCCGTTGACACAGTGGCGGTATCGCTACGCGTATACGCTGGTGGCGGAGTTGTGGGAACGCTACGGCAACGATTTTTACATTAAGGTTTTTGAATTGATGGAGGCGGATGGACTTCATCAACAGTTAGAGTCCTTGATGCCGACGAGTATCCTTGTCTACTATTTCAGCCAAGTGGCGGGTGAGGATTTGGTGCCGTTCTTTAGAAAATTGCATTTCATTAAAGTACGCCGTTTGACGAAAGCGGACATCGTTGAGTATATTGAGACACTGAATGCTCAAATCCAGAGGAGAAGGGAATAATGCGTACGAAATTCAATGTCCAGCGTATTTACACGTTGCTGGTGTTGGGACTGATGTGTTTATATTCGGGTTGTGTTCTCGGGCAGCAGTGGAGTGAGAACTACGCGCTCCAACCGGGTGTAACCGCCAGTGACCCTACCTTCATTGATGGTAAACCTGAAACGATTGGGCAGTCCCAACGCAAGCAGAGTTCCGGCAGTGCGCTAACGGACCTCAATATTCCGTCAGAGGCGATTATCCATCTGCCGGAGAAGCGGTCGATTTATCGGATTGTCATCCACTCCACGAATCTCGAGGAGTTTGAGGTACAAGCGTTTGACTCGCTCGGAGAATGGCAGAAGATCTATGACCAACGGACGAATAAAGATCGGGTGATCGACATCCGTCTGAACAAGGTTGTCACGACGACAGGTATTAAACTGCTGGTACGCCGGACGACAGATGATGCGGCACGGCGGCGTGAGAACCTGAAACTCAAGCGTGAAAATGTAGAAACTTCTGAGGGACAGCGGCGGCGCGGGCGGTATCTGTACCATCTAACGGGTCCGACGACAGCATTGGCGAAGATCTCAGAGATTGAGTTGTATGGGTATGGGAATTAGTTATCAGTTGTCAGTGTTGAAGTTACCAGTGGCCAGTTACCAGTGGCCAGTTAAAGAGTGCCTCGCAGTGAGAGTTACGCAGTGACAGATTATGTTCCCGACACAAGTTTTTAATTGGTTACTGGTTACTGGAAACCGGTAACTATTAAAAACTGAAAGGTTTTCGCAGAAAACCGTATCGATTACTGACAACCATTCCCCTGACAACTATTATGCAATCCAACCGTTTTCAACAGTATTTAGACCGTTATTTGGGCATACCGCTTTGTGGTATGCTCAGTCTATTTTGTAGACGCGTTTCAAGATCTTATTCCCCTTCCCCTAAAAAGATCCTCTTTATCCAACTCTCTGCATTGGGTGATACCATTTTGGCTGTTCCGACGATTCGTGCGATACGGCACACCTTCCCTGACGCGGAGTTCACGATGTTAGCGTCCCCGACAAATCTTAACTATTTGGCAAATTGTCCGTACATCGATAAGCATATTTCTTTTCGGATGCCGATGTATCGCTTGCTTGTGTTGCTGCGTCGCGAAAAATTTGATTGGGCGATTGATCTGGAGCATTGGCCCCGGTTGAGCGCGCTGCTTGCCTACATCAGTGGTGCACCGGTGCGCATCGGGTTTCGGACAAAAGGGCAGTATCGTCACTTTCTCTTCACAGAGACAGTGCCACACATCCAAGGTCGGCACGAGGTGCGAAATTTTTTGGATCTCGCGACGCAATTGGAATGCCCAACACAGGAATTTACGCTTGAGGTGTGGTGTGGTGCGGCGGCGCGTACGTCGGTGCGCGAAACCTTGGATCAAGAACAGATTTCGCCGGACATCCCGTTTGTGGTGCTACATCCAGAAGCGGGAAGACGGGGTGAACCGCGCAGACGATGGCCTGAAGAACGTTACGTCGCGTTAGCAGACGCGCTTATTGCACGCTACGGGGTACAGATTGTCTTGACAGGCGCGCCTCATGAAGCCTCTGTCTCCGAAGCGATTGCGGAGCGGACGCAGCATCAGGTGGTGGTCCTTACCGGGCGGACAGATGTTAATCAACTTGCTGCGCTTTTTTTGGATGCGGCGTTAGTCGTGAGCGGGAACTGTGGTCCGATGCATCTCGCAGCTGCGACTGGCACACCGGTCATCGGGTTGCACGGTCCGACGAACACTGCGCAGTGGGGACCTTGGAGCCGTGATGCGGGGATTGTCCGTGCGGTCCTGCCGTGTAGTCCGTGCCTGAATTTAGGATTTGAATATGGGTGTCAGGCGTTACCGGATGGGACCTCGCCGTGTATGCATACCATCGAGGTTGCGACTGTGCTTCAAGAATGTGATCGGTTTTTGGCACCCGTTCTATCCGTAGCATCATGAAATTGGATTTGACTTTTTACAGCCTTAATGTTAAACTTGCAGATGGAGGAGGGAAAAAAATGTCAGATCAAGATTTCAAAGATCAGATTTTGAGTGCAGTGGCGGATATCAAGCGTAGCAACGAGCAAGCCATCGCAGAGGTCAAACAATCCAACGAGCAAGCCATTGCAGAGGTCAAACAATCCGTTGCAGAGGTCAAACGATCCATAGAGGATGTTAAACACGACGCTAAGCGTATAGACAATGGGCTCCGAAATGTAGAAACAGATGTTGCATGGATTAAAGGGAAATTAGAGGGGCAGCAGCAATCAATATCAAACAAAGATGCAAAATCTGCTATATGGATAGCACTCGGATCAGCTGTTGCGGCCACCATATCGCTGATCAAGTCATTCTGGTAGTATCTATATAGAAATAATAGAATAAAGATAATATAGGCGAGGTTAGGAAACCTCGCCTACTTTTTTTCAAAAAGGTGCAGTTTGGCACTGCACGTAGTGGGTTTAGTACATATCACCACCCGGCGGCATCGGCGGTGCCGGTGCTTCCGCTTCAGGGAGCTCTGCGATGAGCGTTTCAGTGGTAATCATCAAGCCTGCGATGCTGGCTGCGTTTTGCAACGCGACCCGTACGACCTTTGCTGGATCCGGGATACCCGCCTCAAACATGTCGATGAAACGATCTTCGTAGGCATCGTAGCCGATGTTTCCGCCTTCGTCTTTGACCTTTGCGATGACGACGGAGTCTTCTTGTCCGGCGTTCTTAGCGATTTGACGAAGCGGGTCTTCAAGTGCCCGGCGGACAATCGAAGCACCAACTGCCTCGGTAGGATCGCTGAGTTCGAGTGAATCAAGTGCCTCTTGGGCTCTTACGAGTGCGACACCCCCGCCAACAACAACGCCTTCCTCAACGGCGGCACGTGTGGCGTGCATTGCGTCTTCAACGCGTGCTTTCTTCTCTTTCATCTCGACTTCCGTTGCGGCACCGACATTAATGACGGCAACACCACCGGCGAGTTTTGCGAGGCGTTCTTGCAATTTCTCGCGGTCATAGTCGGATGTTGTGTCTTCGATCTGTCTACGGATCTGATCAATACGCCCTTGGATGGCTTCGGTTGTGCCTTCGCCTTCAACAATCGTCGTGTTGTCTTTGTCAATACGGATGCTTTTGGCAGTACCGAGGTCATTCGTGGTGACGTTTTCGAGGTTAATTCCGAGGTCTTCGGAGATGACGCGTCCATTGGTCAAGACAGCGATGTCTTCGAGCATGGCTTTGCGTCGGTCGCCGTAGCCGGGTGCCTTAACGGCGGCACAACGGAGTGTTCCACGAATTTTGTTGACGACAACAGTGGCGAGTGCTTCACCTTCAACGTCTTCAGCGATGATCAACAGCGGTCTCCCCTGTTGTGCTGTGCGTTCTAAGACAGGTCTGAGGTCTTGAAGGCTACTGATCTTCTTCTCGTGTATGAGGATATCTACATCTTCTAAGACGGCTTCCATCCGATCAGCATCAGTAATAAAGTAAGGTGAGAGATAGCCGCGGTCGAACTGCATACCTTCAACAACATCAAGTGTTGTTTCGAGACTTTTTGCTTCTTCGACGGTGATAACGCCATCTTTTCCGACTTTCTCCATAGCGTCAGCGATGAGTTCACCGATATCGTTGTCGTTATTTGCGGAGATCGCGGCGACTTGTGCGATTTCGGTTTTCTCAGAGACCTCTTTGCTCAAGCCAGAGATTGAGTTGACGACTGTATCAACGGCTTTTTCAATGCCGCGTTTGAGTGCCATCGGGTTGTGTCCGGCGGCGACGTTTTTCAAGCCTTCGCGATAGATGGATTGTGCGAGAATAGTCGCGGTAGTGGTGCCATCTCCAGCGTCGTCGCTGGTTTTAGATGAGACTTCTTTGACCATCTGCGCGCCCATATTTTCGTAGGCATCTTCGAGTTCGACCTCTTTAGCAACGGTAACACCGTCTTTGGTGATGGTGGGTGCGCCGAATTTTTTATCGAGCACGACGTTCCGTCCTTTTGGGCCCAACGTGACTTTAACAGCGTCGGCGAGTTTATCAACGCCCTGTTTAATAGCGCTCCTTGCTTCTTCATCAAACGCTAGTTGTTTTGCTGCCATGTGTTTAACTCCTTTCCTAGTTAACCTTGGCTAAGATATCATCTTCGCGCAAGATGAGATATTCGGTATTGTCATACGTAACTTCGGTTCCGCCATATTTGGCGAAAAGCACCAAGTCGCCCACTGCTACATCAACAGGCTGCCGCTCACCGCTATCGAGCAGTCGCCCGTTCCCGACGGCAACAACTTTACCTTCCTGCGGTTTTTCCTTTGCGGTATCCGGGATGATAATCCCACCACTGGTCATCTGCTCGTCGTTGTCTGAACGTTCGACGAGAATTCTATCGCCAAGGGGTACAAGTGCCATGTCGTTGAATTCCTCCTTGAGTTTGGCGTAAAAGATTATAGGGAGAGGCTCGAACGCCTCTGCCTGGTACCTGTTTATCATGAAACGGTAAAAATAGAGACCGTTTTCTTCTATATCCTTAGCAATTTTCGTGCCAATCTCTAAAACTGCCAGAACATCTGTATTGCCGTGGAATCTGTGACATTTTGGCAGATTTCCAACTGTGACAAATTGACGCTCTTAAAATTGGAACTGGTCATATTGTGCCATTTTGACACAGGTATTGGGAGCCTGCTGATGGCTATCCTGTAGCGGGACAGGGCTCTACTTGACCGGTTTCGCCTGCCCGATAGGCGGCGGCGAGAATTTCGTTTGCCCTCAATCCATCAAAGCCTGTAGTGATTGGGGATGCGCCACGTTGCACACAGTTTGCGAAATGCTCAAACTGGCACTGATATAGGTCCTCGTATTGCGAAGGGATCAACTGCTGTTCACCGGCAAAGTAAGTTTTTATTTTCCAACCATCGTCGTTGTAAACCCAAACGGAGCCTTCTGTCCCATAGAGTTCCAAAACTATGTCGCACTGTGGGACTGAAAAACTGAGGTCCGTGAACGCCTGCGCGCCGTTATCAAAACGCATGAAGATACCGCCGGTCTCTTCAACACGGGTGTCTTGGGTTGCGCTATTATAGAATGCGCTGACAGCGTTCACCTCACCCATAAGATAACGGAGCAGATCTACACTGTGCGGACCGAGGTCCATAAAACATCCACCCCCGCCCTTTTCAGGTTGGGCGCGCCATTCGTCCGGCGCGAGCTGATACTGTTTCAGGAACGGCATGCGTCCATGCACGAGCTGCCCGAAGCGTCCTTCATCTACCCACATTCGGATCTGCTGGAAACAGGAGTGAAATCGGAATAGGAAACAGACTTGCAGATGCACGCCGTTGGCATCACAGGCGGCGATCATTTGCGTGCATTCCTGTGGCGTGAGTGCCATCGGTTTATCACAAAGTACGTGTAAGCCGCGTTCGGCTGCAGCGATGACCTGTTCACAGTGTAGGTGAACGGGTGTCGAGACGTAAATCGCATGGAGTGCATCGTCTGAAAGAAGTGTGTCAACGTTGGTATAAGCGTTGATTGCACCGTGTTCGTGTGCAAGTCGTCCCGCGCGTGCGGTATCGCGTGAGAGCAACGCGTGAAGTTCAGCACCATCTGCTTTTGTGATTGCTGGCATCGCTCGTCGTTGTGCGACACTCCCCGCGCCCAGTACGCCCCATTTTAAACTCATTATTTTTCGACCTCATCTGTGTTTTGTTGTGGATTGTATTATACAGGATTTTTGGAAATACCTCAACGGTTTTTCGGGGATGGCTGTCGGCGGTCAGCCATCAGCAGTCAGAATTAGAATTTTCAGGATTACAGAGCCAAGCTACAAACCCCACCAGCAAAGAAGGGAAAGGACTGATGGTTAAGGATTAACGGTTGAAGGCTGATAGCCGATGCCTGATGGCTAACTAAAAAGCAGATGTATGCCTGTGGCAAATAGGAAGCACAAGACGATCCTTGAAAAGAGGTGCTCTGGCACGCGGTTGTTCAGTGAAATGCCTGTTATCACGCCGAGTCCGATGAATGGTAGGAGTGCGATGGCTTCAACTAAAATCTCAAAAGAGAAAAGATCAAGTTGGTAATAAAAAGGAATTTTGATGAAATTGAGTGAGAAATAGGTAGCCGTTGTTGTCGCGACGAAGACGGTATTACTCAAGCGTTGCGGCAGGAGATACATAACCACAACGAGTCCACCCATGTGCGCAAGCGTTGAAAACGCCCCGGCAAACATTCCAGCAAGCAGCCCTTGCCACCTTTTGAATTGGAGTGCTGTGCTGGTCGGTTCCTCCGAGTTTCCGAGCAACGGTTGCCAGTACGGACGGAGGAATTCCAACACGGCAAAGAGACACGCGATGCCGCCGATCACCTTTTTGAGATGAACGTCGGAGATGTCTTTTAAAATTAGGCTTGCGAGAACGATGCCGAGGAGAGAACCGAGGATAAGGCGTGTGACGCTTTGGTGGTGCCATCGTTTCCAGTAGTGCCGGAGTGAGAAGACATCCGTTGAAAAGAGCAGCAAGAGCATGAGTCCGATGACGTTCCGTGCGCTGCGGAAGTGCGTGAACATCGGGACGACAACCATACCGATGCCGCCGCCGAAGCCAGCTTTGCTGACCCCGGTGAGCCATGCGCCGAAGCAGAGGATAACGATTTCAGTGATGGTGATGCCTCCTTTGTGGGTGGGATAAGTATAGCGGATTGTTGATAAATTGTCAAGTGGTTGTTGGTTGTTGGTCAGAGCCATTCAATTGTACCTATTCACTTTATGTCCGTGAATATCTTTTTTCTGTAGGAGCGAGCTGTGCTCGCGATTTTTCCTAAGAACATTCACCTATGTAAAGCAAAACCAAGATCCAAATCGAGAATTGAATGACCCTGGGTTGTTGGTATCTGAAACTGTTAGCCATCGGTCTCCGTCAGTGGTTAGTTGTCAGTAGGTGCAGTTAGAACCTGGCTTAGGGGTTCGGGGGTTTCGCTGTGCTGACCTGAAAATTATTTGACATCTCCGCTGAAATGTGATACAATTTATACAATGTTTCAAGATTTCAAATTTCAATGGAGGCTTAAAGCAATGGTTCAAGTAGAAGTGAGCGTAGACTCAGGTGAAGCGTTTGATCGCGCCTTGGCACGTTTTAAGAAGATGTGCGGTAAAGCGGGTATTGTTACAGAGATTAAAAAGCGGAGTTTCTATGAGAAACCGAGCGAGAAACGGCGTAGGATTGAGATGAAACGGCAGCGGAAAGTTAAACCCCGTAGAACGGGTGAGCGTCCGCAATTTTATAACGGTAGCAGTGGCGGCGGTGCCGGCGGTGGCGGGACCCGCTAAGACGGTACGAGGAGGCATGCATGGCAGATTTGGCACCTGACGAGGCATCAGAAAACTACAAAGGACTTTTGATTCAATATTGCCAAGAACGAGGATTGCAGCAGCCGAAGTATACGGAGACACAGCACGGTTCGGCGGATGCGCCTCGGTGGCAGGTAACCGTGTCTTACGGTGACCACATCTATGAAACACCAGAACCCGTCCCCGGCTCAAAAAAGTTTGCACACCAAATCGCGTCGCAGCAAATATTAGCCGAAATCAATTCGCGGCGCGAAAGTTTTTTGGCAGGTGATACAGCAGGAACAATATCCGTTCCTGCTCCTGAAGAAAACGGTGCGCCTGCGTCTGTGCAGATCGAAGTGCCTATGCCGCTCGTGTCGAGTGCGTTGACGATTGCCAATGAACGGCTTACGACATCGCAACCTTCGCGATATCGAACGCTTACGGATGCCGAGTTTTCAGAAAAACTTTCTAAATTGACATTACAGATTGTCCGAAGCCTGCTTGAGAGAGCAGAGACGGATAAGGTTACGTTTCGGTAGTCGTGTTGTCAATCTTTTCATCGGTAGCCTATTTTTCGCTGGCGGGGTTTGTAGCCTCGCCGTTTTTTTTTATGAGTTGTCAGTCCGGTTTTTTTCCGAAAAAATAGACGGCTGATGCTAAGATATGGGCATCCTTGTGCCGGCATAACAAAACATCTAAAAGTAAGAACGGAAAGGTTAACCATCCGACAAGCAGTGAGACCGCCTTTGCGACGAGAAGGCTTCCAAAAGAACAGATAAGTCCAACGTATTCTCGGAAGATCCAGTGGAGTGCGGTCGTCGGCCCGGCACACGCGCCGCTCTCGATTTCGGTGAAGGCGATACAAAGTTGCACAATACCGGATGCTGTCCAGCGTTGGTAATCGTGCGGGGAGGCATGGTAGCCTTGTAGAAACGGTACGGCGACGCAGATATAGCCGCCGGGCTTCAGGACACGATAGACTTCCGCGACAACAGTGTCCGGGGAATGGACATGTTCCAGTACGGCTTCAGAAATCACAGCATCAAAGGTGTTGTCCTTGAACGGTAAAAGATGCCCGTCTGCGATGATGTCAATTTCCGGGGTTGCTTCGATTTCGAGGTTGATGACATTCGGGGCGCGTCGTCTATTACCGGCACCGAGATCTAAGACCTTCGCGTCAGGCTCAAGTTGGTGGAGGAGCCGTTTGACACATCGGTTCCAGCGCGGTGCGGGATAGGGACACCCGATGAGGTAAGATAAGAACAGATTTTGTCTGAGTTTGCGTTTTATACGTGAAATTAGATCGAGTTGCGATTCTGGCATAGGCATAGTTGTCAGTGTATGAGCCGTCAGCCATCAGCTGTCAGCCTTCAGAAGAATAGTCATCAGTGTATGAGTCGTCAAGCTTCAGCAATCGGAAATTTTCAGTCCCGTTCTTGTGGATGCCACAAGAAGTCTGAAAACCACAACAAAGTTACTGACAGCTGAGTCCTATTATTATGAACAACCTCTCCGAGAAATATAGGAACCCCTTCGGCAATTTCGGGACGTTAACGGCGCGTCTGAGTGCGAACGTCTGGCATCAATTCAGGGAACATAACTGTCTGCAACAGGCATCAGCGTTGGCGTTTAATACGTTGTTGTGTCTCGTGCCGTTATCGGCTGTCGCGCTGTTTCTGTTAAAAACGTTTGGTGCAGTTGAAGACGGCAATTCACCGTTGATTGCCGCGCTGAATAATTTCCTGCCGCGCTACGGTGCTGAAGAGATTGTATCAGGAATCTCCGCCTTTGCCAATAGAAATCTTGGCGGTCTCGGTGTTGGTGGGTTTTTGCTGTTCCTCCTCGTCTCGACGATGCTGTTCATGTCTGTCGAGCAACATATTAATGACATCTGGGGTGCGCGGCGGCGGTTACCGGTCATGCAAGCATTTCAGAAGTACGCAGTCTTCTATACGTTGCTAACGGTGGGACCGCTGCTTATTTTCCTCTTTTTTTCGAGTGCGAAGAACTGGGTGTTCGCACACGTGTTCCCGTGGATACTGATCTATTGCCTCTTTTTCTTAATGTACATTGCAATGCCGAATACTGCTGTGAAGTGGCGCGCGGCATTGCTCGGAACGCTTGTGGCAGCAACATTATTCCAAATTGCGCGGCTCGCGTTTGGACGTTATTTTGAACTGGTGTCAAAGAACTATAGCAACATCTATGGCGCATTGGCGATGCTAATCATCCTTGCAATCTGGACGTATGCGGCTTGGGTGATCATTTTGCTTGGTGCGGAGGTCTCGCATGCGTTTCAGCACTTAGCCCCGCGCCGGAAGCTGCAACATGGCAGCAATGGTTATCTGAACAGTGCTGGCGTTATTGCGCTGTTCCTGATTGTGGCGGATCGTTTCGCGAAGGGTGAGGGTGCATGTACAACGGAGCAAGTGGCGATGTGTGCGGGTGTTTCGGAGACGGTCGTGCATACAAGTTTTAGGCAGTTCAAGGCGGCGGGGTTAATCTATGAGATTCAAGGAGATACGGATGGGTATCTCCCAGCACGTGCGCTCTCAGAGATTACGTTGGATCAACTTGTTACGGCGGTTGAGGGTGAGATGACGGCACATTTCGTAGAGGGACTATCGTCTGAGGCGGGTGCGCGTGTGTTGGGTATGCTTGTGCAGTCACAGCGGGAGTGTTTGGCGGATGTTACAGTTGCGTCGTTGTTGTGAGAGTAGTTATCAGTTGTAGGAGTTACCCGTTTCCAGTAACCGGTAACCAGTTAAGAACTTGATAAGACATCCTTAACTGGCCAACTGATAACTGACAACTACTTCGGTGAGAACTCGCTGGCTTTGACGTAATAGAAGAATCCGATACACATCTCATCGGTCGTTTTTTCGCCCCAACCGACAGGGGTAGGTGGATCATTTGGATTGGCTGGGTTCTCTGCCGAATTATCAAAATGTGCGACGAGGTTCACATGTGTCCCCGCAGGTAAAAATAGCGGTTTCTGATAATGGTAAATATCCTGCCAATTGAAATCCCAATCCTTGATCCAGATCATGTCATGTGCTTCACCTTCCGGGGTGGTTGCAGTGAGCCGCATATCGCGTCCAAGGAGATGCATGTGCGGCATCGCCGCTAAGAGATAAACATCCTGCTTGACCTTCCGAGATGCTAATACCTCATACCATGCCTCACCTGGTGGGATGACGAATTCGGAGTTGGTCGCGTCGCCGATGTGGAGCTTCGCAGTGTTTGGAGTCTTCGAAAAATAAAGCCCCAAACGGGAGCGGTCGTATTCGACGTGTCCGGTGCGGTAGTAATGTACCTGCATAACAATATCGGCATCTTTCGGTAAAAGGAACCCAACCCCGTCAGGTAAAACAGACGGTGTAAGGCCGGGTGCCCAACCGCCGAGTGAGCCGACAGCATCAAATCCAGGTCCAGTGCCTTCGGTGACGTAGCCGGGTTTCGGGTCCTGTGCGTCAAGTTTGCGTGCCTCACCATTGACATCGAGGTAAGGGATAACATGGTGGACGGTCTTCCGGTTGCCGGGTTGTACATCAACGGCTTGGACGTACATATCGGTCTCAAAGTTGGTGGGTATGATGAATTGCCGATATTCGTCTTCACCTTCGGGTCCGATCTCATATTCGACAGGCATCTCAGCGACCCAATCGGGTTCACCGAGTGCCCAACCGTTATAGAATTTGGGAGCGGGTGGGACGGCGTTGAGATCGCCAGCAGGCGTGCCTGCGTCTACCCAGTGTGCGATCATCTCGATTTCGGTATCTGTGAGTAGGCGTTCGTTCTTGAAGTGTCCGTAGCCGGGTGCGGGTTTCCACGGTGGCATGAGGCGTGCTTGTGTGTATTCAGCAATTTCGGTTGCCCACGCCTTCGCGTCGCTGTAGTCAATGAGCGTGAAGGGTGCGACTTCGCCGTGGCGATGACATGTCTGGCAATTCTTTTGGAGTATCGGTGCGATGTGTTGGCTATAGGTGACCTCCGCGGGGAACGCTGAGTCCGAGAGATGAAGTGTGCAGCCGAACGCCGGTGTCTCTTCTATGGGGACTGGGTTACCGGTGTGCGTTGCGAGGAGTGCATCGTGTAGGTAGTGGTGTTTGACGCGGGTCTCGTAGCGGTTATCGTCGATGGGACCGCGGTAGCGGAGCGTACCGGTTGTGTCAATGACAACGGCTTGCGGGGTCATCGTTGCGCCGAGTATGTGTGCAAGACGTCCCTCTGCATCTTTAACGATCGGGAACGTGTATGCTGCCTTAGCGACGTAAGCCTCAACATCCGCAACAGTGTCGTTTTCGTTGGCGTAGACTCCAATGAAAGTGGTATGCTTTTCTGTTGTGAATTCGGTGTGTAGCCGTTTCAGGCGCATTGCGTAGCGTTGGGCAACAGGACATTCAGTTGCGAGGAATATGAAGACTGCGGATCCCTGTTGAGTGAGGGTGTCTAATGTATGTGTGTCACCCTTGAGCGTCGTGAAGTTGAGCCGCGCGAGTTGCGTGCCGACCAGGACGCGGTTCTGGTTTAGAGATACCTCTTCGATGACGCGGTGTTTATTCGTGATGGTGTAGTCAGGTGCTGCGTGTAGGATGAACGGCAGCGTGAGTATAAGTAATAACGTCGTTATATACGGTTTCATCGTAGATCTCCAGTCAGTTGTTAATAGGTTTGCGTCGTTTTTCGACTTTATGGTTATCGGATTGATGATATATTATAGCAGATTTTGGGTGGGAAGTCAAGGTTATTGTCTGAACTGGAATTGATGGGATTACGGAATTTATACGATAAAAACCACGCAAAATCCGACGCGTTTTATCACAATAGACGCGCTTCTTATCTCAGTGTTCAGTCATATTCTTGTGGCAGTTACGAGAAAAGCATCCGCCACAAACAGTCTGTTAACTAATATAGCAGCGGCTTTTGTGAGGATCAGATAGTGAGGATCAGATAACCGTCGGGAAGGATATTATTAGCAGTAGTAAGCGCAGTTAGAACCGCCTGTATCAGTAGTACCACCGGTCTAACTAAGGTCAGCGACCCGATCAATCTGCGCAAATGCTGGTTGCGACGACGAACGCGATTAAAACAACTAAACTTGCTAAGGAAAATGCCAATTTTGACAATGGCATTTACTTATTCTCCTCCTTAAAAAACAAAAACAATTAATTTTTTCACTTGGAAACGCCGTTGGGGTTGTTCCCACTCTAACCAGCAGAAACACCGTTGTTCGGGGTTCCCATCAAAATCGAAACATCAAGAAAAGATTCAGGGATGAAATCTATTCTGAACTAACCTTTTGCGTGTCTTTGAAATTCTTAAAGCCCGGTGTAGTTGGAAACCACACCTATTGGTTTGTATGATGATTTTCAAAGTTCGCTTGAAAAATTGGGTTTGGGCGTTATGTTTGCGTTATGGATTCTGACAAAAATAACCAAACCACTTAACTATAAACGTTGTAGATTGTAAAATAGTTACGGAAACGTGTCAACTATTTTTTCTGCGGTACGGTTGCGATTCGGAGATTGCCCCCACAGCACTTGTTGTACGATATCTTGCGAGAGGGTTTGTGCCTCAGGAGCGTCAATTACTCTCATGTATTATATTATACCATATCAGTGATACGATGTCAAGACTTTCTTGAAAAAAATTATGTTTGGTGCGAAGTTTGTGTGCAAATCGGCAAAATCTATGTAATTTTGCGGTTTACACGCTTAAACATGAGTTAATTATACCGTTAGTTGCGTTTTTTGTCAAATTTTTTTTTTGAAAAACTCTTTGGGAGTGGAATGTCGTATTTTCTGGGCTCCGATTTCCTATCATCTAAACATGCGTCTGTGCTGCCCGGTAACTTATTTAACACCGTTAGTATACAAAAAGTTACAAAAAATGTCAAGTATTTTTTTTTATCGCTGTCAGCGGTCAATTTTCAGCCATCAGTAGGTCAAACTAACCTTAGTCTTTAAGTGTATAATAAATGCGGTTTTTTGTCAATATAATTTTTGATGATAGATTTTACAATTATAACTGACAACTAATTTGCGCAATAGGATACGGGTGTGCTATAATTAATGTATATAGGAGGCTTTCATCATGACAGCAAATCTCGGAATCGCACAATTAGTGCTCAGCGCGCTCCTCGTGAGTGTTACCTTTATCTGGGGTATCTTTCGGTACCGCCGCGGCGACTACTACCGGCGGGATCGACATAGTAAATTGCAAGCATACTTCCTCTGGAGTCTGAGTGGACTCATCGGGATTAGCACTTTTTACCCGTTGGCGTGGCTCTATATAGAGCATCTCTGGCACGAGAGCCTCGGTTACACTGACGTGTTCTGGGGATTCCATAAAATCCGTTGGGGATTCTTCGCGCTCTGCTTCATCGTTGCGGCAGGGTTTATGAACATCAACGCCGCGATTGCGAATATGTTGTGTCCAGAATCACGTGAATTCCGACGCTGGACGCATACCCGGACGTTCTCTTTCCATCGAACAGTAATATGCATCACCATCGTGCTGGGACTGCTGATGGCAACACCGATGCTCCTGCTCGACGACATCGCGCTCCGGTTCCTGCATCAACCCGACAGTGCTGTTGCGGCAGTCGCCGGTGAGCCTGATGTCGCAGCACCGGATGGTGAAACAGGTACAGCAGCGGTGCCTGCGGAAGAGGGTCTCCATTTCGGGAAAGACCGGAATTTCTATCTGTTCAGTTACCCGATGCACAAATGGATGAGCCTCTGGGTACAGATATTGCTGTGGGTAACGTGCATCGTTGTTGGACTATTGTATAATTTCTACTACCGTCGAGATGCACACACGATGGCGCGTGTGAAACGACATATCATCTTCCACGGGACGGCACTGTGGCTGTTGTTGCTGCTCGTCAGTGGATGGGGGAGTTATGTGAATTTGTGGGGCAAGGTGTATACGTCCCCGCTGACGAAACAATTGACGACTGTCCACGGACTGTTTTACATGGACGCGCACCTTGAAGGCGCAACGAAAATTTATTGCGGGGTGCTGATCGGCATTGCAATCGTTATCGTGTTTAATATTTTCTGGCGGCGGCGGTTGTTGTGGTATGTGACCGCTGGAGTCTGGGGTTTGGGTTATGTGCTGCTGATTCACGCGTACCCGATCGGGGTTCACGTCCTGAGATTACGGGTGGATCCGTACCCGAAGGAGGCGGCGTACCTACAACGCCATATTGAAGAGACGCGCCGCGCTTTTGAATTGGATAAGATTCAACTAAAGAAGCAGGAAACAGGGCTGGCGACCCTGGAAATGATAAAAGACAATGCGGAAGTTAAAAAAAATATCCAGTTGTGGGATCGCCGTGTACTTCATGAAGTACTCCGAGAAAAACAGATCAAACGCCATTACAACTTTCACCCGTATACCGATGTTGACAGGTACACAGTAGATGGTGAATATCGACAGGTGCTGATTGCGGCGCGCGAGGTCAATCCGGGCAAAAAAATTACCGACTGGTACCCGCTGAAGACACGATATATTTATGGCTTCGGTGTGTGTGTTGCCCCGGTGAACGAGTTTGTTGAAGACGGCTACCCAAACTTCTGGGTGAAGGATGCTCCGGTGACAAGCGTTTATGATGAACTGAATGTTGCTCGTCCGGAGATCTACTACGGTGAGATGACCTACGACTATGCGATTGTAAAGACGTTACCGAGCCAACTTGCGCCTGACCTTGAGCCTGACGCGGATACGAATGCCGATGTAGATGCTGCGGATACGACTGGGACAGAGATCCCTGAATGGCAGAAACATACGTATGAAGGCGACGGCGGTATCCCGGTTGGCGGTTGGTTCCGCCGCCTCTGCTTCGCACTCCGGTTGGATTTTTACCCTATTCTTCTCTCAAATCGCGTGACACCGGAGAGTCGGCTCATGTTCCGTCGGAGGATCGGTACCCGCCGCAATAACCGCCTCATCAAAGACCGCGTTTCACATATCGCGCCGTTCCTTAACTACGACCCAGACCCTTACATCGTGATTAATGACGGGGAATTATACTGGATCGTTGACTTCTATGTGACAAGCCGGTATTACCCGAACTCGCAGATATATGATGACGATACGGCACAGTTGACAACGAGCGAGCAGTACGACGAGCCAGATTTTGATAAATTTAACTACATCCGGAATTCGGGTGTAGCGGTTGTGAATGCCTACACCGGTGCAGTGAACTTCTACGCAGTCAAGGAAAATGAAGAGGTGATGCAGACGTACCAACGGGCATTTCCGAACCTTTTTAAGTCGGTATCGGAGATGCCGGAAGGGTTGCGGTCGCATCTGCGGTATCCTGATTACTTGACGCGCATTCAAGCGACTCTGTACGGCGATTACCACCAAGAAGCCGAACTGTTTTATAACAGTATTGATACGTGGTCGATTCCGAAAGAGACCTACTATTCTACGCACCCGGACCAAGAGATGATGCCCTACTACGCCATGATTCGGTTGCCGGGTGAAGACACAATTGAGTTCGTGAATATCGTTCCGTTTACACCACCGGAAAAGGAGAAACAGCTGAAAGCGTGGATGGTGACCCGTTGTGACGCCCCGAACTATGGGGAGTCTATCGTCTATACTTTGGATACGGATGTAGCGGGACCAACGCTGGTCGAGGAAGATATCGACAAAGAGATCGGACAGAAACAGGTCGGTTGGGAGAAGACGAGTAATGTGATTCGCGGGAATCTGCTGATTATTCCGGTTGAGGATGCGTTGTTCTATGTGGAGGCGATCTATCTGCAAGCCAAGAAACCGGAAGCGAAGAAGGGTGAGAAAGCAGAGATTGACGAAAATCAGCCCCGGCGCCCGAAGTTAGAGATGGTTATCGTCAAGGCGGGGACCAGTGAACTCGGCACAGCGAAGACATTTGATGAGGCGTTGGATGTGATCTTTTTGGGCGTACCCGTGAATGGTGTGAACGGCGAAGCAAACGGTGAGAAACCGTTGACGATGGCGGAATTGTTCAAACAATATGAGCAGATAGAAACGGCAAGCGAAACACAGAAAAAGCAGATTTGGGAGCAAATTATGAAACTATTGGAGACACAGGGGAATCGGTAGGAGCGATCCTGATTCTGAAAACCGATTTACGGCATAATCGCATCCCGGCGGAGGGCTTCATAATGTGCTGAACACGCCGCTAACACATCTTCTAATTCCGCTGGAAACGGCTCCGATTTCGGACGGTAGGGTGCGAACCCGGTACTCCGATGCACGTTGCCATACCAATACGGTGCCCATACCCCGTCTGCAGGATTACCACCTACTTTCCACGACAACATTGACGCTTCAAAGCACAGACCGAGCCGTTCGCAGAGTTGGCACAAGACACTACGCGGATCCGATAAGAGCAACCGCGCATCAAGAACCGGTGGCGATTGTCCTGCAGCACGTAACGCCATGAGTAGGTCATGTTGTACCTTAAGCCCCGTATCAGCGAGCGTCGGGGCACCAATAACCTTCGCCAGCGATGGAAGCATCTCCTTCGGGTCACGAATCAGAAAAATGTTGACCGTCTGTTGTAGGAAGCCGAGGTCGATCTCAATGAGGTGATGTGCCATCTGTTTCATGAACAGCACGGGCTTGTCGCAGGGACCGAGGATGACATCACGGATGACTTCCGTTGCGTCTGTTGCCATTGATGCAAGGACTTCAGTGGTCGCCGGATGTGTGCTATCGGCAGCATCTGCCCCGTATTTTGTGTGGAGATAGTGTGCGTAGAGCGGTTCGTCAATGACCTGCGTATCGCTGCGTTGTCCAAAGGCATACATGAGGGCAGTGGAGACGTTCCGAGGTCCCGACCAGAGGCAGATCCGTTTTGTTTGCACGTTTTCTTCAGGATTCCTTTATATTAAGGTATATAGTTTTCAGTTACCAGTTTTCAGTACGATTTTCTCTCACTGCGAGGCATGAAAAATCTTTCAGTTATCAGTTTGCCTCACAGTGAGAGTTAAAGAGGCTGCTGTTGCTTGAACAGTAACCTTAACTGCCACAAGATGACTCTTAACTGAAAACTGATAACCGATAACTGATAACTACCGTCTTCTGCGGCGTTTGCGGGGTGGCGATGCCTGTTTTGTGGGTTCCACTTCCGTCTCAACGACTGCCGCGGCGGCTTCAATAGGCGGACGGGAACGCGCCCAGAAAATCAAAACGATGCCGACGATGAATGCGACAATACTGAAAAGCTGCGCCCCCGTCATCCATCCCCACACGCGTGGCGTGGTTCGCCAGAATTCCATAAAAAATCGCTCCACACCTAACAAGATTAGACTCGCACCGAACAATACGCCGGGGATGTCCTCCAACTTACGGCGCTGCGACCAGAGGATTCCGAAAAATGTGAAGGATACAAGCGTCTCATAGATAGGTGTCGGATGGACGGGGACATCGGTCGGGACAGTGCCGTTCGGGAACGCCATCGCCCAAGGGAGATCGGATGGTGGTCCGTAGTCGCCATCGCCAGCCAAGAGACAACCGATGCGACCAATCCCGTAGCCGAGAAGGAGCGTGGGACCGATAATATCAATCGTAGCGAGTGTCGGGTTCGGTGAAAGGTGGACGACAATGTAGACACCGAGACAGCCGCCGATGAAGCCGCCGTACCAGACCAACCCGCTCGTAGAGAAAAGTTCTTCAAGTGTGAACTCGCCATCTAAGAGTGCTGCATAGATTTTCGCGCCGACAATCCCACCGGCAGCCGCTGCGATGGCGATAGTCCCTGCGACATCTGAAACAAACCCGCGCCGTTTCAGTTCGTGTTGGATCACGAAAGTAGAGGTAATAAAGGCAGTCGCTAACATCAGCCCGTAACTATGGATGCCGATGGGACCAAAATTGCCGACGTGACCAAAATCAATGATCGTTGGATACATGGCTATTATTCTCCGAGGTAAGCCTGTCGTACGCGTTCATCGGCTAACAGGTCGGCAGAGGTGCCTTCAATTGTGATTTCGCCGGTCTCCATAACGTAACCTCTATCGGTCACTTGCAACGCGATTTGCGCGTTCTGTTCGACGAGGAGAATCGTTGTGCCGTCGGCGTTGATCTGCTGTATGATCTCAAAAATCTGTTTAACGATGAGGGGGGCAAGCCCTAAGGAGGGTTCGTCGAGCAGGAGCAGGCGTGGCTGCGACATGAGCGCACGTCCGATTGCCAACATCTGTTGTTCACCGCCGCTAAGGCTACCGCCGCGCTGTTTTTGTCGTTCCTGGAGGACAGGAAAGAATTGGAAGATTTTGTCGATATCGGCTTTGATGCCCTGCGTATCATTTCGCGAGTAGGCACCGAGTTCAATGTTTTCAAGGACGGTCATATCCGGGAAGATGAGCCGTCCTTCTGGCACTTGAGAGATGCCGAGTGAGACCCGCTCTTCTGCGGAGGTGTGTGTGATGTCTCGGTCCTCGAAATGAACACTGCCTTCAACAGGTGTATGGATACCGGAAGTCGTCATCAGCGTTGTTGATTTTCCGGCACCGTTTGCACCAATGAGGCAGACCATCTCACCGCTGTTGACGGTGATGGAGATGCCGCGTACAGCTCGGATGTTGCCGTAGTAGGTGTGAATGTCTCTGAGTTCAAGCATAATTAGTTTTCAGTTGTTAGTGCGATTTTTCTGCGAAAAATCTTTCAGTGGTCAGTAGTTTTCAGTTATCAGTGCGATTTTTTCTGCGAAAAATCTTTCAGTGGTCAGAAAGAGGAACCTTAGGATTACCAAAAACCTCTTGTAACTGATAACTGACAACTGATAACCGTTAACTATTCCTCCGCTGTTCCTAAATACGCCTCAATGACGCGTTCATCGTTTTGCACATCTGCTGGTTCACCTTCACTGATTTTTTCGCCGTGGTCAAGGACTGTGACCCAATCGGAGATTTGCATCACCAGTTTCACATCGTGTTCAATGAGGAGTACTGTGACACCTTGTTCGCGTATGGCATAGATAAGATCAATGAGTTCTTGTGTCTCCTGCGGGTTCATTCCGGCGGCGGGTTCGTCAAGGAGTAGGAGTCTGGGTTCAGTCGCCAAGGCTCTGGCGATCTCAACGCGTCGCTGATCCCCGTAAGAGAGGTTGCCAGCGGTCTGGTCGCTGAGGTTGTCTAATCCGACGAATTCCAGCATCTCGTGTGCGCGTGCGGCGATGGCTTCTTCTTCACTTTTCTGCGCTTTAGTGTGGAAGACTGCTCCGATGAATGTGCTTTTCGTGCGCGGGTGTCGACCGATCTTGACATTATCAAGGACAGTCAGCTCAGCAAAAAGTCGTATATTCTGGAAAGTTCTACTAACACCGAGTGCTGTGACCTCATCGGGTCGGAATCCAGTGATGGGTTCGCCTAAGAATTCGACGCTTCCGAGCGTTGGCTTATCCAATCCAGTGACGCAGTTAAAGAGCGTCGTTTTCCCGGCACCGTTGGGTCCGATTAGGCTGAAAATTTGTCCGGGGTGCACCGCCATCGTCACCCCAGACAATGCGATGACCCCGCCATAATGTCGGCTGAGCTCGTTTGTCGAGAGTAGGCGTATCGTAGTGTTCGCCATTTCTGTCTCCTCATCTAAAGGCTGCTTTTTAAAGTATACCTTAATTAAAAGGGGCAAGTCAATTGGTTTTTTGCCATCAGTTATCAGTTTCCATCGGAAACTGTCAGCAAAGAAAATGGACAACATACTGATGGCTGACAACCAACTTGACATCTACCCGCGTTTGTGTTATACTTTATCAAGTATCTCACTCACTTTTAGTTCATGTACCATCGCTTATATACCTTAATATTTAATATGACCGACTCAGAAGAAAAAACGCCTCTCGAATACTGGTTAGCCCTCGCCTCAGTCGAAGGACTTGGCAGCGTGCGGATTAGACGGTTAATCGCACGTTTCGGGAGCGCGCAGGCGATCTTTGAAGCAGAACTTCCAGAAATTGCGCGGTTGCCTTCCTTTAACCCAGTACTCGCCTCACGGATACTCACGGTATCAGGTAATTTCCCAACGTTTCGTGAAAGACTCAATGCCCTCAGAGATCAAGAGGTCCGAGTGATGTGTCTTGAAGATGCCGCCTACCCGTCACAACTAAAGCCCCTTCCGGACGCGCCGGGAATTTTGTGCAGTGTCGGCACATTAACCGAACTCAATGAACAGTGCGTGGCGATTGTAGGGAGCAAGGAACCAAGTATAGAAGGGATCCAGTTGACGCTTTCACTTGCGACGCAGCTGGTACTGGCTGGGTTTACGGTTGTCAGTGGCCTTGCTGCTGGTATTGATACGTATGCGCATTCCGGCGCGCTTGCGGGGATGGGAAAAACAGTTGGGGTTATCGGTACAGATTTGTCAGCGATCTATCCGGCGCGGAACAATCCACTCGCGGTGAAGGTCTATGAGCACGGTTGCCTATTTTCGGAACACCCGTTTCCGTCAACACCGTCACCGGGTAATCTGATTCAACGGAACCGTATTATTAGCGGGCTTTCTATGGCGACAATCGTCGTCGAGGCACCAAAAACGGGTGGTGCGATGCATACGGCGCGGTATGCCCAGCGTCAGGATAGAGCGGTGCTGGCGTGTCGGTGGGATACACAGCATTCCTTGAGCGAGGGACCCCGAGAACTCATCAGGACGGGCGCGTTTCCGTTTGCATCGACTGAGGTTGATAAGGTCGTAGATGTGCTGACACACCCGGAACGCCTTGAGACGTACGCGAGTGGTGCTGCGAGTGAACAGATGGGGCTGTTTGAAGCGGAGTAGCAATCAGCGGTCAGCAGTCAGCAAGTTTCTTGTGGCATCAAGATTTTTTGTGGCTGCTACAAGACATCATAAAGCCGCAACAAGGTAACTGATTGCTAATGGCTGACAGCCGACAGCCATTTAAAAATTTATTGCTTTTTTTCAGGATTTGTGGTATACTTATATACGTCCTTAAAGCTTGATTGTTATAGGCGCGTATCTTTTTTTAATTGACAACGTTTAGATTTAAGGTAAAATTTGCGTAATAATGAAGTTTTCTCTTGACAAAAGAGACTAATTTTAGTATAATTTCGGAAAAATCCGTATTTTACCTTTACAAAGTTTGCAATTTTTGCTAAACTTTAAGGTACTCGTTTAGATATTGACTTTCGGGCGAGGCGTTTAACGTTCCAATGGGAATCTTCTTACAGTTAGCTGTCCTCGTGAAATTCTGTTCTCAACGTGTCGGTTTGTTCTTGACGCACTGCGGTGAGAACAACAAACGAAATAGCCCTACGTTACTCGACTTAACGAGAATATGATCGTGGGTTCCAGGCGGTGTTGAATTGTACAATCAACACCGAAAGCGGAACCAAGAATTTCCCAAGAACGCAGTCTCGTAAGTGTTTGTGGGAAAGGACCGAAAGTTTTAGGACACCCTATCCGAAGGGTGATTTTGATAAACTTACAATTTAAGGAGTTAACTCTAATGGCAAAAATGTTTAGAACCTTCGCTTTAGTATTGGCAGCCCTGTTTGCTCTGTCGCTCATGGTCGGTTGCGGTGGCGGTGAGGATGACACAGAAGAAGCAGCTGCAGCTGAATTCTCATCGGCAAACCCGGCAGGTGGCTCGGAGATCGCCGCGAATGCTCAAATCACACTTACCTTTAGCAGCGACCCCGGCGATGTAACAGCCAACGGTGCAGCTGCTACAGGTAGCGGTAAGACGCGAATAGTCGCTGGGCCCTTCCCAGAGGGTGCTCTCACGCTCAACATTAGTTGGACCAATGGCGACGGTAGCACTACCCTGAGCTACACTGTTAAGGCCGCGGATAACACGGCTCCTGAAGTCACTGGCGGAACCGTCAAAGACGGTGCCGAAGATGTTGATCCTGCACCTCTCAATGAAGACGGCATCGAGGTCACATTCAGTGAAGATGTCTCTGGTAACATCGCGCTGCAGACTGAAGCTGGCGATGATGTGGGTTGGATCGGCAAAGTTGAAGGTACCAAAGGCACACTCGATCCCGTCGCAGGCAAAGAGATCGGCAACGAGACTACCTATGTTATCAAAGGTAAAGTCGCTGACGCTGCGGGTAACGAAACTGAAGTTAGTGTAACCTTTACAACTAAGGGTAAAGAGTAAAATCGAGGCTATTTCGATTAACAAGGGCAGCGTATTTTTAATGCGCTGTCCTTTTTTTGTGAAATGGCTGTCAGCTGACGGCTGATCGCCATATTTTTCTTTACACAATTTCTGCATTAATGCTATAATGCAGTTAAAAATTTTGTCAAAATATACTGAAAACCGAGAACTGAGAACTGAGAACCAAAATTTTTTGAACGGTTTTTGAAAAAGTGTTGTCTAACTCATGAATCAGTTAGAAATCTTGAGGAGAAAGTTCGGTGGATAGAACGGAAGCTTTGCTCATTGCCGATCTCTGTGAAGGCGACGAGACAGCCTTGGCCCCATTGGTGGAAAGATATAAACGGATGGTGTACCGTCTCGCCGTGCAGATTACCAAGAACCACGCTGATGCTGACGACGTGATGCAGGAGACCTTTATTAAGGTTTACCGCTCAATTCACACGTTCCGGAGGGATGCCGCATTTGAAACGTGGCTTTACCGGATAACCGTGAACGAGGCACTTAACTTTGTCAGACGTAGAGAACGGCAGCGCGAATCCACAATTGAGACGACACCAGAAGCGGCATACGAAGCGTCCACCCGCTACCGTGTGGAGCTTGCCAACGATCCGCATGCACAAGCGGAGAAAGCAGAACTCCGGCAATACGTCACGGAGGCAGTTAATAGTTTGTCGCTTAAGCATCGGATGGTGGTAATCCTTCATGAATTTGAGGGGTTAACGCACGCGGAGATCGCTTCAATCCTTAACTGCTCCGAAGGGACCGTCCGTTCTCGGTTGCACTACGCACGCAAGAAACTCCGAACTCTACTCAAACCCTACATGGAAGCCAGTGCGATTTAGCCCTACGGTTTTAGTTGGATGCCACTGAAGGTCAAACACCACCACCAATTATAGAACCTACGCAGCTTCCTGCTCTGGTAGATTTGTGTAAGCCCTGAATTAATTAGCTGCACGCAATGTCGTGGAGAACATCAATGAGAACGAAGTGTCACAAAATAGAACGCCTTGCCTCTGACTATATAGATGGGACGCTATCGGAAGGGCAGACAGCGGTTGTCGCGTCACACATCCGTTCCTGTCAACCGTGTCAACGAGAAGTCGCTGACGTAAAAAAGACGCGGCATCTCCTGAGAAATTTCTATGTTGAACCGGATGCGTCCGATGCCTATTATGCTCAGTTTACAACGCAACTTCAGCAACGTATTGAACAGAGTGCGCCGACTGCCCTGCATCAACGGTTTGCTGCAGTCGCGACGCGTCTCGGATGGCAGCTGCTGACACAGATGTACCGATATACAGACCATTTCCGTCCAAGCAGATTTATCTCCATAAAACGACACGCTTTACCGTACTACGTTCTCGCGTTAGCGATGACGCTGTTGATTGCAGCACCGTTCTTTTTAACACAAGTTTCGCTGCACGATAACGGAGAACACGTACGCTTGCCATCCGTCACCGCACAACCTGCCGTAACACCTGCTACCGAGCAGGATATGACTATGGCACACCTGATCGGCATCCGCCGAAATATGAATAGTGAGCGGACAACGGAGACACCTACTGTAGACTCTGGCTCCGATGTCTGGAAATTCACGGATGAACCGATGGTAGATGGATATATCTTCGCTAAATTCCGTAAGGATAGTTCGGATGCAGTTCCGAATATTGCCTTAGGCATCGATTCGGAATTGCTGGCTTATGCGCAATTCCCTGCCCAAGGTGCAATCTGGGCACGTCTGCCGAGTCGAGATGTCCTAACCGAGGGCAGATATGCCCTGCTGTTGTTGCGAGGTATCAACACAGGACAGCACGCGCTCCAACAGTATGAACGCAAACGGAGTGAATCCAAAGGTTTTTCACAAATTTCAGAAAAATTGTTAGATGTGCCGCTGGAGATGTTATCTGTCGCAGCGGTTTACGATCCAATAGAGTTGTAGTAATTAGCAGTCAGCAGTCAGTTAAGAGGTTCACGGAAAACCAAGCATCTCTTTTTAACAACTGATAGTTATTTTTGCTGAAGGTTGATATCTATTTTTACTAATAGCCAGTTACTGATTGCTGACAGCCGACGGCTGACAGCCATTTACACAAGGAGAATATAATGAACCCAAGGATTTTGGGCATTATTGGAGGTCTCGCTTTACTGGTTGCCCTGCTTTCACCTTTCATGATGGGCAGCTCCAAAAAGGTGGAGCAGCTCTACAATTCCGCGGAAGACCTCTACGGTCAAGCGGACTACGAGGGCGCAATTGCTAAGTATACCGAGGCACTCGAAGAATCAACGAAGCGTGGTGTGAAGACTGAAGTTATTGATAAGGATTTTACCACGCTCGCCAATTACAAAATCGGAGTCTGTTACGCACGCCTCGCCGAACAGTCTGGTGATGTCAATCACTACGATACGGCGATCGAGTACATTGAAAAGGTTGCGCCGACAGCAACGATTCCAAAACACCAAGAGGGATTAACATATCTCTGGGGACATATCCTTTACCGGACCGAGCAGTTTGAACTCGCTGAACCGAAGTTCATGCAGCTGATCGAGAACTTCCCGAACAGTCTCTTCGTTGAGAATGCTTGGTATACTATCGGGCAGCTGAATTATAAACTACAGAACTACGAAGACTCGCGTCAGGCATTCAAATCTGTCCTTGACGGTTTCCCGAACTCTGATTTTAAGGACGATGCGCAATACTTTATTGCCCAGTCTTTCCTCAACGAGTCTAACTATGAACAGGCTTATCAGGAGTTCGATAAGATTGCGACAGAAGAATACAAGAATTATCCCGAGCTGCAAGCCGAAGCGATGTATAAAGCAGCTTTCAGTCTGAACCAACTCGGTAGGGACGATGAGGCAATTGGTCGGTATACCAACTTCATCACACAGTTCCCGGAGAGCCAATACGTCACAGCAGCGTATTTTGACCAAGGTGCGATTTACTCGCGTCAAAAAGACTATGACAACGCGCGTGTCAACTACGAGTTGGCACTCCAAAACACTGCCGATCGCGAATTGCAAGCGGAAATCCAGTCTGCCATTGGTCGGACTTACTCCGATCAGGGCGACCATGAAAACGCGATCATCGCCTACAATACGCTCCTTGAACAGTATCCGGAGAGTGAATTCATCGCTGATGCGAAAATCGGTATCGCTGATAGCCATTTCAAGTTAACGAACTGGAGCGAGGCAACAGTTGCTTACGAACGCGTTATCAACGAACACCCAGAATCGACGGATTTCATCCCGTACTGCTCCTACCAAATCGGTGAGGCGTACTACAAACTCGGCACCAATCAACGGAATGCTGGAGAGACCGAAACCAGCATAGCGACACTTGAACTCGCCTTGCAGTGGTATCAAAAAACAATTGACGACTACCCGCAAGACCCCGTTGCACCGCACGCGCTCTACGGTGCGATTTGGGCACTGAATGACTTAGGACGGCAGGAAGAACTCGAAACGGTCGCACGTGAGTTCATCGAAAAGAACAAAAACGATAATGAGTTCGACATCCTTGCAGCAGAAGTACAACTCCGGTTCGCTGACATCAAACGTACGGAATTCAAAGAGTACGTTGAAGCTGCCGAAGAATATGCCAAGTTGTGGGAATACCGCGATCTCCCGAAGTTCCACCTCGTCAAGTTGATGGGTAAATTCTTTGAAGGTCGTTCCTATTATGAAGCTGCGAAACCTGAAGGGTATCAGGAAGGTGATGCGGGTGAAGGCTTCAATCAAGAATATCTCCAGAAGTCTGTCGCAGCGTATCAAGAAGCGGTCACTAAGTTTAAGGACGATGCCTTCCTCCCCGGTGTTGCTGAGGAACGTTATGACGACTTTGGCGAACGGGGTGCACAGGTCGAAGCGTGCCTCATGAACGAAGCCCTCTCTCACGAGATGCTCGGCGACTGGCTGCAAGCGCGCGAACGGTACGCGTCTATTCCTGAAACCAGCGAATACTACGAACGCGCCCTGCTCCTTATTGCGAACAGTCATGTTAAAGAAGGCGATAAAGAGGGTGCGATTAACTACTACAACACGATTTTAGACAAACTCGCAGATGCTGATAACCGCTCGTTGGCAGAAATCAAACTTGCAGACCTGCTCCGTGCAGAGGAAAGATTTGAAGAAGCCGCTGTTCAGTATCAAGCCGTGGTTGACGGCAATCCAGCCGGTGAATATGCCGACGATGCGCTCTATCTTGTCGGGCTTTGCTATTATCAAGTCGCTTCGGAAAACCCGGAATTCTTGGCATCCTCCGAGGCCGCGTTCAAACGTGTGATTGCGGACTATCCCGATAGCCCGAACGCTGTTGAGGCTTACTATGGGTTGGCACTCGCCTATCGTGATGCTGCCCAAAAACAGAACGCTACAGAAAAATGGCCACTCATCCTTTCGCTTGTTGACGAAGCACACGAAAAATTTGGATCAAGCGACAATGAAGTCGTTCTTAAGGCACTCGGCCAAATTGAGTTGATTAAAGCGACTGCGATTGAAAACACGAGTGAAGAGGTTGATGTCGCCATGCTCGTGGCTTCTTTGAAACGTGTTGTTGACAATACTGGTGCGCCGGAAGAGGTCCGCAGCCGTTCACAATTGAAGATTGGGCACACCTACTATGGTGAAAAACGCTATGACGAAGCACTCGCGGAATATCTCTTCTTTGTGCAAACCTTCCCGAATAGCGAATTAGCACCGAACGCACAATACCAAGCAGCAGTGTGTCACTATCAAATCGCGCAAGCGGCGACAGACGCTGGTAGCAAGAAACTGAGCCTGCAGAACGCCGTTAGTGCTGCTGAAAAAGTATCGACGCTGACGAATGACGCGAACAACCTGATCAGTGCTAATTACACTGCTGGTTTAGCGTTGTTAGGGTTAGAAGACTCTAAAGGCGCGGCGGATGCGTTCCAGCGAGTTACAGCGCAAGAAGGGAAGACCGATGATGAAGCGCGGAAGACGCTTGTTTTCCAAGCCCACTCACGGCTCGCTGAACTCAACGGTGTCCTCGGCGACCACGCCGCTGCGGTGCAAGAGTATCAGTATATTATTGAAAACACTGAAGACGTTGACCTGAAGGGTCGTTCCTATTTCGCAATGGCATTCGCGCAAGAGGAACAACTGCAAGCCAATCAGGACGCGTTGATGAGTTACCAGAACGCTATTGAATTGGTCAAGGATCCGCTGACCAAAGCGCAATCCTACTACCGGATGGGTCTGATTTATCAGGATAAACTGAAACAGAACGATAAGGCGTTGGAAACCTTCCAAACCCTCATCGGTGAGTACAGCGGTTCAGCCAATACGAACATCGCCTCGATGGTTGCTGATGCTGGCATCCGTCGCTCGACGCTTTATGTTGAATTGGGCCGCTTAGACGAAGCGATCGCCGAAGCGGAGGAAGCCCTTAATCGGACGAAGGCGAACCCGAACGCGAGTGTCGCTGAAAAAGCCGCGGCGCAGTATAACCTCGGTTACCTCTACTCGGACAAAGCACGTTCGGTTTTCCCTTCTGGGGAAGGGGCATCGACGAAGCCGTATATTAATACAAGTCGTCAAGCCGCCATGACTTTCTTTGAAGTCAATACAATCGCAGCACCGGTTGAAGAAGCAGATAAGAATACGGTTATTCCGTTCGTCCAGAACTCGCTGTTCCAAGCGGGTCAAATTTATTACTCTGTAGGCGTAGGGTTTAAATATTCCGAAGACCCGACGCAGTTGCCGCCGGACTTAGTCAATTCTTTGAAACCTCTCTCGCAATTTGTGGCGTACGCTGATAAAGGTATCTTCCCACAATCAGCTGACTTGACGAAAAACATTGAGACAGCCTTGAATTACATGGCGGGTGCCAACTTTGAACTTGGCAGGATGCAGGTAGGTATAGACGGCGAAATGTCTGAGAAAGGGGTTAACTTTTTCGTTGCCGCTGCAGATGTATTTCGTGATATGGTCCGTCGCTATCCGAACGCTAAAGATGCGGCTTACTGGCAATATCACGTCGGTGAATCCTACTTCGCTTCGCAACAATTTGAGAACGCCATTACAGAATACGAGAAGGTCCGCCAAGTGAATAAGAACCACACGAGCGCGCCTGAATCGTTGTATGCGATCTCAACGTGTGCGCAGCTGCTGAGTGAAGCCGCCGAAAAAGCTGGCGATGCCGATGCACAGCAGCGTTGGTATGATCGACTGTTTGCTGCCAACGAAGCACTTGCTGCGGAGTATCCGGATAGCAAGTACACTGCCGATGCGCTTATCAATATTGGTAACAAGTATTTCAACGCCGGTTCAGAGGAAGGCATTGAGCAAGCTGCACGTATCAGCCTCTATCAGCAGGCGATTGATCACTACCAGAGAGCGATTGACACGCCGGGCATCGGTGGTGAATCGAAATCGACAGCACAAGGCTATCTCAACGATACCGCGAATGCGCTCGCTTACTACGAATACGATGTGGCAGATAAGATGCTAAATGAGTCGAAACTTGCGAGGGGCGACGAACAGAAACCGCAGATTGAAGCCACTGTTGAGGCGTTCAAGAAGATAATTGAAGCTTACCCGACCAGCAAATATGCGGATCTGGCTCTCGTGCAGATCGGTGAAGCCTATATGGTGTTGGCGGAAGGTGATGATGCGTATTTCAACGACGCTCTGGAACACTTCAACCGTTTATGGGCAAAATACGAGGTCAATAAGCCTGTTGATACAAAAGTCAACAGTGCTCTCTCGTATGCGCAGAGTCAGGTTCAGGTCATTCTGAGCTACATGCGCGCCAACAACCTGGAAATTCGCGAGGGTGCTGACCGTGTCGGCGGTGGTGGTGAGTAAGCGCCAGAGTTTCCTGTTTCTTGCAGCCCCGCTCTCCTGAGCGGGGCTTCTCTAAACGCTAAAGGAGGATGCCATCAGGTATCCTCCGTTCTTATGAACTCTCCTGGATTCTGAAATCCCCTAATTTCAAAAATTCGCGATTTAGACGATGTCTGAGGAGCCTGCTAAACAGTGTATGATGAATTAATAGTGCCACCGCGCGTGCTGCTCGGTCCTGGGCCGAGTGAAGCCAATGCGCGGGTTCTTAAAGCGATGACAACCCCGATGTTGGGGTACTTAGATACCAAATTTGTCGAAGTGATGGACGACACGGTGGTGCTGCTCCGTCAAGTCTTCGGAACCGAAAACAGATTGACTTTGCCAGTCTCAGGGACTGGTACCGCAGGTATGGAAGCAGCACTTGCTAATGTTGTTGAACCCGGCGATGGTGTCGTTGTGGGTATCAACGGTTACTTTGGTGAGAGGATCGCCAACATCGCTGCACGGTGCGGTGGTGTTGTTACAACCGTAGAAGCCGAGTGGGGTACCCACATCTCCACTGAAAAGATTGCTGAAGCCGTCGCCAAAGTTTCTGCACCGAAACTGGTTGCGTTGGTGCATGGAGAGACATCCACCGGTATCCTTCAACCTTTGGCAGATGCGATTGAGATTGCACACAGCAGCGGCGCGCTGTTTCTTGCTGACTGCGTAACCTCGCTCGGTGGACAGCCTGTGGACATGGATGCGCGTGGCATTGATATTGCCTATAGCTGCACACAAAAATGCCTCGCCGGTCCGCCCGGACTCTCACCGATCAGTTTTAGTGAACGCGCTGTTGAGGTCATTGAGAATCGAAAGACACCCATCCAAAGTTTCTATCTTGATATGACGCTCCTTGAAAACTATTGGCACGGCGAGAAGCGGAGTTATCATCACACGGTTTCGATGTCAATGATCTACGCGTTACGAGAAGCATTGCGCGTCGTCTTAGAGGAAGGATTAGCGGCGCGTTATGAGCGGCATGAACTGAATGCCCGCGCACTTCTTGCGGGTGCCAAAGCGATCGGATTGCAGCCTGCGGCGGAGGCGGGTTACCGCGCGCCTATGCTAACTACACTGCGCATCCCCGATGGCATTGACGACGTGACCATTCGGAAACGTTTAATTACAGACTACGGGATAGAGATCGGTGCTGGTTTGGGTATCTTTGCTGGAAAGGCATGGCGAATCGGGCTGATGGGTGAATCTGCTAACGAACGGAATGTCATGCTTGTTCTGAACGCATTAGAGAAGTTGCTGATTGAGTTTGGGCATAGCGCGTCACCCGGTACAGCTGTTCATGCGGCATCGCAGGTGTATTAGTTATCAGTTATCAGTTAAAAAGGTCTCTTGTGGCAGTAGCAGGAAAAGTAACCTCCACAAAGTCTTAACTGAAAACTGAAAGATTTTTCGCAGAAAAATCGTACTGAAAACTGATAACTATTCCCACTCTATTGTGCTTGGCGGTTTTGAACTAATATCGTAAACGACACGGTTGATGCCCTGCACCTCATTGATGATCCGATTTGAGATTCTTGCGAGTACATCCGGCGGTATACGCGCCCAATCCGCTGTCATTGCATCGCTGCTGGTGACAGCACGGAGTGCGACCGTGTTTTCGTAAGTGCGTGCATCTCCCATCACCCCAACACTCTTAACAGGTAAAAGCACAGCCAACGCCTGCCAAATCTGGTCGTACAAGCCTGCCGCTTTAATCTCAAAAATAAAAATGGCATCTGCTGCTCGGAGTATCTCCAAACGTTCATAGGTCACCTCACCTAAAATTCGGACAGCAAGCCCAGGTCCAGGAAACGGGTGTCGTCCAAGAACGTGTGATGGAACGTTTAGTTCTGCCCCAACTGCCCGTACTTCATCCTTAAAAAGTTCCCTGAACGGTTCAATCAATTCAAACGGCATATCGGCTGGTAGCCCGCCAACGTTATGGTGCGTTTTAATGGTAGCAGATGGTCCCTTGACAGAGACACTTTCTATGACATCAGGATAGAGCGTTCCTTGGGCAAGAAATCGGAAATCATGCGCCATCTCCGCCACTGATCCTTTGAAGGTTTCAATGAACTGTGCCCCGATGACCTTCCGTTTCTGCTCTGGGTCTGTAACCCCTGCCAACCCCCCAAGAAATGGCTTTACTGCATCAACAGCGACAAGGGGAATACCGATCTGTTTACAAGTTTCGATGACCTCAGCGGCTTCATTTTTTCGGAGGAGTCCATTATCTACAAAGACGGATACGAGCGCGTCGTCTATTGCCTGATGGAGCAGCGTCGCCAACACCATTGAATCAATACCACCGCTGACTGCACAGAGGACGCGTTGATCACCGACCTGTTCTTGTATTTGTGCCGTCGCGCGTGCGATGAAAGCACGCATCGTCCAAGTATTGCGGCATCCGCATATCTCTCTCGTAAAGTTCGCCAAAATCCGGTCAGCATCTTGTGTATGCTCCACCTCCGGGTGGAATTGTAAACCGTAAAATGCGCGGTTGGTATCTACCATAGCGGCGATAGGTGCGTTCTCTGTCTGTGCGATTGTTTGGAAACCGATGGGGGGTGCCTCAATCCGATCGCCGTGGCTCATCCAAGCAGAGAAGCAGGAAGAAAGTCCCTCAAAAAGCGGATCTGCTTTGCTGAGTACTTGAAGTGGCGCGTGCCCGTATTCGCGTTCGGTGGCTGGATGGACTTTTCCACCGGCTAATAGTGCTGCCATGAGTTGCATGCCGTAGCAGATGCCTAATACAGGGATACCGAGGTCAAAGAGTTTTGCATCAATTTTTGGGGCATTCGTTTCATAGACGCTTGCGGGTCCACCACTGAGAATGATCCCCTTTGGTGCGATAGCCTCTATTTGGGGCAGCGTTAGGGTATATGGATGAATTTCGCAATAAATATTTTGCTCGCGAACGCGCCGTGCAATCAGCTGCGTGTATTGCGAACCGAAATCCAAAATGAGGATAGTCTCTTGTTGTGTTGATGCAGTGTTGTCGGTGTAGTCCATATTATGTTTGTAGATCGGTTGTCTGTCTATATGTCGCCACTATCTTTTAGAGGGTTAGGCGTTGTCTCACAATCAATTATATCGCCGGTCTGCGGCTTGAAAATGACACCATACGCTCCGGGAGGCGCAAAATCAATATCATTTAACATAGCCAAGCCATTATTGGCGTCCTCTAAGTAGTAGGCCCCGCGATGCGTGTGTCCCGGTGTGTTGATACACCGCACGTGGTAACAGTGGTTGTGGAACTGAATTGTATTTCCGTAAATGATAATGTATCTGTCTCCAAACAGATTCATCGCGATCTGGTTGACGACATAAGGATTTACCTGTTGCACAATTCTTCAGTTTGTTTTGATGATAACATCAATCCTGCGGTTCTTTTCTTCTTTGTTCGGTCCATCGTCAACAATAGGTTGGGTCTCGCCTAAGCCAACTGCGGTAATCCGTCCTGCGTCTACCCGCCCGTCCGTAGTGAGAAATCCCTTAATTGAATCCGCGCGTCCCATACTTACCTTTTGATTGCCTTTCGCATCTCCCAAAGAACTGGTGTGCGCCTCAATGCGTACCGGATATTTACTGAACCCAGCCGTTCGTAAGACTTTCGCCAGCCTCGCAAAGGTATCAATAAATTCTTCTCGAATATGTGTACTCCCGTAGGCAAACACATTACCGTTAATACGGATTAGGACGCTATCGGGCTGTTGCGTGACGGTAGCATTAGGAATCTGCTTTGCTGCGCGCAGGAGATCCGATTTCGCTGATGTTACCCGCGCCGTGCTTGCAATGGCACGTCGTAGGTAATCTTCTCCCTCTGCAGCGGCTTTAATGGCGTCGTTATATTCCTTAGCCGCTAATGCGGATTTCGCTTTTTCGGATGCCGCATTTGCGAGTTTATAAAGCTGCGCTTCCAGCTGCGGCACCTGTGTCTCCGCTTGCGCTGTAATCTTCTCACCTAAACCGTCAACAGCCCGTCGGGCACGTGCTATCAGCGCATTTAATTCCTGTTGTGCGCGTTGTTCATATTCCCTTACCTCCGCAGTTACGACAGCTTCATCAGCGGATTGTTGTGCCTGTTGTGCAGATTGTTGCGCCTGTTCATAACGATTCACGTCCAATGTCTGTTTCGCGCGTTGCAGGTGTGCACTTGCTTCTTGCAGCTGCTTCGGCGCATGCTGATTGGCATTGAGGATTTGCGCACGTTGGATGATGACTTCTGCGCGCGCGATTGCGATCTGCGCGTTCGTTTTCGCTTCTACTTCCGCTTTTCGCTTTTGTACCGCTAATTGGTACAGATCGTCTACGAGTGTCTGGGCATCAGTCGTGGCATTCTCAGCATCAGGAAACGCTTTTTGTTCAATAAGGTTTGTTATTGAAGTGACGGCTGCCTGAACGCGTTCATAGTCAGCAGTCTCTTTAATAGCGGGATAGATATCTACCGTAATATTCACAAACAACTCTAAACGCGCAATCGGGGCACGAAGTTCTGCTTGACGCAGTTGTGTTTTTAGATCCGTGATTTCGGCTGAGAGTTGCTCTGTCTGTTGTTGGTTTTTATCAAGTGATCTCAACGTACGAGCGAACTGCTCTTCGGTGATTGCTTGACGGATACGTTCGATTTCGAGTTCATGCTCGTGTATCTTTATGATCTGTTGATATATCTGTTCTCGGATAGAGATGACCTTCCGCTTTGCGTGGTGTTGTCGTGCTTTTGCGATAGCGATCTGTGCCACCAATTCCGCCTGAGATGCGAATTCAGTACTTTGTGGAATATTCGCCTTTTCTCGCGAGCTCTCAGCGAGATTCATGAACTTCACTGCTCGTCCGTATTCTTCTGGCACCAAAGCGTCAGCTTCCAACGCTGCTGCATTATTAATCGCTTGTTGCGCGGCTTGGAACTGCGTCGCCAGCATAACTTCAGTAATCTCTGGTTTGGTACATCCAAAGACGACGAGGCAGACACCTAAGAGTAGCGATCCGTAGAATTTCATCAGTTCATCCTCAACGGTTAGCGTTTGACGATTTTTAGTCGTCCCGCAATGCCTCAAGTTCTGCTTTTATCGCCGCGAGCCTTTGGAGCACTTCATCAACGCTCTGTTCGCCGAGCGTGAGTTGCGCTTGTGCCTCTTCAACGAGTGCTTCCTCGCGCACAGCAATAGCAGTTTCAGTAGCAATGCGGGCGTGGAGGTAGGCACGCAACGCCAGTCGATATGCTTGTTCTGCATCACCCGTACTCATTGCTTTTTCAGCAGTAGCAAACATCTCTTGGGCAGTGCTGAGCCGTGTCGCTGCGGTTTCCTTAGCACCCATCGCTTCCGCGGACGAGAGTGCGACTTGCGCGTTTTGCATTGTTTCCACAGCGAGTTGTTGCAATTGCCTGCCGCACCCGAGCATTGTTGTTAGAGTGATTAGGCAGATGATCCATCGCATGTCAATTGTTCCTGTCTGTTTTGGCTTTAGAGCCGTGTGAATATTTGGGAGTTTTAGAGAAAAAAGCCTCGCTTGGGTGGCGCGCGATGCAGCACCCTAAGGCGAGGCTTCTGGTCGTTCGTTCCTGGTGCGGAGGTCTTCGCTAAAATTCAGGACGCTCTGTATAGACACTCACCTTCCGGCGATACTTGTCTTTCCGCTCAAACCATACATATCCATCAATTTTTGAGTAGAGCGTATAATCATTTCCGACACCGACGTTGTTGCCGGGGTGTATATGGGTTCCACGCTGTCGGGCGAGAATGCTCCCTGCGGTGACATAGTTTCCTGAAAATTTCTTGACACCGAGTCGTTTTCCGATACTGTCGCGTCCGTTTCGGGTGCTGCCGCCGCCTTTCTTATGAGCCATCAGATTCTTCCTCCACCGCGCCGATTGCGGTAATTTTCACGCGTGTAAACGATTGACGGTGCCCTAATTTGCGTTTGTACCCCTTACGTCGTTTTGATTTGAACACAATCGTCTTTTTCGTGCGTGCTTGTTGAACCACCTCGCCTGTAACAGAGGTGTTTTCAAGGTAGGGCGAGCCGGCTTGCAAGTGACCGTCATCGTCAACGATAACCAAGACAGATGGGAACGTAACGCTTTCCCCAACATCCGCGTCAAGTTTTTCAATATCAATCAAGTTTCCCACTTCTACGCGATGCTGTTTCCCACCGCTCGCAAAAACTGCATACATTTTTCAAGATCACTCCTTTCTGTTTAAATTATACCGCAAAAACACTCCAATGTCAATTTAGATTCACATTTTGCGGAGAGGGACTCAATTGTCAGGTATCGGTTATCAATCAAAGAGTTGCTAATACATCTATACGCTCTTTAACTGAAAGCTAACAACCGACTGCTGACAACTCATAACCCGTTAATCCAAAAACAGTTCTTCACCCCTGCCGACAAAGATCCGATAATCTTCGAGATGTAGATCAGCATCCGCTTCGAGCGTCAGATCCAATTTCAAAGACTTCTTGAGGTCTCGCAATTTATTCGCCATCTGCGACTTGATATGCGAAACGACATAATCGTTGGCAATAACGCGTAGCTCTGAGTGTCCGGACTGGTTATGCGCCATCCTAATTGCACGGAGCAACTGAATAACGACGGTTTCGATAGATAGGACAGTCCCGTGTCCATCGCAGTAGGGACATTCTTCCATAAGTAGCGTAGAAAGACTCGGCCGGGTGCGTTGGCGCGTCATCTCAACGAGTCCTAAGTCTGAGAAATGGAGGATGTTGGTGCGGGCACGGTCCTTCCGAAGCGCCTCCTGTAGCATCTTAAAGACGCGCTTGCGATGTGATGCCTCTTCCATATCAATGAAATCAACAACAATAATCCCTCCAAGATCCCGTAATTGAATTTGACGGACGACCTCCTCAACCGCTTCAAGATTGGCACTGAGAATCGTGTTGTCAGGATCAGATTTCCCGACGAAGCGTCCAGTGTTGACATCAATGGATACCATGGCTTCGGTCTGTTGGATGATAATATGCCCACCACACTTGAGCCAGATTTTCTCACTGAGTGCCTCCTTGAGCGCTCGTTCAACACCATAGGCATCAAAAAGGGTTGTATCGTCTTTATAGAGCGACACCCTTGATTTCAAATCAGGCATCACAGAAGAAACATAGTCCATCGTCTCTCGATAGCCAACCTTTGAGTCGATGAGTAGTTGCTTGACATCTTTAGTCAACATATCCCGGACCATCCTGTTTGTAAAACTCAGGTCTTTACTGACGAGACTGGGAGCGGATTTTCGCTTGGCACGCTCACTGACTTGCTTCCACTGGTTGATGAGGGATCGGATCTCGGTTTCAAATTCGGCTTCGCTTAAGCCCTCTGCGGCGGTCCGAATAATAAAGCCGCCCTCAACATCCGCCTTAATTGTCTTTGCCATATTGCGTAACCTATCACGCTCAGTGGCTGACTCAATTCGGCGTGAGACACCGATATTAGAGGAATTTGGCATATAAACAGCATAGCGTCCTGGGAGTGTAATGTTACTGGTGACACGCGCTCCCTTTGTTCCGATAGGTTCCTTTCCGACTTGTACAAGAAGTTCTTGCCGCTTTGAGATGAGGTCGCTAATGAGAAATGGGAACCCGCGCCCACCACGGGATTGCTTAGTAGGCTTTGCTTTCAAATCCAATGTATCGACATCTTTGTCAAGTTTCTGGTTTCCGTTGACATTTTCATCTTCGGTTTCATCTTCATTAGCACTCTCGTATTTGAGGTCAGAAATATGTAGAAAGGCGTGCCGATCCAAGCCGATATCAACGAAGGCTACCTGCATTCCGGGTAAAACATTCTCGACTCTTCCTTTGTAAAGATTTCCCAGTGTCTGTGTTGCTGCTTTCCGTTCGATATAAATTTCATTTAGCACCCCCTCCTCAAGGACCGCACAGCGCGTTTCATACTCATCATCAGAAATAAGTATCTCCTTTTCCATTATTACCTCCTATCGTGCCTTTTCTTTTTTTAAAAGGCACCTCGGTTTATATTATCATGTCAAAAATCGGCAGCGTTGCAAAAAGCAGTGAGGGCTGCAAAACAGCGTCAAGTGTGCGATTGCCCCCAACGGGAGTGGTACCAAATTCGTGTGTAGTGAGACGATCCTTCCACGTCTCAGTGCTCCGCCATTTTAAGTGAATTTGGTATAGATTATAGCGATTTAATCTGAGTTTGCGAGCTGCGCTTTACAGCCTCGGTGTCAAGGTTACGACGGGTGTTATCAGTTCACCCATTGAAATGCCACCGTGCTGGAACCCTCCTTGAAACTGCCGTTTATACTTATAAAAATCGTTTGGATAGACGAAATAGTAATCGTCTTTCGCGAGAATGTAATCCTTACTTGCGGTCTCTGCGGGAAGCCGATATTCTTCTGGATTATGGAGATGTACAGCTTCGTTTTCTTCGCAGCCGAGATTTGTGCCGATTTTAAACCGGAGGCTGGTGGTGGTCTCGCGATTACCACGTGCGCGTGTCGCGCGGTTGCAGAAGACGGATCCGTGGTCGCTGGTAAGAACTACAGTTGCGTTCTGCGCTGCAATCATACGCAAAATATCAAAAAGTACGGAATGTGAAAACCAAGAACGCGCGAGTGCCCGGAAAGCGGATACATCAGGGGCGAGTTGTTGCAGAACATCCGACTGTGAACGCTGATGCGTCAGGATATCAACGAAGTTGACAACCAGTGCTGAAAGTCCGACACGTGTATTCGCAGCAACCCGCTTTTTGTAGGTGTTTCCACCTCGGGCGTCAAAAATCTTGAAATACTGGGGGGTTGATTTTAGCTTGACACCTCTACGCTTAAGATGTTCTTCAAGGAGCTGTCGTTCGTAGCGATTCGTACTGGTGTCGCCATCAGATTCCTCTTGCCAGTATTGCGGATAGCGTTCCGCGATCTCCACGGGGAACAACCCACTGAACAGCGCGTTCCGTGAATACATCGTTGCACTCGGTAGGATTGAAAAACTATACTCACGTTCAATAGAAAAATAGGGGTACAGGAGTGATTCCACTGCCAGCCAATGGTCCAAGCGAAAGCAGTCAACCACAATAAAATAGACGGATTTCCCGGCTTGAAGTTGGGGAATGACGTGCTGATCTAAAACATTAACGGAGAGCGGTGGTGCATCCGAGCTGCCAGCGACCCAGTCGGGGTAATTCGCTTCTACAAAATCGGAGAACTCAGTATTGCACTCCTTTTTTTGACCAAGATGCGTCTCCTCTAACCCACCCTCGGCGAGTTTTTCAGACACCAAATCCCATTGCAACAGTTTGAGGTAGATATTCACCCATTCTTGCCAATTGGGTGCTGAATCTTTCATAGTTCGGATCGCATTGAAATCCGCGGTATACCGGCTCGGGATCTGATCTACAACGATCTGCGTCTGATCAAGGACGCGTTTGAGTGTAGAGACGATCTGGGCAACACCGATAGGTTTTACCAGAAAATCTGTCACCTGTTTACCGAGGGCTACCTCAACAAATTGTTCATCGCTGGATTGCGTGACGAGGATGACCGGGATTTGTGCGTTAATCGTACGGATTGCATCAAGTGTCGCCATCCCATCTTTACCGGGCATAACTTGATCAAGGAGAATAGCACTGTACTGTGTGTCGCTATTCGTTAAAAGCGCGATGCCGTCCTCGCCATTTGTAACAGGCGTGACGGTATAACCTCGTTCGCGTAACACACGAATGTGCGGTTGCAAGGCTTCTATTTCATCGTCAATCCATAAGATGTGATGTGCTTGTGCCATACTCAAGTTGTAAAAATGCACAGTCGCGGTTTAGAAAGACAGGGCAGAATCGTTCCGTCTGTTCTCTCTATGATTCGCGTTAATAGGTGTTCACGCGACCGGCAATCGAATTTCAAAAGTCGTACCTTCAGGACTTGTTTTAACCATGCGGATACTGCCGTGGTGATATTCACGGATGATACGTTGTACGACGGTTAATCCGAGTCCCCATCCGTGTGTCTTAGTAGACATCCCCGGTTCAAAGATTTTTCGCTGATTCTTACGATCTATGCCGCTTCCGTTGTCGGCGTACCGTATAACAACATCGTTGTGTCGCTTGTCGTGCGTCGGTTCAATCTGAATCCACCCCTCCGCTTTATCCATAGCATCCAGCGAATTCCGTATAAGGTTTTCAAACACCCAGTGCAACAGTTGTGCATTTGCGAGGATAGGCGGTGCTTGGTTTAGCCTCAGTTGAATTTCAACGCGTCGGCTAATGTGCGGCAACCGTTTTTCAAAGTAGGCTTGGACTTCTTCAAATATCTCAGTTATGTTCACTTCGGTCAGTGGTGGTTGCGTGCCAATCATACCGAAGCGTGCAGTTGTTTTCTGTAAACGCTCCAGATCGTTTTGCATGCTTTCGGAGAGTTCAGCGAGTGTTGCATCGTTCGTTTCTCTGCTCCGTTCATGCAGGAGTTCTGCCCATGCTAACAGCGACGAAATCGGTGTTCCGAGTTGATGCGCCGTTTCTTTAGCTAACCCTCCCCAAATCGCCGAGTGTTCATAAGACTTGATCCGTTGGTAAACGAGGAAACAGACGACCCCGAACACTAATAAGACGAAAGGGACTATGAAAAGCACCACCAACCCATAGTACGGTTTGCTCTCATAATAGAAGTAACCGTTGTGCCTCTGTGGCGTTGTTACAATCATCGAGGATGCAGGTGCGTTCTGAACGAAGATTGCTGCGCGTTCCTGTTCTTGCTCGGTTGCGTTATCTGCCGTAACGACATCACCCCATATCTGCCACTTCTGCGGTGTACCCTCTGTGTCGGTTATTACAAATGGCAGGCGCACCATCTCATTAGGTGCTGCATCGCCGTAGTAAATATACCCTTTTAACTGTCTATCCTTGAAAAGCACAGGTATTTTGCGTGGCGGATTCTTTTCCTGCATACGCGTCAATGTTGATTGCAACAATGACCATTCATCTTCTGTTAACGAAATTCTTTCATTGTGGTTGACATTCGTATCAAAGCTATTAATTTTCGCGTCCAATTCCGGGGTGACACCCTTTGCGATTATAGGGATTCCGCCCGCATCCGTGATAATAAATGAGAACGGCCGTGCTCTGTCTTTAGCGGATGATTCCTGCTTTACTATTTCAACTAATTTCTGTTGCAAACCTCGATCTTCAACACTCGGAAGTATCGTTGCCAGATTGGCGAAGATGTCTATTTGTGCGTCTATTTCTGTATTCAGTAGTGAGATCTGTTGGTTATAATAGACAAAGCCCAATATTAGCACACCCAGCCCAACGATGAAGTAAACGAATATTAAACGGATGGTCGTATACCTTGGGATCATTCGACGATTTAACCGCAATTTCGTATTCCTCCATATAGGTCGGACGCAAACCTATCGTAATTAATAATATCACCTTTAAAAGGAAATTGCAAGCCTATTTTACTCCGAGGCATTCAGTTTCAGCAACCAACCGTCAGGAAAGAGCATTGAGCAAAGGCACCGATGCGCTTCGCTCATTGATTTTTCTTAGCCCTAATTCACCGAATCCTTCTACCGTTTGAGAGAACCGGAGTTCTCTGTTTAGATACTAAATCACTATCAAACGCTGCAACAGTTAAACTACGGGAGAATTGGACGCCGCTGTATTTTAATTTTTACGCGTTGCCCTGTTCGTAGGAACGCTTTTGACATATACCCTTTTAGTGGTTAGGAAGCGACATATCATTTGACTTTTTTCAACAAATACGGTAAAATAAAATTAGGAATTATAAGGCGTATTTTTTTATGTTTACCGTTGCGTTAGTATCCAGAATAATTGGAATGCAACGCAACTTCAAACGAGAATCCTTGATGATTAAAGCGATTACATTCGATTTTTGGCAAACCCTTTATGCGGATTCTGAAAAGAATTGGCGAAAACGTCAGGCGATACGTGTTAAACGGTGTCATGCTTATTTAGAGAATCGTGGTTATATTTGCACGTTAACTGACGTAGAATTCGGGCTTGAAGAAGCATACAATTTGGTGTCATCCTTATGGTATCAACACAAAGGGATCTCAGTAAAACGATGTATGCAGCGATTCGCGGAGGTGCTTGAGATTCGGCTTGAGACGGCAGATCTTGATCAATTAATTGAGAACCTTGGTGCCGCGTTCTTAGAAGCACCGCCGATTATGATAGCGCATGTTAAACCCGTTGTTTCTCGGTTGAGTGAAAACTATCCACTCGGAATCATCTCAGACTCAGCACTGACGCCAGGCAGTTTCGTACGGAAACTGATGGCGCGCGATGGCA
>PYIY01000082.1 GCA_003635195.1 Candidatus Poribacteria bacterium | reverse complement strand
TCACCCCTGAGTTTAAAGCGGAACTTGTTTTTGAAGTCCTCAGTGGTGCGACTTCCCAAGCAGAAGTCTGTAGGCGACATAATCTCAACGAAAATCAACTCTCAGAGTGGAAGCGACACCTCCTTGAAAATGCGTCCTCGTTATTTGAGTCTACGGATAAGCAGTCGAGTGATGCTGAGAAGCGTATCGCCCACCTTGAGCAGCTCGTTGGGAGGATGGCGGTGGCTTTAGACATCCAAAAAAAACTATTGACGGAGTTGGACTAACGCTATCTGAGAAGCGATGCTACATTTCGGCATTGCGCAAGGAGCATTCCGTGCGAGATATTTGTGAAATCCTCGGCATCAACCGGAGCAGTTTCTATTATCAACCGAAAGCGGATCCATCCGAAGCGGTTCTGCGCGCTGAAATAGAGAAACTTGCTGGCGCGTATCCGAGATACGGGTATAGACGTATCACACAGCTCCTCGTGCGTCAGGGATACAGCGTTGGCACCCGACGCGTCGCTCGGTTGATGAAAGACAATGATCTCTTGGTCTCCGTGAAGCGTGCGTGTCGAACAACAAGATCGCTTCAAGGGGAGAAACCGTGGCGCAACCTGCTTGAAACCCTTGAGGTCTCTCATCAGGATCAGGTCTGGGTGGCAGATATTACCTATGTGCGTCTCAAGGGACGTTTCATCTACCTCTGCCTGCTCATGGATGTTTTCACTCGGATGATCAAAGCGTGGCAGATCAGTCAGCACTTGACCCAATCTCTGACGCTCAAACCGCTGAAAGAGGCATTATGCCACAGCGTCCCGGAGATTCATCATTCCGATCAAGGCGTGCAGTATCTTTCAAAAACTTATATCGCAACACTCCAAGCACATGGTGTTGAGATTTCCGTCGCCCGTCGCGGACGGCCTTGGGAGAACGGATATGCTGAAAGACTCATCCGCACGCTCAAAGAGGAAGAAGTTGACATCAATGAGTATCAAAACATCACCGAGGCGAGAGATCGCATCGGACAGTTTATCACACAAGTCTATAATCAGAAACGCCCACATTCAGCGTTAGGGTATTTGACACCTATGGAATTTCAACGAAGAACCTTATCTTAACTTTGCGAAATTGTGGTCTAAATAAGCGTATGCACTTCATATTTCTTGATATTCAGTTCAATTCTATGCTACAATTTCTAATGGTGCAAAACATTTAAGACTTACCCAAATTTATGTATCTGTTTAAGTCCGAACATGATTCAACTAAGTAATGAGAATCACCGAGAAAGGTCGTAAAAGGAGAGAGTTATTTTGCGGACCTTTCCTGCTGAGAAAAGGAAAATGTCATAATGAAAAAGAAATCATCAAAATCCCTAAAACCCGATGCGTCTGATAAGAAGGTAACCGTCGCAGCGAGCGATGTCCCGCCTTCTAAAAAAAAGAAGGGGCCCGTGCCTCCCCCGAATTATACACTCGAGGAACTCCTCGAAAACATACCAGAACCCAGTTCCGAAGGGCCAGAGCCGGGTTCTTCCAGTGAAGTAGACACAGGACAGCCGGTGGGTGAGGGGGTCTGGTAAACTTCACTATGTACATTAGCCTTGATTGGTTGGAAAGAGGCGCGAGATACGCTGGAGATATGCCTAATGATACAGTAAATCAAGTATTACAGATAGTTGGAACGCTCGTGAAAATTTGGTAAGCGAAAATAGCAAGGGAAACTTATGCAAGTCAATATTCAGAACAAAAATTTCACACTTTTGGAGATTCAAGGAAGAGTTATCGGGCAAGATGCACTCGTGCTCAAAACCATGCTTGAGGAACATATTCAAGAACTTGAGGCACAAGGTGGAACGCCCACCCTAATTTTTGACATGTCGAAAGCTCAGACAATGGATAGTGCAGGCTTAGGTGTGTTTATTACTACCAGCACCCAGATCCGTCAAAACGGAGGGCAAACATTGCTTGTTAACGTCAATAAAGGTATCAAACGGATGATGATCCGGACGAATCTGACATCACTTTTCGACTTCCCGAAGAACCTCACAGAGGCAATAACCAGCATCGTATAATTTTTTCCGCGACGGTGTCTATTTCTGATACCCCGTTCTATCCGTATTCCCGCCATACTTCAGCGCATAAATCAGTAAGTTTGACATGAACCGATAGACATCCGTGGAACGCCGAAGCCGTAACATCGTGCGGCTCTCGATCTCGGCAGTCTCCATCGCACACAGGTAGTCCTTGCGATTATAAACCACAGCCAACCGATTGTCGATAATAATCCCTTTCTGATAACGGAATTGCGTCGGTTGTGCGTTGTTCTCATTTCCCCAGAACACGTCGCCGCCGGTCGGTGGTTTCGGCAGATGGTAATGGATACTATAGATTTCATGATCGTGCGGTAGAATCTCAAGTGGGTATTCTGGAAAAATTTGCCTGAGTTCATCAGCGACAATGTGTGCGAAAAGCCCGTTGAAACCGCAGTCGTCGAAAAACAGCATACCCCCCTTCTCAACGATATATTCCCGAAGCGCAGCGCGTTCTTCTGACGTAAAACCCGTCTGCAATGGACCGTCTTTTGCAAGCTGACGGCTTACAGTAATATCTTTATCATGCCCTGTCATAATAATAAGCGGTGCATCCAGGATCTCAGGATCGGTAAGTTGTAGCGCGCCACCTGCGAAATCCATATCCGCGCGAATCGGGGTGTGATCCTCTAACCATTTGATGAGTGAGGGGATCGCGGTTGGGTCCTGCCACCAATCCGAAAGCGAGTGTTTGAGTCGAATCAGTCGAATGTGTCCCCGAATTTCGTTTCCTGTCCCTTTAAGAATACCACCCAATTTTTCTTTCGGTATTTTCACAGAATGTCGCAACGTGATATCAGCCCCGTCGTCTAATCCGCCGGTTGGCAAAGCTTCGTCAAGAAATTCCGTGAATCCAGTATCTGCGATTCCTCTGCTTCTAACTGTAGGCGACGCGGTTCTTTTGATTGTCGGTACCGCTCCTGTAGAGGCAACAGATGAATGCGCCGATGAAGCGTTCGGCGTCTCGACATTAGACAGTGTAGGAACATCTGCTACTTCTATAGGATCCAACGCGTCATCAAACTTTGGCACTTCTCGAACGACTGCTGTCTGTTGTTTCGGAAGCTGCTGTATATGCGATACTTGCGTCGGCGTGCGAGGTGTAGAAGTCTCTGTTGTGAGTGTGGGATTGATGTTGATAGTTCGATGGGTCGGACGGATTTCCATCTCTGTTTTGGTAGGATTGAGTTTAACAAGTGTCGCCTCAAACGCTTCGTTATCTAATATTCTCTGTTCAGATAGCAACAACGCCACAATTAGGGCAAAGAGCAGATGTAATCCAATTGAAGCAATGACTGCGTGAAAACGTCTCTGTTTCATTTTATTTTTACAGATGCCGCTGAATTTGCTGATAACTCTGCGCATCTAACTCCCGATAGTCCGGAATATCGTACCGATTCCCGCGTACATCCGTTACAAAAAGGCGTGCTGGCGGTACCTGTTTGATGTTCTGATTCAACCCACGCACCGAGAACGTTATACGTCCGCGTTCCGTTTCAACTTCCCATTCATGGATACCGAAATGTTCCTTCACATGATAAATCTTCTGAATTGTCGGTGTGAAATACCGTTTATCCAATTCCTCTTGTACGATTTTCAGGCTCTCCGATGCAAGTTCCGACGGGTTCACAAGGATACCGATTTCAGTATCCTCGTCGGCACCGAGTGAAATGTATGCTTCAGGATTGCTGAGTGGCATCAGTTGTCGCACCACTACACGCAGATGGCAAACCTCATTCTGAATTTCGAGTCGTGCTGTCCCGACTTCTGAACGCGTAAACCTGAGTACCGCTGCATCCAGATAGCGCGGTGTGAAGTCATCTATTTCAGACGACTCCGGTTTTGCCGTATCGTCTGTGCAGGATGTGTCCTGTTTAACGCCATTTTCGCTCTGCATGTTTACCTTTCCACGACTTGTGCTTCCGCACGGACGTTGGCGGCTTCGCGTTGTGTCTCTACAAGTTTGTAATAGATACCCTTCTTCTCCATGAGTTCCTCATGAGAGCCACATTCAACACCTTTACCTTTTTCAATCACGAAAAGTCGGTCGGCGTTTCGGAGTGTTGAAAGTCGGTGCGCAATCGCAAATGTCGTCCGATTTTGCACGAGTCTATCAATCGCTTGTTGAATCTTTTTCTCTGTCTCTACATCCACGGACGAGGTGGCTTCATCAAGAATCAGGATGCGTGGATTGTGCAAAATTGCCCGTGCAATTGAGACGCGTTGCCGTTCACCGCCGGACAGGCTTCCACCGCGTTCACCGACTTCGGTATCATAACCGTCTGGGAACTTGACAATAAATTCGTGTGCATTCGCCGCTTTCGCTGCTGCGATGATGTCCTCCATAGAGGCATCTGGATGCGCGTAGGCGATGTTCTCGGCGATGGTGCCACTGAACAGGTACGGATCCTGTAGCACGACCCCGATCTGTTGGCGCAAATCCTTAAGGTTAATCTGCTTAGTATCCTCACCATCGATTTCTAATTGCCCAGAATCCGGTGTATAGAACCGACAAATCAGATTAATAAGCGTTGACTTCCCCGCACCAGAATGACCGACAAGTCCGATCATCTCTCCGGGTTGGACATGTAAGTTAATGTCCTTGAGTACCGGCTTGTGTGATTCATAACCGAAAGTCACGTTATGGAATTTAACCTCACCCGTGATGTTCGGCATCGCTTTAAGGCTACCATCATCTAACTGCTCCGGTTGCGAGTCTATGACCTCAAAGAGTCGTTCCGCCGCTGTCATTGCGCGCGAAGCCCAATTGATAAGCGGACTAAAATAGCGCAACGGTTGATAAAACATACCAAGGTAACCGAGAAAAGCGAATAAGGTTCCGAGTTTCATCGACTCGGGCCCGGCGAGGACATCAAGTCCGCCGACATACCAAACGATGAGCGTTCCGAACTGGATAGCAAACAACAAAGGCGGATAATAAGTTGCCCAAACCATCTCAGCATAGGTCTCATAGTCCCGTGTATCTACATTAGCAGTCCCAAATCGGTTAACCTCACCCCGTTGTTGTCCGAAGGCGCGGACAACCCGAATACCGGATACGGAGTCATTGACGACATCGAAGAGTTTTGAGCGGCGACGCCAAGCGCGATGCCAAAGGCTTCGCACTTTCTTCCAAAACCAACCCGCACCCAAGACGATTATCGGAATTGGAATTAAGATAAAGCATGCCAATTTCCAATTCATCAAGAAGAGCATACCCCCAATCCCAAAGAACATAAACAGCTGCACGCTGAGAAACGAAAGTCCTTCTAACATGAAGTCCTGAAGTCTCTCGCTATCCTCAGTAACGTGTGAGATAACCGTCCCCGTTGTGCGCTTGTCGAAAAATCGGATGGATAGATTGTGAAGATGTTGGTAAACATGTGCCCGGATATTTGCAGCGATACGGAACGTCAGCCAAGCCCCCAGGCGTTGTTGGAAAATTGAAAAAATTGTGCTGGTAACCATTATCGCTAACAGCATGCCTACAGCCATAGATAAAGCGACAGTGAGCGGTTGAATACCCCTGAATATTTCACCCAACCACGTCTCTGATGCTTCTGGCACGGCGTTAGGGGCTTCGCTCAACATCAAGATATCATCAACAAAGATGCGTGTGAAATACGGAGGGGCTAATGCAATGAGCGTTCCAACGATAAGGAATATAGTATAGAGGATTGCCCTACCGCGATATGGTCGTATGTAGGTCAAAATCCGTAACATCACCTTGTGCTTTTTGGTGCATGCCGGACAAGGTGAGAACTCGTCTGGTAACAGGAGTCCACAACTTTTACAGGAGTGATCCTCAGGCTTATAGTCCCAAATCGGGGCTTCATCGCGTTTACCGTCTCGGAACTCAATCTCGTCCCCGATGAATCGCGCGACAAACCCGAATTTCGCCGCGCAACCGTTTGAATAACGGATAAGGTCAACTGTGCCTTCTTGTGTTTCCAGCACCAAGAGACCGGCATCTACTACGACTTCGGCACGGATACCCAACACACTTTTATAAGGGATATAGTGCAGCACCTCACCCTCACCCGTTACGGTAAATATCGCAGCATCTGTCAGCACGAACCACTCTTCGCCGTAACTACCAGATGAACTTATATCGCTTTGAACAGCAAATCGGATTTGTCCTGTCGGTATATTCAGGCTTTGTAATGTTTGTTCGAGTGAATCAGGCATCGCGTCAAGCGTGCCCGTTGGTGTCTCTGCAATTGACATGCCTTCTTTGTGCCTCCGTGCTTACTTCCCGGGTGTGCGTTCGTCCGGGTATTTCCAAAGGACTTTGCGGTCGATAGATTTCCAACGCCTCGAATCGACACGTTGGACGGCATATATCTTCCGACCACACCTGCACCGTATATCGTGAACATGCCCATTTGAGCAGGTCTGTTTCTTAACAAAATCAATACTTTCTTGATGCACGCCATAGCCGTGCCTACATGAATAACAAATCAAGTACATAGCAAATATCCTTATCTGCTGGATTTCCAATCAACGCGTTAATGCTCTTTAACCCATTTTTCGCTGAACAATTCAGTTAAACAATATCCTTCAAACCACGACCGAATGCTTCTCTAAAACCGCGTCGTTCAATTCGACACCGAGTCCGGGCTTCGTTGACGGGATGATATAGCCATCTTCCCACTGCAACGGTTCCTTAAGAATATCGGCATGGAAACCCTCCCACGTATGGATACCTTCCTGAATCAAGAAATTCGGGCTACAGACATCCAGCTGGATATTCGCTGCACCGCCAATCGGACCGCCATACAGATGTGGTGCGATCTGCGCGTAGTGTGCTTCACCCATAGATGCAATCTTCTTCGCCTCAAGGATACCGCCTGTAATCGTCAAATCCATCTGCAGAATAGACGCTGCCTGTTGTTCGAGCAGATCCGCGAACTCGTATTTCGTCAGCAACCGTTCTCCAGTCGCAATCGGGATGCTTGTTGATTGGGCGACGCGTGCCATCTCCTTGATATTTTCCGGTGGTATCGGTTCCTCAAACCAGAGTGGATCATACTGTTCGACGCGTTTCGCGAACCGGATTGCACTGTTCGTGTTGAACTGCCCGTGCGTCCCGATCAGAATATCGCATCTATCACCCACAGCATCGCGAATCCCTCGGATGACGCTCTCTGCGTAGTTGAGCGTCTCTAACCTATCGGCAGTCCTTGCGTCTACCGGATCAAACTTGACGGCAGTAAATCCCTTTTCGACGTAAGAGAGCGCGAGTTCGCCTGTCTGTTCTGGAGAATCGCCGCGCCGCCATTGCAAGAGATAGGAGTAGGCGCGCAATTTCTCATGGAACATGCCGCCTAACAGGTTGTAAATCGGTTGATTCAACGCCTTTCCAACGATGTCCCAACACGCCATCTCAATCGCGCTCATCGCGGGTGTCGTCAACGGGCCGGAGTGCCGTACGCAGGGACCTTCATAGAGCGTTGTCCAGATTCTTTCAATCCGAAACGGATCCGCGCCAATCAAGAAACGCTCGCCCCAGTCTTTGATGAGTTCAACGACGACATGATTGAGTTGCGTGTGGTAGGTACATTCGCCTACACCCTCAATGCCTTCATCGGTCACCAGTTTGACGAAAATCCAACGTCTTCCACCCCAATGCGGTGGCGGGACATCAACGAGATAAGTTTTCACATCAACAATCTTCATGTTTTTAACTTTCCTTGCGGTTCGGTCGAGTCAGTTTGATGAATAAAGTGCCACTCCGTAGATCCGCCCTCCACTACGTTACGGGCTACGGTTTTCTGGCGGATAGAAGCGAAAATTGCAATCAAAAAATATCACGGATTCCACCAATACGTTACTTTACCAACCACAGTTGTATCCATTAACCCCGATGTCACGCTGTCTGTTCCATACGTCTGATTGAAAACGAAATAGAAATCACTACCGGGGCTGTAGATGTAATTGACTAAGAAATTCGTGGTAACCAGATTTCGGTCGCTGTTCCATTGTACGTAGAGTTTCGTAAAAAGGTCCGTGGAGAAAGAATAACCGACGCGCCCTCCGAAAACGTTAGTGTCAAACGAACCGTCTGGCAGTGTGATGCGGTTAAACTCGTATCTCGGTTCCAAACTGAAGCGTCCAGTGAGTCGGAGATCGAGTCGAAGCTCAAATCCACGTCGGGTACCGTTATAGAAATTTCCAATGTTAAACCCCAGACGTCCGTTAAAAACATTGCCTTCAGCATTGAGCATAAGACTGTAGTTGTTGTAACTGTACTGACCTTTTGGAATGATAATCCCTTCGCGAATTTCAAAGTCCTCGGTCAGGTTCTCAAAATTCCGGTAGATTCGGAGGCCGCCCCAACCGTTGGTTTCCAATTCAAGCCACGTGCTCCAGATAAAAGTTCGCGTCTCCAATTCGTTGTCCGAATTGAGGATAATATCAATCTCAGGTCCAATCCACATCCGCCGGAAACCGTACCAATGAAGATAAGGTGTTCCGCGGACTTCACCTCGGAGCCAACGTGAACCGGTGCGATATACGTAGCCGACTTCAGGGTTGAAATCCTCACCGATGTCTGTATAGGAAGCGTTCACGCGTGCGACTTCGCTCTGCCAATTGCCACCGAAATACAACGCATTCGTGTTTTCGGGTCTTTGTTGCGCGTTGATGGGATCGTCTTGGGTGCCGTCTGGATCAAAGGTGCGTGCCCAGAGGCCTCGAAAATTCATACTACCGGTGGGACGGTAGATAAAATCAACGCCAGTGGCGCGATTATGCGTGTCAAGACCTTGCTTATTAACCGCAATCATACCGAGACTCGACCCAGTGAACAGATCGCGCTTAATCCGCAGCACTGAATAGTTTGTCCTATCCACATCAACTGCGTCCAAATTTTCTGTCGCATCGGCTGCATACTTATTGGTGAGAACATTCAGCAACCCTACGCCGAAGCCTCCGACCTTACCTGTAACCTTGCCACCCCCCAGAATCGGGATAGCATGTCCTTCTTCAATACCGATGCGACGACTGTAGAAAAGTAGAAGCGGTGGTGGCGCATTGAAACTCGTGCGTGGAATACCGAAATCCAACAAACCTGCGCCTTCCAAGAAAAATTGGCGTTTTTCTGGAAAAAAGAGACTAAACCGTGTTAAATTTGCCTGTTCCCGATCCGCTTCAACCTGCGCGAAGTCTGTATTGACTGTGAGATCAGCGGTCAGGTTTGAGGTGAGGCTCACTTTCATATCTGCCCCGAAGTCGAGCACACCCACTGTCCCTTCTTCTTCTGTCCGGGCGACACCAGGGAGTAGATACGGCAGAACCTCGATATTCCGGCGTTGTGAAACCTCGGATAAACCGGTAAGTGTGCCTAAGCTCGTCGTCCGATAGCGCGCCAAAAAAGTATATGCTGCTGGCACGGGTGCCCACGTGCCTTCTTCCTGATTTTTCTGAATTGTACGTCCAAGGTTCAAACCCCATGTTAACGCTGCTTCGTCTTTAAACCTAAGTTGACTGAACGGAATCGCAATTTCTGTTGTCCAATTATCGCTATTAATTTTTCCCTTGCTGTCCCAAACGGCATTCCAGTTCTCGTTTCGGCTGTCGCCGCTGTCCATTATCGCCACATCTTCTCGCGCACCCAACGGATTCACACGGAAAAAGAACCCACTGCGCCGGTCATTATAAGTATCTAACAGCACAAAGACGTTGTCGTTATCCCATAACATCGTATCGCGGCGCATCTTGTTGGCAATAATCTTAGAGCGGTCAGATTCACTGCAAACAAAACCGAAATAGATGTATTTGTCATCATAAAGGATACGCACCTCTGTTGCTTCTGTTAAAGGGGCACCCGCATCGGGTTCATATTGAATAAATTGACGGATAGGCGTTGCTTTCTGCCAGTCAGACTCTGTCAGTTCACCATCGATCTCAACACTTTCGTATGTGCGGTACGCTTCTGCTTGAAGTTCCTCAGTTTCGGCATTGGCACCAACACCGATGGAAAAGAGAAGTAAAATTGATAGCCATCTACATAGATAATCCATGGTATACAAATGGGAAGCACAACCTCCGTAATAATCTTAAACTTCTATGTATTATACCACATCTACCGAAATTCTGCACGTTCTTATCTATGTTGCTTCCAAAGGCATTCAGTCCGTAAAAAAAGATTTGACTTTGGTCAGAAATTGTGGCATGATTAATGCAACTTTCAGAGATCCATTTGGATTTTTTAAATAGGTTCTTACAAGAAGTAATACTTCAAAGAATAGATTAGAAGAAATGTAGAACACGATTGGAGGAAACATGAGCAACGAAAGTAAGTGTCCAGTGATGCACCATGATCACGCCCGGGGCACCATAGCGAACCAACGCTGGTGGCCGAATCAGTTGAACCTGAAAATGCTCCACCAGAACCCACCCTCATCCAATCCTATGGGAGCGGATTTCAACTACGCCGAGGCGTTCAATACAATCGACTTAGCGGAACTGCAGCGAGATATCGAAAAAGTGATGACGACATCGCAGGAGTGGTGGCCCGCCGACTATGGACATTATGGACCCCTCTTCATTCGGATGGCGTGGCACAGTGCTGGCACATACCGTATCCACGACGGACGCGGCGGCGGTGCCTCCGGCACGCTCCGCTTTGCACCCCTCAACAGTTGGCCCGACAACGCCAGCCTTGATAAGGCGGTCCGGTTGCTCTGGCCAATCAAGCAAAAGTACGGTCGGAAACTCTCGATGGCGGATCTGATAATCTTTGCCGGGAACTGTGCCATTGAGTCGATGGGGCTCAAGACCCTCGGATTTGCTGGCGGACGAGAGGATGTCTGGGAGCCTGAAGAAGATATCTATTGGGGATCCGAGACCACATGGCTTGGTGATGAGCGTTACACCGGCGACAGGGATCTGGAGAAACCCCTCGGTGCCGTTCAGATGGGTTTAATCTATGTGAATCCGCAGGGACCGAACGCGAACCCGGATCCTGTCGCTGCAGCGGTAGACATTAGAGAGACGTTCCGGCGCATGGCAATGAACGACGAGGAAACAGTGGCGCTCATCGCTGGTGGACACACATTTGGCAAAACCCACGGTGCCGCGGATGCAGACGAGTACGTCGGTCCCGAACCCGAAGGCGCTTCCCTTGAGGAGCAAGGGCTCGGTTGGAAGAACACCTTTGGCAGCGGCAAGGGCGGCGACACAATCACCAGCGGGTTGGAGGGTGCCTGGACCACCGCGCCGACGCAGTGGGACAACAACTTCTTTGAGAACCTTTTCAACTACGAGTGGGAACTGATAAAAGGTCCCGGCGGCGCGTGGCAGTGGACACCCAAAGATGAATCTGCACAAAACACCGTGCCGGATGCTCACGATTCCTCGAAGAAGCATGCACCTATGATGCTCACGACCGACCTATCTTTGAAGGCGGACCCAGCCTACGAGAAGATTTCTAGACGCTTTTACGAGAACCCTGATGAGTTCGCAGATGCCTTTGCTAAGGCGTGGTACAAATTGACGCACCGCGACATGGGACCCCGCACACGGTGTCTCGGTCCTTGGGTGCCTGCGGAACCGCAGTTGTGGCAAGACCCCGTCCCTGATGTCGATCATGAATTGATTGGCGAGCAAGACATCGCTGCGCTCAAGGGCAAGTGCCTCGAATCGGGACTGTCCATTTCCCAACTCGTCTCTACCGCTTGGGCATCTGCAGCAACATTCCGCGGCACCGACAAGCGCGGTGGTGCTAATGGCGCACGCATTCGCCTCACACCCCAGAAGGATTGGGAAGTCAACAATCCGTCTGAGTTGGAGAAAATCCTTCAGACCTTGGAAGGGATTCAAGAGGAATTTAACGGCTCGCAGTCCGACGGGAAGCGGGTCTCACTCGCTGACCTAATCGTTCTCGCTGGGTGTGCAGGGGTTGAGGCAGCCGCGAAGAACGCTGACATCGACGTACAGGTTCCCTTCGCTCCGGGACGCACGGACGCGTTGCAAGAGCAAACCGATGTCGAATCGTTCGCTGTGCTTGAACCGACTGCTGATGGATTCCGCAACTATTTCGCAAACGGACACGAGAGAACAGCCGAAGAGCTGCTGGTGGATCGCGCACACATGCTGACGCTCACCGCACCTGAGATGACGGTTCTCGTCGGCGGCTTGCGTGTCTTGAATACAAACGTTTGTGAGTCCGGATTCGGTATCTTCACTGATCGGCCCGAGACGTTGACAACGGATTTCTTCGTGAATCTGCTTAACATGAACATTGAGTGGGCGGCATCCGCTACAGACGAGAATATATTCGAGGGACGCCATCGCTTGACAGGCGATCTCAAGTGGACCGGCACCCGGGTCGACCTTGTATTCGGTTCAAACTCCCAGCTCCGAGCCATTGCGGAAGTCTACGCATGTGATGACGCGCAAGAAGCATTTGTGCGTGATTTCGTGGCTGCGTGGAACAAGGTCATGAATCTCGATCGCTTCGACCTTGCCTAATCTCGGCGAAGTAACGGCAGTGAGAGCGTGGAACCCTCACGCTCTCACTGCCACCCCCCAATTCGATCTATATCCTGAAAATCCTTGAATCCTGTAAATCCTGATTCAGACAGAAATATCTCCGCTCCGTGTAATCCGCGCAATCCGCGTAATCCGCGATTCAGACAATTTATCCGCTGACTGCCAATCACGAATCTTGTTGATTTCCTTCCGAAAACATGAGAAAATACACTGAAAATCTCATCCTGATCATCTCACAGGCAGGAGAACTATGAAAAACGATAAGAAAACGATCTTCGGTTGGTGCATGTATGACTGCGCGAATTCAGCCTATATCACCACTGTGATCGCAGCCATATTGCCAAATTATTTTGCGAAAGCCATTGTAGGCGAAGCAGGTGTGGACATTCTCGGCATGAATGTGAGTGCGACGGCGTTGTGGGGCTATATGTTGGGAACCGCGGCGTTCTGCGTGTTCCTCTTTGCACCCGTGCTTGGCGCCATTGCCGATTTCTCTGCCGCAAAAAAACGGTTTCTTATGGGGTTCGCGTATATGGGCAGTATCTTCGCGACAATGCTCTATTTTTGCGGCTCCGGTGATGTCGGATTGACGATCGTGCTATTTCTCGGTTCTCAAATTTGTTTTGTCGGCGGTAATGTTTTCTACGATGCGTTCTTACCACAGATCGCCTCTGAGGACAAAATGGATGCCGTTTCTGCCAGAGGCTACGCGTTCGGATACATCGGAGGGTCGCTCCAATTTGCGATTGCACTTGGACTCGTCGCCACGCAAAAGACACCGGAAGGCCAAGCGATGGCGGCACGCATCGGGATGGCGATGACGGGGCTCTGGTGGGCAGGGTGGACCTTGTTGACGCTGAAATACCTAAAAGAGGAAAAAACGTCGTATCAACTTCCAGAGGCACACCGCAACAAACCCAAACCTATCGCCTACCTCATCCTCGGCATCAGTCGGACGCTTTCAACCGCGAAACGGGTCGGACGCTTTAAACACCTCACCCTCTTCCTTATCGCCTATATGATTTACAACGACGGTATCCACACCGTTACCAGTATGGCGACAATTTACGGCACAGAAGAATTAAATCTTTCGACAACGGAACTCATGGTGACGCTTCTCCTCGTGCAAGTCGTTGCAATAGGCGGCGCGCTGATCTTCAGTCGGCTCGCAAATCGTATCGGTGCGAAACGCTCCGTGATGTTCGCCTTAGTTTTATGGAGTGGGGTTGTTACGTATGGATACTTCATTCATACCGCAACAGAATTTTTTGTTTTGGGAATAGTTGTTGGTGTGGTCCTCGGTGGGACACAGGCGTTGAGCCGTTCCTTTTATGGGGCGATGATTCCAGAGCAGGCAAGTGCGGAGTTTTACGGATTCTATTCTGTCTTCAGCAAGTTTTCCTCAATTTGGGGACCCGTAACGTTCGGTGTTATCGAACAGCTCACCGGCAGTGCCCGTCTTGCCATTATTTCATTGATGATTTTCTTTATTGCTGGGTTGATCCTGTTAGGGTTTGTGAATGAGGCGAAGGCGAAAGCAGATAGGGATAGGTTTGCATTCTGAAAAAAAGTTGGCAATGCAGATCGCATGAATCAACGCCGAATGCGCGTTTCGCCTCACAGTGAGAGTCGTCGGGGCGAGTACACCACAAAACCGCAGCGGTTCCTAACTACCACATGACTGTCCCGCCAGTGTTGATGTCTTGTCCTGTCATGTTCGCAGACTCGTCTGAGGCAAGGAAGACGGCTAATGCAGCGGCATCCTCAGATCGCGAACCTTTATCCTTATAGCCTTCATCTGCACACCACCTGCCAGCGATGACACTTTTCGGGTTTTCCTGTTCATATCTATCACGTAACGCCGCTTCGTCAAAGGGTTTGTTCATATATTCGGCTCTGCCTCTCGCAAGTTCCAAGCTTCTCTCCGTATGCCAACCGGGACAGATAGCGTTGACGTTGATATTGTAGCGCCCGACATCCGCAGCGAGCGTCCGTGTGAAACCGATGACTCCCATCTTTGAGGTCGCATAAGGTGCTCTATGTGAAAGCGGCTGTTTGCCTGTTCCAGAACTGAAGTTTATGATCTTTCCGTACTTCTTGCGGATCATTTCCGGTAGAACGGCTTTAGAACAAATAAACAACGAATCGAGATTGACTTCAAGCGTGCGTCGCCATTCTTCCAAACTCATATCCCAGACATCTTTTGTTGGTCCAGCGATACCAACAACATTGGCAAGTATATCGACGGTGCCGAATTTTTCAATAGTAGCAGCGACCATCTCATTGACAGGTGCTTCTTGTGAAACATCGGTCTCAAAGCAGAGGACATCTCCACCGATGGCTCTGATCTCTGAACCTACCTTCGCCTCTAATTCCTGCACTGGAATCACATCACAGATAGAAACTGCTGCGCCTTCCTTTGCGAATCTCCGCGCGACTGCCTCAGCATGCCCTCTACCAGCCCCTGTTACGATGGCGACTTTACCCTCTAATCTTCCCATGAAAAATCTTCCCCTCGTTTGTGACTAAAAATAGTTGGAGTGGATTACAGATAATTAAACTTTATCAAACCGCGCCTACCCTTCTCATCCTGCAGCGATAGCATCTCGTAGCGCAAGGTCACCAGTATACAATGCCCGCCCTATAATCACACCGCTGGCACCGATCTGCTTCAAAGCGGTTACGTCAGTGAGCGACGTGACACCTCCCGAAGCAATTACCTTCGCAGGAACAGTATTAATAATAGCCGCTGTCGCATTAACATTCGGCCCCTTGAGCATGCCGTCGCTCTTGATGTCGGTGTAAATAAATGTTTGCACGTCTGGCATCTCTTGTGCGAATTCAACAGCAGGCTTCTGAGACACTTCTAACCATCCGTCCGTCGCGACCCTTCCGTCTCTCGCATCAATACCGACAGCAATACGTGTGCCATACTTCGCACACGCCTGCTTCACCAAATCCGGCTGTTTGAGGGCAACCGTACCTAAAATTGCGCGATCCACGCCTAACGCCAAAACCGTTTCCAACCGCTCCATGCTACGGATGCCGCCGCCAAGTTGAACAGGTATATCAAGCGCAGCGACGATCTCGCTAACGATATGGAGGTTCGCTGATTCGCCTTGAAACGCACCATCTAAATCCACGAGATGTAAGTATTCCGCGCCTTCCGCTTGCCATCGTTGCGCCATCTCTACAGGCGCGTCCGAGAAAACCGTCTCTTGTGTCGCTATACCCTGCACTAAATTCACACATTTTCCGTCACGAAGATCAATCGCCGGTAATATCTGCATTATTTTTAATTTTCCTTGCGGTTCGATGAAGCAGGTTGGGGTTATGAAAGTTCCTCTCCGTATACCCGCTCTCCATTTCATTACGAGCTACGCGCTGTATTTTATTTTTTCAAATCCTCAAACATAGTTAAGACTTAACCAGAAACCTGCGTGTAACGTAGTGGAGCACAGTCCAAGAGCACATAGTTAAAAACTTTTTTTAATTTTCCCTGCGGTTCGATGAAGCAGGTTGGGGTCATGAAAGTTCCTCTCCGTATACCCGCTCTCCATTCCATTACGAGCTACACACCTTAGTTTATTTACTCATCTCGGAAGATACCGAGTAATTTCAATTGTACGATTGATATAACAGCAATAATGAAAAACAGCACCCAGCCGATTGTCGCTGCATAACCGAGGCGCATGAACTGAAAACCGTTTTTATAGAGATACATCACGATTGTTGAACCCGCATCCGCAGGCTCACCCCCATTTGTCAAAATGAACGGGAGATCAAAGAGCTGAAGCGATCCAATCATCGACACAACGACAACAAAGGCTATCACAGGTCGGAGTGAAGGCAGCGTGATATGAACGAATGCCTGCCACCAGTTCGCGCCGTCAACCGCTGCGGCTTCATACAACTCCTGCCGGATCCCTTGTAAACCCGCCAAGAAATAGATCATGTTGAACCCTGCCCACTGCCAAACGCCGGTTAGAATGACAGCTGGCATCACATAATTCTCCTCGTTTAGCCAGCCAATCTCCTTGCCAAAGAGAACGAATTCTTGGTTGACTAAGCCTGCACGCTGGTCATAGACAAGGTTGAAAATGATAGCGACGAAGACACCAGCAACCAATACCGGTGCAAAAAACGCGAGGCGTAGAAAATTTTTCCCCTTAACATACTTAGAATTGAGCAGAATCGCCAACAATAAAGCAATCGGCAACTGGAGTGTGAGGGTGCCTACAGCAAAATAGGCGGTATTCCGAAGTGATTTCCAAAAGATAGGGTCGCGGAACAGGTCTGTGAAGTTACCGAAACCGACAAATATTCGGCTTTGGAACCCGCGCATCTCATAGAGGCTCATCACGAGTGATGAAATGAGCGGATACCCCATAAAGACAACAAAAAGCAAGTAAAACGGCGCAATAAACAGATAAGGCGCGATTTTTTGTTGTCGGTTCCAGAACAGATTTTTAATTATTCCTTGCGGTTCGGTGAAGTTGGTTGGATTTTTCACGTTTGTCTCCGTAGAGTCGCCTTCCACTTCGTTTCAGGCTGCGTTTTCTATTTTTTAATTATTAGGCTTCATAGTTTTCGGTGAATCGCAGCCGAGTTGAGGATATGTCCGGTTTTAATACTGCTTTCTTTAGTCAATGCTGTTTGAGAAAACTACATCTCTCCCCATCTATCCATATCTTTCGCCATAAGGGCGCGCACTTTTTTAGCAAGGTCTGTCAACGCCGCTCTTGGGGTCTGTTTTTCTGTTACCGCAGCAAAGATCGCATCGTTGAGCAGGTCTGCTGCCTCCGACCAATAAGGGTTCTGATAGCGTGGCGGTAAATCCGGAGCCAGCTGAATAAATAACTCACCAAGCGGTTGTCCACCCAAGTAAACATCAGGTTCCCTGAAGACAGGAGCATCCCACGCGGATTTGAGAGGCGGAATAATCCGTGTCGTCTCATATCGGTTTATAAGACCGGGTCTATCAAAATAAGTAAACTTGAGAAGTTCCCATGCGCGGTCAAGGTTTTCGCACTGCTTTGTAATCCCGACCATCGTGCCGCCGCGCGTCGTCGTCCGTCTACCACCAGGATACCACGCTGGCATGCCGATTGCTTTCCATTTGCCAGACATCTGCGGCACCTGACTTTTAAGAATACCGACGTACCAATCGGGTGAAAGAATAGAGAGAATCTTGCCGTCCTGCATCGCGGCAAAGTTGCTCGGATCGCCGTGCCACGTACCGTATACTGGGGTCGCGATTTTATGTTCGTTGAATAGTGCTGTAAAAAATTCTAAAGTCTCAATGGCGAGTTCACTGTCAATAATAACGTTGCCGTCCTCATCAAAAAAGCCACCCCCTTGTTGGAGGAGCAGGCTAAAATAGTCGCTTTCCGTGCGTCGATCTAAGACAATCGCGTACTGGTCGACCTCGCCATCGCCATCAAGATCGCGCGTCGCTTTTTTCCCAGCAGCGATGAAGTCGTCCCAGGTTTCAACCGCTGTCATCTCAACGCCTGCCGCTTTAAAGAGGTCATCTCGGTAAAGCAGCACAACGGGGTGTAAGTCGTGCGGGATACCGTAAATCCGTCCGCGATAAGACCACGGTGTGAACCGACTGACGACCAACTTGTCCATCCACCCTTCGCTTTCTAAACGCGGACGTAGATCGACAAATCCGACCTCATCAATCGCGCCTTTGAGAAACCGACCGATGGATGTAATCTCTACCTCAACGAGATCCGGTGCACCGAAATTGGACAACATCGCAGCGAGGAGTTTATCGTGCATCGTACCACCGAAATTGATGAGCCGGACGTTGACTCCCGGATGCTGTGCCTCAAAAATTGGCACGCGTGGCTGGTATTCTTCGTAGTGCGTGTTCGCAAAAATCCAAAATTCCAGATCTTCACCCTGTTCCTCGGAACGTCCGAAGATGAAAAGCGTGGAGATGAGAAAGAGCACCAGCATTACCATCGGTCCTTTACCGAGTGGAAAGCCTTCAACATCAATGGGAAGACGAAACATAAAAAACTCCAGATACAAAATTTGACTTGACTTTTACACATGCAACGATTAAAATTTATCAGAATATAGGCTTTTTATCAACCAACTTTTTACTGCGACGCAAATCATAAGGAATCGCGAGCGACAAGAAATCCGCTGAAACACCGTTTTTGCTTGGGTGTTTCTTCTAAGCAAAGACCTCCAGCAAAAATACTCGCTCCTACAAGTTGATCTGCTCGCAAAAAACATGAAAAGGAGGAAACCGAGCATGCCCACATACGACTATAAGTGTCTCGCGTGTGATGGCCGATTTGAAAAGTTTCAAGGCATCACGGCACCCGCAATTGAGGAATGTCCTGAGTGCGGCGGGAAAGTCAAACGGCTCATCGGGGCAGGAGCAGGTCTGATTTTCAAAGGATCAGGATTCTATGCTACCGACTACCGAAGTGAAGGTTACAAAGAATCAGCGAAGAAAGATAAAGACGAGTCGTCGGATAAAAGTTCATCAGACAAAGGCGAGAAAAAAGAGAAGAAAACCGATACAAGTGCGGAATCAAAGAACAAGTCTACCGACTCGGACTAAGCAAAAACAGTCCCGTTCCGCCTACAGGGAGACGCTTTGCACAATCATAGCCATCAGCATCATCACCATCACGGCGAAGCACACGAGCATAGCCATCAAAAACACCTACAGAAGAAATTCATGTTTGCTGTGCTTGTGACATTTTGCGTCTTCCTTGGTGAACTCATTGGCGGCATTTGGTCGGGTAGCCTTGCGCTGCTAAGCGATGCGGCGCATGTGTTTTCGGATGTTGCCTCGCTCCTCATCAGTTGGTTGGCGATCTATCTCTCCACACGTCCTGCCACCTCTTCCCGGACTTACGGGTATCACCGCGCCGAGGTTTTCGCCGCTTTTGTGAATGGCGTATCACTCATCGTGATCTCCGGTTGGATTTTCTACGCAGCATATCACAGATACATGGCACCGAGAGAAATAAAAGTCACAGGGATGTTCATCGTGGCGTGTCTTGGCTTTGTGGGGAATCTGCTCATCTTATGGAAATTGCACGGTGAGAGTCACGGAAATCTCAACGTCCGAAGCGCGATGCTCCATGTGATAGGGGATACACTCTCTTCGGTGGCTGTCGTTATTGGAGGTGCGATTATTTTTTGGACGCAATGGTATCCGATTGATGCGATCCTGAGTTTCCTGATCGGTGGCATTATTCTCTTCGGTGCTGTAAATGTAACGAAAGAGGCGGTGCACATCCTGCTCGAAAATTCACCACGAAACGCAGACGCTGATACCGTTGCCACACATCTCCGCAGTTTAGAACCCGTCAAAGACATCCACGACTTACATATCTGGTCGCTGTGTTCCAACTACTGTGCGCTGAGTGCACATGTTGTGGTTGACGAAAACACCACCTTAGCACCTGATCGGATTCTTAAACAGATCAACGGTGAATTGCAAGCACATTTCGGCATCAACCATACCACGCTGCAGTTAGAACAGGTCGCATGCGAACAAGCAGGCAATCTCTTGTGTAATGCACAACATTCGTAGCGCATATCTACAATATCAAGGTCCCAAACCGCCCCGACATCTTAACTGTGCTCTGCTTTTAAGCGATGTGCCTTGCGAATTAGATCGGGATCTTTCGCAAACCTTTGTGTCGCCTGAACCAACCCACCCACATGCGAAATCATATCTTTCTCCACCTGCACTATACGATCAATCAGATAAGGTTGATCGCTCTGCTCAATCGCTTTTCGCATAATAGAAAGCAGGTGCATATAGATCGTATCGGCTTCGCTGCCCTCAATTGCAATGGCAATTTCAAAGGCTTCATCAAGTGCAATCTCGCCACTATCGACCTTTCGCTCGTGTGCATCCAGCGCGTCCGTAATTTGCTGAACTGGAATATCCGACAACTCCGTCACAGGTGAATCCACGCCAAACGCATTAATGCATAAAGAACGTCCGAAATCCACGAGGATATAGTGCTGCCACTCTTCAGTGCTCATCTGTTCCCAAAAGCGTGCGATTCTTTCATCAACACTCCCCAAAAGCAGCGAAAGCGATGCGTAGAGTTTGGCTTGTCGCAGTTCAATGTCCTGACAAAGATCAAAGAGTTCTCCTAATGTCAATCGTTTCTTCCTTCCCAAAGTAGTAGGCACACGCCGTTGGGTTCTCCGTAACCGACGCTAAACATGAAGCGGCAACGTAATCGCTGTCCCTGACTGCATGCTCCGCGTGACCGCCTCTGTAAACTCCATGTATTTTACACCTGTATCGAAGTCGGTGTGCGTAATCACCTCACCGCCACGGATAGCGTTGACAAATTCTTCCTCCACTCGCCATCCGCCTGCCTCTGTATCCGGTATATCAATTTCGCTCAGCTCAGTATCATCTTTCTGTCCACCGTAGAGTTTATTCATAGAAAAGCGTAAAGTTCCATTGCTCCCGAAGACATAGACCTCTGGTGCGCCTGCCAACCCCGCGACATTAGAGACCTGTATATGCAGCTGCGCACCGCATGCGAGATCCCCAACGACATCAATATGTTCCGGTATCCGCACGGAACGCATCACACCTTCAGCATCCGGACGCATTTTGACGAAGGTTTTGCCCATCGCCATAATCCGTGTCGCTTCTCCGACCCAACGCATCAACGCTTCGTACCAGATCCCCATACTCATGATGTTGAGTCCACTGAGGTCGAAATCTTGTCGCCACTGAAGTGCTGATTCGCTGTCCAGAAACGCGCCACCTGCGCGTGCTTCTATAGCAAGCACATCACCGATATAGCCTTCAGCGATGAGTCGTTTTATCGTGTTATCGACTCGGAGCGTCATCGGCGATGGGACAATCTGTGCGATGAGATGTGTTTTTTGACGCGATGCCATCCGCATGATATGTGCTTCTCTGGCGTTCATAGCCATCCGCGCCTCGCACATCACGTGTTTATTTGCCCGAAGTGCTGCCACTGTTGCGCGGCAATGCATATAGGGCCATGTCCCGATGACAATCGCGTTCGTATCTGGATCGCCGATTGCGTCTTGCCAATTGCCGTAGGTTTTCGGGATACCGAACTCGTCTGCCACCCGTTGTGAGGATTCCTGACTCCGATTGCAGACCCCAATGATCTCAACGCCTTCAATCGCTTGCAGTCCCGGAATATGCCGGGATCTCGTATTCCCACCTGCACCGATAATACCGACTTTAACTGTTTCTTGTGCCACTGAATTTGCTCCTTCCATTTTTTGTGTCGCGCCATCTATCCTATCAGAAGTTGGGAGAAATGTCAAGAAATTTTCGGTTTTCCTTTCACTCGTCGTTTGACATTCATAGAGAAGCGTGGTATAATGGAAATATCTATTGATGCAGTAGAAGCAGCAAGTACGCATCTGTTTATCGTTAACATCGCGTCGTGGTCTGGCAGAAATGATCGTAGCTGCATACAGTCTTAATTATTGATAGCACGGAAGGGGGAACATTATGCCAGGTTATATCCCTCGGACATTAGCAGAACGGATCGTCTGTGACGAGAATATTCTCACCGGAAAACCAGTGATTAAAGGCACACGATTAGCCGTTGAATTCATCATTGGTTTGTTAGGACACGGTTGGACTGAGGCAGAGATTCTTGAGAATTATCCTCACATTGTGCAAGAGGACATTCGCGCCTGCCTTGCGTATATGAGCGCGGTGTTACATCAAGAAAAGTGACTTGGCAATGCTTAGGAGGTAGGCATTTTGGGTTTCTTGTTACGAGATGTGCAGAAATCGGCGTATTTCACGCCTTGTTTCATTCGCTTTTTCTGTCGCCGCATCATAAATTCCATATAGGTTTCCAAGTCCCCGAAGATGGCGACGAGACGTGCTTTTGCTTGTCGAATGTCTTCCACTGGGTCCTTACACATTAAAGTTCCTCCATTATCGCCTTTGGCAAGTTTACACGAGGTCCCGGATAGCCTGTCTCGCGACAAATTCGTTCAATTTTCCGGTGGATATGTGTGAAGTTCCACGTTGGAAGATAGGGGTTCAGTATATTTCCGTTCATCCAACTTTCAATAAGAAGTTCCTCAAAATGCACTCTTAATATGCTCAATAACTTCCTCTGTAAGAAATTGAATGACTTTCTGAGATTGTGGATCGGCAAACAATCTCAATACAATCGATTTGAATTTCGCTTCCCATTGTTCTATTTGCTCTCTATTTGGTCCTACACCAACTGATCTAAGTTCGTTGTACTCCTTCAAAACTTCAACTAAGGTACTAAATTCTTCAATCTCGACTTGGAGAGGTCTAATGCTTCCGTCTGCTTTAGGAACCTTGCAACTTGCTATGAACTCTTCTGCACCTTCCAATTGCAAAAACGCTTCAAGGATTTCCAAAGGTTTTTTCCATTTTTCAGCATCCACGAAATCCTGAAAACTAACACGACATCTACGCAACAAAATTCTAATTTGCTGGTTACTTTTTTCTTTATTTACTGCTTCTTCAAGGTACTGCACCGACATTTGAAATTGTCTCGCCTCATCCGAATTATCAAAAGACTCATACTCCCGCATGAATTGATCGGCAACTTCTTTCAAATCTGATGATAGGAGAACTGTTTTTACTGTGCGGTTTTGAGAAAGGTTTTCACTATGGCTGGAGTGTTTTTGACGGCTTTCCCGGCCGAGCATTTTCTCCAGAGTTTCAATCGCGTTAGATATGGTTTCAGATATACCATCATCCATGTCTATGGCATTAAGTAGGTCCCTATCAAAATCAATGAACCTCTCTAAATCATCTTCCGAAAAAGCGAAGTCAATGCCAATGTGAAGAAACCGATCCCATCTTTCAATACGAGCGTCACAGTCACGCTGAATGGCACCAAGTATATCTGCCCGCAATTCGCGATCACCGTTTTTTAAGTGGGCGAGATAATCAATATAGGTAGCGCGAAAACTCTTTAACATATCAGTTCTATTTCTTGTGGGCAGTATTTGGGACAAACTTTTTCCTGCAGCGCGGTGATGCTTGAGTATTTCAGCAATCACATCCAAAGAAGCAACGTTAATATCTAGTTTGATAGGGGTAAGAGAATTCGCAATTAACTCCGTAAGTTCTCCCATTTCAAAATCAACACAATCCTCAACAACCATCGTTATCTCGGTGATGTTTGAATTCCGATCAAGATTCTTATGAAGGCATTGCGTTAGCATCTCGACTGGGGACGATAAACCTCCGATGCAGACTAAAAGGACACGTTGGGGATTTAGCGTTGCGAATTTCTGTTTTTGGAATTCAAAGTGTTCTAAAAATTCGTTGAAGTAGGCAACCCAGTGGGAATCCCCCTCAGGCAGAAGGGGCCAGTTCCACTGTCGCCTCTGTTGCGTTCGGATAATGATTTTTATCAAGTCTTCAACATGTTCGGAGAATGTTTCCCAGTGAACGCGAGGCGCGTTTTCCCAGACGCTATCAGGAAGTTGGGGGCAAAAGTTAGTTTTCGTGTGCTCGACCTCCATCATGAAACCTGAATCATCATATACCTGACCTGTATTTGGATCAATTTTATATAGCGAAAAATCTGTTCTGTCTGCTGGCCAGGGCACCCAAAGTCGAAGTTCCACGGAATGATTCGTTAGTGGTACATCAGGCAGTAGTAAGCCTGTTTCAATAAAGGCTTGTAACATCTCTGGATTTTGAAGTTCTATTCCAGGGATACTCAAGCGCAATCGCGTTTTACTATATTGTGCAGAAGAGATTGTCTCTCCATCACTGGGTTTACCGAGTACAACTTTCTCTACCGCTCGTTTAACTTGACTTTTGGTGAGTTTCCCTCGTTTGGGCGTATCTTTGATGATTCTTCCTTGTGCCACGTTAAGCCCTCCTTCAAACATATTGCGATAAACTATTCGCCTCAGTTTTTAACCATCGCGTAACCACCAAAGTATAATCATTAAAAATCAGGTCTTCAACCGTTAACTGACATTCTCGAGCTGTTTGAGGCAAATCCCTTCTAAAATCTTGGTAACGTCTCCAAATGATGCTGCCCCCTGGAATTGTTTCACTTCTTGATGCACTGCGGAGCCAATTGCGGACAACTTTTACAATTGCTTCAGGTGTGTCGTTGTGTGCTTGAATATCTTGACCGGCAATGTCAGAGATAAACTGTTGATACCGCTACCGTTCGGTATCCAGTATTAGGCACTTTTTCCCTTTCTGTTCTTCTATACCGAATTTCTTTGCTCCAAGAAAAATTCCCAATTCCAAAGGCATATTAAATCGCGGAAGATCTGAATCCCTGTCTAATTCCGTTCTGGATATATCGTGAATTCCATAACGGCAGTCTGCAATAATGCTATAAATTTTATCAATCCGAACTTGGCTCGCGTCTTCTTCTTCAAGTGCACAACGCGGGATAAAACCGCAATCGTGTATTGCGAATACCATTGCATCAAACAAGTGCTTGTAAGCTGAATCAAATGGACAATTGATAAACACGTTGTCATTATAGTGAATTGATTGCATGAATTCCTACATCAGTTTCATTCGTGCTACAGATCTTCCAAATCGAGCAAGTTTTCTGGGTTAGTAGAAAGCACAAAGGGATTATCTATTACGGTTAACCTCACACTTTTAGTATAACATAATCTTAACGAAAAAATTCAATATTTTACAAGGCTAAGCGGCATCCAACTTAACCCTCGACTTCTTCCCACCGTGAATACTCGGCTCTTGGCATAACATTTTGCGAAGCAGCGCAAGTCCTTCATGCACATCTGGACGCTCTGCCTCCGTGATGCCTAACACCTCTGATAACAACAACCGATCCAGTTTATGACGCACTGGGTCCTCATCCATCTGGTTGAACGGTAGCATTTTTTGATCCTTCAGTTCGTTGAAAATCCGCTCAGCATTTGTCAATGCTTCCTTGGAGAGTTCGCGGACATTCAACGTGGACATTGATTCCAAGGCCGCTTTTGAACTTCTACCTCGTCCTGCTTGTTGCTTCCCACAAATTAACCAATAGCATAATAGACCTAATGTAGAATTACCCCATAAGGCCCAAACGTAATCATAAATCCGTTTCTTTTTAAAAACGATGTTTGGCATTGAATCAACACCGATAGTCTCCTGCTCTGTACAAGCCACTAACAAGGAGTGTGAATTGAATCGCAAGTCTATATTGAAATGGGCCCTACTATTGCGTTTGAGTATCTCCCGTGCCTTCACTTCCGCATGCGGACGAATGAACGCGTGAGCATCGGGCAATACAACCATTGACCGCTGCACATTGCTATTGAGATGCCACAAGCACGGATATTCCGCAGTATCAGGACATCCGTCCTCAATGTCAAAAGCACCGCGCTTTCCCGGATCATGGATATCGCGATGATCCGCTCCAAATTGAGCAATATCTGAGAGAGAACAGATTGGTAAGTCGATAACGGCTTTCTGTCGAGGCAGTTGCAACCGTCCATTGGTGAGTTGGTATGCCGATTGAATCGTCGTTATGTTTCTAACGCGGGCTATAGGCCATCCTACTGCCCCGGAGGTCAAAGGTGCAGAAATGACAAACCCGATAACGTCATCCCCAACATGAATAGGATTGCCTCTGTTAATACCATCCTCAAGTTGGCGAACATCGTTGACCGAAAAAATAACCTTTGCGATTTCTTGGGCTTCCAGTTCACCATCAGGACAACGTTCAAGGCATACAAATAACGCACGCCCAGTGTTCTTTGATTTTCCCTTCGTTGCGATAACGAGACACTCTGCCATGTTGGTATCCGCCGAGAATGCACAATTCTGAGTGAGAGCATCAGCAATCGTGATGACAAGAATATCATGATATTCCTCTGCCCACAACTTTCGCACGTTTTGCCAACTACTTCCTGCGATCGCTGTGACAGGTAACACAAATGCCATTTTGCCATTGCGTTTCAGCATTCTGTCAGCGAGATCGACAAAGTCGGGACCCGCTCCAGGATTATTGCCACCAAGCCGACGGCCCTGTGCCCTTCGTGATGCTTGCATTGCCGCTGCGTCCTTTTTGTCGGCGAAAATGCTCTTAGGCAGGTTAGAGTTACTATCCGCACCACTACGGGTATAGGGTGGATTTTGGATAACGATGTCAAATTCGCCATGTCTGAATGCATCCCTAAGATCAGTCGTTTCAGTCCCTTGTCCGGTGGCGGTTTCCGTTGTATCTAAGGTCAACGGGAGCGTCCCTGTCGGGTCACTGAGCAGGTTGAGGGCACCGATAGCGTAAAGTCCATCTGCACGCGGGGTGCCGTAAGGCATTGTGTGGATGCGCGTGCCACCGATGCGGACATCAGGATAGGTACTGGCAATAATAGAGGCGGTCAGGTGTGCTGCGTTCGGCAGAATGTCACACCCGACAAGATTATTCTCCATCATGTCCTGATGGATGACTTCGCCTTTATCGCCCGCCTGCTCGTAAAGCATCAGTAAGCGTTGATAAACACCGTTGAGGAGTGAACCGGTGCCGCAAGCGAAGTCTGCAATTTTCAGTTTTTTCGGATCCGTTTTGAGTTCTGGTAAGGCAAGGGCACAGAGGAGTGCAGAGGATTCAGGGCGGGTATAGTTCGCCTTGAGAATTTTCCGATTGTCAATGAGTTTCTGGAACACAATACCAGCGAGTTCATGTTCTTGGGCGAGTCCCATTCTCTCCAATTCGCGGGCGGTATCGCGTAGCACGCTCAAAATCTCACCGACGAATTTATCATCGGCAGCGAGCGTTTCGACGAGATTATAGGCGACGTTGAAAATCGGGGCGTAGTTAACCTTTTGAATTTCTCGCCATGCGCTGAGGACCTCGTCTGAATCGAGTTGCCCGTAATCAGCGGTGAGTTCACTGAGCGATGGGACGGTTTCCAAGTCCGGCTTACGGGCGAGGGAACTCTGGAACACCAAGGCGTTGCTGATAATCAGCATTGCCATCTGCGTTGTCTGTTCCCCAGGTTCTTGGACAAGGAGTTCACCAATTCTCTTACCGATATGCGGTCGGTGTTGAATTGCGCTATTGACGATGACAGCAGCATTATGGATACCTTGTTCCAGTACTTCGGCAGCCCTCTCAATCTTGGTGATGGGTGTTGCACCAATGCGGATAGCAGTTGCAATGTCGGCAATGCTGCCATAGAGCCAGCCTTTCTCTGGGAATCTGTGTGGTTCCTCAAGGTTAAGCAGCGCATACGCGAAGTTTTTTGATACTTCTAAATTCTCGCGGATTTCGTCGCGTGGCATGTTGCGAAATCTGTATGGAAGGCGGATCGCTATTGCACTGGCAATTTTTTCGCCTGTCGTGCGGAGGGTCTTGCCTAAGTAACGTTCGCGTGCCTGACTCTCACCGGTTTCATTGGGGCCGCGCTTGTAGTCAACCTTTACTTCAACTGCTATCGGATATCGTTCAACTGTACGGATGATGACATCCGGCTTCCTCCGATTTTCCACGAGTGGTTTTGTTGTCTGTTCGTAGATATTCCATGTTGCGCTCATTGGCATTAGGATTTCGACGAATAGAGTGGTAATGGTATCTTCGCTGTTGGTGTGTTCTCGATTCATAGGTTCTCTTTATACGAGTGAAAGAGAAATACAGAAACTCCCTTTCGTAAGTTAATACCTTACAATATACAATATCAATTTCGCTTAACATTACTATAGCATATTAACACACAGATGTCAATTGAAAATGAATAAAAAGGGACGACACAAGGTCGTCCCTTTCTACGTTACGCTATCTTGGCAAAATTGGTGTGTTTCCGAAGCGCGCCTACAAATACCTAACTTAATTCGTCAACTCGAAAATAATGGGTATCTCAAGTCGCAGGCTGTTCCCTTCTTGTCCTTCAGGGAAAGGCGGGTACGGCACAGCGTTTTGAACTGCGGCAATTGCAGCACTGTCAAGTACTTTGGAGCCAGAAGAATCGCTGACGACTGGATTCTGAATGGTTCCATTTTTGAAAAGCGTGAACCGAACTGTCGTTGTTGTCCCGTCGTCGAGATTCCGCACGCGTGGTGGAAAACGTTGGACATCTTTGATCCGGTCCCGTACCGCTTTTAAGAAATCGTTAAACGACTGTTTCGCGTCGCCTATGTTGACTGAAGCGAGTTCTAAGTTCCCCGGATCGTCGAATTCCGTTTGTGCAAGATTTGTTCCCATATCCATTCTCGACACCAAACTGGTGCTTTCAAACTTTGGCACCTCAAACTTCGGCATCGTTGTAACGATATTTGCCTGTTGTTGCGTTGCTTTGAACAGGTTTTTGCCGATCCCTGCCATGCTCGGTGCCATTACACGACGGGTCGGAACATCACTCGTCGGCAGTGTGAAGCGTGCGTTGCCCATCGGAATTTTAGCACTCGTCGTGACAGGTTGTCCTTTAGGGACCCGAACCTTAGAAAACTTCGGTTTTTTCGGTTTTCGTGTTGTACGCGGGGGTGTGCGGCGTTTCGGCTGTGGTTTTGATGCCTCCAAGACGACGCTATCTACTTTGTCGTCGTGTTTCTCTAACACTGTTTTCCGAATAAAGTAAACACCTCCAGCGATAATCCCGATAACGTGCAATCCGATTGCGAAACTCCATGCGATTCGGATCGCTTTCTTTTTCCGTTTTTGGGCGGCTTCTCGGTTCTGCCGCTGAACATCGGCAATTGTCATCATACCCTTCTATCCTCGCTCCTTTCAGCACGCTGTGAGCGTGCTATATCGGTAATTAGTCTTCGTAACTCAGTAACTTATATCTGCCGTTTTTAACAACTACCGAACCGAGAATCTTCAATTCCCGTTTTTCGCCAGCGGCGTTCTGTAACGTCAAAACGGTCCCACGTAAAAGTTGGAATCCGTCGTAAGTTTCTGACGGTCGATCAAAGCGGATAGCCACGAATTTCAGATTGTATCCTCCATAACGGGCGATCCACTTTTTCATACCTGTATTACATTTCTTATTCATGTTTGACCACGCGAAATCACCCGGAAAATTGCTCGGTGGGCGGCTTGCGGGGAACGCGGGCCAAATCCAATCTATAAACGCTTCACGTTGCACACGCAATCGGTTCAAGTGCTCAATATCTTTTCGGTTAAGTGCGTCAACGACTGCCAGACCGAGTTGGTCTGGCGAGTGTAGGGGTTGGGTAACCCAACCCCTACACTTCGGTTTCTCACAACCTACCAAACTGCTGTAAACCAACAGGACAGTTAAAAGCAGGTAAGATGTGTGAACAGTGGGTACACTACTTCTGCGCACTCGTTGTCCATCCTGTTGTCCAGTTGTTGGACGGACTCACACCACCGATAAAGTCAGCGGGTTCAAAGAAGCCGTCAGAAGGTGGCGGTGCTGGCGATACTGCTTTGGCACCTGCGCCCGGGGTGAAGTTCGGTGCGTTCTTGTTGAACGGATCTGCCAAGTTCGGGTCAGTTTCCATGTTCCCATTTTTGGTAGCAAAAGCGGCTTCATCAAATCCGTCGTCGTCCTTTTCGTCTCCAAAATTGCCTTTTCCATTTTCAAAGAAAATGCTATTCTTGACAACCAATTTACCGTTATCTGCTTGGGCATGTGTCGCTTCGTTATTGATATCAAGTCCGACTTTGTTAAATCCGGTAACAATGAAGTTGGCATACATACCAGCCGCGCCTTCACGAATCAACATACCGTTGTCGCTTTCAGGACCGGATGGATCACCGACGAGCGTTACGTTGAAGATCGTCGCAGCGGAACGGGGTGTCGCTTCGTTATCTTTACTGCTGTTATCGACTTCAAAGCCGTTATCTGCGTCATCCCCATACTGTTGTGCGACCCAGAATTGTCCCTTACCTGTCCAACCGTCTGTCCAGTCAAAAGAATCGTCGCGTGCACCCGTCACGAGGGCATATTTAAGGTTGACGGTGCCGCCGAACATCTCAATGCCATCATCTTGGTTCATGTGTACTTGGACGTGATCTACAACAGTCCCAGATCCAACACCTTGGAAGGCGATGCCGTTCAATTCGTTATCGGGGCTAAATTCGATACCTGCGTATTCAATACGGACGTAACGAAGCACGCCGCTGCTGTCAGCGGGGTTATTTCCACCGAACGCGCCCGTGTCGCCTTCACCGAAAGTTAGACCTTGGTTTGTAGGGGCAGAACCGTTGACAATCAAACCACCCCACTGTCCACGTGCGCGGGAACCTTCAAAGGCATCACTCGACATAACGATTGGTGCGTCAGCGGTACCGTCTGCCATAATCTTAGAACCTTGTGCAATAATGAGTGTGCCGTTGCTTGCCTGTTCCCCGAAAATTTTGACACCGGGTTCAATCGTTAACGTTGCGCCGCCTTCAACAAATACGGCACCGCGTAGGAGATAATCGTAAGCCGCTGAAAGCGTTTTATCGGCATTCAATTTGCCTTCAAGAATGACCACTTGGCGGCCGTCAATATCAATAACAGTTTCTTCTGGGACGAGTGCTTCATCCGTTTCGTCGGTCTCTTCTTCATCGGTACCACATCCGACGAAAGCCAACGCTATGCCAACGGCGAAAATCGCTATTAACTGAAACAGCCAATTCTGATACAAATCCCTTTTCTTCGTGGATACAGGAGTGGAGCCAATATTTAACATTAGCGATCTAAGCTCCTTTATTGTTTTTTCGTATGCCTAATCGCTATAGCGAACAGGCAATGATAAGAGTGATTTAACGATGTACATTATTATTAATTTTTCCGTCGCTACTATAAGGATACCGATAAATTGTTGCGAAAAGTTGACAATGTTATGATTTTTTCTGCTTTGCAGATTTTTCTTCCTGATCGCTGACAGCTGATGGCTGATAGCTAATTCCCACTACAAATTGTAACTTATCCCAAACGAGAACGATCGACCAAGTTTGTACGCAAGATAGGTTGCTTCTCCTATCTTATAATGGACGTAGGGATCAAGTAGATTTTTCGCCGAAACGCTGAATTTGAAATAATTTGCAACGATTCGGCTGAAACTTACATCCAATTGGCCACGGGGCTGCTCGTAAACATCTGGTGCCCCGTGATTACCCACCTCAGAGAGTCTACGTCCAAAGATGTTATACGCAATCGCGCTTGAAATACCCCAGTTGGGTTCTTCATAACCGATGGACAAGTTAACAATGTACGGACACTGTCCCTGGAGGGGTCGCTCCGAAGAAGTCTGGATGCCGACATCCCCCGGTAGGACGACTTGCGAGGAAATCAGGGCAGTGTTCGTGTTAATCGAAAAGTTACGCAACGCATCTGTAAGGACACCGAGATGCTGGCGTGCCTCTAACTCCAATCCGTAATTGTGGGCACCCTCAGCGTTTTCATAGGTAATTCGGACTTCTGCTTGGGGTTGGACAATTTGTTCAATCGGTTTTTGGAACCGTTTATAGAATGCACTGACAGCCAAGATACCGCCTATCTGCGGAAAGACTTCCCAACGGAAATCGAAATTGTTGATCTGCGTCCGTTCCAAGTCCGGGTTACCAAGAATCGTCCTGCCGCCGACGAAATCTGTGAACTCAAATGGGGCGAGTTCACGGAAATCTGGACGTGTTATCGTCCGGGATGCTGCGAGACGCAAATTCATCCGCTCCGTTAGACGATATGTGACATTCAGCCCCGGCAGCCAATCAAGAGTCTGCAAATTCGCTTCAATTTCCTTGCGAGAGGCAGCGAATGGATCGTAGGTGGTTACCTTTTGATCGGAAGATTCCAATCGGACCCCGGTCATAACCTGCCATTTGGCAGAAAGCGGGAGATCAAGCATCAGGTAACCTGAATAAATATTATGATCCGCCAAGTAGTTATCGGTAGAACGCGTCGATTCGCGCAATTCAAAGACGCGCGGTGCTATGTTTCGGGTTTGGAAAAGTATTTCCGGTGGGTCGGATAGATTGACGGCAGCGTCCACTCGATCAGAAGGCAGGAATCTAAATCTACGGACATCGAATGTCCGTGCTCTATCTCGGAGTAACCCTCCAAATTTGAAAAGCCCTTCTGGACCAATCCGAACTTTCCAATCGGCGCGGGCGTTATATTCGTCGTCCTCGAGATCAAAGAAAAATCGGCTTCCACTTTGTGTGACATCACGGAATGTGTATGTGCCATCGCCTCTATCTTCGTAGATATTCTCACGCGTGTCGGGTTCATCGCGCGACGCACGCGAATAGGTCAGTCGCCACTCCATAGAGACCTCAGGTGCCTCCGGGACTTCTAACTCCGGATCCGGTTCACCAAAGTTGAAATCATGCATACCTGCCAACTGTCCAGAGAACAGTTGGCGTTCAACGTATCGGAGGCGAGTGCTTCGCATATCTGTGTTTCTGTCGGCATTGAAGCCTTCCCACGTTCGGGTTTCATCTTCAGCAGTGTGCGTGAAAAGCGACCGTAGGCTGACTTGATGTTGCGTTGAGAAGCGCAGGCTGGTATTTAAAACAGTACCCCAGTCTACTTCGTTACCACTCCGTTCAATATTATATGAGGTAACAGGTGAAAGCGTCTCATTCAGACCGATACGGAAGGCGTTGCGAACTTGTGTTCCGTAACTGTGCCTGTTACCATAAGAGATGACCCCCAAATAGCCGAAATCTTTACCGAAAAGGGGATTGCTATTACCGAGGCTAAATTTATAACCTTGATTGACCGGCAGAGACTGTCGTTCAGGTGACCAGACGTTTTCAAACGATTGTCCGAAGGTTTGAATTTCTTTGGGCGTAAAGCCAGCGGGTGTAAAACGTCCACGCTCCCGGATAGGCACATCCGCTGCCTCATCTCGAATGATATTCGGTAGTTTACGCGAACCGTCGTCAAATCCTAAGAAATCAAAATCGCCACCCGGATAAGTTAAACCGTCTTCTCCTGTTGCTTGTGTGTTGAAACCCGTTGACATGGATAACGACATCGTCAAATCTTCAGGAAAGTCTTTCGTAAACACTTGGACGGAACCGCCAGCGAAACCGCCCGGTTGGTCAGGGGAGAAAGTCTTTACTGTCTGTAGACTCGCGAGTAGGCTTGCCGGAAAAATATCCATAGGTACAACCCGTCTGTTCGGTTCAGGGCTCGGAATTTCAACATTATTAAGGAGCGTGTTACTGTAACGTTCTCCTAATCCCCGGACGAACACATAACGTCCACCAACGATACTGACACCGGTCACCCGTTTAATCGCCTCACCCGCAGACGATGCGGGGAGTCGGCTAATTTCTTCCGTACTGATGCTGTCCTCAATTCGGGAGCTGCGCATCCGTTTTTCAAGCAGCCCACGTTCGCTGGACTGGCTCAGCTGGACTGGCATCTTAATCGCATCAAGTTTCACCACCTGTGCTACCAATTGTATGCGCAGCGGTTCCGGTGTTTCTCCTGCTTTTACTTGAAAATCGGTGATAGCATAGGTGTTATAAAACGACGCGCTTGCATGGATTTTATAAGTGCCGATCGGTAATTCCAGCGAAAACGCGCCTGTCTCATCAGTCTTTACACGGATTTGGGTATCAGTAACCCGAATTGTTACATCTAACAGCGGTGCCTCGGTATCGCTATCTACAACAATACCAGTTATTTTGACGAGCTGTTGCGTTTCATGGTTATCAGCCCCTACTTCGCAGAATGTGAGTGCTGCGCCAATTAACAAAAGCAACAGGTATCCGATACGAAGCCGTCCACGGAAAGGTGGAACCTGTAAACCTATATTAAGAAGTCCTCTCATTTTATATTTTTATCCCTTTGGGCAAACTTGAAATCCTCTCGTAGATTTTTAATATTGTTTGAATAGTAAAAAAATTATAATCTCTGAATGCAACAAAAATGTGTGTTTTTTTTGTCAAAAAGTAGAAAAAGTCGTCAGTTTTAGGAGTTTCCAGTTTCCAGAAAAGAGATTGTTGATGAATCGGAACCCTCTTAACTGGCCACTGGTTACTGGCCACTGGTTACTATTCCCTTGATATTTTCTCTTGTAAATCCTATAATAATTAGGCGGATATTATTGGATTGTGTGGAGGGCAAAGCGATGATAGGCGAGCTGCTCCGGAAAAGCATTCATTTATCAGGACTCACCCTACCGGTTATCTATCTCTTCCTGGATAAACCGACGATGTTGATTTTAATGGGGATACTGACTGGCTTCGCGCTTGCCGTGGAATTGGTGAAATGGTGTTCCCCACATTTCGGCGAGTTCTTTTTCCGAATTTTTAAACCTCTCCTCCGTAGACATGAACGTAAAGGCGCAGTAACAGGCGCGACCTACTATCTAATCAGTGCGTTCCTGTGTATTTTTTTGTTTGCTAAGACGCTTGCGATTGTCTGTATCTTTTTTATGGTATTAGGGGATATGGCAGCCGCACTCGTGGGCAAAAAGTGGGGACGGACGAAACTTCTCGGCAAAAAAAGTTTGGAGGGGAGTGCTGCGTGTTTCGTTGTCTGTGCCGCAGTCGCTTTAATCAAGTTAAACCCTGTTATAGCGATCATCGGTGCTTTGGTGGCGACAATCGTGGAACTCATGCCTTTCCCGATTGACGACAATCTCACCGTCCCGCTCGTTTCGGGGGCAGTGATGCACTTTCTAATGTAAAGTAGCCGTCAGCCGTCAGCAATCAGCAAAGCGGGTGTTTTTGCTTGGGTATTTCCCTTCTGTTCATCAGAAGCCTCTTGTTACTGATAGCCAATGGTCTCCGATAGCCGACAGCCATCTTCCTGAAAACCGACGGCTGATTGCTGAAAGCCATTCCTCTGATAACCGATAACTGACAACTGACAACTAATATTATGGCGCATATTAAACTTGAAAACGTTGTAAAACGCTTTGGCGATGTCGTCGCTGTCAAAGATTTTAACCTCGAAGTTGAGGACAAAGAGTTCGTCGTTTTTCTCGGTCCCTCTGGCTGTGGTAAAACAACAACGCTCCGTCTCATCGCAGGCTTAGAAAATCCTGAAGAAGGCGACATCTTCATTGACGGGGAACGTGTCAACGATCTTTCGCCTGCTGACCGGGACATCGCTTTTGTCTTTCAATTTTACGCGCTCTACCCACATCTGAATGTCTACGATAACATCGCTTTTCCACTCAAAGCGGTAAATATCTCCAAATCGGAGATTGACACCCAAGTCAAACGTGTTGCAGAGATTCTACAAATATCTGACATGTTAAATAGGAAACCGAGTGTTCTCAGCGGTGGCGAGATGCAACGCGTCGCGCTCGGACGCGCAATGGTCCGACAACCCAAGGTTTATCTCCTTGATGAACCTATGGCGAATTTAGATGCGAAGATTCGCGTTGACACGCGCGCCGAAATTAAACGCCTCCAACATGAAATCGGCGCGACGACCATCTTTGTGACACATGACCAAGTTGAAGCGATGTCCCTTGCAGACAGAATCGCTGTGATCCACCAAGGAATCCTACAACAGATCGGGACCCCGCATGAAATTTACAATAAACCTCAGAGCCTCTTTGTTGCTGGGTTTATGGGTATGCCGACCATGAACCTCCTTGATGCGGAACTTACGCTCAAGGAAGGGGAATCCGTACTACATCTCAGTCACACCGATGTCCATCTTCGCCTCTCGCCAGAACGGCAGGCAGCGATCCCTTCAGGCACCGAAAAAAGCGGTTTGGTGTTTGGCGTGCGTCCTGAGCATATCACAGCGATGCGTCACCCCAATGAACGTAGTATTTCTGCTCAGGTGCATCTCATTGAACCGCTCGGAGCAGTCAATATTCTTGACATCCGTCTCGGCACCCATTCGGAGACGCAGGACCCTATCTTACTTCGGATGAGAACACATCCAACGTTTCGGGTTACAGTGGGGGATACTGTTTGGTTAGATTTTGATGAATCAGAAATGCATCTCTTTGACCGAGAGACGGAACAGGCAGTTTGGTGAAAATGGCTGTCGGCAGTCAGCCATCAGCCATCAGTAAGTAAATAGCGAACCAATATCCGAATCCAGTGGTGCATTAACCAAAAACCTGCCTGAAACGAAGTGGAAGGGTTTTTGATTGGGCGTTTCTTTAGCATAGGAGTAATACATTAAAAAATGAAAATACCGTGTCGCTTAGCGGCTTTCGACTTAGATGGAACGCTCCTAAGCAGTGATCATAAGTTGTCAGAGAAAAACCGCGAGGCACTCCAAGCACTCGCGGCAAACGATATACTCGTGGTATTAGTTTCTGGCAGGATGCACCGTTCTATCCAACCGATTAGCGATCAGATCGGGCTTGAAAATCCTATTATCTCTTACAACGGGGGGATGGTACGACATGCCACGACTGCCGAGGTCTATCATCACACGCCTGTTCCATCGGATTACGCGATGGCGGTTGTCAATGACTGCATCGAGCAGGGATTACATCTCAATTTCTGTCTGAACGACGAACTCTATGTCGCCGAGCGGAACGCATGGAGCGACCTTTATGAAGCACGAACGGGGGTTCCAGCGATGCCTATCGGAGACCTACGTCAGTTCGCAGATGAAACGCCAACGAAGTTGCTTATTATCCATACACCTGAAAAGTTGCAACCCCTCCTAAGGCGTTTTCAAACCAATTACGCAGAGAAGCTTTATGTTACGCAGACCCAAGCAGAATATATTGAATTTATGAATCCGGAGGTCACTAAAGGACGCGCACTGACAGCACTCGCCAACGGGTTCAACATCCCCATGGATACGGTTGTTGCTTTTGGCGATAGTTACAACGATGAGAGTCTACTCCAAACGGCAGGTTTCGGGATAGCCATGGCAAACGCGGTGCCACCGATTCGGGCTTGTGCCGACTTCATCACAACAACGAATGACGATAACGGGGTTGCGAAGGCGATTTGGGAATTGATTCTTTGACGCAGAAAACCCTTAGAACTCGCGGACACGCTTTCAAAACGCATAAATCTCTCACCCACCGATTATTGTCTCATACCCGTATCGTGGAATTTCGTATAAGGAAAATCCGCGACAAGGATGTAGGAATTTCCCTCCTGTTTCAAGTCCATCTTAACAGAGCTGGCTGAAAATTCAAAATATTTTGCCAGCACCTCTGCTAATTCATGATGTAACCTTGTCATAACCCGGTCATCAACATCTAACCTATCTTGTGTGATGACCAGTTTCAGGCGCTGTTTAGCGATACTACTCGATTTCGGTTTGCGCCCGAACAACTGTTTTATGCTGATATTCATCAGAAACTCCTTATCACCTCTTCCGCTACAAAACCTCGCTCTTTAGAGCGGGAGTGTCGTGGCGGTTCTTTGGGTTGTGTCCAAAAAAAAACTTAACATTGTTGAAAAAATGTGGTATAATAATAGCGTATTCGGCATTGGTTGTGAGTTGATGCATTGGTATATTGCTTGATATTGAGTCAACTACGTAAAAGCTTATACACCTTATAAATATCTAAAATATGCTCGACATGTGTTAGAGAAAGACGCGTAATGGCGAATCTCACGAGAATGTAAAGAAGTTAATAGCTTCTAACACACATCAAAATGTGCGCAAGGTACCTCGGTGCGGGGTCGGGTTAGCGTCCGTTGTGCTTAGGCATAGTAAGACGGTTGCTTTTGGCATTCTCAAATCAATCGCGATGTCGTTTGAAGCCACAAATGCTTTCGCAAATCAAAAAACTTTGCGGAAGCCTCGCCCTTTAGGGCGAGGTCTATCACCTCTTTCTCGTGAACCAGTTTAAAATATTGCTGAATAAGCCTTTCTGTTCAAAATCATGGATTGGGATGCGTTGTCCGGTCAGTCGCCGTGCAATACGCATGTACGCTTGAGCACCGGGTGAACCGTCTTCATATACAAGCGGGATGCCTCGGTTTGTAGAGGTGATGACCCCACTGTCTTCTGGCACAACGCCGATGAGGTTAATATTCAGGATATCCAACACGTCGGCTTGATCCATCATGCTCCCATTCCCTACCAGTTCTGGGGAGAAGCGATTGAGGACAAGGTTGATCGGTTCAATCCTCGCGTTTTGGAGCAAACCGATAATCCTATCGGCATCCCGAATAGCAGAGACATCCGGGGTTGTAACGACGATGGCTTCGTCCGCGCCAGCAGAGGCATTACTAAAACCGCGCTCAATGCCGGCAGGCGAGTCCACCAGGACGAAATCGTGCGCAGTCCGGAGTTTGTCGCAGATGGCTTTCATCTGTTCTGGTTGGATATCGTCTTTGTTATTTTTCTGCGAGGCTGCGAGCAGCATCAGCCCATCAACGCGACGATCTCTAACGAGTGCTTTACTGAGTTCACACTGCTTCTCAATGACATCCATCGAAGTATAAACAATCCGGCTCTCAAGTCCCATCACGATATCGAGATTCCGAAGCCCGACATCCGCGTCAACAACTACAACGGTTTTACCCAGGAGTGCAAGTGCTGTCCCTAAGTTGGCTGTAGAGGTTGTTTTGCCGACACCTCCCTTTCCTGATGTCACTACGATCACTTTTCCCATAACCGGAACCTCCTATCCTAAAATTTAACAAATTTCTCAACAATAATTACGTCTTCTGCCCCGATGCGGGCAATCTCTGGATAACCTCGGGGTTGCTGATTAACCGATGAACGGTTCACATAATTTCCTATCTGAAGTTTTAAGGGCGCGAAATCCATTGCGATAATCACGGCGGATAACCTACCATTCATGCCAGCGTAAGCACTCCCACGCAGCGTACCAAGCACAACGATGTCCCCGCCTGCTTTTACTTCACCACCCGAGTTAACATCGCCGTAAATAATAAGACTCCCTTGTGGAAATTCCTCTGTTTGGCCAGAACGAATTGTGTTCGGTACAATCCGGGACAGTTCACTGTCTCGCGAGGGACGGGTATCTGTCGTTTGCGATATGATATGCGTTGTTGGCGCGGCAGCGATGGGTGGCGCGATCGGCTCATCAGCGACTTCGACACCACGTACTGTGAGATCGTAGGTTTCCTGGAGTTTCGAGCTGAGCAGCTCGATCTCCTCCTCTTTCAAGGTTGGAGACTTAAGATCAATTTGCACCGATGTCCCAGCTAAAGAGCGATTCATGCGCGATATCTCCTGCTGAATCGCAGCCTCAACTTCTGCTATCGATAAGTGGGGCCTAATGATTAAGTGTAAACCATCCCCATAAGCTCTGAGTGCCACAATAGAATTTGCCATTTTGCTATTTATCTCAACTTCGGTATTATTGCGGTTTCCCTCGGTGGCGAGAGTTTCGATGCTAATTTCCGTTTGGGATTAAGCCTTTTCCAACTGCGCTAAAACGTATGGACCTTCAGGAATCGCAGCGATTTGGACATCTGCCCCGTAGCGGGCTAAAATTTCGTCAATGCCTTCCTGTGCACTTTTCAACGGATGCACGAAGAGCTTTGCCCGTTGGTGGTACGGAATTCCGTCGGTATAAAAATAGATATCTGCTTTCCGGGCAACTTTCGCTAATTCTTCAAGTTGCCACTGATCAATAACAAAGTTTGCTGGATTGTAAAGTCCCTGTACAAACGCAGTTAAATCATCAGTCTTAAAAATGAGGTCAGTAAACGGTTTGCTGCCGATGCCCTCACTGCACGCCGCAACGAGCAAAATACTACCGCCCTGCTTCACTATTTCAACAGCCGTAAGTAAACCTTTGATTGCTTGGTAAAACGTTGTGTCCAAGGGAGAGCCCGCGCTGGAGACGACGACTGCATCCGCTGGCGTAGGGAGTGTAACCTTCGCCTCTCTTTCCACAAATTGCGCACCGACAAGATGGGATTCAACCATATCGCCCGCGAATACGCCAGTGATTTGACGTTGCTTGTCGATCGCAACGTTCAGGTTGAAATCAACACCCGCCATTAGAGCGATTTCGGTTGCTTCTATGTGAAACGGATTTCCCTCTAAAATGCCAACTGCCGACTTCGGGTGTTCCATGAGTTCAGGCCCGTGCATCACTTTCATTGTCTCAACAGAAGCAACACCCGGACAGACCGCCTTCCGGCCGCCAGAATATCCAGCCATCAGGTGTGGTTCAATCAATCCTGTCGTGATTTTCAGGTCCGATTCGAGATAGGTTTTATCAATGTGAACCGGTGTCCCGTTCTGCGTCTTACCTAAATATGCGTGGGTTTCTGGCTTCTGCGAAAAATGGTTGACAATACGGTATGTATCCATAATAGTGCGTCCAACCATCTGTTCGAGTTCTTCACCGACATTAGGACGGTGGATGCCGGTCGCGATCAGGATAGTAATCTTTTCGCGTGGAATCCCGGATCGTTTGAGTGCTTCCAGTATGGGTGGGAGGATGACCTTATTTGGCACCGGGCGGGTCACATCAGAGATAACAATACATGCCGACTCGCGACCCTTTGCAAGCTCGACCAACGGTGGCGATGCAATCGGTTGCGCAATCGCCTCTCGAACCGCGCCATCTTCATCCGATAGCGGAACACTTTCCGAAATTTCAAGAACGCCGGCAACGTTCTTATCAGGAATTTCAATCGGTAATGTGCCGGTTCCATATCTCATTTCGACTTTCATGTCAAGGGTGTCCCTTCAGCCTGACGCAATTAAATGCAAATTTCGCGCATACCGCGCGAAAATACTATCCCCTTTTACAATTATACTGTTTTTTCAGAAAAAATGCAAATTAATTTTACTTAAAACCCACATTTAGTCATATTTTATCACTTTTTCGTGTTTTCGAGATTAACTCCGGCATGTCGAAATATTTCATAAAACTAAATAACCCCGCCTTTGTCATTCAGACGCTTGACTTTTTGGGTTCAGCGTGTTAGAATCTTTTACGAAAACTTTTTAACCGCGCGGATTGCGGGAAAATCTAAATACGGAACGGAGAACAGACAGCCATGCAACGCATTGAAGTTACCACCAAACCGAACGGCGCAGGACGCAATTGGTTAGAAGTCGGTCATTTTGAAACAGACACCCTTGATCGTAAGCAGTGGGTTAAAAAGAACGTACCGCATCAAGACTCAAAACTAATTGTAGATAGACAATACTCCGCCCGTGGTGAAACTATTGATTGGATCGTCATTATCCCTGAGAATTATCCCTTTACGCTTGTCAAGGTTACATACGACCGACTTAACCCGAAGAAACTTGAAGTGCTCTGGTCTCCAGATGAGACCTCCGAATCCGAAGGGGCCCGTGCAGACAAAATTAAACGCGTCTTTGAACTCGCTGCTGACAATGAGGAATTGACAAATCTGCTTAAGGAACTCCTTACGGGTTAGTGTTTTAGAAATATCGCGAGCACAGCTCGCTCCTACTGCGAAGAGACATTTACCATCCATAACGTTCCGGTCCCCACGGTTTGGTAATTAATTCCTGTTTCGCCATCACCATAGTTTTGCTCGGTACATCGTCGTATAAAATAACCCCCGGGCCAACAACACTATAAGCCCCGATCCGCCGCCCCGGCATAATTATGGCATTCACCCCGGTCCGGCAATAGTCACCCATGTAGGTCGCATTCGCGCCGTAGGGCGGGATTTCGTAACGTCCTTCCACTTGTATTGGGGTATCCTTATCATCGAACCGGAGCGTCCCGCATACCGTTGCTGCACCGATATCGGTAGCGCACCCGAAAACGCCGGACATCTCACAGTAATGATAAAGATAGACCTTATCGAACAAGACACCCGCCATTTCGGCACCGTGCCCGATGATACACCGATTTCCGATGGCACTACTGCCGACATCGCAATAATCGCTGATTCTACACTGGTCTCCGACGAAGATATTCCCGTGTAGAATCGCACCGTTTGTGATGTTGTTATTCGCGCCTGCGATAAGGGTGCCGTTGACGACGACACGGGGTCCGATCACGCTATTTTTTCCCAACACAACGTGTCCATTAATTTCAGCGGCATCCGAGATTTTCGCGCCATCTGCTATTTGATCTTCTGTAACCTGTTTCGTGAGATAATCGACGAGCCGATTGTTCGCTTCCAGCACGTGCCACGGCTTATCGACATCAACGAAGAAATCCTCTGCCTGAACCGCTAATACAGTCCTTCCGTCGTCCACCATCAGTTGTAAGGATTGTGCGATTTCGGATTCAGGTGGCGGCATGCCACCTACGGGTACACGTGTAACGATGCCGGGGTTGCTTAAGAGGTAGGTTGTCGCGCAACTCTTGAAAGCGTATACGCCACAAAGCCGATGTGAGCCGCCGCGTGGGTGTCCCTCAATACCGTTAAGTTTTAAAACACGCCTGTTTTCGACCTCCTCCGTCCCGATACCGGCGCAAAGCCAGTCGCTTGCGTCTTCGTCTCCGAGTGCTTGCACGAGTGCCGCGGCTTCTACGTTGTATGATCGGAATTCTTTAGTAAAGTTACGGAGATTATCAGCAGTGGTTACGGTGTCACCGTAAACGACGAGATAGGGTTGATCTTCGAGATGTTCGAGTGCTGTTAGCACCGCACTTGCGGTGCCTTCAAGCGAATGCTGCGTAACGAAAACAGTGTTCGGTATATCGGCAAGTGCGCCGCGCACCTGTTGCGCGTGATGCCCTACCACAACAACAATGCGCTGATAGCCTGCCTCAAGCAAATTTTCTACGACTCGGCGAACAATCGGCTTATTGGCGACAGGGATTGTGCATTTCTGCCGAAATTCACCATAGGGCCATACCTTGCGTCCTAATCCTGCAGCGAGAACAATAGCGGTATCCATTTTAGGGTATTCCTAATTTCCTCCATGCGATATGCTGGTTCGTAAATTCTGCTAAAAACGTTACATCAGGATACGGTGTGTCCAGTTGTTTCTCGTATGGGACAACACCGATGACAGGCACCCCTGTCAACTTTTCGATTTCGACGGGGTTAGTCGCTTCTGCGAGTCCTGCGCTTTCTGAACGGAGTCCGTTCAGGACGATACCAGCAATATGGATGTTAAACTGTTGCGCGAATGCGACGGTTAAGAGTGTGTGGTTTAGCGTCCCTAAACCGGCGGTGGCGACAATGAGTATAGGGAGCGATAGTTGCTTAATGAGTTGGGCGACGAGAAAATCGTCTCGGATTGGCACTGCAATCCCGCCGACCCCTTCCACTATCATGAAATCATATCTCTGTTGGAGTTCAGCGAAAGCCGTCTCAATGCGGGACAGATCTATTTCTGTCCTTTCTATCCTCGCTGCGACGGAGGGTGCTAAAGGCTGCCGGAGATAGATAGGATTAATCAGGGAGAGTTCATCATCAACTTGTGCAGCGTGCTTGAGAAACCGTGCATCGGCGGTATCGCCTGTGCTAATCGGTTTCATCACACCTACGTCTGTCCCCACCTGTTTGAGTGCCGCAGCCAACCCACCAGCGATGACAGTCTTCCCAATTTCCGTGCCTGTCCCTGTAATAAAAATGCCTTGTGCCATGTTTCGCATTATACACAAAGCGCGGGTTTTCGTCAAGGAAAAGGGTTGGAAGGTTGGAAGAGAGGAAGGTTGGAATGGTGGAAAGTTGGAAGAGAACTACCTGTTAATATGATGGGAACGTTTGCGTTCAGCGTTTTTTCTGTTATACTTAACCCAAGCTGCCACTAACCAATTCCGAATGTTCCAACGAGAGGCTTAGGCATTTTCCTCACCGCAGCGGGGTGGTATATCTATAGAATAGGGTCTACAATTTCTTGCACTCCAGCGGAGTGCTATGTGCACAAATAGGTGGCAACTTAGGTTATAGTAAGATTTAGAGTTAAATATAAATTAACGATATAATAATACATCTGCGATAGGGAGTTTGCTTAAGAAACGCCCAAGCAAAAACGGTGTTTCTTCAGAGCGGTAGGAGGATTTTAAGAGTAAAGTCCGTAAGTCCTAAAAATGTTACACCAGTGTAACATTTGCTGTAAATTGATTATCGGTATAAACTTAGCCACTGTAAGGGTTTAGAGGCAATTTTGCTGTTGCTTGTCATTGTGGAAAAAAAAATAATTTGGCGAAAAGTGTAACATTTGGTTTGGTTGTCAGTCAGTCGTCGGCAACGATTTATTTTGCTATCCGGTTTTGAGGATGCTCATCAAAACCTACGCGCTATGCTCCTTTCATACATTATATATTTTTAATTAATTTAGGTTTGTATATACATGATAACATATATAATATGAGAGTTCAAATTTATTTTTTCAGGACGGATACAAAGCGCGATAATGCGCGTCGCATGTGGGCGTGTCCACCTCAAATCGCGGATTACTCAGATTACGCGAATTTTAAGACATCCTACTATCAAATCATCGCTTCTACATGGAGGTTGAAAACCCGTTCTACAAAAGCGTGGGAGTCATTACTGTCAAAAATTTTACATATCCTTGGCTAAGAGGTATTTGCATTGGATATTTTCTTATGTTATGCTTAACATAGTTATATCTGATTGTTTCCGTTTGGCTGGAGAGGTTCTGACAGCTATTCAAAAGGAGAAAGATATGGGATATAGTGATGGTAGAAAACAGGTACAGCGTATCTTGGATCTAGTCAGGACGCTGGAAAGATCTTCAGGCATGAAGGTTGCTACATTAGCAAGATTGTATGATGTTGATCAAAGCCGTATCTATAGCGATCTGAAGATTCTGGAAGAGTACTACATTGTGGAAAAAAGGCAGAGCTTCTATAGAATTCGTGGGCAACGCAAGATGCCTTCCCCTCGTATTACAAAGGAAGAAGCTCGGAATCTGAAATTGGTGATTGAGGCTTCACCCCTTGCAAAGCAGCAGCGTTTTTCCAAGTCTCTCAAAAGCCTTTTGGAAAGACTGCACCCACCACTTGCGAGGTACATTGAAAAGGCACTACAAGAAAAGGAAGCAAACACTCTTCGTGAGGCAGAATCGGACTATCTCCAAAGCGACAGCGTCTCAATCCAGCTTAAATCAGATAGATTTCACACTGAGAGTGATGGATATTTTGGCGTGCTGGAGAAAGCACTTCTAACTCGAAGGGCGGTGCGTGCAAGTTATCTACCGGGTGGGAAAACAGACCCTATTGAACATATGCTCCACCCGTATGCTATCTTTTTCCGTAAAGATGATTGGTATCTTGAGGCGCACTCTAATTTATCAGAGAATGTGTCTCTTACCTTCAAAATCCTCCGCTTTCAGGAAGTTGAATTGACAGAGGAAACGTTTGAGCCCCCTCCAGATTTCTCATTGTCCGAAAATTTGGATTCTCGATGGGAACTCTTTAGCGGGGATCCGATTACCGTGACGCTCAAAATCGCGGCACACAAAGCGTATCTCATTACGGAAAAGGAACGGCATCGGTCACAAGAGATTATAGAACGGTGCCCAGATGGATCTGTGATTGTCCGTTATGAGGTCCCGAAAGAAGACTTCACATTTTGGGTATTGAGTCTCGGCGATGCGGTAGAGGTCTTGGACCCACCAGAATTCCGGGCGGAATTTGGCGAGATTGTACGCCGGATGCATGGAATCTACGCTGAGGATTTGTAAAGTTTCATAGTTCAACGGAGTATAAGAAATTGAACTTGTCCTGAAAGTTTTAGTTTTTTGCCTTGACAGACCAATCTCAGCGATATATAATATTATGTACGATTGTGGCAAATAAGATTCTTGAGGGCGAGATTGAAAAATTAGAGTTTTCGTATGCCGCATTTCGACATTTTAACAAAAAGATTCTCGATTACGAGATAAAAAATTTGACATTTCCACAAAATGCAGTTATACTATATTATGTTATTAGTGTTTTCGTATGCAACAAAAAAATGAGATAGAATGGAATGGGCAGCAACACCAAACCAGTGGTTGCAAATCAAAAACGCGTGGACCTCTACATTGACGAATCTGGACAAGATACAAGAGGCCGATTGTTCATCGTCGCTGTGGTAGCGGTAGAGGACAGTGATAAACTTCGTCAACTTTGTGAATCTTTTGAAGAAACTTCGGGCAAGAGAAAAAAGAAGTGGGCATCTTCAGAAAGAAGTAGACGTTTGGACTACCTACGTGCTGTGATTCAAAAGGCGGCCACTCTCAACGTCACGTTGTTTTATAGTGTCTTCCGTAAAAGGACAGATTACGATGCTGCAACAATTGATGGTATTGCGAAAGCAATACTCAGGTTAAGCCCTTCTAATTCTCATGTGTACGTTTATGTTGACGGTCTGGCAAAAGCCAAACGTAGTGCTTATAAAACGGGCTTACGTCAACTCGGCTTTCCGGTAAAAAAGGTAATTCGAGTTTCAAAAGATGAAAATGAACCTCTCATCCGATTAGCCGATGCCCTAGCTGGTGCTGCAGGGGAATTGCTTAAGCACCAAGCTCCTGATCTTGAGACACTTTTTTCGGAGGCAAAGCAACGCGGTAGTCTTGTTGAACTTTAAAACAGAAAACCACCCTCGTCAGAGAGTGGGCAACCTATTCTCCCAGCCGGCCAGGAGACAACTCAGCCTACGCAATAGTTTTCGGCTGCGATTTTACTTCTGGGAACCGACAGAAAACCACCTTAGCGAGAAGGTGGGCAACCTATCCTACCGACCGGTCGGTAGGCAGCTCAGCCTACGCAATAGTTTTCGGCTGCTACTTTACTTCTGCAAGTGAATTATCCAATAAAGTATACCCAATTTTGCGTAAAAAGTCAAGAAATTTGCGTGATATTTGATTTTTTTTGAAAAAAAGACCGAATTTTCTGCATTTTTAGGTCAATTTTTCTGTCTTTCGTGTAAAACGCTTGGGACCGCGTCCCACGGTGTATATGTAAATAGGGCAGAGCACACAACCCCACCCTACTAAACAAACTACAGAAAACCACCTTGGTGAGAGGGTGGGCAACCTAGCCTGCTAACCGGCTTAACAGGCAACATGGCATACGCAACAGTTTTCGGCTGCGATTTTACTTCTGATTCTCATCTAATGTTTTTAGATGTCTGTTCTCCGGCAGAAAACCACCTTGGTGAAAAGGTGGGCAACCTATCTTACCGACTGGTCGATAAGCAGCTCGGCATACGCAACAGTTTTCGGCTGCTACTTTACTTCTGCAAGTGATTACACAATAGAAGTATAACCTCTCTTACACAAAAAGTCAAGGAATTTTCGCAATTTCTGATTTTTTTCAAAAAAGACCAAAAAAGACTGGATTTCTGCATTTTTAGGTCGAATTTTTTGAAATTTGTGTAAAACACTAATTTTATATGGTATAATTTAAGGAAGATTGAAAATCAATTGCCGGTTTGCGCGATTATACATCAGCCCAAATCAACGCAATTGGAAAGGAGACATCATGGCAAAACGGAAATCCGAAATTGAAGATTTATTATTTACCTTTGGAATTGATTCGGATACGGAGAACCTCTTTCAAAGTTATATGGACAAAATCGCCAACCGAAAATTGCGTGCCTATCAGGAAATTATCCAATATGGCGCGAAAGCTGGTGAATCGCTCTACCTCCACATTCTTAACGGGATTTGTGTCTTGGAACGGTTACGTCCAATTTTGGATTTGACAGACTTTGAGATCCAGGTTCTATTCGGTGCTTTCAGCGTCCACGATCTGAACAAGCTTGAAGAATTTCAGGAAACAAAGCGTTCGTTTAACTATTTGGCAAACGCTGAAAACATTAGTGGCGTATTGGCGGATCTTGAGATAGATCACTTCTTCCCGGAATGGCAAGATTATTTGAAGGATATTGAGGTCCTGGTCCGTGCCCATTCACGCTTCCATAACACCTACGGTGAAACCCTTGATCAGCGTTACGATCCATATTCGCTGGATAAAGACAGACTCCTAAACTACCTGGTCCCGATCATCCGAGCGATAGATGTGATTGACCTCTCGAAAACGCTTGAGGAACGTCCAAAGAAACGAGATTTTCTTTTGGAAATCAACAGTATCTGTGATGTTCAGTACAAATTCGTATACCATAAAGTAAGCGAACAGCGCGGTATTCTGACGAACCTTATACACAACGAGATTGTGAAGTATCTGGAATCGGAAAAAGATTTGCTACCGCTGCTTTATTATCCTGATGGTGTAGCGTATCTTGTTGATCGGGAACGCGACATCCACATCACAACTGATGAAATTGCTGAAATTGGAAACGCTGTTGTCCATACTATTGAGTCAAAAACTCGTGGAGAATTCATCAAGTTTATTCAAGGCAGCCCCGCCGGTATAAAAGTTGATGAAAAGTGTATTGCACTCGGCGTATCTTTCGCAGAAATTTGGAATGAAGTCCGAAATATCATCAGCGAGCGCAAGTACGTCGCAAACGCGAAAGTGGATGCCATGAACATAAAGTGTCGGGAAAGACTTGAGGGAATTCGAGATAAATTGGGCGAGCCGGATCCGAATGCCGTTGAGCAGCAAGGTGAACAACCACCTCTTTTTACCCCAGAAGGAACGGTTGGACAGCGGACGCTGCTCGGTGAAATCTTAGATACGGAAACCTACCGGCTACCCCCCGATGATGACGCTATGCGGATCGGGGAGTTGGTGAGAACATACTATATCTTCCTGAATAAGCATTTCTCTGAGACCGTCACCGACGCGTGGTTACATATCTACGGACTGCTTGAATTGCCATTGAATGCTGAGGATACAGCCTATCGTGAGCGATATGCATTATTTAATGCCCTTTGGGACCGCGGCTACATCATCGGACGCGATCTTCACAATGCCGGTCGTGAGTTTGATGAGATTTACGCGTTGATTGTCCAAGACGGCACCCAATTGTTAGGGACTTTAGAAACCGAAAGCGAATTTGGACTGTTGGTCGATTACGTTCTCAAATACGTTGATTTCAACTTTGTTGCTGATAGGAAACGAGGTTTTGACATAAACCTAAAACGTTATGTTGAGGATAACCACGTTCAGTGTAGTACCTGCGGTTCCGAATTTGATACAGCATTGTGGATGAAACCAGATGTACCAGCGAATATCAAGGTGCAACAGTTTTCCAATCGGCTTGAAGGTGGATCATCACGTGAGCCGAAACGCCGCGTCTGTAGTGTATGCCGAACCCAATACATGCTTAACAAACTCTGTTACAATGTCGGCGGTAGCACAGCGACGTTTTTTATCCATCTGTACCCAATTTCCTTTTTTACTGATGTTTTTATTCGAGCTTTTCAACGAGCACAGGAAAAATTCCACAATCCTGATTTTCCGTCCGTGTTTCTCAAGACAGACGATGTTCTCCGGAGTTATCAGGAAAGGACACAGTTGGAATTAACGTTTTCACGAACGAAAGTCAACGGAAATCCACTGCCGAAGTTCTCGGAGGCACTTGGAAACATTTTAACGATTCCGGTTAATACGCCTGGGAACAATCATACAGAGAATATTTTATTTGCCATTGAAAATGCTTTGTTATATCAACGCTTTTTAGGGTGCCGGGCAGTGCTGACCGATTCGTCGATTCCACTCTTTTCCAGCGATGAATTCAGCCACCTTTTCATCGACCATATCCCTCCCGCATTTCGGGGATGGTTGCCGGATAACAATCTCAACCATGATATAACTCAACAAGTATTTGAACAACTGCTCAAGTTGCATACTATCCGATCGAAAATCGGAAGTATTGACACGGATGATCTGGTACGTTTGATTCGGAGTTTAAATTACGATGTACTTGAACTCTACTATGTAACCCACCGAATGATTAAACGCGAACAAGCCGGAAATGAACCGCGACAGTTCGTAACCGTCCGCGACACTGTGCAACTTATTGCCGATGTCGTGGCACAGAAAGGAGGAGATACGATTATGTCTCACATTAAAGAACTCGCTCGTATTGCGTGGGAAGGGCAGTTGAAGGGCGACAGTCTCAAAGATAATTCACTCGCCAAACCACTTGATGTTGCCTTTGACAGCCTTGAACGCTGGCAGTCGGAGCATGAAACCGAAGAAGAGGCGCGGGCTATTATGTCTAAAGAGGTCGCTCGAGCGATTGAGCGTCTTGATAAGCGGTTCTTTGGCGCGAAAAAATTGGAGAACATCTCGCAATTTGTCACCGTTCTTTTTGATCATATCTACAAAGGCGTTTATCAAGGCAATTTGCTTAACTTGCTTGAAAACCGAAAACGGATTCGTTCTGGATATCTTTATTTTATTACCGAAATGATTCCAAAACGCGATAGAGACAAGGAGGAACAACAATCATGAGTACGCTTGATAAATACACTGACTTTATAGTCGATGAATACGAAAACTTTCCACAGAGCCGTTATCTGACGCTAATTGTGTTACGGAAGGCAGAATCAGAGATGATCTTCCGCACAGAGGGTTCTGGTGAAGGGTTAAGCCGAGATACAGTCCACGCTGGACTTGAGGAGGAAAACCGCGATCCCATCTCTCGCGTGACGATTAGCAAACGTAAACAGACTGCTGTTGAACGGCGCACAGGTCGCGAACTCCTGCGACAGCATGCCTTACTATTCTACACTGGAGACGCAACAGAGGAAAACATTTGCGCGCTCAATCGCAACAACCCATGTGCACAGTGTGCTGACTGCATGATTTACGGTTATGCTGTCGGGGGCGGTGGCGCGCAAAAATCTCGCGTCATCACGGACGATGCCTTCAGCGTTTTACCCTACCAAACCGTCACAGCAAAGCGGACATTCAACGCGCTATATGATAACAACACAATGCGCGATCCGGTTACTGGACAGGCATCCTCAAGCATTCAAGAGGATGAGTATGTCAAGCCGGAAACACTGTTCGTTGACATGCAGACCCTCAAAGATTTGACAGTGGACGAGATCCACTACGTCATAGCGAACGTGTTGCGGAGTCGTCGTTACGGGGCTATCTCCTCGCGGCTTGGCAAGATGCGGAACACCCTTGTCGGTGCCATTTTCAGTGATTGTGAGATCTTCAGTAATTTGGAGTTAACGCAGTGTGTTTATGACCGTCTCGGTCCAGAGGGTAGACAGTTTCCACTTGACGAAAACAAGGTTGAATCAGTGATTACCGATGCGGTTAGAGCGTTAACGGGTGAAGTGATAGGCACGGTGCAACCGCTCACTGAGTCTGACATAACTGCCTTAATTAGTGAAATTCAGCAAAAATTCGCGTCGTCAGATGAGGTGAAAGGGCTGTTAGATAGCATTACAGAACTCTATCGCTAGCGTGAAACGTAGGATAGGTAACCCTATCCTACATTGGAGGTATCTTATGCATATTTATCGTTGTGAGTTTCAACTCATGGAAAATCTCTTTTTCGCCAGCCGCGAGGTAAACAACTTCTTTCAGACAGAAGCGGTCATCGGTAATTACGCTCTCGCCTATGCGCTTGGATTGTGCAGTGCAAGTTACCATAACGACGCTGAAATCACCTACGCTCAGGATTTGGAAAAACTCAACGAGGCGGGTATCTATGTTACACCCGGCACATTGACTGAAAAACCACGTTTCACGGTCACGCGATTCAACGCCCTTTCTGATTCATATTGGTATCAGATGGAACAGAACGCGATCTCAGTCGATCGGGAACGCATTTTCAATCCACGCTTGAAGGCACGGGCGACGAATTTCCCACAGATTGGAAGGTTGAAGCTGCTGTCTATAGGCAACAAAGGGGTTTTCTATCTCACTAGCCGTAACGAATTTCGAGTGCCGCGTTATATCCGCCTCGGTAAGTTCATGAGCAAAGCGAAAATCTCTGCTTACAAGCAGCACTATCGCGAAGTCCATGCCCAAGACGTGCCTTACCGAGATTATCTGAATCCAAACGATCTACCGTCTGAAACACAAATTGGCATGTTCGACCTGCTCAATATCCGCCCGGCACCGCTAATTCGCCAAGTCCAATTGTCTGGGGATTTCTATGAACTGGCGGATGGTGATAAAACGCTACTACCAGCACAGATGCAATTTTACACCGATTTTTAGACTGAACTAAATTTCTGTAGGGTGTGTCGTGCCTATGGAACAATTGCAAGCACACCCTACAAGTTCTTTAGAGGTTTTGCTATGTCAGAGATCACGATTAATCTAAACGCGGGCTATGAAAAAATTAGTCCAACAAATGAGCTTGGCTTAAAACACCCACCACTCTACCATCAGCAACGCACCTATGATGCCCTCAAGACAAACGATCTTGTCATCAACACCTACAACACAGGAACAGGAAAAACTCGTGCTGCGTTGCTCCAGCTTTTCGATTTGAAAAACGATAACGTTTTGTTCATCGCACCGACGAACGAGTTGATTCATCAACACGCAAACGACATTCGAGAGTTTGTTGAGGAACACGGATTGGATTTCTATGTTGCTGAAGTCACGGGTCAGAAACTCCGTGAATGGGAAGTCATTGATGACCCCGGTTATCGTCTTAGAAATCCGAGAAAACTGCACGAATTGATCCAAAATCCGAGTGCCTATTTTCCCAAGGTAACACGGCAAGCTCCCTTAATTTTCGTCACAAACCCCGATATTTTTTACCTCTGCTTTTACAGCGTTTACTCGAAACTGGATACGGCTAACCTATTCCATCATTTCTTACAAGATTTCAACTACATCGTCGTTGACGAGTTTCACTACTACAACGCCAAACAGATCGCCAACTTTCTGATGTTTTTCATTCTGTCTAAGGAATTTGGTTACTTTGATAATAACAAACGGAAGGTCTGCCTGCTTTCGGCAACACCCGATGAGAAGGTACTCGCTTATCTTGACACAATTGGGTTAAAGTATGAGAGCATCAGCCCAAACAATGAACCAATTGAAAGCAACAGTTATGAAAAGATACAGACACTTTCTGAAGTTGAATTGACAATACACAGTGGCAAAATGCAGAATCTACTTAAGGCGCACCCTGAATGGATTAGTGATCCGCTGCATTTAGGAAAAGAAGGCGCGATTATCAGTAGTTTTCTCCGAACCATTAATGAAATTAAACAGACACTACAAGCGGCAGGATTGAGAGAAAAAATCGGATTGATCACCGGTGCAGTCGCGACAGATGAGAGACGTAAGGCAACAGAGTCGTTTCCACTTGTTCTCGCAACGCCTACAGTGGACATCGGGTATAATTTCAAAAAAATGGATAAATCACGACAGAACATTGATTTCGTCTGTTTTGACGCACTTTACGGATCAGAATTCACACAGCGGATTGGACGGACAGGTAGATTGCTCGGTAAGGATGACACCACGCACGCCAGCATTGCGCACGCATTTGTACAAGGAAAACTTCACACACAATTACAGCCAGAGAAAACTTATGACCGCCGAGAATTTGCAACACTCGTTAAAGAGTCGCTAGGAGAGGATAACCAGTTTTACCACTACATTCAGTCCTATGCAGTGCTTGAGGCATTCTATCCGCTTTACGAACTTTATAGGCGAACACTTGAAGAACGGCAAGACAGAATTAAAGAACTCTTTGAGACAATCCAACAGGTTTTCGCACCACAGAGCGACACAACATTTGAGGAAATGTTTAAAAAAATTCAGTGGCATGTTACCTATGAAATTGTCATTAATGCTTTCAAAGACAATACCTACAACGATTATATCCGACATCAATGGGAACGCACTGCGTGGAGTTACTGTCGATACCAAGCATGGATGAAAGGGGAACTGGAAACCTTTGAACAGTTACCAAAAGAAAAGGAGAAAGTAATACTTGCGACACTTCTCAAAAACAACCGCTCGGAAATTGTTGCGTACGCGGAGCAGAAATACACCCCTATTCAGTCGCTCTTTAACTTTCGCGGTTCGGACATCGGCATTCGTTGCGGTATCTATGACCCGAATCATCTGTTCCAGAATACTGCAAAACACACCGAATATGACCTGTTTCATGTTCTATCACATTATGAGTTTATCATTATTCCGACAAAGGAAAAGTATCATGAACTCACAGGAGATTGGGGAAATTATTGCGAATTTTTCGTGCAGGCGAATCGTTTAAAAACGCCACCAACCCGTGTTCAATTCAATTACGATGCTGGTGGGATTGATCGAGAGTCCTTTGAACGTCAACACTGTTGGGGACCCACCGCATTAAAAGGCTTACGATTGGAATCTGTTCCGCTTGAAATGCAGGATGCTCTGAAGAAAAAAGGGTACATTACATGTCTTTTATCGAAGCGAGAAAATCAGTACGCCCTTAACAACATACTTGAAACGAGAGGACAATTTTCCTATCCACTGAATGTAACCTTTAATGATGGACAACAGGAGTATCAATTAATTCTCGGATCCCAAGCGTTTCTAATTCATGCAGAGTTGCAAGGCAAATGGAAAGAGAAAGATCAAACTGCTGCCACGTAAAAGGAGACCCACTCATGCCGATCAGCACACACATCTCACTCATACCCGAAACCGATGTTACACTCCGTCCAACGATGGGACATTATGCCCACGCAGCGTTCCTCTCTATCCTTAAAGAGAGCAATCCAGAGGTTGCGGAAGCCGTTCATGCCCACGCAGCACAAAAACCTTTTACCGTTTCGCCGCTCATTGCTGAAGCGAAAAAACGTAATAACCTACTTCATATCAGGGCAGGCACCGAGTGCAAACTCCGATTCACCTTTCTTGATGATGAGCTATTTCAACACTTCGGGAAAGCATTCTTGACACTGGCGATGCCGCCTATTCGCTTGGGAGAAGCAGTCTTTCAGGTAAGACAGATGGTCTCACATGCTACAGAGGAACGCAGCTGGGGCAAAAGCGAAACCTACGCCGAACTCGTTCAATCCGCAAAAACGGATACCCGGATGAGTTTCCGTTTCTATTCGCCGACCGCCTTCCGTAGGATGACCCCGCGCGGTCAGAAAACCCGCAACGAGGATTATGTAGATATCGTCCGGTGCTATCAGAGTTGGGTTAACAAGTGGAACGCCTTCGCACCTATAAAACTTGATAAAACCGAAATCTTGGAATTCGTTACGGAGTATGGACAGGTGACCAGCGTCGATGCTAAATCGAAGAGACTCCACTTCGGAAAGCATATTGAATCTGGGTGGGTCGGCACCTATGCTTGTGTTTTCTATCCCGAAGATTCGCTGGATACAGAGCTGCTCCGAACCGTCAATTGCTTAGCAGCCTTTGCATTCTATTGCGGCACGGGCTATAAGACAACAATGGGGATGGGACAAACAAGAAGAATACAGTAGATTGACAGGATAGAAGATTGGAAAAAAGGAGCGGTTAGCATGTCTGAGAAGAATTATATCCCACTTTCACAAGTAAATACTTACGTGTTTTGTCCTCGACGGTTTTATTATGAATCGATTGAAGGGCATCAAGTCGTCAACGACCACGTTGAAGAAGGCAAAATCAAGCATGAGCATGTCCATACAGCCGTGACCGATCGGAAAAAAGGAGACAAAACCATTTCGCGCCGACAATACCTCGCCTCCGATGCACTCGGTGTCTCCGGCTACACCGACCTCGTTGAAGAAAGAGACGGCATCCCATATCCAATTGAATTCAAAAAAGCAGGCACCGGCGATTGGCTAAACGATCAAGTACAACTCTGCTTACAAGGACTCTTATTAGAGGAGAAAACAGGAATCTCGATTCCACACGGCTATGTTTTCTACATCGGTTCTAAGCGGCGACGGAAGGTCCCTTTTGATAGCGAACTCCGAGAGACAACGCTGCGTTATGTAGCAGAGGCACGCTCGCTCTTGGATTCGAGAAAGATTCCGAAACCGGTTCATGATAATCGATGCAACGGTTGTAGTGTCCGTCCAATCTGCCTCCCTGATGAAGTCGCCTATCTCCACGAGTTAGACGAGCGTCCAAAACGGATCAAACCTGCGCTTGGTGTCGATAATGTGCTTTATGTTGATGAACCGGGATGTGCTATCAAAAAGACAGGTGAACGTATCCTTGTCGCGAGGGAAAACGAGATTATTAGAGATATTCCGATTATCCATCTCGGCCAAGTCGTTATCTCTGGCAACGTTAACCTCACCACACCTGCGATGCAGACCCTCTTGCATGAGGGCATCCCTGTTGTGTTTCTTTCTGCTTATGGACGGTATCATGGCGCGTTGACCCCGCAAGTGTCCCGAAATTCGTTGTTGCGGTGTGCCCAACACAAAGTCGCGAATAGTCCAGATGCCTGCCTTGACCTCTCGAAAGCGTTTGTGCGCGGAAAAGTGGCGAACATGCGGATGATGCTCCAACGCCGGAAATGGCAATCTCCAGACAGCACAGATTCAGCATTGGAACCGTTGCTCGCTAATATTAAGGCAATACAAGCGATGGAGAAGCGTATTGACAAGGCGACTGAACTTTCAGGGTTACTGGGCATAGAAGGCAACGCTTCTGCTGCATATTTCGGGGCATTCAACTTTATGCTCAAATCAGAGATGGGTTTTGATTTCCAACGGCGAAGTCGGCGTCCACCCGCGGATGCGACGAATGCGCTGTTAAGTTTCGCGTATTCACTGCTGACAGCGGATATCATCTCAGCCATACAGACGGTCGGGTTGGATCCTTATGTCGGTTTCTTTCATCAGTTGAAATACGGCAAACCGTGCCTTGCCCTTGATTTGATGGAGGAATTCCGTCCTATTATTGCGGACTCCGTCGTGATTACGCTCATCAATAACCGGCGGATCAAGATTGATGATTTCACGCAGTCTCACGGTGGCTGGTATCTCAAGGATCATCGTCGGAAGGTGTTTTATACGGCTTACGAAACGCGGAAAAACGAGACGATTACGCATCCGCTTTTTAAGTATAAACTCACATTTCGGCGTGCAATGGAATTGCAAGTACGGCTCTTGGCGAAATACCTAACAGGTGAAATCGATCAATATACGCCATTGACGGTTCGATAAGACCAAAACCCGTAAACATCCGAGGAAGAGTATGGATAGAGTAGCAGGAGTAACGTCCGCACTCGTTGACAAATCACATGCCGTATAAGATCAGGCACTTCGGTGCATAGCTGGCTTGGCCGCTATTGTGGAGCAGTTGTCAGACGGGTTTCTCTCAGAGAAAAACGCTTACTGCTATGAAGCACAAGCCCCTACCTTTAGGTAGTGGGTACCTTGACTGAGGAGTTACCAATGCATTATACAGTCGCTTATGATATAACCGATGACAAACGTCGAAACAAGGTCGCCAAGATTCTGAAGGATTTTGGGAATCGTATCCAGTTTAGTGTCTTTGAGTGCAACACGGATCGCCGTGCCCTATTACGCTTGCAGAACCGATTGGAGAAGGTGATCGATTTCAGTGAGGATACGATTACATTTTACCATCTCTGTGGAGCCTGTGAAAAACAGATTAACCGGATCGGCGTAAAAAAAGGACTTGACGAACAGTCATACATCGTGTAAAATTGACAAAAAGGATAGGACTTGTGCAAAATCCTTTCGTTTCTTCGGGATTGGAAGCGTGGAAGCGTGGAAGCGTGGAGGGAGGTCTTCCATCCTTCCCTTCCTTCCGTCCCTTCACGCTTCAATATCTGCGTTGTGCGTAAGTCCTAAAAGATTATTTCTATGATCGGAAAGGGATCGAAAAACCCTTGTCCCTCATAGAGAGGTGAAAACCCTTATGACTCGTGCTTTTGTACTTCCATTGGTATATTTCTGGCGTTTGTGGTTACGACAAAATACCTCGCGCACAGAAATGCCTATAATTGAGGCACGTGCGGCAAGGGTTCTGGTGGGCGGCTCTTGAAAAGAAAAGTATCTCGATTACGAGATTGAAACATCTGCTCATAGATCGCGACGTAGCCGTTCAACCTCCTTGAAAAGAAAAGTATCTCGATTACGAGATTGAAACATAAAAGTGATTATCAAGATTGCCCACCCCAGTGGGTCCTTGAAAAGAAAAGTATCTCGATTACGAGATTGAAACAAGTGGTCAGACGCAGATAAACGCGCTGCGATGCAATGGCTTGAAAAGAAAAGTATCTCGATTACGAGATTGAAACTGGTCTTTTGGAATTGTGTAGCGTCAATCGCTTGCCACCTTGAAAAGAAAAGTATCTCGATTACGAGATTGAAACAGAACCGTGTTCGGTGCGCCGATATTTAACTGGTGCTTGAAAAGAAAAGTATCTCGATTACGAGATTGAAACATAGAGAAATTTCCTGCGCTCCAACCTTCTGTTGTCACTCTTGAAAAGAAAAGTATCTCGATTACGAGATTGAAACTGCGATAATAGTTTTTATACGTTTTGACTGCTTGCCGACTTGAAAAGAAAAGTATCTCGATTACGAGATTGAAACGAAAGCATATCCACACTGCCCTACGTGATTTGTGCGGAGACTTGAAAAGAAAAGTATCTCGATTACGAGATTGAAACTTCGCCAGGATAATGTCGGCACGGGTAACGAAAAATAGGTCTTGAAAAGAAAAGTATCTCGATTACGAGATTGAAACATATGGTCATTTATATCTGCTTCTACCACATGGTCGTTCCTTGAAAAGAAAAGTATCTCGATTACGAGATTGAAACGCGTCTACTGTCGTTGGGAACCGATGTAACCACACTCTTGAAAAGAAAAGTATCTCGATTACGAGATTGAAACATAACGTGATCCGTCTCTATGAAGGTCAAATTCTTGACTTCTTGAAAAGAAAAGTATCTCGATTACGAGATTGAAACCATTTTATGCTCCCATAACAAGCGTTATTCACCGATGTCGCTTGAAAAGAAAAGTATCTCGATTACGAGATTGAAACATGATAACCCTTACCGCATAGATGACCCTATCTGGCTTGAAAAGAAAAGTATCTCGATTACGAGATTGAAACTCTGCGTAAGTACTTCCGCGGCGGACTGGATATCGCCAGCTTGAAAAGAAAAGTATCTCGATTACGAGATTGAAACAGGTGTTATCGAGAAAATGGAAAAGGGTGCAGTCTTCTTGAAAAGAAAAGTATCTCGATTACGAGATTGAAACATAAAGACTCTACATCTCGGTTTGTTATAGCACCAAACTTGAAAAGAAAAGTATCTCGATTACGAGATTGAAACTCTGATTGGGTTTTTGAGGCGGATGATGACACGTTGCTTGAAAAGAAAAGTATCTCGATTACGAGATTGAAACAATTCGGGTTCGATGTAGTGTAGGTTGTATTTCTCCTGACTTGAAAAGAAAAGTATCTCGATTACGAGATTGAAACTTTGCGAGGCGTGTCTCGGAGTTGAAAAACACCATACTTGAAAAGAAAAGTATCTCGATTACGAGATTGAAACAAGAACGAGACCTCCTCAGCCCTTTTCGCCATAACAGTCTTGAAAAGAAAAGTATCTCGATTACGAGATTGAAACGTGGGTTGACCATGATGTACCGTTATTTTTGCGCCCTCTTGAAAAGAAAAGTATCTCGATTACGAGATTGAAACTGTTCTCTTTGCGCCTTTGCGCTCGGCGTTGCTGGCTTGAAAAGAAAAGTATCTCGATTACGAGATTGAAACGATGCTTACGCAAAAGCACCGACAACACCTGAAACTCTTGAAAAGAAAAGTATCTCGATTACGAGATTGAAACAGCCATTGCCAGTTGTTTAAATCTTCCTGTGGTTCGCTTGAAAAGAAAAGTATCTCGATTACGAGATTGAAACGCGAATTTCGCAACCTATGCAAATACATAGGAATCGCTTGAAAAGAAAAGTATCTCGATTACGAGATTGAAACGGTTGATTAAATATAACATGTCATCTCCTAAATCATTCTTGAAAAGAAAAGTATCTCGATTACGAGATTGAAACAAAATCGCAAGTAGACGCGCAGGGCGTTTTCCCTGTACTTGAAAAGAAAAGTATCTCGATTACGAGATTGAAACTATGAAGTTTACCAAAGTTTCCAACGAAGTGCTTGCCTTGAAAAGAAAAGTATCTCGATTACGAGATTGAAACGAGAAAGCAGACGGTGTTGCAAAATTCATAGGTCGGTGCTTGAAAAGAAAAGTATCTCGATTACGAGATTGAAACTATTCCTGAAAGGGTGGTCTATCCAAGCACGATTGCAACCTTGAAAAGAAAAGTATCTCGATTACGAGATTGAAACTGTTAAACTATAAATACCCTATACTACCTCCATTACCCTTGAAAAGAAAAGTATCTCGATTACGAGATTGAAACCGCGTGCCGATTCCTGCTCCAACCCCGCAAGTCGTTCTTGAAAAGAAAAGTATCTCGATTACGAGATTGAAACTCCAAAGCTTGGCGGTCGCTAATAAATATGGCGACTTCCTTGAAAAGAAAAGTATCTCGATTACGAGATTGAAACATGCTGGTCTTTATGCACATGCGGTGGGACCTCATTACTTGAAAAGAAAAGTATCTCGATTACGAGATTGAAACACGTCAATTGCGCTGAAGGCAAATGAAGGCGTAGTGCTTGAAAAGAAAAGTATCTCGATTACGAGATTGAAACATTAGCTCTGTCTATTACACCAAAAAGGTCATTGGCTTGAAAAGAAAAGTATCTCGATTACGAGATTGAAACTTAAAGGTGTTTCTTTTATTGGAGTGTCATTGATGATGTGCTTGAAAAGAAAAGTATCTCGATTACGAGATTGAAACTCCACAGATTTCAATTCACCACCAACTGAAACATTTTCCTTGAAAAGAAAAGTATCTCGATTACGAGATTGAAACCTGTCAAGTGTGAAGTCGTTGTAAGCGTTAATAAGCTTGAAAAGAAAAGTATCTCGATTACGAGATTGAAACTCGTACACCGGGTTTGAACTGCTGGTATTTCAGTGAGCTTGAAAAGAAAAGTATCTCGATTACGAGATTGAAACTGCGTGTAGGACGACAGGGTTGCGAATTCGCAACTTATTCGCTTGAAAAGAAAAGTATCTCGATTACGAGATTGAAACATCGGTAATCAGAACACTCAGTCGTAGGGTAAACAATAGCTTGAAAAGAAAAGTATCTCGATTACGAGATTGAAACTAATCAAACGGAAAAAGAACATCCTCAGAATAACCACTTGAAAAGAAAAGTATCTCGATTACGAGATTGAAACCAGACTGTCATGAAACGATCTATACTAAGCATTTGACTTGAAAAGAAAAGTATCTCGATTACGAGATTGAAACAAGAATTCTGCAGTATGCTTCTGTGTCGCATCCAGTCTTGAAAAGAAAAGTATCTCGATTACGAGATTGAAACAGAACGAAAGGAAGGTGCATTAGATGCGGATCCGTTCTTGAAAAGAAAAGTATCTCGATTACGAGATTGAAACTACTTACTATTTGTATGATATAGTGTTTGAAGATGCTTGAAAAGAAAAGTATCTCGATTACGAGATTGAAACAATTCGATATTATTCTCACGAGCATACCAGACGAGGCTTGAAAAGAAAAGTATCTCGATTACGAGATTGAAACAGCAATAAGCGAAACAGATTGAGAGAATGATAACCCCCTTGAAAAGAAAAGTATCTCGATTACGAGATTGAAACTTAAACAATAAGGGTTGCATGATACCTAAAGAAAAACTTGAAAAGAAAAGTATCTCGATTACGAGATTGAAACTTGAATCCTATCCGCGGTAACGACTTCGCGCAGAACTTGAAAAGAAAAGTATCTCGATTACGAGATTGAAACAGAAATTCGCTACCGTTACGGTTGATAACATCCGTTTCTTGAAAAGAAAAGTATCTCGATTACGAGATTGAAACTTACCGATCCTGTGTTGTTCATCAGTGGTCTGAAAATCTTGAAAAGAAAAGTATCTCGATTACGAGATTGAAACAACCTGCTGGCGTGGGTAACAAAGCCTGCTACGTCACTTGAAAAGAAAAGTATCTCGATTACGAGATTGAAACTTTTACGCTTTGAAGTCAAAGACGCTGTCACGCTATCCTTGAAAAGAAAAGTATCTCGATTACGAGATTGAAACTTTTCCTGTTCGCGTTGCTCCGCTTTGCTTTGCTTGCCTTGAAAAGAAAAGTATCTCGATTACGAGATTGAAACCAACGATAGATGCATACGGTACATCATCGCTATCGGCTTGAAAAGAAAAGTATCTCGATTACGAGATTGAAACTGAGAAACTGTATCACACCTCTCCCTTGAGATACATGCTTGAAAAGAAAAGTATCTCGATTACGAGATTGAAACGCAGGAATGTGTGCGTCGGTTCAGCGACAATTGTTGTCTTGAAAAGAAAAGTATCTCGATTACGAGATTGAAACATAGATTTATCCTGTATCCGAGTGGTCGGGTTATAGCACTTGAAAAGAAAAGTATCTCGATTACGAGATTGAAACGTGCCATGTGCAGCCCTTCTTATAGCTCCAAATGTTTCTTGAAAAGAAAAGTATCTCGATTACGAGATTGAAACTCGGATAGCGTTTTCCATCTGGTGATTCTTGCCTGCACTTGAAAAGAAAAGTATCTCGATTACGAGATTGAAACAACACGTGCGGGAACAGGTAATGGAATGTCGTCCACAACTTGAAAAGAAAAGTATCTCGATTACGAGATTGAAACAGCGAAAGCATATTCCATTATCGAGAATGGATACACACTTGAAAAGAAAAGTATCTCGATTACGAGATTGAAACATTCCTACGGCTGCACCTGCCGTATCCAAAGTCCCTGCTTGAAAAGAAAAGTATCTCGATTACGAGATTGAAACCAAACAGATACAAGACGTATCCCCGTTGAGCAAAGACTTGAAAAGAAAAGTATCTCGATTACGAGATTGAAACTAAAGAAATACGGGACACCAGCACTTTTACAATTCACTTGAAAAGAAAAGTATCTCGATTACGAGATTGAAACTCGAGATCAAAGAAACCTATCATATAAATACCTCCTAACTTGAAAAGAAAAGTATCTCGATTACGAGATTGAAACGTAGTTGTTCTGGTCGAGCAGTGGTGACTTCGGATCTTGAAAAGAAAAGTATCTCGATTACGAGATTGAAACCTACCTTGTCGTTCTCTGACCCCTTTGCTGAAGTCCTACTTGAAAAGAAAAGTATCTCGATTACGAGATTGAAACTTCTATGACGGCACGCCTAACTACTTCCGGGACAGTCTTGAAAAGAAAAGTATCTCGATTACGAGATTGAAACTCAGACCCGACAGGTTTTATTGAATCCAGCGGTAAAGTTCTTGAAAAGAAAAGTATCTCGATTACGAGATTGAAACTACAGGGTCAAGCGATAGGACGGTTGAGATTGCTTTGCTTGAAAAGAAAAGTATCTCGATTACGAGATTGAAACAGTGATTTCGTAAACCCAACCTATCCTATTGCTTGTAACTTGAAAAGAAAAGTATCTCGATTACGAGATTGAAACTTGATAGGCGAATAAAGAGGGCAGGGGCGTGTGAGCCTTGAAAAGAAAAGTATCTCGATTACGAGATTGAAACATTTCGGTAAAGAACGTCAACACCCGCTCAATTTTCTACTTAAAAAGAAAAGTATCTCGATTACGAGATTGAAACAGATCGCGTTCGATGATGTAAACAGAATTCCCGGACTTGAAAAGAAAAGTATCTCGATTACGAGATTGAAACGATAAAGATGAGACACTCGTTGAAAGAACAGTACCAATATTCTTGAAAAGAAAAGTATCTCGATTACGAGATTGAAACCTTTATGATCAGCATCAATGCTATCATCAGAGTCTTCGCACTTGAAATGAAAAGTGAAGTGCATACGCTTATTTAGACCACAATTTCGCAAAGTTAAGATAAGGTTTTTCGTTGAAATTCCATAGGTGTCAAATACCCTAACGCCGAATGTGGGCGTTTCTGATTATAGACCTGTTCGATAAAATGCCCAATGCGTGTTTCAGCCTTCATTATATCATCATAGTCATTGAGGTGAGCCTCTTCCGCCTTGAGAGTTAGAAGGGGTTTTCAATACCGATAGAGCAGCGATGATTTGACACGAGGGCATCTTAAAATCCGCGTCATCTGTGTAATCCGCGATTCAGACAAAAAGGTATTAGGATTATGAACCTTACCCTGAATATAAAGAGAGTGGCGTGGAGTGGATTGGGGAAATACCGAAGAATAGGACGAGAAGATATTTTGAGGTGAATTCAAAAAGTTTAGTCCCTATTTTTTCTTTTCTGATTCGGCGTGCGATACAGGGGCATTCAATTGTCCGTTTTTGGCGTTGTCCTTTTCGCAGGCGTTAACACCTAATATATGTTATGTTTTTCAAAAAACCCCAGAAAAATTCGCAGCCTGTCGCAGCATTTCGCTATATCGTGTTGATTTTTAGGTACTTCACAACTTCTCAACTCTCAAACTGGGAACAACGAACCATCCCGCCCGATATAAAACAACCAATTTTCCGATCTTCTCCCTTCCATCAAACAACCTTTGTAGGACTTACGCAGCAAACCTCTGTTCGCCGACTGACAACTATTTCTCCTTGACTGATTTTGCCAAAGGCGTTATGATTGCTTTATGAATACATATAACGAAAAAGGAGAATTCTTATGCAAGACCTCCAAGAATTAATTACGCAGCAGCCCTATAGGCATCTCATCACGCCCAAAAGGGTGCTGATGGTGATCCTCGGCATTATCATCCTCGCGTGTTTGGCAACAAGTTTTTATACGGTTGAGGCAGACGAGATCGCTGTCGTCTTGATGTTCGGGAAGTCTGTCCGGCAAGCCGAACCCGGGCTCCACTTCAAATTGCCGCTCGGCATTGAGAGAGCCATTAACGTTCCCGTCCGGAAAGTTTTTAAAGAGGAGTTCGGTTTTCGGACGTTGAGAGCCGGCGTGCGTACGCAGTATGACACGCGAGACTACTCCGAGGAATCGCTGCTCCTGACGGGCGACCTGAGTATTGCCGATGTGGAATGGGTCGTGCAGTATAAAATCAAAGACCCAAAAAGTTTCCTGTTTTTTGTCCGGAATCCGCAGCGCGCTTTGCGAGACCTCTCAGAATCAGTAATGAGTCGAGTCGTTGGGGACCGGACTGTGACTGAAGTGTTAACTGTCGGTCGTATTGAAATCGCTGCAGAGGTTGAACAACATCTACAGCAACTTCTTGATCTGTATCAGACGGGTTTAGATGTGGCGACAGTGACCTTGCAAGATGTCAATCCACCCGAAACGGTGAAAGCAGCGTTTAACGCCGTTAATGAGGCGAAGCAGGAGAAGGAGCGTTTAATCAACGAAGCGTGGCGCGATTACAACCAATCCGTGCCGAAATCAAAAGGTTTGGCGGCACAAAAGATTTCGGAGGCACAGGGTTACGCACTCAAACGCGTGAACGAAGCGCAAGGTGATGCCGATCGGTTCAAGGCGATTCGCTCAGAGTATCAAAAGGCGAAGGAGGTTACCCGTCGCCGCCTCTATCTCGAAGCGATGCAAGAAATTTTGCCGCAGGTCAAAGAGATTTATGTCATAGACAGTAAAACCAATTCACCTATCCCACTTCTGCAACTCAATGAATAGCGGATCTGCGAAAGGAGTATTCTGATGAGATCGAAAAAGATACTTATACCTGTGATTATCATTGTAATTTTAGCACTGCCGGTTGCTGCTGGAATGTTCTACACTGTCTATGAAGGTGAGCAGGTGGTTATTACCGAATTCGGTCGTCCTGTCGGGCAGCCTATTGTTACCGCCGGATTAAAAATCAAAACACCTTTTATTCAGCAGGTGCATCGTTTTGAGAAACGTGTCCTTGAATGGGACGGTTCACCGAACCAGATTCCGACAAAGGACAAGCGGTTCATCTGGCTTGATACGACAGCACGGTGGCGTATTAAGGATGCTCTCAAATTCTATCAAGCACTCGGCACAGAACAGTTTGCGCAGTCCCGTTTGGATGACATCATCGATTCCGCGGCGCGGGATTTGGTGACAGCGCAACTCTTGATTGAAGTCGTACGAGATTCAAATCGCGTCTTAAGCCTCGATCTGGAAGTACTCGAAGGAGAAGAGGGACAATCTGGTGAACCGTTGGAAGAGATTCAGGTTGGCAGGGAACGGATTACACGCCTGATCCTTGAGAAGGTTCAAGAGACTGTTCCACAATACGGCATTGAACTCGTCGATGTTCAGATCAAACGAATTAACTATGTAGACGAGGTCCGCAAGAAGGTCTTTGACCAAATGATTTCGGAACGTCAACGCATCTCTGAGAAGTACAAATCCGAGGGTGAGGGTGAAGCCGCCGACATCAGCGGGCAGAAACAGAAAGAGTTAGAGCGAATTCAGTCGGAAGCCTATAAGCAAGCCGAGCAGATCAAGGGCGATGCGGATGCGCAAGCGATCCAGATTTATGCCGAAGCACACGGTCAAGATCCGGAGTTCTACGCTTTTATTCAAACCTTAGAGACGTATCGGAAGACGACAGGTGAGAGCACGAAGCTCATCTTGACAACAGATAGCGACCTCTATAGGTATCTCAAAAATAGCAATGTGCTTGGGCGTTGAACGTCGTCGCATTTTGAAGTGAATATAGTTGTCAGTACTAAGTTTTCAGTCTTCAGTTAAGAGGTTTTGGAATTATCCGAACTCCCTTTCTGGCAACTGAAAGATTTTTCATGCCTCGCAGTGGGAGAAAATCGTACTGACAACTAAAAATCTAATCCACCTCCCATTCGTTTAAACCGATGGGTACAGGATCAGGACGTTCCGTTGTGCTTTCAATGCCGACGTGTTCGCCGGTTTCGGAGGATTTATCGAAGGCACACATCACTTCAAGCACGTGATATGCCAACGCGCCGTTTGCTCGATGCGCGCGTCCCGATTGGATTGCCGATACCATATCAATAACGCCAATCATCCGTGCATTATTCGGGAAAGGGATTTCCTCCTCCTCCCAATTGCCACCCGCGGGACAGACATGGACAGGACCGCCAAACCCGTTTGGATCGGGGACTGTCATTGAGCCGGTTTCGCCGTAGATTTCGATGCAGGGTAAACTGTGCCGCCACATGTCGAAACTCATAATCATTGTGATGATTGCACCGTTCTGAAATTCGATGGTGCCGGTGAGATGCGTTGTGATTTTGACGGGGATGCGTAAGCCTTTTGCGGCTTGACTCGTTGCGACGCGCTCTTCAAATGCCTTTGTGGTAATCGCTGCGACACGCTTGACGGGACCGAGGATATTGACGAGTGCTGTTACGTAGTAAGGTCCCATATCCAGCATCGGGCCGCCGCCGATGTCGTAATAGAAGGCGGGATTCGGGTGCCAACTTTCGTGTCCGTGTCCGCACATGAATGCGGTGCCAGCAATGGGTCTGCCGATTTTCCCAGCGTCCAGTGCTTTCCGAGAGGTCTGGATGCCTGCGCCGAGGAAGGTATCTGGTGCCGATCCGACGCGGAGTTCTTTTTTTGTTGCAGCGGTGACGAGTTGTTTTCCGCTTTCGGTATCTACGCCGAGCGGTTTCTCGCTATAGACGTGTTTGCCTGCTTCTAAGACTTGCAAGCCGACTTCAACGTGTGCTCTTGGAATCGTGAGGTTCACGACGAGTTCGATTTCTGGATCTGCGAGCAGTTCATCAACGGTGCATGCGTGGCTGTTGTATTTCTCGGCTTGTGCTTGTGCGGCTTCCGGACGGAGGTCCGCGCAGGCTTTGATTTCTAAGATATCGGTTTTCCGTGCGCCTTCGAAATAGGCACTACTGATCGTGCCACAGCCGATGATTCCGATTTTCATTTTTTATTTTCCCTTTCAGGTGGTTTCTCAATTACAAATTGAGGCGTTAAATCTGTGTCTATTGTATCAGTTGTCTGGGATATTGACAAGATTTTATAGTAGTTTTCCTTCGGTGAAAAAAGAGTTGGCAATTGCCTATAAGTGTAGTATAATCTGATGTTGAAACCGTCCTGAGCACGACAGAAAACTGCCCGGAGGTATTCAGCATGAACCAGCAAAAGCATCGGCGACCCGCGCGTAATTTTACCATCAGAAAAGGCGGATACATCACTAAATCCCAACTCGGAAAACGTGGCACGATTCTCTCTGAATCCCAACTCCGTGATTTTGAAGTTGAAAGAAAATTAGGGAGAACGGTAGATGGTGTTACTGTAATTACATTAGAGGATTTAAACGCGGTTCGGCTCTTTCGTTACAATGATATTGAGAAAGCAGAAAAAGAATTGATGCTTGAGAATATCCACGATGTCTCAATGCGAGGAAGATTCTGCGAGATTTGGAATATAGAAATAGAAGTACATCCCGACACCCACTTTTCGCGCGAAGAATTGTTGAGGCGTGGACATTGGACACCCGAACGCGTGAATAGATTCTTGTCGTCTGAGTCTTTCTCCCTGACCTTTTTAGGAGGGCGCTTGACCTATCCAATTTATCTAAAATCCGATGTTCGCAAAGTCGAACGTTCAGACGATTACAAAATGTTGTGGCAAACCGAAAAGCAGCAGAAAGCTGCGGCACGCAAGGCAGTGCGTGAGAAAGAAAAAATCACCCCGACACGGCTCATCTCTGAACGTGGCTGGACAAAGGGTCTCATCAACGAATTGTTAGGCGAACCAGATGTTTTTGTGGATAACCCGCATTATAAATCTGCGGCACCCATGCGTTTGTACTTCCTGGATCGTGTTAAACATATTGAACAGACAAGCGATGTGTTTAAAGCGCGGCGGAAGGATCGGCGAAAATCCCCCATCAAGAAGAGAAACCAGCCACATTTTTAGCCCCCTAAATCCCGTTATCAGGGACTTGAGGGATAGTGCGCAAATCCTATACCATAAAAATCAATTGACAAACTGCAGATTTGTTGCTATGATATTTGGCAATTCAGGCGAAATTGGTTGCCGGTGCAACGAAGCATTGGCTAACGAGGATCCAACACCCTACAGCACCTTGAATGGAGACAATAGCATGGGAAACCGGATTGAAATCGGTAACCTCAGAATAGATGAAGGCTTGTACGCACTCGTAAGAGATGAGATTGCCCCCGGCACGGGGGTAGAACCAGATACCTTCTGGAAAGCATTCGGCGACATCATTGCGGCGTTCGCACCGGAGAACAGGTCGCTTTTGGAGAAACGGGATGTGCTTCAGCAACAGATCGACGCGTGGCATCTGGCGCGCAAAGATGAACCGTTGGACAGTGCGGCGTATTCGGCGTTCCTTACTGAAATCGGTTATCTGCTCCCTGAAGGTCGAGATTTTACTGTGATTACCGAGGATGTTGACTTAGAAATTTCACTCATCTCAGGTCCCCAACTCGTGGTACCGACCGACAACGCACGGTATGCCCTGAATGCAGCGAACGCGCGTTGGGGAAGTCTCTACGATGCACTTTATGGCACCGATGTGATTGATGAATCGGACGGGGCGACCCGAAGTGCCACCTATAACCCGATCCGAGGTGCGAAAGTCATCGCGTACACCGAACAGTTTTTAGATGAGATGACTGGGCTTGAAACGGGGAGTTTCTCTGATATTACGCAATTTTCCCTCAAAGCCGTTCATGGTGAGCAACAGTTACGCGCAACACTCAAGGGCGGGAGTGAAGTTGGTTTAGCAGATCCAAGCAAATTTGTAGGGTTTACCCAAAACAACGGTGAACTCAGTGCTCTTTTACTTCGGAATCACGGGCTGCATATTGAAATACGGGTAGATCGAGAACATCCTGTCGGAAAGGCACATTCTGCCGGTGTGTTTGATGTTATCCTTGAGTCGGCAATCACGACGATTCAGGATTGTGAGGATTCTGTTGCTGCAGTGGACGCGGCAGACAAGGTGCGCGTCTATAGCAACTGGAATGGTATCATGAAGGGAACGCTGGAGACGACGTTTGAGAAAAGCGGCGAAATGCTGACCCGTCGCCTCGCGCCGGATAAGACGTTTACCGCACCTGATGGCAGCACCTTGACCCTACCCGGCAGAAGCCTCCTTCTCATTCGGAATGTTGGACTCCACATGTACACGGATGCTGTTACGACAGCAGACGGTGAGGAAATTCCCGAAGGAATTCTTGACGCGATGGTAACGAGTTTCGCTGCAATGCATGATCTGGAAAATAATGGTCTCCATACCAATAGCAAAACAGGGAGTATCTACATCGTCAAACCGAAGTTCCATGGCCCCGAAGAAGTCGATATGACGATTCGATTGTTTGAATGGATAGAGTCCGCGCTTGGACTTCCAACGAATACTATTAAGATCGGGATTATGGATGAGGAGCGACGGACGACTGTCAATCTCAAGGAGTCGATCCGAATTGCGAGAGAACGACTCGTCTTTATTAATACCGGATTTTTGGATAGAACCGGCGATGAAATCCATACGAGTATGGAAGCAGGACCGATGATTCCGAAAATGGACATTCGCAACGAACCCTGGATGCTCGCTTATGAAGATTGGAACGTTGATGTAGGCATCGAGACGGGGTTGCTCGGTACCGCACAGATCGGCAAAGGGATGTGGACGAAACCTGATCAGATGGCTGAGATGGTTGAAACGAAGGTAAATCATCCATTGGCGGGTGCGACGACAGCGTGGGTGCCATCGCCAACCGCTGCGACGTTGCATGCGATGCATTACCATCGAGTTGACGTTGGGAACTGGATAAAAGAATTATCCGCAAGACAGCGCGCGAGCCTGACAGATCTGCTAACACCACCATTGTTAACAGAACGCGAGTTGCAGCCCGATGAGATTCAGCGCGAGTTGGATAACAATGCACAGGGCATCTTGGGCTACGTCGTGCGATGGGTGGACCAGGGGATCGGCTGCTCGAAGATACCGGATATTAACAACGTCGGTTTGATGGAGGATCGGGCGACGCTGCGGATTTCGAGTCAGCATATCGCCAATTGGCTCCACCATGGGATCGTTACGAGGGAACAAGTAACAGAGACGTTCCAACGGATGGCAAAAATTGTTGACGAACAGAATGCAGGAGACCCGAACTATCGGGATATGTCGCCAAATTATGAGCAGAGTATCGCGTTTCAGGCGGCTTTAGACCTGGTGTTTAAGGGGTGTGAGGTGCCGAACGGGTATACGGAGTTTGTTTTACATCCACGCCGACGAGAAGTGAAAGCAGGCGGTTAGTCAAGTGACAGAACGGTAAAAAGACGAAAGAGGGGAAGGATGGAAGATACCGCCTTCCCTTTTCTTTTTTTAAGTGCTTTTCTTATGAATCGAGTTTATAAAATTTGATGGCGTTGTCGCGAAACAGATTACGCAATTCTTCAAGTGAATAGCCTGATACAGCATCCTGCAAAGTCTGCACCCAGCGAGGATAATCGCTGGCTTGTGTGGAGACGGGCCAATCGCTGCCATATATAACCCGATCAAAACCGAAACAGGTGATGACGTGTTCAATATACGGTTGTAGATCGGCAGGTGTCCACGCCTCAAGATCCGCCTCTGTTACCAAACCTGATATTTTGCAATGAACGTTCGGGAAAGCCGCGAGCGTCTCAAGTTCCTGTTTCCACGGGTCAAAAAGTTGGTTCTTGATATCAGGTTTGCCGATATGATCCAAGATGAATTGGACATGCGGGCACTGTTCCACAAGCCGAATCGCATTGGCGAGTTGTGGGTGGAAGATACAGATGTCGAAACTCAAACCGTAACGGGAGAGCGTCTTGACACCGCTCACAAAGTTGGGTTGGACGCAGAAATCGACGCTTTCGGATTGGATGAGGCGGCGGATACCTTTGACAAGCCGATTCTCTGCCAATTTTTCGACAAAGGGTGCCACCCGCGTGCCTTCCTCAAGCGGTGCCCATGCGACAATGCCTTGAATCCGAGGTTCTACTCTTGTTGCGAGATCGGTAACCCACGCCGTCTCTTTCAAGCCGTCATCGGGATGTGTGTCGCATTGGACAAAGACGATGGATTCGATTTCTAATTCACTGTACGCTTCGATGTAATCTGTTAGGAGATAAGGTCTGTTTAGCGTGGGGACTTCCGAAAGCCATGGATAGCGCAACTGTTTCGGGTGCCAGAGATGAACATGTGTGTCAACGATCGGGAATTTCTCCATGGGGTTCCTCCTATTTTGTGTTAAGTTTAGGGAATATTTTAGTGCGTTTCTTGAGGATTGTCAATATTTTCTTTTAGGGTTAGTATACACGCTAATCAAAACTAATGGAACTGACTGCTGATGGTTGATAACTGATTGCTATTTAGCAAAAAGTTTGGCAAAAAGAGGTAAGATATGATACACTGATAGATATTCCAAACAGAGGAGTAAAATATGTCAAAAAAATCTCGAATTGTTATGGTGGCAGGCAGCGCAAGCCATGGCGGCGGTTCGCATGAGCATCCCGCTGGATGTGCTCTCTTCGCGGATTTGTTGAACAAGAATGTTGAGGGTGTGGAAGTCGTTGTCTCTCAAGGTTGGCCCGAGGACCCGAAAACTTTCGCAGATACAGATGCAATCATTGTTTATTCTGATGGTGGTACTGGACACTTGAGCATTCCGCACCTCGAACAGATTTCTGAACTGATGGATCAAGGCATTGGACTTGCGATGTTGCACTACGCGGTCGAAGTGCCGAAAGGTGACCCCGGAGATCGCTTCTTGGACTGGATCGGCGGCTATTTTGAAACACATCTTTCGGTCAATCCGTATTGGACGGCAACGTTTACAGGATTTCCTGAACACCCGATAACTCAGGGGTTGGAACCGTTTTCTTTGGAAGACGAATGGTATTATCACATGCGCTTCCGTGAGAATATGCAAGGTGTGACACCCCTGTTGAGTGCAATCGCGCCTGAATCAACGCTTGAAAGACCGGATGGACCGCATAGCGGGAACCCGCACGTCCGCGCATCAGTGGCGAACAGTGAGCCACAGCATCTGGCGTGGTGTGTGGAACGTTCAGACGGTGGCCGCGGGTTCGGGTTCACCGGTGGGCATCTCCATCGCAATTGGGCAGATGACACACTCCGTAAGTTCATTCTCAACGCGATTGCGTGGACGGCAAAAGTGGATGTCCCTGAAGGGGGTATCTCTACGCCAACCCCGACGGAATCTGAATTGGACGCGTATCTGTAATTGTGGTGGTATTCTATGGGTGCGGTTGAAACCGCACCTGTTGGCTGAGGAGACGGAACATGGATCAAGAGATACAAGATTATCTATTCGACTTGCAAGGCTATCTCATTTTAGAAGATGCGATCTCAGAAGACGATCTGGATAAGATGAACGCGTGGATTGATGCACATTGGGCATACGTCGAACAACCTTGGGAAGAAAACATAGAGGATAAACGGATTCCGCGCTGGGTCGGCAATATTGAGACGCATACCTACAATATTGAGAACGGCGTGAATTTCCAGAATATCATTGAGGGTGGCGATGTTTTTCAGAAGTTAATCGATCATCCGGCATGGATCGGGCTGGTTCGGAAATACATCCATGAAGTCAATGGACTTTCGATCCACGAGAATTTCCTCAATGTCCGCGGTCCTGGTGGTTTTATTCATATCCACTGTGGTGGGCATGTTCCGTTGAGTTACCTGACATTCCGGCAGGAGAACACAGGCGAGTGGATGGTAGGTCAGATTAACGTTCTCATGGCACTCAACGATATTGGACCGGGTGATGGCGCGCCTGTCCTTGTTCCGGGGAGCCATAAATGCACGGAGATACACCCACGTTTGAAGCACGACGGGAAAGGTTTGGTTTATGATGGCATAACCGGTAAACCGGCAGGGACAGCCTTCGCGACACAGGAGATCTATCTCAAGGCAGGCGATGTTGTGATGTTCACAGATGCGATTACGCACGGATCGGCGGAGCGGACAAATGAGGGGTATCGCAGATCAATCGTCTATCGTTATTCGCCGAGATATGTCCGTGAACGGTTCGACTATCCGCATTCAGATGCGTTGTTAGCACGTTTGACTCCAGACCAGCGTAAGATTATCCAACCGATGTCAATACGTCGTCCACCACAAGTTACGTAGCAAAGGAGACATATATCATGGGAAAAACTGATTTGCAAGAGCAGGCAGTTACGTTAATCAGACAACTCTCTACTGAAAAACTCAAATCTGCTGTTGATTATCTCGTTTATCTTCAAGATGCAGAGACGCGAAACGTCTCTCCTGATCACGAAGTTCCCTCACAAGATCTTGGAACCGCGATCCACGAACTTTTCAAACCTTTCGGCGGGGTGGAACTTGAGATACCTCCTCGGGAACCAATGCGAGAACCGCCTCGTTTTGACTAAAATACTAATTATGATTGTTCTTGATACTAATGTCGTCTCGGAGCTCATGCGGGACAGTCCACAACAGGTGGTTCGCGCTTGGTTTCGTGCCCAGTCTGCAAGCAGCTTGTTCGTGACAACTGTCACCGAAGCGGAAATTTTGACCGGTATAGCACTCTTGCCCGATGGAAGGCGACAGCGGAACCTTTCAGAGGCTGCTGCCCGCGTATTTGCTGTGTTATTGGCTGGACGTATCCTGGTTTTTGATAGTGATGCAGCGAACATTTACGCCGAAATTTTCGCTCAACGACACGCAACCGGTAGACCGATAAGCCAAGCCGATTGTCAGATTGCTGCGATCGCTCGTTCCCGAGAGGCATCTATTGCAACGCGAAACATTACAGATTTTGAAGGGGTTGGGGTTGAACTTATTGATCCATGGGCACATCTATAACAGATGCATTGTGATTTTCGTATAACGTTCAATGTATAATTACATCAGTTACGGATCGCGAGCGCAGCTCGCTCCTACACCAAGAGGCTGCTGACGCATTACCGAATTATTTTCTGAAACTTCATACAGTTTGCGATACAAGAGACTTTTTACCAAATGCGGACAATTGAAAAAATAATCGCAGCATTGCCGAACTTAAGCACCGATGAGCTGTATCATATTGAACAAGTTATTCACGATTTATATCGGGCGCGTCATGAAACTATCATTTTTGATGACGACTATGGGGTCTGGACGGAATGGGATCAAAATTCAGTAGCAGCAGAGGTTTTTGATTTGCTTGATAAAACGGAAAACTGATGGAATATGGGAAAACCGAAAAAAACACTCTGGGGTGGACGTTTTAGCACAAACCTCACCACAGAAACAATAGCCTTCACGCATTCTATCGAAGCCGATACACGCCTCATCGGATACGATATCTGGGGCAGCCAAGCACACGCGATTATGCTCGCTCGGCAAGAGATCATCTCCAATGCTGACCTACGCGAGATTTTGCGCTGGCTCCAGAAAGCGGAAGAAGATTTTCAGAACAGCAATTTTACGCTTGATCCGAATAAAGAAGATGTCCACATGAACGTCGAATCGTATTTGATTGAGAATGCAGGTCGCGAATTCGGCGGCAGACTTCACACGGCGCGTTCCCGTAACGATCAGGTACTCGTTGATGCACACCTTTACATCCGAGATGAGATCCTCAATATCCAGCGCGGACTCTCCACACTCTGCGAAGCGTTCCTATATATAGCGAAAGCACATGCCGATACTGTAATGCCCGGCTATACGCATACACAGCACGCACAGCCGATCAGTCTCGGTTTCTGGGCGACGGCTTATGTGAGCATGTTCCTGAGAGACCAGAAACGTCTGCAATCGGCTTATGCACTTGCCAATACGAACCCGCTCGGCGCATGTGCTTTGGCTGGCACGACCTTCCCGATTGACCGAGAACTGACAACAAAGCTGCTCGGTTTCGATGCCCCACACGAACACGCCCTTGATGTTATCAGCAGCCGTGATTTTATCGCAGAGACGCTTTTCGCGTTGTCGCTCGTGATGGCGAATCTCTCACGAATCAGCGAAGAAATCGTCTACTGGACAACCTATGAATTCGGGATGGCGGTACTTGACGATACGTATAGTTTCGGGAGTTCCATCATGCCGCAGAAAAAGAATCCGGACATCGCCGAACTCACACGAGGACGCACCGGACGCGTCTACGGCGCATTGCTCGACCTGTTGACGAATCTTAAGGGGCTGCCGATGGGGTATAACCGTGATTTCCAAGAGGATAAACCGCCGTTGTGGGAAGCGTTTGATATTGTGAAAGCGTGTCTCGGTATGTTGCCCGAACTTCTCAAAACGACAGACTTCAAGACGGGACGGATGGCTGAATTGGCGAATGCAAACTTCGCGACGGCGACGGAGTTGGCGAATTATTTGGTTAAGGAGCATAAAATCAGTTTTCGGGAGTGCCACGAGATTGTCGGATGGCTTGTCGGTGAACTCGTGAATCGGGAAAAGACGTTCTCGGATTGGGAACTCACGCAGGAACTCTTGAAAGAAAAAAATATTGACATACCGATTTCACAGTTGAAACAAATTTTGGATGCAGAGTTAGCGATTCAGAACAATCAGAGCCTCGGCGGCACGTCTCCCGCGGAGGTTCATCGGATGATAGGTAATTTTGAAGCACAACTCAATGAAATCGAACAGCATATCTATAATTGCCAGACACAAATTGAGGAGGCGCACCGAGAGACGGGACAAATCGTTGATGAAGTTTTAGAAGTGCCGGTTTAGATAATATTGTAAGAGAAGGAATACAAAGAATCAATGCGTACAGGTCCGTACACACTATTGAGGGATTTTGCCCAGAAGCATCCGAATACCAGATCGGCACTCAACCATTGGTATAGATTGATAAGCGGGAGAAATTTCTGTTCTATTGTAGAATTGCGTGAGGTTTTTCCTCACGCTGATCGAGTTGAAGGTTGGACTGTTTTCAATATCGGAGGGAACAAGGCTCGCCTTATAGCATTCATCCACTATGAGCGGCAAACGGTTTCTATCCATCGTGTGTTGACACACCCCGAGTATGATAAATGGAGGCCCTGAGAGGGAAAACCTATTACTGAAAAATGTTAGGAGTAAATTATGGTAACTGAAGAACACCGTATATCTGACGTATCGCGAGTAGAGTTGACGCACGCCCCGCATAGCAATCCGCAATCTCTTGCGGCAGCCTTAGAAGTTTTAATTCACGCGGTTGGTGCCTACAAAGACGACAATATCCCGACTGTGACCGAAGACGACTACGAACACCTTGTAGTCCTGCTTGGTGACTTAACCGATGTCGTGCGTGAAGACGAAAATCACATTTTCGCGCCATTGATGGAATTTGCTATCTTGCTTATTGAAAAATATGACCATGCACAGATGCCAGAACTGGCTGCGCATATTGAAAACTGTAGAACACAACAGGTCCCTAACGCGAAATCCGGTCCCACTCACCACTCGGAAGCACAAGATCCAGAAAACACCAATACTCTTAAACACGGATAAGGAGGCGAAAATTGAGAGACAGATTAATCGTCGCATTGGATACCGACGATGGTGAAGAGATTGACTGGTTATCTGGAACGCTTATGGATACGGTCCGTTGGTTCAAGATGGGCTTTCAGGCGTTTAGTGCGCTCGGCATGGAAGCCTTTCCATGGTTCGAGCAAAATGGACATAAAGTTTTCATTGACCTGAAATTCCACGACATTCCGAATACAGTGGCGCGCGATGTCGGCATGATGACAAAACACGGCGCAAATATGATTAACATGCACGCTTCCGGTGGACTTATGATGATGAAGGCAGCGAGAGCAAGCGCGGACGATACCGCCTACAAAGCAGATATTCCGAGACCTATTCTACTCGGTGTGACTATTCTAACGAGCATCGAAGAAACCAGCTTTCGGTTGGGTTTTGCCTCGGCACGGACGCTGTCAGAACAGGTTGTCTATCTCGCAGAGTTGGCACAGGAAGCCGGATTGGATGGGGTTGTCGCATCACCGTTGGAGATTGAACCGATCCGGAAAGCGTGCGGCGATAACTTTTTGATTGTCACACCCGGTATCCGTCCGGAGTGGGCAGAGACTGGCGACCAGCGTCGGATCACTACACCAGCAGAGGCAATTAACCGAGGCGCAGATTATATTGTCGTTGGCAGACCTATTATAGAGGCGGAGGATCCGTTGGAAGCTGCCGAAATGATTCTTGATGAAATGAAGGAGGCATAAAAATATGAACATTGTCTGCATCTGTTTAGATACGTTTCGCGCCGACATCATCGGTGAAGGTAAAAAATATAGCCACGTGCAAACGCCGAACCTCGATGCACTCGCATCCGAGAGCGTCCGTTTCACCCGCGCATTTGGTGAAGGGCAACCGACACTTCAGATACGCCGTGGTAACTTCACAGGCATGCGGAGTTTCCCGTGGAGATATAACTTTGATCGGCGTGGACATTGGCACCACGCTCCGGGTTGGCACAAGATTCCACCCGAACAAGATACGATTGCCGAGGTCTTATTGGAACGGGGGTATCTCACCGCGCTGATTGCTGATACCTACCACATGTTCAAGCCGACGATGAATTTCTCGCGAGGATTTGCGCATTTCGATTTCATTCGCGGGCAAGAATCAGATAACTGGCACAGCGGCGATCCGCGCTTGGTTGAAGAACAACTCCGAAAACATGTTCGTGAACCGCTCAACTGGCAACGCCATGCTGGGCTTGTCAATTATCTGTTATCACAACGGCATCGTCAATCAGAAGATGAGTATAGTTGTGCGCGCGTTTTCCGTGCCGCAGCGGACTGGCTTGAAGATAATCACACCGTCGGTCCATTTTTCCTGTGGATCGATAGTTTCGATCCGCATGAACCGTGGGACCCGCCGAAATCTTACGCAGACATCTATTTCCCCGATTATTCGGGTAAAGATTTCATTACGCCGGGCAGTGCGAACGAGGGCGACGGTCCTACGGAAGATGAGCTGCGCCGAATTGAGGCACTCTACCTCGGAGAGGTCACATTTGTCGATAAATGGGTTGGCGTGCTACTGGATAAGATAGAGCAGCTGAACATCAAAGATGATACATTAGTTGTGCTGATGTCCGACCACGGCACGCAGCTCCGCGACCACGGGAGTTTCGGGAAGGGCGCGAACAAGCTGCACCCGTTCAACACGCAGCTGAACTTGATGATCCGACATCCTGAAGGACCGAACGACAAGGAAATTTTTGCGTTTGTGCAGAACCACGATCTAATGCCAACGCTCCTCAGTCTGCTTGACATTCCGTGCGGTTGGACGGATGGTGAGGATATGTGGCAACTCGTTACACAGAAGAAGGCAATGCTTCGAGAACGGATTATCACAGGTTGGGCTGGCTTTGCTACAGGGAACGCCCGCGGACGCGTTAGCGTGCGCGATGACCACTGGAATTTCTGCACTTCAGTAGGTTATAACGATGAAAGAGGCGATGAGCTCTTTGATGTCCGAAACGACCCAGAGGAGACGGTGAACGTCGCGAGTGACCATCCGGCAGTTGTCACGGAACGGCGGCGGGATGTTGAGGCGTTGATTGGTCAACCCTTGCCGGGACATTTCATCGAAGTCTGCGATCCGGGGCACGCGCCGATGACGCGATGGCTCCAGAAAAAACTGGCGGAAATGTAGAGATTTTCTGCCTTAGTCTCATCAATCGAGCAGTTGCGATCCAGGGGGTGATAAAATGCCCCCTGGTGGTTCTGGAGGATCTGGCGGTGGCACCGTGCTATTGAGGTCCCCATAACAGAGTGCGAAGCCGCCTTTTCCGAACCATGAACCCAGTGATAGTAAGTAATTATCGATGTTGTCGTGTGCTAAAAAATCTGCTCGCTTGACGTGATCATGCCGCGCAAAGAAATAGTGGCGATCCCCTTGCCATCGCAGCTTGCCATTCCTTGAAATACGATAGGCGGTGTTCGGGATGGCTTCCATATCCCCGGGATTGCCATACTCAAGCGGTATTTTGAGTTCGGTGATGAAATCCGCCATTGAACCGTCTTCTCGGTAATAGGCGAGGATGTCGTTCCAGTCGGCGAGTCGTACGCCTTCACCGAGATGCGCTTTACATTCAGCCTTGAGGTCTCCTGTTTCGTCCAGATTGTGGGCAACGACGTGGAATTTTTGGTAACTTACTAAAACTTGGAGACCTTGCTGGTGCCCTTCGCACGTAAAACGTTGGTTACCGGTGGTCGTATCCCATGCGATAATGGTGCCGTCTTTACTAACAGTGAGCAGCGTCAATTCGTCAGGCGAAAATGCGAATCTGTAAACATAGTCTTTGTGTGCTTTTAAATCCATAATGTTTTGATATTCACCGATTGCATAATCCCAGTGTTGCACCTCGCCAACCGTATAATGCCACAAGCGAACCCCATCACCATGCCCACTGGTAAGAAATCTACCCTTCGGCGAAAATGCTAACGCATAGGTGGGGATGCGACTCCGCCACCGCATCGTCGATTGTAGGTTGCCGGATTCGGTATCCCACACACGCATTGTTTGATACTCATCACCACTTACTAATGTCTTGCTGTCGGGTGAAAACGTTAGCGCAGTCACCGATTGTGTATGCCCCTTCAAAGTATGCAAACGTTCTCCTGTCTTACCATCCCACAATTGGATTGGGAACTCTTTAGCTTGCCAATTGGGTATTGTGATAGCAAGAAAACGCCCGTCCGGCGAGAGTTGAGTTAGCCAAAGATCATTCCAACTTTCAAAATATAATCTTATGTCTGTAACAAGCACAGGAGGTGTTTCGGGGCTAATCTCCCATACATGAACACGCCCAGAAGCTCCTGCACAGGCGAGTTTCGTGCCATCCTCAGAAAAAAATAGAGAGGAGATACCCGTAGGTGACGGTAGCGTTGTGATAAGTTGTCCAGCAGCTTTGTCCCACAATTGAACTTCCCCAGGTCCGTTACTGCCCGTTGCAGAAGCGAGGACGTTCCCATCTGGTGAGAATGCTATTTTCCCGTAACCGCGGCCAGGTTGTTTAAGGGTGGTGATTTCTGCACCAGTTTTCGCATCATATATCCAGATGCCAATATTGGTAGTGACAGCAAATTGCGTGCCATCTGGGGTAAAGGCGATGTCACTTGCCGCCCCTTTGCCAATGCACATTTTCGCCCCTTCAGGCAGGTCCCCTTGTGTATGGTCTTGGGCGAATCCATTTGACACGGATAGACAAGGCATTAACAGCAGGGCAATAATATAGAAAAGTATCGGCTTTTTCATTTTCAAAATCCTTTTTGCAGTATTAGTCAACTACCCAAGCCTAAAGACTTGGGCTTGTAACAGCATTAAACAGCATTAACTGCTCTGCATGCTTAAAGCCCGTGTCTCGTGCTTCGTTCTTGTTTCTCGTTTCATAGAGGGTGGCAACCCACCGCTCTCCACGAAAGGCTGCAGCAGCCTTTAAAAGTATGTTTATCGCAGCGTTGTGGTCGCGGTCTAAAGATGTGCCACAAGCCTGACAGTTAAAAGTTCGTATCGCCAACGATAGTTTCTTTGGCGACTTCTGACCACAACTTGAGCAAGTTTGCGAAGTGTTCTTAGGATCAACTTGGTGGAAGTGGAAACCGTCTCTTTCGGCTATGTTTCCAGACCACTGAAAGAAGATTGACCAAGACGCGTCGCTGATACTCTTGCTGAGGTGTTTGTTCTTTACCATATTAGATACGCTTAAATCCTCTGCCACTAATACATTATTTTTCTCATGGTGGTAGAGTTTGTAAACAAGTTTGCCGATAAAGTCTTTACGTTTGTTTGTTGTTCGTTCATGGTGCAATGCGAGTTTATGTTGCTGTTTTTTCCTTCGGTTGCTCCCTTTTTTCTTTCGGGAAAGGTCTTTGGAGTGTTTTCGGAGCAGTCCTTCTGTTTGACGATACCAACGCGGGTTGTCTTCTTTTTCGCCTTCAGAAGTCGTTAGATAATGCGTCGTTCCCATATCAACAGCTATCGCTTGAGTCGGTTCAATTTTCGGTGTATCAGGGAGTTCACAAGAAATATGAGCATACCAACCACTTGCTTTTTTAACAAGCGTGACTTCTTTCGGGTCGCCTTGAAGCGGGCGGTGCATGTATATCTTGACTTCGCCAAGTTTCGGCACTTTCAAACGGTCATGTTTCCATGCTGTTTCGCGGATCGGATTTTGACGGACACGTTCACCTGTTTTGAGTTTGTGCTTACGGAGTTTCCATGACATAGATTTAACCTGTTTTCTGTGTCTTGGATACCCCTTTTTCGCAGCTCCTTTTTCGCAGCGTCTATAAAAACCATCAAATGCTTTATCCGTGCGTTCCAAAGCACAGACCTGCATATCTTGAGGCACTTCGTGAAAGTCCTCGTATTTTTCACGGGCAACTTTCAACTTCTTTTGTTGATCGTTGCAAGAGACGCGTTCACCTTCTGTCTCCCAAGCAACCTTGCGGTCATGGCGAGCAGAGTTCTGAAGACCACAAAGGTGGTCTAACCAACGTAATAATGTTGTTTCCTGTGTTTTCGTAGGATACACAGGGTATCTAAAAGTTAATCTCATGGTGTATCAGGCATCAGGCGTTTATCCCCTTCTTAGTGGGAGGCAAGCACATTGCCGAGTGGCAACGCTAAGAATGCTTGCCAACCTGATACTATCATTATACCGCAAACTTGATAGCAATGTCAAGAAAAATATAGGAGCGGGCATTCCTCCCAAACTTAAAAGTTTGGGCTTCCTGCCCGAAGATTAGGTGATAGACTACAATTGTAATGCCATTATCGGTTCCCGATTTTCTTGAGTGTTTCCCAGTCCCAGACGAGGGTTGTCCCCCAAAAACTGGCACTAACCAGAGTTTTGCTATCAGCAGAAAATTTCAGGGCATTAATTGCCTTTGTGTGTCCTGTGTGAGTGGATAAAAGCCCACCCGTGCGAACATCCCACAATTCAATGATGCCGTCCCAATTCCCGGCAACAAGCGTGTTGCCGTCCGGTGAAAAAACCAAAGCTGAGAGCAGCGCAGTCAACTCCCGACGATTGGGACGAAGTTGTCTGCCGGTGGCTGTATCCCAGAAAAAGAGCTCATTACTACCGCTTGCGAGTATCTTTCCATCGGGTGAAAATGCCAATGCATCGATCAATGATTTGTGTGCTGTGGAAGTAAAAAGCAAAGCCCCATCTGCTACACGCCACAAACAGAACGTTCTGCCTGCATCGCCGCTTGCGAGCATCTTTGCATCGGGTGAAAACGCCAATGTACGAATCCAGTCATTATGCCGCTTGGCTGTAAACTGATGCCGAACCTTATTGGATGCGGTAAGGTTCCACACATGAACTAAACCATCTTCACCCCCGGCTGCTAACATTTTGCCATCTGAGGAGAATGCGAATTTGACATTCAAGCCGGACTTCGGATATCCTTCCAATATAAATCGATCTATGATACGTGGTGGATCCATATTATAGTAAAACCCGTAATTAATTATACACTTTTATAATTTCATCAATGGAAGTCTCAGCATTGTATTGACGTATCCGCTTGATGTTGGCGAAATCCTTCTCAATCGGATTCAACTCCGGGGAATACGGGGGTAAAAACAATAGATCCGCACCAGAACCCCGGATCAATGCTGCTGTCTCTGACCCTTTGTGGAAAGAGGCATTATCCATAATTACAACATGGTTATCATCAAGTAATGGACATAACATCTCCGAAAGCCACGTGTTGAAGGCAATCGCATCACAACTGCCCTCAAAAAGCAGAGGTGCCGTGAAACATCCATCAAGACGTGCAGCAATCAAAGTCGTGGTGGTATACCTATGGCTTGGCACTTTATCTTCAACACGCATACCTTTCGGGGCATAAGCATACCGACGGAAGGCGGTTTCACTGAAACCACTCTCGTCAAGATAAACTAACTTTTTGCCCTTTTCTGTCTCTTGCTGAAGTGCTGAGAGATACTCTCGCCGTTTCACTGGACACTGTTCTTTGTAGGTCGTGGTCTTTTTTTTCGCGTGATATTGAGTTTTTTCAACGCATACCAAATACCATGTTTCGAGACACCAAAATGGTCAGCACGCTCCTGTTGGGTAGCATCTGGGAAATCAGCGACGTGTTGCTTGAGTGCTTGATAATCAAGGTTTCGAGGGCCTTGAGGCCCCGGTTTTTTACACGTCAACGGGTCTTCAGCTGCCAACCAGTCATAGATGATGCCGCGAGAGATGCCAAATCGTCGTGAAGCTTCGGCTTTACTACCGCCATTAGCAACGAAATCAAGCACGCATTTGCGAAAATCTGATGAATAACTCATAAGACTTAGACGATACCATAAATCTCAGAATATGTCAAATTATTTGCGGGCTTTACTATAAAA
>PYIY01000081.1 GCA_003635195.1 Candidatus Poribacteria bacterium | reverse complement strand
ATACGGACCGCGTGAGAAGTTCGTCGCATGGCATCAAGACGTAACGTACTGGGGACTTGAACCGCCAGACGCGGTTACCGCTTGGTACGCCATAGACGACAGCGACACAGGCAACGGCTGCATGCAGGTGATTCCCGGAAGCCATCAGCGTGGCATACAAGAACACGGAACATCCGAACAGGAAGGCAATCTGCTGAGTATCAATCAGGAAGTACCCGTTACCGAAGCGGAAGCAGAGACGGCTTTCGATCTGGTGTTAAAAGCGGGTGAAATGTCCATCCATCACGGGCAGATCATCCATGGAAGTCTACCGAACCATTCCACGCGGCGGCGATGTGGTTTAACAATCCGCTATATTCCACCATCAGTGAGGCAGGCGGAGGATAATTCATTGAAACGTCCGTGGAAACCGATTCTGCTGCGCGGTGAAGATCGCCACCAGAATTTCACGACCGTGCCAAATCCTTTTTAAGAGAAGAAGTCTGAACCGTGATTTAACTGATTAAAGGATTACCTTGATTATCAGAGGTCCCATCATGCTATCATGATGAATCACATAAATCACAAAGATCATGGTCAAAAATGCGATCTCGTATTTACGATACAATTATCATTGGTGCTGGTGGGATGGGTACCGCGACTGCCTACCACCTCGCTAAATCTGGTGCTGATATACTTATTTTAGAACAGTTTCAACGCGGACACACGTTTGGCAGTTCGCACGGTCCAACCCGCATCATCCGTTTCTTCTACGATAAAGCCTTCTACACCGAATTGATGAAAACCGCGTACGCCGAATGGCGCGCCCTTGAATCCGCATCGGGGAAGTCTCTGCTTTTCATCACAGGGAGCGTGTGTCTCGGCATAAGCGGAAATCCGTATGGACGCGCTGCGCGGGAGAATTTAGATGCCGCAGGCGTTGAATCCGAATGGTGGAGTGCAACGCAATTGGCAGAACGTTTCCCACAGTTCCGAGTGTCAAACGATATGGACATCCTTTGGCAGAAAGACACCGGTTTTCTTCACGCTTCCGAGTGTGTCGCTACGCACTTGCAATTGGCTGAACAGCACGGTGCGACAGTCCGAGAGGATACCCCCGTGACCGACATTAATTGGCAGACAGATATCCCAACTGTTCGGACCAAAAATGAACAGTTTCAGGGTAGAAAAGTCGTTGTGACGGCAGGGGCGTGGACAGGAAAACTCCTCGCTGAACTGAATCTTCCGCTCACCGTTACAAAACAGCAGGTGTGCTACTACCAACCGACAGACACGAACGCTTTCCAACCAGATCGGTTCCCTGTTTTCACAGAAGCGACAGCAGACGGTGAATTTCTGTACGGTATTCCTGCATTCGGCTCTGGTGTAAAGATGGCGCGCCACGGCCGGGGTCAAATCGTTTCTCCTGATACGTGCGAACGTACGCCGGACGCAGATTACATTGCCCATATAGATGCATACATACAAGAACGCATCCCAGAACTCGGAAAAACCACACACGCCGAGGTCTGTCTCTATACCGAAACGCCTGACGAAGATTTTATCATCGATGCACACCCACACTGTCCAGATGTGTTAATTGCTGCGGGTTTCTCAGGACACGGTTTTAAGTTTTGTTCCCTCGTCGGACGCATTATGAGTGAACTTGCCCTGGACAGCGAAACTGATTTTGATATCCACCCATTTCGTATTGATCGGAAACCAGAAATATCAAATGGTATCCCAAGGTTACAGTCATGACGAAACAGAGGAAAATAATCGTTGGTGCGGTTCCAGTTGACTGAAATAAGTCCTAATTCTTCACAAGCTTCGCATTAAAGAGAGTAACCCAATCAAGAACACCAAAAACCAAGCCCGAAACGAAGTGGAGGGCGACTCAAACACGGAAAACGCTAAAGCCTCAGATTCCGTTGTTTATCCGCAAGGAAAATTAAAAAAATGCAAACAACTCTTAAAGCAGGCAGCGCGACCGCGAATATAACGGCACCCCTCGGCACAAGAATCCCGGGTGGGTTCCGCCCCAGATACGCTGAAAATGTTGACGATGAACTCTTTGCGAAAGCCGTTGTCATCGATAACGGCACAACACGCATCGCAATCGTCACGTGCGATCTCATCGCTATACCAGAAAAGGTAGCAGACACAGCCAAAGCACGCATTGCTGAGCGGTGCGGCATCCCCGCAGCACACGTCATGGTAAACGCGACGCATACACACACCGCTGTCGCAGTTGCGGATCTGCTCGGTGTTGATGAGGATACCGAGTACACTGAATGGGTGCCACTGAAAATTGCTGATGCAGTTGAACTCGCTGTGTGGCGACTTAAACCTGCACGTGTAGGGTTCGCCAGCGTCAATGAGGACCGCATCACTTTCAATCGACGGTGGCACATGAAAGATGGTACCGTCCGTTTTAATCCCGGTGTCAATAATCCAGATCTTGTGAAACCGACTGGCACGATTGACCCAGAGTTGGCGATGATGTTCGTCGAAGCTGATGATGGGACTCCGATCTCCGCGGTTGCTAACTTTTCGCTCCACTACATCGGTACGGACAACGGCAACGCCTTTTCTGCGGACTATTTTGGGCACTTTGATCGACTGATGCGACACTATTTGGGGGAGACATGTATCTCGCTGCTCTGGAACGCCGCATCTGGACAGATTAACAATACCGACTTCAGTGGACGGACGAAATGGACAGCAAGTGGACACCAACAGGCAGTGAAAATGGCGAATGTGCTCGCGGGGCATTTTATCACAGAGATGCAGTTCATGGAGATGCACGACACACTTGACCTCAGCGGAGACCTTGCCACGCTGACGTTTCAACGCAAAGAGATTACCGCTGAAGATCTTAAAGTCGCCGAGCAGGTACTATCTGTGCCGCAAGGCACTTACAATGGCTATGAAACCGGTCCGTTTAGTTGGGTCGTTGGGCAGCCTATACCGCAGGCACTGGTCGATGTCTACGCACATGAATGCCAACGCTTGGCAAAACTCCCAGCGGAGATAACTGCGCCTGTTCAGGTGATACGTCTCGGTGAAGCGGCGATTGTAGCGTTGCCCGGAGAAGTTTTCGTTGAAACAGGAATGAATATCAAATCAAACTCTGATGCAAGTCCAACATTTCTCGTTAGTTTGGCGAATGGATATATCGGTTATATTTGCACAGATAAGGCGTTGATACAGGAAGGTGGCTACGAGACGTGGGCGGCGATGTCGTCTCTACCGGCTGTCGGAACAGTGCCAGCGATGGAAACGCTTGTTGCTGCGTTGTTGAATTAATGTGAATCTATGACAAGCAATATCATGCCTTAAAAAACAAAGAGGCAGGCATAGGCACCCACCTCTCTGGAAGAAAATAGAATAGAAAGTTAAACAGCGGCAGGACCTCTTTCACCTGTACGGATACGGATGGTTTCATCGATGGGCAGCACGAAGATTTTGCCGTCCCCGATTTTACCAGTGGCGGCAGCTTGTTGCACGGCTTCGACGACTTTGTCAACATTTTCTTCCGCTACAACGATTTCGATTTTTAATTTCGGGACAAATTCGATCGTGTATTCGCTACCGCGGTACAATTCCGTATGCCCACGGCTGCGCCCGAATCCACGAACTTCACTGACTGTCATGCCCCGAACACCCACACTGCTGAGTGCCTCTTTTACCTCCTCCAATTTGAAGGGGCGGATAATACATTCTAACTTTTTCATGCGATTCTCCTTGCTAAAAAAGTGAATATTTGTCAGTTATCAGAGGAATAGTTGTCAGTTGTCAGTTGTCAGTTACAAGAGACCTCTTAACTGAAAACTGATAACCGATGACCGATAACTATTAAAACCGATAACCACTTCTCAATCAGGGCTTACAATCTGTGCCCTCAAGGTTAATTAATAATACAAGTAGGGTGGGCGGATACGAAGATCCGCCCTACAGAGCGTTTTCAAAACCTCGTTCACACGATCTAAATATCGTGATAGAGGAAGAATTCATACGGATGGGGCCGCATGTTTATCGCATCGACCTCATTTTCGCGTTTGTAATCAATCCAGACATCCAAAACATCTTGGGTGAAGACATCGCCCTTAAGGAGATATTCGTGGTCTTCCTCCAAAGCATCAAGGGAATCACCGAGGGAGACTGGCGTGGATTCGATGTCCGCAAGTTCTTCTGGCTCAAGGTCATAGAGGTCCTTATCAAGTGGGTCACCCGGATGGATACGATTCTGTATACCGTCAAGCCCCGCCATGAGCAGCGCGCTGAAGGCGAGGTAAGGATTACAGGACGGATCCGGTGTTCGGAATTCGACCCGTTTTGCCTTCTCACTCTTTGAGTAGACAGGAATACGGACACATGCGCTACGGTTCCGTTGCGAGTAGGCGATGTTCACAGGGGCTTCATATCCCGGGACCAACCGTTTGTAAGAATTAGTTGTTGGAGCGATGATTGCACACAGCGAGCGGGCATGCGTCAGCAAGCCGCCGATGTAATAAAGCGCGTCCTCACTGAGAAGCGAATATCCCTGTGGATCGTAGAAGACGTTCTTGCCATCTTTCCAAAGGCTCTGGTGGACGTGCATCCCGGAACCGTTGTCTTGGAAAAGCGGTTTCGGCATAAAAGTAGCAACCAAGTTGTTCGCACGCGCCATATTTTTGATGATGTACTTATACAACGCAATCTTATCGCCAGTCTCAGTTAACTCACCAAAGCGGATGTCAATTTCGCCTTGCCCTGCAGTTCCGACCTCGTGATGGTGGACCTCCACATCAACACCAGCTTCCATGAGCTTCAGACAGATCTCGGAGCGAAGGTCTTGAAGTGTATCGGAGGGCGGCACCGGGAAGTAACCCTCTTTGTAACGTGGCTTGTAGCCGAGGTTCGGATTCTCTTCACGGCCCGAGTTCCAGCTGCCCTCAACGGAGTCTACAGAATAGAAACCGGAATGTTGGTCCTGACCGTAGCGGATATCGTTAAGGAGATAGAACTCTGCCTCAGGTCCCCAATAACTCGTATCTGCGATACCTGTGGACTGTAAATAGGCTTCCGCTTTCTGGGCGATATGCCGTACATCGCGTGTGTAATTTTCCAACGTGATGGGGTCTTTGATATTACACGTGATACTCAGCGTCGGCACCTTGCAGACCGGATCAATGAGTGCTGTCGTTGGATCTGGGAAGAGCAACATATCGCTCTCGTTGATTGCCTGGAAACCACGGATACTCGAACCGTCAAAACCGCAACCCTCTTCAAAAAGGTCTTCGCTCAACTCTTCTACCATAAGGGAAAAGTGTTGCCACATGCCCGGCAGATCCATGAATTTGAGGTCGACAATCTTTATATCATTCTCTTTTGCAAGTGCAACCACCTCACTTGGTGTCATTCACATATCCTCCTACTTCGGCGTAACTTGCCCACCGAAACTTGCTATCAAAACTCTCTCGATCCAGAGATCGAGAGGACAATCTGATGAAACGGCGCGTGGGAAACGAGGCAGAATCGCCGTATGCTTCCGTAAAACCCGTTTCAATAACTTAGAAAAATGTCCTTGATTCGTCAATTGAATGCGCAACTCATACCACTTGACGAGTGTCTTACGCAATAGGTAAGCAAAATTTATGCCAATCAACGGTGATTGGTCACAGGACAGCATTAATTGACGAAAATAGACAACTTTTCGTCTAAAACCCCGAATTACAGCAACCCAAAACGGAAAGTTGGCGTGAGATGGTCTGCTGCTATAATGTTTTGTCACGCCGCATATCAAAAACTCCGAAACCTTGCCAAATTATTAGGCATAGCATTGCACGTTTTTTGCGCATAGCACCGCACACTTGTTAAAACCGCGACTTTCGGGTTATTCTTCCGAGAACTCAACATCTTTGGCAAAGCGACTCGTTTCAGGGCCGTCTTGCCCAGCATATTTATTCGCCGGTTTGAGTTGATAGGGCACACGTGCCGGTGAAGAAAGTTGCGCAAAGGTAAACGCACAAATCCGCATACCGGGGTATAATTTGACCGGCATACGACCAAGATTCCCTAACTCCAAAGTAGGAATGCCGATCCAGCCTGGGTCAAAGAGACCCGCAGTGCTATGAACAATAATACCAAGCCTCCCTAAACTGCTTCTGCCTTCAAGCCGTGCCATCACATCATCAGCCAATTCAAGTTTTTCCTGCGTTGCCGCCAAAACAAACTCACCCGGTTGCATTGTGAAAGCATCACCATCACGGACATCAACCCGCCGCATCAAATCGTCGGTATCAATTTCTGTGCCCAGATCAATATATGGGTACTTGCTATGCTCGAACACACGGAAAGTGTTGCTCAATCTGAAATCAATGGAACAACTACCGAGTTGTGTTTCCAAGTCAGGTGTGGGGGAGATTTTGATTTTCCCTTTATCTATGTACTCAATAATATCCTTATCTGATAAATACATTCTTTTTTACTTTGCAGTTCGGTCAGGCGAATTTGGCGTTTGAACCGTCTCTTCCGTATATCTGAAGAAATACGCAGAAATACGCAGAAATACGCAGAAATACGCAGAAACACCCAAGCAATACGCAGAATACGCAGAAACACCCAAGCAAAAACACCCAAGCAAAAACACCCCTATCAAAGACCCCGCGCCTGCTTCGTAGTGAGAATGCAGGCTACATTTTCGCGGTTAATTTTAACGCAAAACAACTTACATTGACGTTTTCTGACGTAGAACACTTTTTGAACTACTGCTCAGGCAAAAAATCCTCCGGGGCAATACCACGATAGGCATAGTCTAAGAGATTTACAGGATGCATCGCCTTCATAGGCAACCCATGTTTCTGGATGCCGAGTTGAATCTGGAGTAGACAACCCGGATTCCCCGTCGCAACAATGTCCGCGTCCGTTTCAGCGATATGCACCATTTTACGTTCCAGAATCTCCTGCGAAAGTTCCGGCTGTGTGATGTTATAGATCCCGGCACTACCACAGCACCATTCAGATTCAGTTAACTCAATCAACTCAAGCCCCGGTATCGACTGAAGTACTTTGCGAGGCTGTTCCTTTACGCTTTGGCCGTGAAGGAGATGGCACGGCTCATCATAGGTAACACGTTTTTCGATTTCTCCTGTCGGCGGTATCATTTCAATTTCGGCTAAAAATTCGCTGATGTCGCGCATTTTATGACTAAAGTGTTCCGCCTTCTCCGCGTAAGCGGCATCGTTCTCTAAGAGTACCTCGTACTCTTTAAGGGTTGCACCGCAGCCCGCAGAATTGATAATAATCGCGTCTAAATTTTGATCTTCAAACGCGTCAATGTTCTGCCGAGCAAGAGCTGAAGCGACATCGCGCACGCCGTTATGAAGGTGTAGCGCGCCACAACAGGTCTGCTTGCGCGGGGTAACGACCTCGCATCCATTCTGCGCCAAGACCCGGATCGTTGCGACATTCGTCTCCGTAAAAACCTGATTCATAATACACCCGGGTATGAATCCGACACGATACCGGGTTTCGCCTTCAGCAGGTGTAATGTCGCGTATCGTATATTTCAGTTGTGGCGGTGGAATCTTTGGTAGTAACGATTCCATTTGTCCGAGTTGTCCCATTAGTTTCAGGATACCCGTTTTCTGGACAAGCCATCGAATACCGAGTCGCTGATAGAGCCACATCAACTCAAAGATTAGGTCCAACCGCTCCTTATTGGGTAGAAGTTGTTTAAAGACGAGATGCGTCCAAAAGCGATAAACTGCTGAGCGCGGGGCATTCTGTTCATAGATAGCACGCGCCTGTTCAAGGAGCTCTCCGAAATGGACACCGGAAGGACAAGCCGTTTCGCATGCACGGCAATCTAAACATCGATAAATATACTCTGACCACTCTTCGCTGAGTGGCGTGGCATTCTCATCTTTGAAGGCACTTCCCATGAGGTAGAGTCTACCCCGTGGTGAATCCGTTTCTAAACCTAATTCTCGATAGGTTGGACAGGTGGGTAGACAAAGTCCACAGTGCGTACAAGCGTCCCATTTCTTCCAACTGAAGGAGTCTACGCCGATAAGTTGTTGTGTTTGGTGATTGGACATGTTAAATTTTTTACGATTTATGATGACTGGCTAACGACCCAAGCAATAAAAGCGAAAAATACTGCAATCAATACGATCACAGTTATCGTTAAGTAGATTGGATTTGCTCTTCCCACAAAGCTTTTGTTAATATTTTCGTCGCGATCGTTCCGAATTTTTCTTGCTAACATTTCCTTTTCAGCTCGTGTGAGTGTCTTTTTTTCAGTCGGGAGCTCCCTTGAAATTGATCGTCCCTTCTGCCGTTGCATTTTTTTCGTGGACTTATATGTCTTAAGGTTAACACCTCTGAGTTTGTACATTATCCTCTCCCGCTTAACATTGTTGCGGTCAGACCTAACCCGATAAACAACACAGTCAGCAGAATCAAACCGATCACAGAAAAACCCCAGAGGATCAGGACTACAATCAAGCCACTTGATGCGAATACCATGTATTTCATGTATCTGCTACTAACACGAACAGTAAAACTTTTTTTCAGATTCTCAGCACGACTGTCTTGAATTTTCCCAGCAAGAAGAGACTTTTCGTGTTGTGTTAAGACTTTTCTTTCAGAAGGCTGCTCTGTCAAAGTAGACAATAAGTTGCGCCTTCTTTTCCGTCTCGGTAAGACAAGAAAAAAAAGCAAAACACATCCCACAAATGTCATGATATGTACTGGATATGCCATGATGACTTCCATAACACCTCTGAGATCAGACATCTTAGCACCTCCAATGTTAGTCTATCATTTGCAGATTTTCGATATTAGGAAGTCATAATCCCCTCATTAAGGCTCCCAGAACGGTATCCCTGCAGGTCAAGCGTGACATGCGCATATCCGAGTGTTTTAAAGTGCGTGCTGATGTCGTCCCGTACGGTTTTTGAAAGCAATCTCGAAATTTCCTGTGCCTCCAACTCAATTCGGGCAAGTTCACCGTGGTGCCGGACACGGAATTGCCGGATCCCTAAATCGTAGAGAAATTGCTCGGCGGCATCTACCTGCCGTAGCAACTCACGGGTGATCCGCATACCGTAAGGAAACCGTGAGGAGAGACAAGCAAACGCCGGTTTATCCCATGTCGGGAGTTCCCACGCTTTTGAAATCTCGCGAATCTCTGCCTTCGTCAAGTTGACATCAATCAGAGGTGCTTGGATACCCATCTGTTTCGCGGCATCCATGCCGGGGCGATGGTCGCCGACATCGTCTGGGATTGCGCCGTAGACAATCGTTCCGACATCATATTTTTCAGCGATCGGACGCAGTTTATCAAACAACTCCGTCTTACAGAAAAAGCACCGATTGGTCGGGTTGCTTGCGTAACCCTCAAGGTCTAACTCTTGCGTGTGGACGGTCTCAAAGCGGATCCCAATCTGCTTGGCGATATCCTGTGCGGCTCTCATCTCTCGGATCGGATAGGAATCTGAAATGGCAGTCACAGCAAGTGCGTTATCCGCTAAGGCATGCTGTGCCGCCTCCGCGAGAAATGTGCTATCAACGCCGCCAGAAAAAGCGACGATAACCTTTTCATAATCGCGCAAGCACGCATAGAGCTGGTCAAGTTTCGTCTGTAGTGTAGGTTTAAGTTTCTGTTTCAGCATACATTGCCTCTGCATATAGCACGCAGGATTTAAGTATTAAGCGGGTCGCTCAGCTTGCTGTATTTTCAGCAAGTCATCCTTCAGCAATTGTCGTTTCAATCCACCAATCCGATCAATAAAAAGCACACCGTTGAGATGATCTATTTCGTGTTGCAGCACACGCGCCAACAAACCATCGGCTTCAATCCGAACAGATTCGTTTTGGACATCAATCCCCTCAACAACAATTCGCTCTGGACGTTTTACCTCCGCCGTCACATCAGGGATACTTAGGCATCCTTCCTCAACAACGATTTCTCCGTCAACACTCATAAGTTCTGGGTTAAACAGCACCAAGGGTTCATACGCCTCATCGTCTTCTTCGCCTATGTCAACGATGATAAGCCGCTTCAAAATACCAACTTGTGTCGCAGCGAGTCCGATACCATTGCCTGTCGCGTATAGCGTCTCTAACATGTGTACAGCGAGTTGGCGTTCTACATCTGTGATCTCGGTGACCAGTTCGGCTCTTTTACGGAGGACCGGGTCACCGTAATAACGCAGCTGCAAAGGTGCCGTTTCACGCAATACGACACTCTCTTCTCCATTTACGTCTGAGGCGGCAGTGCTTTTGGGCTTTCTTCTACGTTTCGACATGTCCCAGAAAATTCTCCACTTTCCCCGAGAAAAATAACTTTTAATATGGTATCACTTACGGCAAATTCTGTCAAGCAAAAAGTTTCTTGCCCAGAAGCATTCAGTTTTCGGCTGTTAGTTGGGAAAAACACGGAAATATGCAACAAAGATTTCAGGTGTTATCCCAACACCTATGCACGTTATATTTTCATGCAGTTTTATATCTGAAATGGACATTCGTTCGATCCAATTGTCGGGAAGCCCAATGCCTCGTTCCCCTATTCCACCACTAATATATCCGCTTTCTGGTTTCGCTTGGTTAAACCATTTGATTGGTTTACCGTGACTGTGCCAATACGCCGTAATCCTATTACCAGATCGGAAAGTTTCTGCCGCTGTAAAATTTCCGGGTTTGTTACCAATATTAAACAGGTATCTGTCTGGCCGGGATGACGTATAGTCGCACCTAAAAGGCACTATCTGTAGTGCTTCCGTCCATTTCCCATCAATCCATTTCCACATTATATGTGTCTTAAACGGCATCTCTGGATTAGATTCTATTATAGGGTGTGCCAAGATATGGAATATTGCGAGATTGTCTAACTTGCTCATCCCTACGATTTCAAGCGTCTCACGATTTTCTGAAATTGGAATAGAGAATGTCTGCTTCCCGCCGCGTTTGATTGTTTCAATTTCCAAATTCAAGACGCTGTCTTTGAGTTCAAAATTGGTAACTTCTGTATTTGCTGGCAAAACCCAATAAACAGTCATCATGTCTGCTAAGCGTGAAACAGCATATTCATTTTCATTAGACTTCCCACAACCCATAAATAGTAGCGCGATAGCGATCATCAAAACTGTCTGCAGTTTCATGTTGATCTCCTATTGAACATCGCATTAGAATAGTAGGTGGTTACCGTTCAATGCTTTTCTTAGTTAGTATAAGCCAGTAGAGGCAACAATTGAAAATTGTATAGATGTCTCAGTCTGTGATTGGAGAAGTAACGATTCGGAGATCGCTCCTACAGGAAAGGGTTGTGTCACGGGACCGGCATTAGGTAGAGATAGAAACCTTCGTCTCTAACAGTTGAACCGCTAAATTTAACTAAAAAGGAGAGTTTATACTGCTTTATTTGTTTAGCACTTAGAGAACCATTTAAAATAATTAACACGTCTTGAGACTTCTCATTGCTTAGCGTTTTTGCCGCTTCAACGGTGTCACGCTTTGAAATTGAAGGGGTGCGTGCTTTGTCCCATCTGATAAAGGAGCCGAAACGACTGCTACGTGGATAGTAAATTTGCCGCGGTTCCTGTAGGTATCCGACAACAGTACTTACAGCAGAATCCTTATTCCCAACCATTGGGAGACCCTGCATGCCTTGCGACCTGATATATTCCGCTGTCAGTTTGCCGTAAGAGAAAACATGGCGATGCTCCATGCGGACAGCTATAACACCACCAACAGCATGGCAAATCAGCAGGAGCGTCAAAACCGCTGTCCCCGCCACATTTAAAACCCGGTTCACCGTAAAATCCGTCCCCTCTTGTTCAGTTTTACTAAAATTTACCGCTGGAGCGTCTCGATAAATCCAACAGCACATCAGAAATGTAAGGAACAGGAAACCGTGATGCCGGATACTGCCGTGATATTTGACATAGAAAAACGCCAAAAGACCAAATGTTGAAATGAGATAGGTCAGCAACGCAGTCGGTCGTTTGAAAAATAACAGCGCACTCAAAAGCAGCAGGAAATAGCAGAGCGGGACTTGAATCGTTTGGAAGAGAGAATAGGTCGTAAGTAGGTTTGACCCCCAAAAGCCGAGCACAGATCTTGGGATTGGGAGATACGCGCGGGAAATCAGTTTGACGATATTGTTTACACGGTTCGCGTCATAATTAAAATGCCACGCAACCGCAAAACCTGTATCCGACGGTGGATTGAGCTGCAAAACCGCTGTAATAACACCGACACCGATAAGTGCAAATCCGATCCAAATGGGTCTTTTATTCTCTATAGACGCAATCTCTTGGTTCAGAGGTCTCAGAAACCGACCGCCAAAGACATATTCGCAACAGAGGACGATGCCTATCGCTATGGCAACGATCAACGCATGGACACTCGTATGCGCAAGCAGAAATAGCACACAACCCACCCAGATAAAACGTTTGTAGCGTTCCTTGAAAAGCACACAAAAAACAGTTATCAGCAGAAGTCCAAGGGCGTAGTTCCGGGCGACGATAGCGTATTCATAGAGAACGAGGTAGCCAAAACAGAAGAGCAGTTTTTGGAACCAGTTGAAAGGCGCGTAGCGAACGAAAAGGTAGACGGTAACACCTGTAATCAGGAGATGGAGCATTTGCATCATGACCGGGGAATGACTGATTCGACTCAGCGGCATGAGGCAGAGATGCCATAAACCGGGATGTCCTTCATATTTGAGGTTCGCGAAGAGATTAAAGACCGAGGTGCTGTCTCGTGCCAGCAGCCATGCCTGAATCTCATCGCGCCACATTTCATGATGGCTCGCAGTAAACGCACCAACTGCGAGAAAAAGGACCGTCAAACCGAGCGCGTAGTGTTTATCCTTTTTGCCCATTGTTTACTCTATGACCTTTCAATCAAGGCTCTCCATCGGATTACTGGACCGTGAGACTTGAAATCGGCAGCCATAAACCACCGGTACTCTTCGCTATGAATTTCTGGAAGGGCTCATCACGACCGATAACATCTACTTTGATTCTGGAAGTCTTCATCTTCATCACCACATCCATAGAGGAATATGCGCCGCTTACATACTCATCTGTGACGAAAATAAAGTGGACCTCAGCGGCGCGTCGGAATGTCACCTCATCAGCGGCACGAATCAGTGCGTCCAACCCGTTTTCATCGCCTCGGAATTTCAATTGCGATAAGACTTTTTTAACTTGAGAGATAGAACGCGTCTGCGGAATTACCTCAAAGTCCAATCCAAGGAGTCCGTATCCGGTACCAGCACGAAAGGCAACCACACCGATAGTGAAGTCCATGCCAGCACTATCAAAAAGATCCGTCATATTATTAAGATGCTCGCGCACAGCATCAATATCGTTTTTCATACTGCCACTACCATCAACAACAAAAACGATATCAACGAGATCCGTGCTACGGTTTGCAACAATATGTTTGCCAACCTTGGTCAAGGCTAAGTCAGGAAGTGTAAGTCCTTCAAGGTTAGGCTGAGGTTCAGTGCCTGTTCCATCTAAGAACCCGCGCCCAACACTTCCGAGCCTCCCGCTCCCTGAAATGCGTGAACTTAACCCGCTACCAGCACCACCGGTGCCTGATCCGCCCACGGGTTTAGCTTGTAAATCTTTCTCATAAGCACCTTCTTCTGAACGGACGGGTGAGGAGAGTTTTGGTGTTTGCAATTCGACTGTTGCCTCTGGATAAGATACAAGTGCTGCAGATGTTTTAAGCGATGGGGGTTCAACCTTAACAGTTTTCATCGGCTGCATGTTCTCCGTAGATGCCGAGGGTTGAAAGGAAAAACGGGGGAGTCTTCTGTCTATATGCACGGACTTTCGTGAGCGGACCTTAAAGACCTCAATCTTAGTAACCGGCTTCGCATGCCAGTCATATCTTTGTCGATACAAGGTCCCCAGTACAAGAAATAGGAGGATATGAAGCCCAATGGAAATAATTAGAGCATTTGGGATATTTTTTTTAAAGAAGGTTTTCATTGCAACATGTTCCCCAACTCAATAATGCGCTAACAGGCTGTTTGCGAGTCCGTAGTGAAAATTATTATACCACTATGTCCATGTTCATTTCAAGTATAGAAAAAAAGTTGACGAAAATATAAAAATCTGGTATTCTATAGAATTAGGATGGATGGAGGCTAATTTAAAAAAATCGCTCCATTCAAAAAAGCATAATGTTTTGTTATGATTACCCACGTCCTGCCGTTACTGTTGACATCGTTGTTTTCAGTGGCGATGCCTTGGAGGTGCTATTGATCCAACGTAAGCATCCACCTTTTGAAGGACACTGGGCATTGCCAGGTGGCTTTATTGAGATGGAGGAGCCCCTTGAGGTATCGGCACTGCGGGAGTTAGCAGAGGAAACAGGGGTTACGGATGTGTCATTAACCGAGGTCGGTGTTTTCGGGGCACCCTTCCGCGATCCACGTGGCAGGGTGATTACCATCGCCTACGCTACGGTCATTGAAAAGTCCACATTAAACGTTAAAGCCGGTTCTGATGCATCAGAAGTTGCATGGTTCTCAAATACTGAGTTGCCGAAACTTGCGTTTGATCACAATGAAATCATCCGAAAAGCACTGGAAAAAGTAAAATGAAGCATTACGGTTTAACACTAAACCTAAAAAACGATCCATCCGTTATAGAAGAATACAAAGCATATCACCGAGAGGCCTGGCCTGAGGTCATCGCTGCTCTGAAATCTGTCGGTATCACGAAAATGAACATTTATCTACTCGGATGCCGTCTGTTTATGGCGATGGAGACCGTTGATACATTTGATATAGAACGCGACTTTCCACGCTATCTTGAAGAAAACCCAAAGTGTAAAGCCTGGGATGAATTGATGCGAACTTTTCAGGAACCGGTGGCGGAAGCACAACCAGACGAATGGTGGGCACACATGGAACCCGTTTTTGAATTATAAACTAAAAATGAATACATCCCTCCAAACGTCCACAACTTTTCTGGCAATTGGTCACTTCTGTTACGATGTCTCGCCAAATGGTTACATTCTTGGTGGATCCGCCTCATACTCGACACTGACTGCGCGGAACCTTGGTCACCATGCGCGCGCGGTTACAGCTGTCGGTGCGAACTTTGATCGGCAAAATTCGCTGTTAACCGGAATAGAAACGGTTTATCATGAATCTCCGGACACAACGATCTTTGACAACCAATACGATGAAAAGGGGCATAGACAACAATTTATTTTAGGAATCGCACAACAACTCAAAAGGGACGATGTACCTGCTGAATGGTGTACAAGCAATATCGCGTATCTGTGTCCGATCGCAGATGAAGTTTCTGCTGAAGTCGTTCACTGTTTCAGCGAAAACACATTAATAGGTGCAACGCCACAAGGTTGGCTTCGACAATGGGATGCCAAAGGTAGAGTCGCAGCAAAGCGGTGGGAAACAGCGAAAGAGATCTTGCCTTATATTGATGTGCTAATCCTCAGCGATGAAGATCTCCGAACCTATCCGGACGAATTAGAGAAATATATTGGATTAACCCCCATTGTTGTGCTGACGCAAGGGGCACGAGGGGCAACGCTCTTTCAAAACGGCACACAGTTCGGCTCCGATGCCTACCCTGTTAGGGAGGTGGACCCGACAGGGGCGGGTGATGTTTTTGCCGCCGCTTTTTTAATCAACTATTATCAAAACCGTTCAGTAGATGCAGCACTTAACTTTGCACACTGTGTCGCATCTTTCGCTGTGGAGGGTCCCGGTACCTCTCGTATTCCAAAGTTCGCAGAAGTTATGTCAAGATTACAAACATAGTTCGTGAAAATTAAAGAGCACCGCTCTTACTGAAAAACGCATGCGTGGGAAAAGAAAATTATGGCAATTAACTACGACTTCATTGCATACTGCAGCAAAATATCATCGACAGATTGGATCATCGGGATGAAAGCTACTCACGGAGAAGTGCCACTGGATATCGTGATACCTGACGAACAAACACCTCCAGAAGATCCTAATGCCCCTGAGATCGTCGGCGTGTTGACGACAGAGGGATTAGAACGAGAGAGCACTGACGGATTTGAACTCTATCGATACCTTCGGCAGTTAAATCCGAAAAAAAGTGATGCCTTTGGCTACAACGAGGTCGTAATTCGGAATATACACAGCCGCCTAAGAGCCTTGCGGGTTGATGAAGAACTCCGAGTGCAAATTACATACACTGAGCGGAAAGAACCGTATAGGTCGTTTTCGTACAATATTAAATTACTGGGTACCTTTCAAAATTCAGATGCTGAGATGTCTACTGATGCGGCAGATGAAATTGATACAACAGACACACCAGTAACTGCCACAACAGACACACCCGTACAGAATACACTCTTCCAAGAAACGAGAAGCACGGATAGTGATTCGGGGCAGTCACCTTACAAAACAACGAACACTTTAGAAAAAGTAATCGCCTTTACACAAAACCTACAACAAGAATTGAAACAGACGAAAAGAGATCTCGCGGTAACAGTAGATAGGATTGAACAACTCGAGAACGAATGGCAAAATTTCCGCGAAATGCAAGAACTTATTCAAGAGGTACTTGATCGACTCACTCGGTTAGAAACTATGGATTCGCGACTCCAATATCTTGAGGCGGACCGACATCAACTCCAAAACCTTCAAGAACTCCTGCGGAAATTCTTTGTAGCGTTGAACCAACAGACCAAAGTCCTGCTTCAAGACCCAGACGATCAAACACCAACCCAGTAAGTAATAGGCAGATCCGAAAAAACGCCAGCAGATAATTTCGGGCACCACTCAGTGAAAAAGGAGAAGAATTTCATGATGAAATTGGGTACCATGTCTCTGAATGTGAGAAATACGACTGCTACTGCTTTCGCACAAATAGTCTACGATCTCGGTTTTGATGTTATCGAATTGCATTCAAGCGCGTTTGAATCCACTGACGCTGATTACCTACGAAACCTGAAGATGGATCTCATGCGGAAAGGGTTGCCGTTAGGTTACATCGGTATCAGCAATAACTTCGGCAAACCTGTGGCTGAGCATCCCGAACAAATTGCGCTCATCAAGCAGTGGATTGATGTCGCGGCTTTTATGAGCTGCCCGATCGTCCGAGTGTTTGCCGCCTATGTCCCTGAAGACTGTGAAGACGAGGAAACTTTGTGGCCACCGATGATTGAAGCCTTCAAGGAAGTCGCTGAGTACGGTTATGAATCCGGGATTCTCGTCGGACTTCAGAACCATAACCACAACAATGTCACACGCGATGGGGCTGCTGTTCTACGTGCCTTGAACGGAACAGATCATCCTTATTTCACACACATTTTGGATACGGGGCAGTACGCAGGGTCCCCTGGCGCAAGTGGCCATCGTGGGTCTTCACATCCAGACTACGATTGTTATGCAAGTATTGAGCAGACCGCACCGCATGCCGTTTATGTCCGAACCAAGTTTTATGAAATAGATAGCGGTGTTGAGGAATGGCTGGACTACCCGCGCGTCTTAGACATCCTGCGTGGTGTCGGCTATAACGGCTGCCTCTCAATTGTATACGAAGGTCAATCCGATCCGATTGAATCAATGCGTAAAGCGAGAAGTTATCTGGAATCTTTACTATAGGTGAAACTGTGATGCCTCTACAACCTTGATGATAGAGAAGAAAAGAACCTTTATGCTCAATATCAACCCAAAATATCTTGTCAACACTAAAGGTAGGAAAACTGCTGTTGTTCTATCAATGAAAGAGTATCGCCTTCTCATAGAGCACCTGGAGGATTTAGAGGACATTTTAGAGATGGATGCGGCGGTTGAAACCGAGACAGATACTCGCGACTATCGGGAAATTCGAGCCGAGTTAAAAAAAGAAGGGAAACTTTGAGCATCCCAACGCGCTATATCGTAGTCAAGCGTATCGTTGATAAAGACCCACTCCCATAACTAAACCAACAAGGGATCCAAAATATATGAAAACGCGCGCTGCTGTTATGTATGAGCATCATCAACCAGTTGTCGTCGAAGAACTTGAGTTGGATGAACCAAAGGCAAATGAAATCCTCGTCCGGACCGCCGCGAGCGGGGTTTGCCATTCAGACCTTTCAGTCGTTACGGGGGCTATCTATTACGATGCCGCCGTCGTACTCGGGCACGAAGGTGCAGGAATTATTGAAAGCGTTGGAGAAGATGTAACAGATTTTCAGCCTGGTGATCATGTCATCTTGTCTTTCGTTAGTTATTGTGGTGGTTGTCGTATGTGCCAGATGGAGAAAGTCTGCTTGTGTGAAAGTTACGATGTACCGCGCGGGTTTCAATTAGATGGCACTTATCGTCTCCATAACAGTTCAGGAGACGGTATCCTCCAGATGGCACGCATTGCGACGATGTCGGAATACATGGTTGTCCCCCAACAAAACCTCGTGAAAATTGATAAGGATTACGCGTTAGAAAAAGCCGCACTCGTCGGCTGCGGCGTGACGACTGGTGTCGGGGCAGTGCTAAACACTGCAAAGGTCGAACCCGGCAGTTCCGTAGCAGTTATCGGGACAGGTGGTGTAGGGCTGAACGCCATCCAAGGCGCGGTACTCGCCCAAGCAGAACAGATTATCGCTGTTGATATTGCTGAAAAGAAACTTAACTTTGCGAAAAGTTTTGGGGCAACGGATGTCGTTAACGCAGCGACGTGTGATCCAGTTGAAGCGGTTCGTGAATTGACTGATGGTCTTGGAGTGGACTACGCCTTTGAGGTGATCGGAAATCCAGAGACGATTCTGCAAGCGTATAGAATGGTGCGGGCAGCGGGTACCGCTGTTATCGTCGGCATGGCGCACCACGAGATGGATGTTAGCATTCCGGCACAGCACCTCGTCTCAACGGAGCGACAACTGATCGGTTCGTTCTACGGTTCGTGCCACCCGCGGGTGGATATGCCGAAACTTCTCAGGCTGTACACGGAAGGCAAGCTGAAGTTAGATGAACTCATTACACGGCACTATCAACTGGAGCAGATCAACGAAGCATTCGCCGATATGGAAGCGGGTGAAAACGCTCGCGGTGTTATCGTTTTCAATTAACTCTCACTGCGAGGCAAACTGAGAACTGAAAACTGAGAACCAACACATGAAGTCCGTACACAGCGCGGTTCGAGAACAGTTTAGTCAGCATGCTGATTACTACGCACAAAGCAGCGCGCATGCTAAAGGGGACACGTTAGACGTAATCCTCGACTTTGCGGAGCCGAAAGGTACAGAGCGGACGTTAGATGTCGCGACAGGTACAGGTTTCACAGCGTTCGCGCTTGCACCGAAGGTGGCATACGTAGTCGCCACGGATCTGACCCCAGAAATGGTCGCAAAAGCAGCTGAGTTGGCGGAGGAACAAACCATAGACAACGTTACATTTTCCGTTGCCGCTGCGGAGTCCTTGCCATTTGCTGCTGCGTCGTTAGATTTGGTGACCTGTCGACTTGCCCCTCACCATTTTCAAGATGTTCCAAAATTTCTGCACGAGGTCCATCGGGTTCTACGAACAGATGGACTTTTTTGCCTCGTAGATTCCGTTTCCCCTGAATCGGAAAAATTAATAGCGTGGCAGAATCGCGTAGAGACACTTCGGGATAACTCACACGTCTACGGTTACCCACCATCGCAATGGGACGCGATGATTACAGATGCCGGATTCTCACTTGAACGAACAGCACACGTCCGAAACGCACAAATGTCGTTTCTGTGGTGGGTACGTCCACAGAAAAACCCACCGGAAGTGGTGCAAGAAATCCGTGAAGCGTTCGCCCAACTCTCCTCCGATGAGGCACGGGAACACTACACCGTCCATCCGGCGGGTGATGATTTCTATTTCTCCTGGCCCATGTACGCCGTTAAGGCAAGACGAAGACAGGATGTTATCTAACTGACTCCGTTACGCTATCGCGTTTAGAAAGTTTGGGTCAAGCGTACCATCGACAAACGTCCGATTTCGGGGGATCCAATAAATTGCTGATGTCTGCGGTTTAGGAGATTTTGTACAGTGAATGAAAGCCGTGGTCTGGGCCCGATTGGCATTTCATAACCGGCGTTTAAATCAATTGTATAATACGATTCAAGATCGCCGACGTAAACCCCTGATCTCACAGGAAAACCCGCCACAAAACGCGTCCGGAGCCCCACACCTAATCCGAGATCGGTGTTAAAGTATTGAACGCTTGCCCCAAATTTATTTTTCGGCGCATTGAGCGCAATATCGCCGAGTCCATCAACATCTTCAAAGAGGTCTTTACTGACAAATGAGTAATTGGCCCCGAAACTCAAACTCGGATTGAGGTAATAGGTGAAGTTCAGGTCGAAGCCGCTGAGCGAAATATCACCATAGTTCCGATAGGTTAGCATGACTGCGTTCGGGTCTGATGCTTGTTCTGGAGTGACCGTGCCGAACGGAATGAAAGCTGCCCCATTGTTGTCGGTACCTGCTATAAACAACCTGACCAACTCCTCAACCGGTGAACCGTCGCCGTTCCCGCCTTGTTCAGGCGCGTCAAAAGCAAGCACGGCTTGGTTAAGCACCGCATTTTTCGGATCGGCTAACGCGGCTGTGATCTGTGCGCCGAGCGAGGCACTTAACGTTTCGGCATCTAAGAACACATTCGGTGTCTCAACGACCAGGGGCCCGACGAAATCGTTAATGCGTGAGTGATAGACATCGACCGAGAAAGCCAACTTATTCACGAGAATCCCTTTGTATCCGACTTCATACGTTTGCGTAATCGTTGGTTTCAGCGCATCAACATCATTGACATCCTCAACGTCGATAAAGTTACCCGCCTCTGGGTCGAGCGAACGGAGAACATTTTTGACACCGGCTACCTGTGTCGGGATGAGTGCTTCAAATCCGGCGGAGAGGTCGGTTACCAGGGATGCAGCGAGTTCTTCTAAGACAGGGGCTGGCAGTCCTTGAATCACTTGTGGCACCAACCCTTGAACCACTTCCGCCGGCAGTGCAGCAATCGCCCCGGGTTCCTGCAATGTTGGTGGTAGGAGTTGAACCACTTCCGCCGGTAGTCCTGAGACTATCCCTTGGATCGTCACCGGAGATTGGGCTTGAAGGAGGGCTGGAAGTGCTTCAACAGTGAAGGTCTGCTTTAGGTTCGCTTCAAAAACCGGTTGAACGCCACTCAGGATAGCTCCGCGTCCGACACCCCACATAACGTTGGTAAAACTCGGATCGTCAAGCGGTATGTAAGCGTCCACTGGAAGACCTGCCACCGGTGAGAAGACCGAGCGGAACTCTGGTCGTTCGTTGGCACTTCTCTTGAAGGTAAACCCTGTTTCGGCGCGTACCCCTTGTGCCCGTATGTCAATATTCGGACTGAAGCCTAATGCGGGTTGAAAGTTTGCACCTAACTGAAAAGCATCTTTTGCTGACAAAATATCAAGAAATAGGTCTGTAGTTCTCGGCGTATTGAAGGCACGGTTATAGGTGACTCTCAAGTTATGATCGTCGTTGGGTTGAAAGGCAAGCGCGACACGCGGGGAGAGGACCATATCCTCGAGTTGGTTATGGTCATCAATCCGTCCGGCAGCAATGAACTTTAACTGTGGAAGGAGTCTGGTTTCTGACTGTAAATAGGCACCTATCTCGTCGATGTTGTCATCGGCTTCATTGATGCCGTTGATTGTTCCCTCTGTATCCGGACGCGTCAACAACACATCCAGTCCATAAGTAAAGCGTTGCCGCTCGCCAAAACTATAGCCGTGTTGAATCTGCCCGACATACAGATCGGAATTGTCAATAGTTGGATCGCCGCTCCGCACGACATAAGTATCTCCAGCATTGCTCCGATTCCAAAAGGCTTGCGCAAAGAAATCTTTGTGAATGAACCGCCCTTGGAGATAACCATAAGTCCAGTTTTGGGCTTGACCGGCACCAATTCCCGTTAGTTCAATGCCGGTGGCTTGCGTGAAACCACTGGCAATAATGGCAGTTGTGTCAGCATTTGGACTATAATCAACCCGAAATTCGCCACTCGCTTTGTAAGTGTCAAATATCAGTCCACCTGCACCTTCAAGGTCCTCTTTGGCACGCCCCTCTTCCCAATCGCTGCCTCGAAAATAATTGCCCGAAAACTTATAACCGATCGTCTCGTTGACAACGCCTGCATGTCGGAGCGATCCCATAAGTATACGACGTTCACCGCCACCAATGCTAACGGTTGTCCCTTCGGATGCGAATGGTGAGCGAGTGATGATGTGCATGACACCATTGGCACTGTTTGGACCGTAGAGTGCCGCACCAGGGCCCGAGACGACTTCAATCTGTTCAATATCTTCGCTTATCGTCGGGATGAAGCTGTAACTATTGACCCGCAGTGAAGGCACACTTGCAATGCGATTATCCACAAGTGACAGGAGTGACCCCGAGAAAACGTTGTTGAAACCACGAACGACAACATACGATGTTCCGAGTCCAGCAGTCACGACATCCACCGCACGCACTGATTTTAAGTGCTCCGTAACGCTCGGCGCGACCCGATCCCTTATTTCTGAATCCGCAACAAGAGCGACGGATGCGGGTGCCTCAAGCACCTTTTCCCGGCGGCGCGATGCCGTAACGGAGACCTGCTCAAGCTGGATAACCTCTGAAGAGAGGACAATTTCTACAGACTTCGTTTCGTCGGCAGCAAGCGCGACATCTGCCACTACTGCATCGGCATAGCCCGATAATGATGCTGTAATTGTGTAGACCCCTGCAGCTAAATTTTTAATCTCAAGCGTGCCAGTTGTCCCACTAACGCCTATAGTAGCATCACCGGTCTTGGGTGTGACAGTAACGGAAACACCGTTCAGTCTATTACCCGTCTGGGTATCCGCCACAGTGATGTTCAAGGTAGCGGCTTCTACCGATGATCCCACAGTGATCCCTGAAATAATGCATAAGAATAAGAGAATAAACAGGCTTAATGATTTCACGATATAATCTCCTTTATTGTTATTATAACCCGAGTTGCCACTAAAAAAACAACACAAATCAATCCTCAAAATTATACCAAGATAATTATAACATAATCCACGAAATAATTTTAAGATAAAAGCAATACTGTTTAAAGGTAGTAATTTGCGTTACTTATAGGAAACTATCAATCTCAGAAGGGGTCGGGAGTGAAGGAATCACACCGACCTTTTGGGTTGCCAGTGCCCCTGCAGCGTTTGCATATCGCATGATAGGATCCAGCTGATCTCTTTCAAGCGCGGTAAGGTCCATATACTGCCTTAATTGCGTGAGCATGGCAGCGACGAAGGCATCTCCCGCTCCAAGTGTATCCACCACGTTAACTATAAAACCATCGACAAAACCGTCAGCAAAACCGTTTGTGTAATAACATCCCCGCTCTCCTAATGTAACAACGAGCAGCTTCACACCGAGTTCAAGGATACGCTTAATGCCTTGTTTTAAATCCACGTCCCCTGTAACAAATTCCCACTCCTCATCTGAAATTTTGACGACATCGGCGTAGGGCATCACCTCCCAGATCCAACGCTTGGCATCGGCAGCGTCGTCCCAGAGCATCAACCGTACATTTGGATCATAAGAAAGGCGGGCACGACCGGCTTTTGCAGCCCGAATTGCAGCAATAGTCGCCTCTCGGCTCGGCGAATGGCTGAGGCTCACAGAACCGTAGTGGAAAAGTTCCGCCGATTGGATATAACGCCTGTCAATTTCATCAGGAGAGAGTTGGATATCGGCACCCGGGTGACGATAGAAGGTAATGTCTTTCATGCCGTCAGAGCGCGTAGCGACGAAAGCTAAAGTCGTCCGAGAAGTCTCGCCTGCGATGAGGTGAGCGGTGTCAACACTGTTCTGTTGGAGCGTTTCTCGTAGGAAATCGCCGAATGCATCCGCGCCAACCTTTCCGATAAACCCAGCATCCACGCCGAGTTTGGCTAAACCGACGGCAACATTGGCAGGCGCCCCCCCGGGTGCTTTAACGAATCCTGGTGCTTCGGCGAGTGTTACATCAGGTGTTGTGGAAACAAAATCAATAAGGAGTTCACCAATACATAAAGCTTCTGGCATAAAGATTTATCCCTCTATAATGTAAACATAAGGTGTGTGCTTACCATTTTCACGCGAATTGAGAGGTTGAAGGTCTACTGTCCCACAATAAGATTTTCTTGGCAACTTACCTCTGCGGAACATCCCACAAAAGCACTGTTCCATCTCCGCTGCAACTGGCAATCGTGCGACCATCCGGATTAAAAGTAACCTTACTGACAGTAGAGGTATGTCCAATGAACCGGTTTAGGCGTTTGCCTGTAGAAGCATCCCACACAGTCACCGTCCCGTCTTTATTCGCACTGGCAGCTGTCTGACCATCCGGGCTGAAACTAACATCTGTAACCCAACCGCCGGTTGCTCCCGTAAGCGTTTTGGGGAAGCCACGTATATCAACAGATCTCAGATGTACTTCATCGTGCCCACCAGTCAGGATTTTTTTGCCGTTTGGTGCAAAGCTCACACCGTAACCGGGGTAATCCGTAAGTGTTTTTAGGTATTTTCCTGTTGATGCGTTCCACAAGCCTACCTTACCAGAATCGGTTACAATTTTTTGACCGTCCGGCGAAAATCGCACATTGCGGACAATAGCGATAGGTGCGAGTCTTTTTAGTTGTTCGCCGGTGGTTACATCCCACACAAGCACCATCTCATCCCAACCGCCACTTGCGATTTTTCGTCCATCCGGTGAAAAACGGACACTTAAGACATATTTCTGATGTCCTTCAAGTACTTTCATCAGTCTTCCCGTTTCAACATCCCAGAGACGAACTGTTTTATCTTGACTACCGCTTGCGAGCATTTTACTATCCGGTGAAAAATGGACGCTGTTGACCATGGATTTATGCCCCTCAAGCGTTATTAGATGTTCACCAGTAGCAGCGTCCCACAAACGTACCCTACCATCATCGCTGGCGGTGGCGATTTTTCGCCCATCCGGCGAAAAATTAACATCCTTAACCGAAGTGGTGAAATCATTAAGAAGTATGTTAATGGGTTTACCCAAGGCAACATGCCAAAAAAATATCTCTTGTCTACTTGCACTGGCCAATATTTTCCCATCGGGTGAAAAACGGACACTATTGCCAGAATGAAAAGAGTGGTCTTTAAGTTTTTTAACGAGTTCACCTGTGGCGGTACGCCATAATAACACGTCACTACCAAACGATTGACTCGCAAGCGTTTCACCATCCGGTGAAAAACGGACGCTTCTGACCTCAGTGGTATTCCCTTCAAGTGTTTTTAGGTGTTTTCCAGTGGCAACATCCCATAACCGAACCGTCTCGTCGTCGCCACCACTTGCGATTATTTTGCCATCTGGCGAAAAATGGATGCTTTCGACATCGCCAGTATGTCCTTTAAGTATTTTCAGATTGACACTTGCGAACCCATCCCACAGATATATAGTGCCGTCCGGGTTGGAATCCCTGTTACCGGTTGCTGTTGCGAGTGTGCGGCCATCTCCCGAAAAACTGATGCAAGTAATACGGTTAGGGTGTCCTGCGGCCTCATTTAGAAGTTCACCTGTGGTAGAACGCCACAAACGCAATTTGCCATCCATATCGCCAGTTGCGAGTATCGTTCCATCCGACGAAAAACTGATGGCGGTAACCGCTATGGTATGTCCCTCTAAAGTTTGTAAAAGTTTACCGGTGATAGCGTCCCATATACGGACTGAGCCGTTATAGGCACCGGAGGCAATTTTGGTGCCATCCAGCGACAGACACCCACTATAGATAGACTCGGTATGCTCTGTAAGCAATGCCAACGCCTTTAGCGTTTCGACATCATAGATCCATATTCCGATAGAACTAATCACCGCGAACCGGGTTCCGTCCGAGGCGTATTCGATGCCACGTATCGTGCCTTTGCCGATGCGCGCTTTGGCACCCTCAGGTAAACTGATTTGGGTAGACGGGGCATAACCTACCTCCAACGGTTCTGGCAGCGGTCTGTCCCATTGGCAGGCAATACCCGTGGCAAGGATTAGAAAACCGCAAATTAGGACGATCTTCTTGGTGCCAGTAAACATAGTGAAACCCCTTGTTTGATGGACAAGGTTAAAATGTTGTGCGTAAATCCTGTGCTTGTCCCGTTTCTGCTGACCGGTAGCCTGCATCAAAAATCTCTATGACATGCCGCGCATGTTCCGCCGTGACAATTGTCGGTTTATCCTCACGAATCCAGTCTACCAACTGCATAATATCCTCATAAACATGCGCTTCCTGGATATTCCGGTGCGGTCCGACGACGTGCGGGAGTTCTCTTTTGGGTGCATCAATCGGTTCTCCGTTAAGAGTGTCGCCCTCTATCGCCCCGGCTGTTCCGTGGATTGCTAACCCACCTTTTATTCCGTGTCCGGCTGCCGCTCCGTAGATAAAACCGAAGAAAGCATCACCGAAGTCAAGCAAAATAAAGGTGTTATCGTCCATATCGCAAGGCAGCATTTCTCCTCGGAATTCGCGTTCTTTGACCCGAACGCCGGAGAACGCTGTGACGCGCTTCACAGGTCCGAGAATACCAGTCATTGTGTGTAGACCGTAAACGGTCATGTCGTAGAGCGGACCGCCACCCGGTTTGCGGAAGTACCACGCTGGGTTAATATTAGAGAGCAGATCGTCGCCGTGTCTAACGGACTCATTCTCGTGGTACCGTCCGAAAGCGGAGCCGGTAGCTGCCCAAGTTAACGTTCCGATAGCACCCTCATTGATAAGTCTGCGAATTTCTTGATGAATCGGACGGAGCATCTGCCCGGGGGAAGCCACCAATTTGACGCCTTTGAGAGCTGCTGATTCAATCAGGTCGTCCGCTTCATCGACGGTGGTTGTCATCGTTTTGTTGAAATGTGCGTGCAGCCCGTGTTCAACTGCAAGTTTCCCCTGCTCATAATGCAAACCGATAGGCGATGCGATGCTAACAGCGTCTACATGCCCGTCCGCCAAGAGTTCGTCATAGGTTTCATAAGCATACGGAACGTTGAATTTTTCAGAGGCGGCTTGTGCACGACCTGGAACAGGGTCACAGACAGCGGTTACCTGTAATCTATCTTGCACATCGTCCTGTGTGAGATGCGGAAGGATGCCGCGCACCGAGATACTTCCTACACCGATGACACCAATCCTGACTCGATCATTGGTTGACACGATATTTCCTCCAATTTTGGTTTTCGGCGTATTGGCTATCAGTTATCGGTTTGCAGCCGTCGGTTAAAAGTTTGTAACAAGTCACCATTCGCTTAGATGCTTTCTCCTGTGCAGGTTGATTGTTACAAACCGCTCTTGATTACCGAGAGCCGACTGCCGATTGCTGACGGCTTTTTATTGGCGCCACGTTGTTTCGTGTTGCCATCCTACGGCTTTTTTGAGTTTGTCGCAATTGATAAACGATTGATGTCCCTGAAGTGTTCTCACTTTCGGAAGGAATTCAGGTTTAAAACGCGCAACGAGTTCTTGAGAAGGTTCCAACGCGGAGGTATCATCCGCGTTGAGAAAATAGACATCGTGCGGAGGCAGAGTGTCTGCTTTTTCCATAATCAGACGATGTGCGCTGGCGACATCTTCGCTCCCTACCCAACACCAGAGCCACGGTGTCCAAGCAGTTGTCGGTTTGGCGTTCTCTGCCATCTGCTTCCGCCGTTCTTCCGGGCTGATACCTGCTGGACGCGTAATATATGTTCGGATACCGTACGCACGGGTATAACTCGCCAAGAGGTCTTCGCCACAGCGTTTAGAGAAACTATAGGAATCTTCAGGATAACAGGGGTGTTCCTCATCTATCGGCAGGTAATCTATCGGGATGTGGGTTTTACTGATTCGGAACCCATGCCCTAATGCGCAATTACTACCGGACATCACAACTGTTTGGACATCTGCCTCAATCGCGGCTTGCATAAGGTAGTAGGTGCCGAGCATGTTTGTTTTGAAGGTTGCATCAAAAGGGATGCCTCTCTCTTCAGCACTTGCCCGTAAATCTGGATGATCAACAGGCCCCGGTTGTGCGCCGAGGTGTTGGATTGCGTCCACACCTTCAACAGCACGCTGACAGTCTTCAAAACTGTTCAGATCCCCCTGAATAAAGGGCAGGTGCGAGAATTCATCGGGTGGCGTTCTGCGCGACATCAGCACCAGCGAGTGTTCCGATGCCAATTCTCGGATGACATACGCGCCGAGTCTACCGCTGGCACCGGTTATCAATACTTTCATATAGTACCTCTGAAAAATTGAGTTGACAGGTATAGAAGCGTCGTCTATGATTATGTATATTATAGCGATGCCGCACATTTTGTCAAGTCAAGCGAATCTGTGGAGGAAGATAGCGATGTACAACGCTGAAACACATTTTAAAAACTTATATGATACTGTTCCGAGAGCGTATGAATTTCATGCGACCACGCGGGAAGAGTTGGTGGCATGGCAAGCCAATTTTCGTCCGAAGTTGCGGGAAATCCTCGGCTTGGATAATATGGAAGCCGATCTGGAAGGCTACGTCCCGAAAGCAGAACAACTCGAAGTCTGGGATATGGACAACCACCTCCGCGAAAGTTGGTATCTGTGGGTAGAACCGACGGTACCGCTGCCATTTTATCTGCTTCGATCGAAAACAATCGAAGGCAAGGTGCCGCTAATCCTCGCACCGCATGGGCATAACCATCCGCATATTTATGCAGGTATTGCACATACGGAAACAGAGGAAGAACACATGCTGGAAGGCGAGCGCGACATCGCACGACAGGCAGTTGTGGAGGAAGGCTACATTGCTATTGCACCGACAACGCGGGCATTCGGCGAAACGCGCACTGACGCGGATAAACAGGCGAACAATACGCACTCCTGCCGACACCAGTTGGTTCACAGCATACTCGTCGGGCGTACCCCGATCGGTGAGCGGGTGTGGGACATGTCGCGCCTCATTGATTGGGCAACAGAACACCTACCAGTAGATGCCGAACGGATCGCGATTACTGGCAATTCCGGTGGTGGGACGGTGTCCCTTTTCGCAGCAGCATGCGAGACGCGTATTGCAGTTGCGGTGCCGAGTTGCTACTTCTGTACGTTTGAAGGGAGTATTGGCATGATCCGGCACTGCGAATGCAACTATGTGCCTGGGGTGATGCGGCTCGGAGAGATGTACGATGTCGCAGGCTTAATCGCGCCGCGTCCGTTCTGTGCGATTGCTGGACGCGATGACGGCATTTTTCCGATAGATCACGTCAAATTGGCTTACGAACGGTTAAAGGAGATTTATACGGTGGCAGGTGTTGCGGATAGATGTGAGCTCTTTATTGGCGACGGTGGACATCGTTATTACAAAGCAGGGGCATGGCCCTTTGTACGACGGTATTTCCAGAAGTAGGGGTGTTTTTGCTTCGGTGTTTCTTCAGGTTACCTAACCCGTACAGAAATAGTGTTCTATTGTTTACGTCGCGCAAATCGGACGAGGTGCCTCCTTTTCGCAAGGAAAGCGATGAATACAAGGAAGGAGAACCAGCCGATCAGACTTTAACATTATTCATCATTCTTCCTTACCTGTGCGCGCTTGAGAAACACCTGCGGATCTGCTAACCATTCGCCGTATCCGATGTTTCCACCATCGGTGAGGTAGTCAATCCACTCATTGAGAGACGCTCGTAATACCACATCTTCTACTGCAAGGGTAAAGCCGCCGTATTCAACCTGCTCGTCAAGTGCAGTGACAACAAATGCCCCATGGACCGCCGCGGCAGCATCACGGTTGCCGATCTCGCCTCTCGCGATTGCGTCAATCCTTCTTTCACGTAGGTTCTCAAATAACACTTGTTCATCTGATAGGGCGACAAGAACACGTGGTATTAATGGATCAAATCCTTGGTATGGCATATTGACAGGATAGTTTACTTGAGGCATGTTAGCTGCGGGTGGGTATAGTGTGAACCTGTTCTCCACATTCGGTGTCGAAGCTGCCGCAGTAATCTTGTAATCCGCACTCCCATCGGCAACAAGTGTACCTTGCGGAGTGTCAATGCGTGTACCTTTCGCTATAACACCATTTGCGTCAACGATGCCAGTGATTTGAAGTAGGCGTGCCTCACCGGTCGTTCCCCGTAGTACGCCGACCTTAACATCACGCGTAAGCGACGCATATTCAGAAAGTCGATCGGCATCTTCGGCACGTACCAAGAGCGATTGCCGGAACGTGATATGTCCCGATATAAAGGCAACTCGCTGTGTACCTGTTGCGTCCTGAGTCCGAGAATCAAGGATTGTGATGCCGCCCCCAATCAGATCGTATTCCGGCTCGGCAGCCTTCAGCCAGATGCCAGACCATTCAGCAATACCCCTTCGAGAAAAAGACAGACCCACATCCATCACTTCAATCGCTGTCAATAGATCTGCCTCATACCCCAAGTGGATATTGAAGCCGTCTGCAGCTGGGTCTGAATCCGCACTATAGCTCACAGGTGCGAAATACGCATAGAACCCAACATTCAGTACACTTTGGGGGGCGGTCGGTATCTCCGGGGCACGAGAACAGCTTGAAACAACACACATCACACCGGCGAGGACACAGACACCAAACATTCTGCCTTTTCTCATTTTCCGTCCTTCTGTTATGTACCTTATCAGCGTCAGCAAGATCACAAACGCAACGATCCCTATCAATAAGGGTTTTAGGGATACCGTTGATTTCGATTTCACCTTGTTCTCAGCAAATTCGCAAAAAGTCAATAAATACACTGTTAGCACTATCCTTTTTTAATAGCCCATAATGTTTTCAAAATGATTTTAATATCCAAGGCGAGCGACCAATTTTCGATATAATACTTGTCATAAGAAATCCGTTCTGCAAGAGAGGTGTTGCCCCGCAAGCCGTTGACCTGTGCCCAACCGGTCATACCCGATTTGACACGCTGCCGAGCCAGATAGTGCGGAATGGATTCACTGAACGTATCAATAAGCCCTGACATCTCTGGTCTGGGTCCGACGAGGCTCATATCGCCTTTGAGGACATTGAAAAATTGGGGCAATTCGTCTAAACTCCAGCGTCTGAGAAACTTTCCGAGCGAGGTCTGTCGCGGATCGTCGGTTTCTGCCCAGACATGCCCCACTTTTTCCTCAGCGTCGGCGCGCATGGAACGGAACTTGTAGATACGGAACGGTTTTCCCGCTCTGCCGACCCGTTCCTGCCGAAAAATCGCTTTGCCGGGTGATGTTAGGCGTATAATAATTGCGATCGTTAACATCAGCGGACTTAATACTATCAATGCGAACGCGCTGAAAACGATGTCTATGAGACGTTTGACGATACCGCTCACACCCTGCATCGGTGTTTCCCGCAATTGTAGCACCGGTACGCCTTCAAAGAAAGTAATCGCGGTGCCACCTCTGATAAATTCGGAGAGTTCGGGTAGGACATTGATTTGGACTGGCACACCTTCACACGCTTGAAGAACCTGGAGGATCGTGTCATTCGGCACTATAGGTGATGAGATAAAAAGTGTATCAAGTCGATGCGTTCGTACGACTTCAAGAACATCTTGACTCTCACCGAGGGATTGTACATCTGAACCCTCTGCTTCTGCTGCCCCGTCGATTATACCTATCAATTCGTATCCGCTATTCGGTTTCACTTGTAAGGCTTTGATAAACTTTTCGGATCGTGCATCATAACCGATGAGTGCGACACGACTCACACCGACACCTTGTGCGTGGATCGCCTGTCGGAAACGGTGAAGGACGAGTCGCCCCAAAAACAACCAAATGAGACTGAATCCAGAGGCAAGGAGCATCACCCAACGCGAGTAAGCATCGTGGTGATAGATGAAAAAGAGGGCGGCTAACGTAGCAATGAGCGCGATACCAGAGGCTTTGCAGAGTGCCCAGAACGCTGAAAGTGTCGCGTTCCTTTCCGGACGATAGAGCTTTAAAGCCTTCAACGTCATTAACCAGATAATCACCATCAACGGGATGAGTCGGAAATAATCGTCTAGAGGAGGGGTGCCACCTTTATGAAACGCGAGAGCTTCAGGTGTCCAACCTGATTCAAATCGGACCCAATACGCTACGACAATTGCGGTGGCAACGAAGCAGAGATCGAATAAAACCGTGAGCGCGATGAGCAAATGATCGAGCGTTTTGTTGTTCATTTTTTGACGTAAGATACGACTTACAAGCCCATATTGGAATATGGGGCTGTTCAATTTGCCTCTTGTATTACTATTACTTTTGATTGTTAGACTGCTCTAAAGTATGAAGGAAAACTTTACCAGCGACGTATCAGCAGCCGTGTTAAGTATATCAAATCCGCCCTGTGCTTTCAAATTAAAAGAGTGAAGAAAACGTCGTCCACTATGAGCATAACTTGGCGGTTAAAGCGGTTGGAAATTTTGCTGATAAATTGTGCGCAATGTGCTATGCTATCACAATAGATTTTTGTAGCGCAAGTTTCGACGGGGCAAAATCGGAGGAGGGACACAATGGCGAATCAACTCAAAGTCGGAATCGTTGGAGCACACCGCGGAAGCTCTTACGTAGCACCTTTTAAAGCGATCACAGAAACTGATCTGACGGCAGTCTGTGACATCAATGAAGAGACGCTTCAAAGCGTCGCCGAACGCTTTGATATCCCACAACAGTTTACAGATTATACAGCACTGCTGGACACAGTGGATCTTGTTGTGCTTGCGACACCGGAGAATCTACACGTGCCGCAGTCGATCGAAGCGTTAGAAGCCGGAAAACACGTCATCAGCGAAGTAACCGCTGCCGTCAAGTTAGAGGAATGCTACGATTTAGTGCGGGCAGTTCGGAAATCGTCCGCCAAATACACGATGGCTGAAAATACGTGTTATTCTAAGTCTAATGTGTTAATCCGCAGCATGGTAGAGGCGGGTATGTTTGGGGATGTCTATTTCGGAGAAGGTGAATACCTCCACAATATCAAGTCGCTTCATCATGATGCAGAAGGGAATCCGACGTGGCGTTATTACTGGCAAGTCGGCATTAATCGGTGCAACTACGCGACGCATAGCCTCGGTCCAGTGCTCCAGTGGTTTGGCAGTCGTGTAGCAAGTGTTTGTTGCCTCGGAACCGGCGTTAACACCGACCCTGAGCATGCGATGGAAGATACGGTGATGATGCTGTGTAAAACGGACTGTGGTGGGCTTATTAAGATTCGGATTGATATGCTCTCGAACCGTCCGGCAAATTCCTATTTCAGCCTACAAGGGACAGACGGTTGTTATGAGAGTTCGCGTGGACTTGGCGCAGCACCGAAACTCTGGCTGAGTGAATTCGGGGTGACCGAACAGTGGAGACCACTCTCTCAATTTGAAGACTGCCTGCCTGAACGGTGGAAAAACCCGCCTGCTGAAGCAGAAAATGCTGGTGATCTCGGCGAGTATTTTAAGGTGCGAGATTTTGTTGATAGTATTCTCACCGATACAGACCCACCCCTGGATGTCTATACGGCGATGGATTTCACAGTACCGGGGTTGGTTTCGGAGCAATCTATTGCGAACGGTGGCGCACCGATGGAAGTTCCGGATTTCCGAGAAGTTGAATGATAGATTGCAGTTGATCAGCGGGACATCGTCTGTATCACGTCTTCGCCGAGGAGGTAGTACGGCGCAAAAAGTCACTATGATTATATCAACTACCTCGTTTTTCATCTTTGCTGGGGTGGCAATTTTTTCAAGATAGTTTCAGCGGTTTGAATATAATTTTCATTCTTGCCTTGTTCGGCGACCCGCTGTAGATACATTTGTGCGAGTCTCGCTTCGCCACGATAATAGAATGTTAAGCCTATATAGAATTCGTAGGTCTCAACATGGATGTCGAATGTTCCATATTTTTTTCCTTGAATCGGTTTATAATTCCACTTTAACCTGCCTCTTTCATACAGCAGATGACGATTATACAGCCGCAATAACTGAATGAGGAACTCGTCATTGTCGGCATAGAATTTTGCGTTATTCAAGACGGACGCAGTTCCATCCCACTCATAGAGATTTATCCAGGTCGGACGCTGCTCCAATGTCGTATCCAGATAAATTCCGTGCGGAATTTTGATTTCGTAGATGCCGTCGTTATCCAAGTCAATACATGCCTTAGCCTGATCTCCATGATACCCGTAACTGCTGAAGACTACCCGGAACTCACCCTTCTGAAACGAAATCACAGCAACGGCATTACCAGCAAATCTAACCCATAAGTCTAAAGTGCCATCACCCGTCAAATCAGCGACTTCAAAGGAGACACCCCGATGCCCTTGATCATCTTTTGGCGGCTCCCTGAAGGTGAACGGGGGACTATGAAGCTCAATAGCTTTTGTTGGCACCTCAAAATCATGCTTACTCGTCTCAAAAAATGTAAAAAAATCTTTTTTCTTTGGAATCCCGCCTGTCCCGGTCTCATCAGCAATCAGCAGGAAGGCTTGGCCCCAGTCGTCCGTGTCTCCGCTCGTTCCTGTCTCAGCAATGATTAGAACGATGGTTTCTTTTTCAGGGGTGTCATCAATATTGGCGGTGGCTTTCATCCAGGTATTGTAAAAGTGTCCTTTCGGTGCCGGGGTCGGAAAGAAGCGATGATACTCTCGACCTTCAGAAAAATTCCACCGCGGATATCGTTCATACTTGACATCAGAGGTTTCGGCGGTTGGAGGCGCAGCACTAACTGCCCAACCGCTCAGCATCAACCAGATAGAAAGCCCGCAAAGGCAGCTTTGAATATGTTTCTTCATGGTTAATAACTCCTATGTTTTCATTTTGGTGGCGGTGACAATTTTTTCAAGATAGCCTCAGCCGCCTGAATATAATGTTCATTCCTGCCTTGTTCGGTGACACGCCATAGATACGCGCGTGCCGTTGCCTCATCGCCACCATAATAGTGTGCTAAGCCCATGTAGAATTGGCACGTCTGGGCATAGAAGGCGAATTTTTCAGATTTAATGAGTTCAATTCGTTGCGGGGTCCACTTTGAAGTCTCTCTTTCTCGCCTCAGCCAAGCGTTATAGTGTATCATGAGTTGAATCAAGATGTCATTATCACGAGTATAGAATTTTGCGTTATTCAAGATATACATGTTTCCATTCCACTCGTAGAGGTTTATCCATGTGGGACGTTCCGTTTTAGGACCGCGCGGGTAAACACTGTAGGGCATCTTGATTTCATAAATACCATCGTTATCCAAATCAACGTATGCCTTAGCCTGGTTTCCATGATACCCGTACCTGCCGAAGATTTTCCTGAACTCGCCGTTCTGAAAAGAAATCACAGTAACAGCATAGCCAAATTCAACCCAGATATCTAAAGCACCATCGCCCGTCAAGTCAACGAGTTCAAAAGAGACGCTCTGAGGTTTATGAGAATCTTTCGACGGCACCCAGAAGACGAACAGAGGGTTCTGAAGTTCAATGGCTTTCGCGGCTGGCACCTCCAACGCATGCGTCCCGGAATCAAAAAGTTTGAATAAGGCTTTTTTCTTCGGCAGACCTTCCTCGGTCTCAGCTTCAGTAATCAGGAGAAACATTTGTACCCAGTTGCTGGAGAACACGTCCCTGCTTGTAGCAGCAACCACTATAACAACGCTCTCTTTTTCAGGAGTATCATCAATATTTGCAGACGCTTGGACCCGGGTATCATAAAAGAGCCCTTCCGGTGCGGGGGCAGGCAAAAAACTGTGATACTTTTGACCATCAGAATCATTTGGAAACTCGTAATAATAATACTCGACCGCAGAATTTGTCGTTTTAGAGGTATCCGCATTTACAGCAAAAGAACTGAGTAGCAACGAAATACAAAGTGCTAAAAGTGTGGTTTGAAGATGCGACTTCATGGTTTTTGTCTCCGGTTCGGTCTGTCTGATGTTAGCGTGTTTTTATTTTCGAGGTTTTGCGAGTTTTTTCAAGACGGATTCAGCGGCTTGAATATAATCTCGCTTCTTAGCATGTTCGACGACCCACTGTAGGTGCCTTCTCGCCATTGCGGCATTGCCGCGATAGTAGAATACCAATCCTAAGTAGAAACTGTATGGCTCATATCTTCCATATCGAGTTAACAGATCATTATACTGGTTCAATAATGCGATGAGGAACTCGTCATTGTTGGCATAGAATCTTTCGTTATTCAAGACGTAAGTGTTTCCATCCCATTCGTAGAGGCTTATCCATCGCAGATATCGCACCCCGGGCAGATCGACCATATAGATGCTATAGGGCATCTTGATTTCGTAGATGCCATCATTATCTAAGTCAACATATTCTGGACGCTGATGCCTGGGATTCATGTAGTAGCTGAAGACTACTTTGAACTCGCCGTTCTGAAACGAAATTACAGCAATAGCCTCACCAAGGTCAAACCATACGTCTAAAATGCCATCACCCGTCAAATCAACGAGTGTAAAAGGAACACCGTGCCCCGGATAACTACCAAGGCTAAAGACGAAGGAAGGTTTCTGAAATTCAACGGTTTTCGCTGGGTCATCGAAATCAGAAGTGGCCGAATCTAAAAATTTAAAAAAAACTTTTTTCTTCGGCACGTTTGTCTCAGTTTCATCAAGAATTAGCAGAAATACGTGTGACCAGTTGCCAGCGAACGCGTCATGTTTTGAATCAGCAACTATTGAAACAATGGTCTCTTTTTCGGGGGTGTTATCAATATTTGCAATAACTTTCTGGCGGGTATCGTAAAAGAGTTTTTCCGGTGCCGGGCGAGAAAAAAAACGGTGATACCTTTGCCCTTCCGGATCACTTGGCACATCGTAACGATGATACTCGATTTCAGAAGCTTCAGGGGTTGCGTTGTCAGCACTGACTGCTAAACAACTGAGTATCAGCAAAATAGCAAGTCCAAGAAATGTAGTTTGAAGATGTGGCTTCATGTTTTTCTCTCCGATTCGGTTGTCTGATGTCAGATTGTTTTCATTTTTGCGGCGGTGGTGATTTCCATATAGATTTTATGGCTTGAATGTAATCTTCATCCTTTCCATGTTCAAGGATCCACTGTAATTCTGATGGCATTCCGTCCTGACCATAATCATGGTGGCGTATTAACTCGTTTGCCACGCTCGAGAAACTTATTTCGCTCTGACGATAGTAGTGTACCAACCCTAAATAGAATTTGTATGTTTCGCACAGGTTGATAATACTTCCGTGTCGAAGCAGCATATAATTATACTCGTTCAATAGGCGAATGAGAAACTCGTCATTCTCGGCATAGAATCTTTCGTTGTTCAAGACATAATCGGTGCCATCCCATTCATAGAGACTCACCCATGGCAGGTTAGGTGCGCCAGGAACCTCGTCAACAGGTATGCTATAAGGTATCTTGATTTCGCAGGTGCCATTATTATCCAAGTCAACGTACTCAGCATCAGGCAAAAGTCCGGGAACCGTGTAGCAGCTGAAGACTACCTTGAACTCGCCATCTTGAAACGAAATCACGGCAACAGCATAGCCGAATTCAACCCAGATATCTAAAGTGCCATCGCCCGTCAAATCAACGAGTCTAAAGGCGGCAGCACGAGATTTAAGAGCATCTTTCGGTGGTTCGGTAAAGACGAATGCGGGACTCTGAAGTTCAATAGATTTCGCGGTTGGCACTTCCAACGCATGCGTCCCGGAATCAAAAAGTTTGAAAAAGGCTTTTTTCTTCAACACGCCTGCCTCGGTCTCATCAGCGATCAAGAGAAATGCTTGGACCCACTTGCCGGCGAATGGGTAGTACTGCGTTGTAGGAACATCAAGCAGCATTAAAACAACGGACTCTCTCTCGGGGGTGTCATCAATATTGGCGGTGGCTTTCAGTTGGGTGTTGTAAGAGAGTCCTTCCGGTGCGGTGGCAGGGAAAAAACGGTGATACTTTCCACCCTCACGCCAAGAATATCGTTGATACCGGATCTTAGAATTTGTCGTTTTAGAGGTATCCGCATTCACGATAGAAAAAGCACTGAGTAGCAGCAAAATATAAAATACTAAAAGTGTGGTTTGAAGATATAGCTTCATGGTTGTTGTCTCCGATTTGACCTATCTGATGTTACATGTTGTTTTTTGTTAAAGGGTCAACTTATTTTCGGTTTTATTATAAACCTCATTGAACGGCTCCTACAGCATTTAGAAAACACAACTGACAACTATTCTCATGAAATTCATTCAAAGACGGTTCCCGGTGTGAGCTCCCACAACAACACTGTGCCGTCCGGACTGCCAGTAATGAGCGTCTGTCCATCTGGCGAAAACGCCACGCTATTGACACCACCCGTATGCCCCGTGAATGTGCGGACGCGGAGGCGGTTGGCGGTGTTCGCATCCCATAAACGCACCGTACGGTCCTGGCTCCCCGTCGCGAAGATCTCTCCATCGGGCGAAAACGCCACGCTATTGACCCAATCCGTATGGCCTGTGAGTGTGCGGATCGGGTTGCCCGTGTTCGCATCCCACAAACGCACCGTATTGTCCCGACTGCCGCTAACGAGCGTCTGCCCATCCGGCGAAAGTGCGACGCTATTGACCCAATCCGTGTGTCCTGTGAGTGTATGGAGGAGGGTGACAGTGTCTGCCTCCCATAACCGGAGTGTATGGTCCCAACCGCTGCTCACGATAGTCTCGCCATCAGACGAAAACGATACGCTACGGATCCTACTTGTATGTCCCGTGAATGTGCGGAGGAGTTTGCCGGTGGTCGTTTCCCATAAACGGAGCGTATTGTCCCAACCACTGCTCACGATAATTTCCCCATCTGGCGAAAACGCAACGCTACGAACTCCATCCGTATGCCCCGTGAATGTGCGGACGAGGTCACCCGTGGTCACATCCCATAAACGCACCGTCTTATCGTAACTACCGCTAACGATAGTCTCACCATCAGACGAAAACGCTACACTACCAACGCCACCCGCATGTTCTGTGAATGTGCGGAGGAGTTTGCCGGTGTTCGCATCCCATAAACGGAGCGTATTGTCACTACTCCCACTAACGATAGTCTCTCCATCCGGTGGAAACGCTACACTATTGACCGCACTTTTATGCCCTGTAAGTGTTCGGAGGCGGTCGCCCGTGTTCACATCCCATAAACGGAGGATACCCCTGCCGGATCCATCCTCCCCAGTAACAATAGTTTCTCCATCCGGCGAAAAGGCTACGCTCTTGATCAAATACGTATTCTTTACAAGTGTTTGGATGCGTTTGCCCGTATTTACATCCCATAAACGGAGGGCACTGTCGCCGTAACCACCCCCTGCGCTAACGAATGTCTCACCATCCGGTGAAAACGCTACGCTATCGACCGAATTTGTATACTTTGTGAGTGTTTGAATGAGGTTGCCAGTATCTACATCCCATAAACGGAGTGTATCGTCACTACCGCCGCTAACGATCGTTCGTCCATTGGGTGAAAACGCCACGCTATTGACCCCATCCGTATGTCCTATGAATGTGCGGATGATGTTGCCAGTGTTCGCATCCCATAAACGCACCGTTCTGTCCCAGCTCGCGCCAAGGATCGTTTGTCCATCGGGCGAAAACGAAACACTACCAATCGAACCCTTATACCCCTCACGTGTGTGAATGGGGTTACCGGTGTTCGCATCCCATAAACGGAGAGTGCCGTCCCAACCGCCACTAATGAGTGCCTGTCCATCGGGCGAAAACGCTATGCTCTCAATTGAACTCGGATATCCGGAGCGTGTTCGGAGGAGGTTGCCCGTGTCCACATCCCATAAACGGAGTGTATCGTTCCGACTCGCGCTAACGATCGTTTGCCCATCGGGTGAAAACGCAACATTCTCGACCCAATCTACATGCCCTATGAGTGTTCGGAGAAGTTTGCCCGTGGTGGCATCCCGTAACTGAACTGTCTTGTCCTTGCTACCAATAGCGATCGTTTGTCCATCCGGTGAAAAAGCCACGCTAAGGACCGGACTCATATCCTCCCTGAATGTTCGGAGGAGTTTGCCCGTGTTCACATCCCATAAACGCACCGTACCGTCCTGACTCCGAGTAGCGATTGTTCGTCCATCCGGCGAAAACGCCACGCTAAGGATCCAACCTGTATGCTCGCTGAGTGTGTCAATGATGGCGCGGGTGTTCACATTCCATAACCGGATTGTCTTGTCGCTACTGCCGCTAACGATTGTTCGTCCATCCGGCGAAAACGCGACACTATTCACCGAATCCACATGTCCTGTGAATGTGTAGATGAGGGTACCGGTCTCAGCATCCCATAGACACATCGTCCTGTCCCAACTCCCACTAATGATAGTCTCACCATCGGGCGAAAACACCACGCTTTTAACCGAATACGTATGCTCCATGAGTGTGTGGAGGCGTTTGCCGGTCTCAGCATCCCATAAACGCACCATCCTGTCCCAACTGCTGCTAACGATGGTCTCTCCGTCCGGGCTAAATGCCACACGACTGACCGAAGCCTTATGTCCTGTGAATATACGGACGAGTTCGCCGGTGGTCGTATCCCATAACCGGAGCGTCTTGTCTCCACTTCCACTAACGATGGTCGCTCCATCTGGACTAAACGCAACGCTATTGACTGAATTCGTATGCCCCGTGAATGTACGAATGGGATTGCCGGTGTTCGCATTCCATAATCGGAGCGTCTTGTCTCCACTTCCGCTAACGATCGTCTGCCCATCCGGACTAAAGGCTACGCTATTGACCGCATACTTATGCCCTACGAGTAGGTCGAGTGCTTCACCGGTCTCCACGTCATAAAGCCAAATACCGATATTACTCGCTACAGCGAGGCGGGCACCATCGGGGGCGTAGGCAATCGCGGCGTACGCGGTTTCGCTTATCCAGCCTTTACCGAGACGCGCTTTGGCACCCTCAGGTAAACTTAGTTGCATATAACCCTCATACTCGGCGAAGGTTTTGGGTAAGGACAGCATTAAAATCAAAATAAATGCCAAAAAAATCGAAAACAACTTTGCTTTCATGGGAAGTCTCCTCTTTTTAAGGATGGACGTATCAAATCTCAGGAAATCGGTGATATGTTGGAGAATGTTTTCTAACGCTTTTTAGGGTCTGTTTTATGGAGGGGCAAGCCGTCTCTCTCGAAAATCATACTTGCACATTATTGAAAGAAGGTTACCCAAGATACGTCCCTGATTTTTTGGTTGAGGTGTTTGTTCTGAACCGTGTTAGAAACGCATAAACCCTCTGCCCTGCTATCAAGACGTTGTTCTGATAGCGGTGGTGGAATTTATGACGAGTTTTAAATAATTGTGAATTTTACTATGAACTTTGTGCAATCTGCTTCACCCGCGACAATTCGCGATTCAGACAACATCAGGACAGTTAGATGAAATTCATTGGAAGACCGGTGCTGGTGTGAGTTCCCACAACAGCACTGTACCGTCATGACACCCGCTAATGACAGTCTTGCCATCAGGGGAAAATGCCACGCCATAAACCAAACTCGTATGCCCCGTGAATGTACGCACGATGTCGCCAGTGTTCGTATCCCATAACCGCACCGTATTGTCAGCACTCCCGCTAACGAGCGTCTCGCCATCCGGACTAAACGCTACGCTAAGGACCGGACCCGTGTGCTCCGTGAATGTGCGGATGAGGGTGCCCGTCTTCGCATTCCATAACCGGAGCGTATTGTCATGACTCCCGCTAATGAGTGTCTCGCCATCCGGTGAAAATGATACGCTACGGACCGAATATGTATGCCCCCTGAGTGTGCGGATAAAGTTGAGGGTGTTTGCATTCCATAATATGATCGTCTCGTCATAACTTCCGCTAACGATAGTCTCGCCATCCGGACTAAAGCCTACGCTATTGACCGAACCCGAATGCCCTGTGATTGTACGGATGAGGGTACCCGTGCTCGTATCCCATAAATGGAACATCGTGTCGCGACGCCCACTGCTAACAAGTGTCTCGCCATCGGGAGAAAACGATACACTATCAACCCCATAGGCATGCCCTCTGAATGTGCGAATAGGGTTGCCAGTGTTCGCGTCCCATAACCGGAGCGTCTTGTCAGCACTCCCACTCACAATAGTCTGTCCATCAGGTGAAAACCCAACGCTCTTGACTGAATCCGTATGTCCGGTGAATGTGTGGATGAGGGTGCCCGTGTCTGCTTCCCATAACCGGAGCGTCTTGTCAGCACTCCCACTCACGAGCCTCTCTCCATTGGAAGAAAACCCAACGCTCTTGACTGAATCCGTATGCCCTGTGATTGTTTGAATGAGGGCGCCCGTGTCTGCTTCCCATAACCGGAGCGTCTTGTCATCGCTCCCACTCACGACAGTCTGTCCATCGGATGAAAACCCAACGCTCTTGACATGACCCGTATGCCCCTTGAATGTGCGGAGGAGCTCGCCCGTGCTCACATCCCATAGATAGATTGTATGGTACCAACTATTGCTAACGACAGTCTGTCCATCGGGTGAAAACGATACGTTCTCAACCGAACCCTTATGTACGAATGTGCGGAGGAGCTCACCCGTGCTTGCATCCCATAAACGCATCGTATTATCCTCACTCCCGCTAACAATTCTCTCTCCATCCGGGCTAAACCTCACACACTTGATTGAACCCATATGCCCCATGGACGATACACCCCTAATTGGCCCCATATGTCGCTTGAATGCGCGTATGAGATTGCCCGTATTCGCATCCCATAAATAGAGTCTCTTGTCATAACCCCCGCCAACGATAATCTGTCCATCAGGTGAAAACGCCACACTATTGACCGAACTCACATGTCCCGTGCGTGTTCGGATGATGTCGCCCGTGTCCGTATCCCATAACCAGATCCCACCGCCCCTTCCGGCAACGAGCGTCTTTCCATCCGGAGAAAACGCTACGCTACTGACCAAATGCGCATGCCCTGGGGGTGTGCGGACGAGGCTGCCTGTGTTCGCATCCCATAAACGAATCATACCATTACTTTCGCTAACGATAGTTTTTCCATCGGGGGAAAACGCTACGCTATTGACCTGATCCGTGTGTTCTGTGAGTGTGCGGATGAGGTCGCCCGTCTTCGCATCCCATAAACGCATCGTATTGTCCGAGTTTCCGCTAACGAGCGTCTTTCCATCCGGAGAAAACGCTACGCTATAGACCGAACTCGTATGCCCTGTGAATGTGTGGATGAGGTCGCCCGTATCTACATCTCGTAAACGCACTGTATCCTTCAGAATACCAGGATAGGTAGTTCGTCCCATCTGTGAATTCAATATAAGGAGCGTGTCGTCCTGACTGTGAGTGGCGATAGTTTTTCCATCGGGCGAAAACGCCACGCTATAGACCGAACGCATATCCTCCGTGAATGTACGGATGAGATTGCCCGTATTCGCATCCCATAAACGCACCGCGTCGTCACCACCCCCACTCACAATACGCTCTCCATCGGGCGAAAACGCCACGCTCTCAACCGAACTCAGATGTCCCTTGAGTGTGCGGATGAGAGCACCCGTGTCTACATCCCATAAATGGACCGTCGAAGGATTCTGACCTCCGCTCACAATAGTTTCTCCATCGGGCGAAAACGCCACGCTATAGATTGAACCTTTATGTCCTGTGAGTGTGCGGATGAGGTCGCCGGTGTTCGTATCCCATAAACGCACCGTCCTGTCCTCACTCCCACTCACAATAGTTTCTCCATCGGGCGAAAACGCCACGCTACGGATCCAACCTTTATGTCCTGTGAGTGTGCGGATGAGGTCGCCCGTATTCGCATCCCATAAACGCACCGTCCTGTCCTCACTCCCGCTCACAATAGTTTCTCCATCCGGACTAAGGGCTACGCTCTTGACCTCCTCCGCATGCCCTATAAATGTACGAATGGGATCGCCCGTGTTCGCATTCCATAATCGCAGCGTCTTGTCGCCGCTTCCGCTAACAATCGTCTGCCCATCCGGGCTGAAGGCTACGCTATTGACCACATCCGTATGTCCTACGATCAGGTCAAGTGCTTTACCCGTCTCCACGTCATAAATCCAAATACCGACACTACTCGCCACAGCAAGGCGGGAGCCATCTGGGGTGTAGGCAAGCACGGTATCTGCGATATCGTTTATCCAGCCTTTACCGAGACGCGCTTTCGCCCCCTCAAGTAGACCTAATTGCATGTAACCCTCATACTCGGAGAAGGTTTTCGGTAAGGACAGCGTTGAAATCAGAATAAATGCCAAAAAAATCGAAAACAACTTTGCTTTCATGGGAAGTCTCCACTTTTTAAAGATGTGCGTATCAAGAGAAGAAATCCTCTCTGAATCCACACAATTCTCAGGAGAAAGGTGGTAACTTAACGCAAATATTATGAAATAATAAGCAAGAATCATACCAACGCAGAAATGCGAATAAAATGGACAGATAATTTGGGAAAATGTGTGTTATTCAACACAATAGGGAAGGGATATTTAGGGAACTGTATCAAATTGAAAACACATTGATACGGTTCATCAGCGGCATATTTGCTTTGTTAGAGAGGTTTAGTTAAACATCGCAGGAATACTCGGTGGTACGAGATATTTCAACGGGTTCGCTGTATTCTAACAGATCACGGACTTCTGCTTCGACGCTTTGGCAACGATACGTTTACTCATCTTCTTCGACAGGCGCAAAAACGAGTCCACAGCTGCTGCAGCGGTATCCGCTCTCTGGTTTCGATTCCACAACAGGGAAAAGCATACCACAACAGATAGGGCACGGTTCGTCAATTTCCATGTCGGCTTGTTCCATTTCACCAGAACGATTTTCAAATTCAACGATCATGATTTTAATTTTCCTTGCGGTTACGGCGGGTGAGATGGAATTTTGAAAGTCCCATTCATAAATCCGCCTTCCACTTCGTTTCAGGCTATGCTTTCAATACTAACGTCAGTTTAGGATCGCGAGCACAGGTCGTTCCTACCGTAAGAGGCTGTTTTACTGACTGCAATTTAATATCACTGCAATTTAATATCTCTGTAAGGTTGGATCAATCTCAGCTGCCCACTGGTCAATCCCGCCGATGAGGTTCTTTGCAGCCGTAAACCCGTTTTGTTGCAGATAGGCGACGGCATAGAGGCTACGTTGTCCATGATGGCAATAGACAATAATCTCTTGGTCTGAAGGAAGACTATCTATGTGATGCGGCAATGTGTTGAGGGGGATTAATCGCGCATCTTCAAGATGGACAATGTCGTATTCGCTCGGTTCGCGAACATCCAATAACAAGATAGATTCATTTTCGTCCAGTTTCTGTTTCAACGTTTGTGCGGAAATTTCAGGGATTTCTTTCTGCATTACTCAACTTTTTCCTCAATTTGAATAGGTGGTAATGGCGCGCATTCTGGACACGGACACGTCTCGCGCAGCACTTCAAACGGGTAGATGCCGGTGTCGTGTCCATCGTTCCAACTGAACTGGAGCGCGTAGCGACCGACTAACTGAACATCAAGCGGTTGAATATCGTCTGAGACCTCAATGAGCGTTATATCTCCGTCGCCTTGCGGTGCAAAGAGGGAATGGACATCCCTACCTTTATGCCGAACAATAGAACATTCAGCACACGGACACATCTGCCGGAGATAGGTATACGGATACCAACTCGCATGCCCGTCCTTCCACTCTATTTGAAAGGCGTTACCATGTTTCTTGAGGAGTTTTGGTTGTTTTGCCAACCTGTCCATGAAGTCACGCGGGTTTATAGTTTACGGGCTTCGGCACACGGAGCGTGCCTACTCCTATTACGTGCCTACTCCTATTAAAAGATACCGAGTTCGTCCCTTGCGTCTTCACTCATCATTTCGGGAGTCCAACGCGGGTCCCAGACGACATTGACGTTGACTTCGTCAACACCATCCAGTTGCTGCGTGACGTGCTGTGCACCGTTGACAATCTGTCCACCAGCAGGACATCCCGGACTCGTTAAGGTCATTGTAATATCCACAGTCGTGTCATTGATATCCACGCCGTAAATAAGCCCCATATCAACGATGTTGATGCCGATTTCCGGGTCAATAATTTCTTTTATAGATTCTAATACAGATTCTTCTGTTACCATTCTGATTTCCTCCTATAAGACGGATAACCAATCAGTCAACACTAATCAAAATATCATCATCCTCAATTTTGACGGTGTAACATTCAATGGGTTCAACAGCAGGCATACAGAGCGGCTCTCCGGTTTTAACACAAAAGCGTGCCCCATGCCGTGGACATTCTATCTCGTCGCCGTTGAGCCAGCCCTCGGCTAAAGGACCACCATCATGCGTGCAAACGTCCTCCATTGCATAAAATTCACCATCAATATTGAAAAGTAGCACAGGAACGAAATCCACTTCGACCAAGTGTTTCGTGCCGGGTGGTACTTCACTAACCTTCGCAACTTTATAGAATTCTGGCATAGTTTCTTTTATTCCAAGTAAAGAAATCAAAATACAAGAAAACACAATAGTTCTCTGCTACTTATCTTCTTCGCCGGGCCAGCTATGGATGCCATACGCACCGGCTTTGAGGACTTTGAGAGCCAATAACGCACATTTGAGCCGAACAGGTCCCAAGGGGATGCCGATCATATCCAAAATATCATCTTTTGTGAGCTGCTTGACTTCCTCAAGGCTTTTGCCTTCAATTTCCTCAGTCAACATAGAGGCAGCCGCCAGACTAATTGTACAACCGTGACCACAGAAACGGACCTCTTTGATCTTATCATCTTCAACAAGTAGATCAATGCGAATCTGATCCCCACAAAGCGGATTATCTTCCTCGTGCGAAATATCAGGATTCGGCAATGTCCCGTAGTTGCTCGGATTTTCGTAGTGATCAAGCAGTTCTTCCTGGTATATGTTCATTATCTTCTCCGAGTCATGAGTTTTTGCGTTCTACAGAGTCCCTCGGACAACCGATCCACGTCTTCCATTGTATTATAGAGGTAAAAACTGGCACGTGCGGTGGCAATAACATCTAACCGCTCCATGAGTGGTTGCGCGCAGTGATGTCCTGCCCGGATAGCGACACCGTGCGTATCCAAAACGCCTGCTACGTCATGCGGATGGATACCCTCCAAATTAAAAGAGATAACACCCATTTTTTGATGTGGAGCAGACGGTCCGTAGAGCGTGATGCCTTCGATTTCTTTTAAGCGTTGATGGGCATATTTTAAGAGTTCTTGTTCATGAACATGAATTGCTGCTAAATTTGCCTGTGTGATGTAGTCCACGGCGTGCCCAAGTCCGATCGCTTCAGCGATGCTCGGTGTCCCCGCCTCAAATTTCGCCGGGAGTTCCGCGTAACTCGATACCTCGCGCTCCACACTGCGAATCATCGAACCACCACCAAGGAAAGGAGGCATCTCTTCAAGCAGTTCCAATTGACCGTATAACACACCGATGCCCGTCGGTCCACACATCTTGTGTCCCGAGAACGCGAGAAAATCACAATCGAGCTGTTGAACATCAACCTGAAAATGTGGGACCGATTGTGCTGCATCAACGACGACTTTCGCGCCAACAGCGTGTGCAGCCTCAATAACAGACTGAATCGGATTGATAGTCCCGAGTACATTAGAAACGTGTCCCATAGCGACAAGTTTCGTCTTTTCGGTGAGGCAGTCGCGGAGTTGTGTGAAATCAAGCAACCCTTCATCGGTAATTTCAAGGAACCGGAGCACCGCGCCCGTGCGCTGTGCAAGTAACTGCCAAGGCACGAGATTGCTATGGTGTTCCATAACAGTCAGGACAATTTCATCGCCTTCCCGAATATTTGCTGTTCCCCAACTATAAGCGACGAGATTAATGGATTCCGTTGTATTTCGCGTGAAGATGATTTGGCGCGAGCGCGGTGCGTTAATGAGTTGTGCCACCTTCTCGCGTGCGCGTTCATATTGTTCCGTCGCCTCCTCTGAAATACGATAGATGCCGCGATGGATATTGGAACGATAGGTATCGTAATAAGCATCCATCGCCGCAACAACCGGACGTGGTGTCTGTGTTGACGCGGCATTATCAAGGAAAGCCAAAGGGGGTTCCGTTGCGAAGATCGGAAAATCTTTTCGGATGCTTTCTACATCAAGAGGGCGAAAGTGCGCGGTGTGCATTGTGTTTATTAACCTATGCAAGGGTCTCAATTACAGATAAGCACGCCCGGCTGAGCGTGCTTACCATCGGAGACCATTAAATACGCTATCGACTGGGGAAACCGATACTGACAGCAGACGGTCCGTGGTCCTCACATGCCTGATCCGTTGGCACATCGGTTTCAGCATCGCTCGATTGAACAATCCCTTCCGAAACCAAATAGTGTTCCACTTCATCACCACTGACATCGGCAAGCATCACGTCATCAATCTGAACGCACGGCTGATAAGGCTGCCGCGTTTTCTGAACCATTTCACGATAGTTGTTTTCGTTGTTAATGATGTCTCTATCTTCATACGCCAAACCGTATTTGGCGAAGATGGCACGGACACCATTGCTCCATCCGCAGACGGGCTTCATGTAAGCGATAATTTTCGGTTGACTCATGGTGAGTTTCTCCTTTTTTTATTCGTTATCGGTTGTCGGTTGTCGGTTATCAGTAAGATGGCTATCAGCTATCGGTTTTCAGTTACCAGTTAATTTCCTGTGGCAGTCCAGTTAACTGCCCTCCACAACAAACATCTTTAACCGACAACTGACGACTGAAAACTGATAACCATTCCCACTGACAACTATTCAAGTTTGCGCGTAATAGACGTACTTAATTCTTCGCGCACAGATTTTAATGGGATACGTTCCATGACAGGTTCAAAGAACCCTTCAACAATTAGTTTCTCTGCTTCCGTATAAAGCAAACCACGACTCATTAGGTAAAAAATCTGTTCCGCATCAATCTTACCAGCAGTCGCGCCATGTGTACAACGCACCTCATGCGCCTGAATTTCTAATCCGGGTAAAGTATCGGCATGCGCCCGTTCACTGAGTAGGAGATTATCGTTCTTCTGGTACGCGTCGGTATGATTCGCCGCCGGATAGACGTAGATGTTGCCACCCCACGCAGACTGTGCCCTGTCTTTGAGGACAGTTCGGTATAGGAGATCACTGGAGGTATGCGGTGAAACATGCTCCTGTGCGGTGCTAACATCTAAATGTTGGCGTGCATCCGTAAAAGCGATTCCTAACATTTTGGCGTTCCCACCTGCGCCCTCTAAGACAACGGCTTGGTTTATCTTGTTGAGCCTACCCCCAAACGTAGCGGTCACCCAACAGAGATGGGCATCTCTGGCAACCATCGCGCGGTGCGAAGCGAAGTTCCAGATTTGCCGGTTCCAACGTTGTGCCTGCACGTATGTCACATTCGCATTCTGTCCGGCGAAAATTTCGACCGCGCCACTGTGCAATCCGCTTGCATCTGGAGTGGTAGATAAATTGTCTTCCAAAACGACGACTTGACTACCCTCTTCAGCAATAATGAGGGTATGTGATAAGTCGGCTTGCTCCGCTTCAGACATTTTGATATAGACGTGCAACGGCACTTCAAGCCTCGCGCCTTTCGGCACATGCAATAAGTAACCGCCCTGCCAAAATGCCCCGTGAAGCGCATCAAACTTATTACGTTGCGCGATATTCCCACTCTTTAACACCGTTTCTAACGTCACCGCCTTGTTCATGAAGTAAGTACGGAGAAGTTCGGGTTGCTCTTGCAGGGCTGTATGGATATCGGCAAAGTATACGCCTTTTTCCTTGAGTATCTCAGAACCAGAAGTGTGTTGGCATCGTCCATCAACTTGCACAAGGCCACCCGCCGTTTCCGCTTCACTGTAGTCAACATCTTCGGAGGATACCGCGCCATTAGGGACACTCGGATGATAATTTTCAACAGCGAAACCGCGAAGATATCGCCGGGTACGTCGCCAATAATCTTGGGTACGCATATCAACGGTACGTCGCCACACATCATCTTTAGTCGTATGTGGCATCGGTAAGGATTCGTACAATGCGTAAGCCTCCAAGCGTTTCTCACGCATCCACTGTGGTTCAGCTGCTGCTATTTTTTGTAGAAATTCTTTTGAAAAATCACCTTTTTGCAATTTTGTTTTAATCCTTTATTGGTTGTCGATATTCAGTTATCAGTTTTCAGCTAAAAGGTCTTGATGTAATAATTTACTACCTTCTGACATACTCGAAACTTGGGCAGATTGTTACAAAGCATCTCTTAACCGATAACTGACAACTGACAACCGATAACCCCTTAACCCACTGAACCTTCCATCTGAAGTTGGATGAGACGGTTCATTTCCACAGCATATTCCATTGGAAGTTCTTTAACGAGAGGTTCAATAAACCCGTTGACAATCATTGTGGAGGCTTCCTCTTCCGAAAGCCCACGGCTCATCAAGTAGAAGAGCTGTTCCTCCCCGATTTTGCTGACCCGAGCCTCATGTTCAATGTTGGTATCGTTCTCACCAATCTCAATAACCGGATAGGTGTCTGAGCGAGAGTCCTTGTCAAGGATAAGGGCATCACAAACGACGTGTGATTTACAACCTTTGGCACCTTTCGCGACATCAACCCATCCGCGATAACTCGATCTACCCCCATCTTTACTGATACTCTTGGAAGTTATCTGCGAGGTGGTGTGCGGTGCGCAGTGATAGACTTTCGCGCCTGCATCTTGGTGCTGCCCCTTGCTCGCGAAAGCAATCGAGAGGATGTCGCCACGCGCGCCCGGTTCCATCATATAGACACTCGGATACTTCATCGTCAACTTACTACCGAGGTTGCCGTCAACCCATTCCATCTGCGCGTCTTCATAGGCGAATGCGCGTTTCGTGACGAGATTATATACATTGTTCGCCCAATTCTGGATAGTGGTATAACGTACCCGGGAGCCTTTCATGCAGACAATCTCAACCACCGCGCTGTGCAAGGATTCGCTGCTGAATGTCGGCGCGGTGCACCCTTCAACGTAATGTACCTGGGAACCTTCGTCAGCGATGATGAGCGTACGTTCAAACTGTCCCATATTTTCGCTGTTGATACGGAAATAGGCTTGCAATGGGTATTCAACCTTCACACCCGGCGGAACATAAACGAAGCTGCCACCACTCCAAACAGCACTGTTGAGTGCTGCAAACTGGTTATCCGCAGACGGGATGATCGTTCCGAAGTATTTCTTGACCAGATCAGGGTACTCTTTGACAGCGGTATCGGTATCAAGGAATACAACACCGATTTTGTCCAATTCTTCAACGATGTTATGGTAAACGACTTCAGAGTCGTACTGTGCGCCAACACCAGCGAGGAATTTCCGCTCGGCTTCAGGAATGCCGAGTCGATCAAAGGTCTTTTTGATGTCGTCCGGTACATCGTCCCAACTGCGTTCACTCCGGTCAGAAGCTTTGACATAATAGTAAATGTCGTCAAAATCGAGTTGCGAGAGGTCGCCGCCCCATTTTGTCATCGGCTTCTGCTTGAAAATCTTGTAAGCCTCAAGGCGGTACTGGCGCATCCAGTCGGGCTCACCCTTGATGTCGCACATCTGGTTGATGACTTCCTCGTCCAACCCCTTGCGTGACTTAAACGTCGGTTCAATATCGTCGTGGAACCCATATTGATACTCTTTACTAATTCCGAGTTCTTCCATCGCGTTCTTTTCAGAATTTGCCATTTTACTTCCTCCTTCAGTCGTCGTCGGTATTCAACTACCGTGCCCCGACAACTATTCAGCAATACCGTGTTTTTCACGAATCGGATCGTAACCCTCTGCTTCTAACACCTGTGTCAATTCCCATCCGCCAGATTCAACGACTCTCCCATCAAGCAGGATATGTACGAACTGCGGGCGAATATAGTCCAACAAACGTGGGTAATGGGTGATAATCAGGACCCCCAAATCGGGTCCGATCAACTGACTAATACTTTCACCGACGATCCGCACAGCATCAATATCAAGTCCGGAATCGGTTTCATCGAGAATCGCGATTTTCGGTTCGAGCATCGCGAGCTGCAGGATTTCAGCACGCTTCATTTCGCCGCCAGAGAATCCATCATTCAGGTACCGCCTCGCGAAGGAATCATCAACGCCGAGTTGTTGCATTTTCTCGCGAAGTTCACGCCGAAATTCGCGCATCGGAATGAGGCCGTCCTTCTCGGAACCGTTTGCCCCTTTGCCACGGACAGCACTGACCGCAAGCCTTAGGAAATTTGCTAAACTGACACCTGGAATCGCTGTTGGATACTGGAAAGCGAGGAAGAGTCCGAGTTTGGCACGTTCGTTAGGCTCCAATTCCAAGACATCAATACCATCGAAAATTACCTCACCGGAATCAACCTCGTAAAGTGGATGCCCCATCAAACCTTTAGCGAGGGTGCTTTTGCCGGACCCGTTTGGTCCCATAAGCGCGTGGATCTCGCCCTGTTGGACACTTAAATTTAATCCTTTGATAATTGGTTTCCCTTGCACACTGATGTGCAAGTCTCTAATCGTCAAGTCTTTGCTCACCGTTAGTTTGAACTCCTTGGTTTATTTATGGATATTTTCCCAATCTGTTTCTTTTTATTCGTCCGAGTCGCGTAAAACACTCGTCCATATCGTTGTAAAAGACACATCAACCGCCAATTCTTGACATATTTCGTTCGGGTTTAACGAAGTCGGCTGCATTAATCTTATGCCCCGCCTCTTTCCGTTCAACTGCCCCAAGAATTAATTCGGCAATGGTCTCATCTGCTGCGCCTTGGCGTAGTGGTGTAAGCAGGTCGGTTTCTGTCAATGAGAAGAGACAGGTACGGAATTTCCCGTCAGCAGTCAGGCGGACCCGGTTGCAATTTTCGCAAAACGGTTCACTGACAGAGGGTATGACACCGACTTCGTTCCCGTTATCAGCGAAGCGATAACGTTGCGCAGTATCGCTCTTTGCCTCACCGTTCAAGGTTACCGGAGCAAGTGGATAAACAGCGTTAATCTTTTCAATAATCTCTTTTCCGGGGACGTACATGTTGCGTCCCCATACATCATCGGCATCAAGCGGCATAAATTCGATGAATCGGAGTTGATAGTCATTTTTCCGTGCGAAGGTCGCCAAATCAACAATCTCGTCGTCGGTAAAACCTCGCATCGCAACAGCGTTGACTTTAATTGGATTGAAACCGCAATCATGCGCTGTTTTAAGTCCTTCAAGCACGCGTGAGAGCACTTTCCGACGTGTCATCTGCTCGAATTTCTCCTCGTTAAGCGTGTCCAAACTCACATTAATCCGACGAAGTCCAGCATCGTAGAGTGCCTGCGCTTGGCTAACAAGTCCGATGCCGTTAGTTGTCAAACTGATGTCTTTGAGGCCTTCTAACTGCGCTAATCGTTTTATGAGTGCCGGTACACCGGGACGTACAAGCGGTTCGCCCCCGGTAATCCGCACTTTGTTAACACCCAATCCGACGAAAATCCGTGCGAGATGCAGAATCTCGTCATAAGTCATGAGCGCTGAATCTGGCATGAAGGTCATGTCTTCGGGCATACAATAGATACACCGAAAGTTGCAAACATCCGTAACCGAGATTCTCAGATTCGTATGGATCCGCCCAAAGCGGTCAAGCATCTGTTGTTTCATGATTAATTTATGACAAACTCAAATTTATTAATAGTATATCACATCAATATTCTTTTTGCAAGTATTTTTTATAGTAAATACTTTAAAAAAGATTTTTGGAGAAAGGGAGGAACAATTGAGTCGCACACCGCCAAGAAATTTTCAATTGACACATGTATAACTTTGATATATAACGACTTGTGTTAGTTAACTTTTTGTAGTGCCAACGCTAATTAGGGCCGCAATTCCGTAAAGTTAAGACAAGTTTTTTTGCTCAAATTCGACGGGTGTTAAATACCCTAACGCCGAATGCGGGCGTTTCTGGTTATACACCTGTTGAATAAAATAACCGATACGTGATTCAACTTCTGAGATATTCTCATAGTCATTGAGGTGGACTTCCTCTTCCTTGAGCGTTCGGATGAGTCTTTCGGCATACCCGTTCTCCCAAGGACACCCTCTACGGGCTAAAGAGACCTCTATCCCATGACATATCAAGGTCTTGATGTAAGTATTAGACAGATACTGCACGCCTTGATCGGAATGATGGATCTCTGGGACGCTCTGACGCAGTGCTTGTTCTAAAGGCTTCAACGTCAGGGGTTGGTTCAGGTGCCGACTGACCTGCCACCCTCTTATCATGCGAGTGAAGACATCCATGAGCACCGCGACGTAGACGAAATGTCCTTTCAAACGGACGTAGGTAATATCACCGACCCAGACCTGATCACATCGCGTGATGGCAAGATTATCAATCCGATTGCTCCATTGCTGCTGA
>PYIY01000080.1 GCA_003635195.1 Candidatus Poribacteria bacterium | reverse complement strand
AAAAAATTAACAATAGTGTCAACTTCAGGAATATCGCCATGTTTGTCAATGAGGAAGGTCCGCATGTCTTTTATCCAAGCCTCGGGATCTTCTATTCTGAGCTGCTCCATAAAACGCCGTTTTTCTTGTGCGACTATAGATTTTAACTGCTTTATGTCATCTTCAAGCAAACGCCTATGGGCTTCAGTCGGAGCAAGAAAATAGTTCGCTGCGGAATCCCCAACGCGGTGCTTAGCAAACTCAGGTGTTACGGTTATAAACCCATCTTTCGCCTCCTGTTTCCGCTTTCGCCTAAACTCTACTTCATAGCGAAGTTGTGGGATGTCTCCAAGCTTTTGGAAGCGAGCTGTGATGCCAAATTTCTCACGTAACGCCTCGTCTTTCGTCTCAAGGACCCAGCGTTTTGGAATCTCAAGGTTCATGAATTCTCTAATTTCCCTGTTCGTTAACCTGATCCAATCTTTGCCTTTCAACTTTTCCCAATCTCTGTCTTTTAAATTTACCCAGTCTTCGAGTGTCAGGTGTAGCCACTCTTCAGCGTCTTTCAAGTTTTTCCAGTCTTTTTCTGTCAACCATCGCTGTTGTTTAGCGGGTTGTCGCGATGGTTCATCAAGTTCGTCGAGGAGCGTATTGTTAGTAGGGTTGGTTACCTCTTGCTCGTCTTTGGTGTCTCCACAACCGAAATAGAACAGGAGACTCAGGACAGATGCAAAATAAAAAAACTGGAAAAGGATAAATCTATTTTTCATGGTGCCTCCATTGGTCCGAACAGGTGAGGTCGGAAAAGCGTGGCAGATGTATCAGACTTTATTCCGATAGGAGTCGAAAAACAAGATAACAGTTCGGTGTTTTTTGCGTGGCACCCAATTCGGTGCTAAGATTCTGACACGTCTTCCAATAGTGGTTGTAATCGAGAGGACGGAAGCGGTTGCGCTTGCCGAGGAAAGTTTTGTGGCAGCAGGCTAAATCATTCCCGTTATGAATCGGATATCCCCAGACGCGACAAATGACCGGACGATGTTCATAAACAGAACAGACACCACCGATGAGCATAGGGCACTCACCTTCAGCGGTGCCTTTTATCACACCAATCGCTTCCATACCGGTATCCGGCATGATGGTTTCAATATTGTGGCCGTGTGCTTCCAACTTTTTAATGCTGCGTTCTGCTTTTGCACGGATATGTGCACGGAGCTCCGCTGGAAGTGCGTCCAATCCCAACTTGAGATCTCGCGCTTCAACTTCACTAATTGCCATTGTCGCTGTGTTATGGCAGCAGGCGAAACAGGTAGATGGACACGGTACACCTCCTGATTCTTCGCGTAAACGTTTCACATCACGCTCAATCTCACCAAGAAGCTCATAATACGCTTTCATAGGAAGCACTTAATTTACGGAGAGGTCGTAGACAGCATGCCGGAAGATAACGACCTTCGCCCCATTCTCTAAAATAAGTTTAATTTCATAAGAACTCACCCAATCTACAGTGCCACGGAAGACCTCTCCTTCTCGGAGCGTAATCTCAATCGGAGATCCATTTTTTCGGGCATGTCGCACGGCTTCCGTATCGATTTCACACGGCTGTGCATCGGGGGGTAATTGCGTCAACTGTCGCGCTTTGACATCTTCGTCAATCTCAACAGCTGCTTGAACTTTCTCCGCGTCAAAGTCTTTGTAGCAATATTTAACATCTGTTTTAGCGATCTGCTCTTCCTTGCCATTACTATTGAGGGTCAAACTCGAAAGCGTCATCTCAAGGACAGTAGCAGGAAGTTGTATAGCGTTATACAACGCGAAAAACATTGATGTTTCAAAGTTAATCTGCTTAAGGATATAGAGGTCACCGAAGCTAAGCTGTTTTGAAGATTGTTCGTGTCCGTCTTGTGTAGGTTCATCAGCACTGTCAAGATCTTTGGTTGAGGTGGATGGAGTGCGTAGTTTTGCTGTAGGTTTTGAGGGTGCCACGGAGGTGTCCCGGTTTCGGCGGTCTTGAATCGGTTCTGATTTGTCTGCTTCGTAATCAGAGGTAGGCACTGCCTCATCAGCGATAAATTGTCCCTGGTTTTGACCTGGAAATCCAGCGTAACCGCGCGGGATAATTGCCTTTCCTTGCCGTAGCCACCGGCGTTCTGTCGGCGTCAATAATACTTCAACGTTTTGCGCAACGAGTCCCTTCTCACCTTCAACAACACTATATTTTACCCGCTGCCCGACGCGGAGTTCATCATATTCGGGCTGCTTAATCGCAGAACTGTGCAAGAAAACATCCGCATCACTGCTATCTTGCGCAATAAATCCGAACCCTTTATCGAAATTATAGTACTTAATCCGTCCTGTAGGCATTGCATGCTCCTGTGGTCTGGTCCCTCATAAGAAGGCGACTGTAACCATTCACGTCCTTGCGCGAGCATTTCACATTCATTCTGATGAATGTACGGTTTCCCTTGACACAAACCTCTGGCTCTCTTATAATAGAGCGAATCTCGTTTACTTGCTTTTCAAGATTATACCCAATCACACTGTTAAGAGAGGCAAATTGCCAAGACATTATATATTAAATCATAACTTAACACATTTGTCAAGTACGAGACGCTAAAGACTTAGTTTCAATTTTTATAGGAGACTACTGCATGACAACCACCGATTTAACACACCACATTCAATCTATTCGCCTTGTGGATACACACGAACACATGAAACGAGAAGCCGAATGGGTTGAAAATGGACCTGACATCCTCCAAGACCTATTCGGAAACTACGTTCCAGCCGACTTGGTAACAGCTGGTGCCTCTCCAAAAGCGATGAACAACCTGATGGATGCCTCTCAAGACGTCGCATCACGGTTTGAAGGTATCCGAGACGCCTGGGAAGCGACGCAGTTTACTGGATATGGCGAGGCAGTCAGCCTCATCGCGAAACATATTTATGGACTCGACGAACTGACAGGCGATGGACTCGCAGGGGCCAATAACCTAAAGACGCTTCGCACACCCGGCAAACGTTATCACATTTTACACGACATCGCGAACCTTGATCACATCCAAACGGACGATTTTAGTTGGCAGTGTACGCCGGATACCTCTGGTCCGGATTTCTTCCTCTACGATCTGTCGTGGGCAACATTCTGTAACGGACAGGTCGATCCGGGTGCCATCCACGCCGAGACGGGCATTGAAGTCAATGACCTCGCATCCCTAAAGCGTGCTATGGAGGCAATCTTTGCCAAGCATGCCCCTTGTGCCATCGCTGTAAAATCACAGCATGCTTACAACCGCACGCTCGATTGGGTTGAAAGGAACGATGCAGAGGCTTCTGCTGCACTTAATGCCGTTCTCACAGAACCCACCGACATTGATGAGGCAACGCGACTCTGTCTCGGTGATTGGTGCTGGGCGCGTGGCGTTGAACTCACAATTGAACACAACCTCCCTTTCAAAATTCACACTGGCTATTATGCAGGTAATAATCGGATGCCGGTACGGCGCATCCCCGCAGGTAATATGTGTGCGCTGTTCACTCGTTATCTTGACGCGAAGTTCGTCCTGATGCACATCGCCTACCCTTACAACGATGAACTGGTTGCACTTGCCAAGCACTATCGCAATATTTGGGTCGACTTCTGCTGGGCATGGAGTATTGATCCGTACAGTTCGCGTGATTTCCTGCGCCGGTGTATCCATGCTGTTCCGTCAAATAAATTGTTCGCTTTCGGTGGCGATACAGGGTGGCCGACCAGCGCGATGGCTTATGCAATTCAAGCGAGAAACGAAATCCGACGCGCCCTCGAAGCCGAAATTGCAGACGGTTACCTCACCGAAAAACAGGCTATGGCGTTCGCAACCCGGATTATGAATACGAATCAGTACGACTGCTTTGACATAAGCGGCACCCGCTCGAATATCGCAAAAGCAGCATAACTTGCAGAATTATCTTACGCGTCCCGTAAGGCCTTCAGGTTTTCTGTATAAGGCGCGCGTGCGACACCTTTTTCCGTAATAATCGCTGTGACTAACGCCGCGGGCGTGACATCAAATGCCGGACTATAAACCTTCACACCCTCAGGGGCGGTCAGTTTGCCGAAGCCTTCTGTTACCTCCTCTGCTGCCCGCTGCTCAATAGGGATCTCTACGCCTGTTTCAAGGGCGAAGTCCAACGTTGAGGTCGGGGCGGCGACATAAAAAGGGATGCCGTGCGCTTCTGCGAGAATAGCGACGTTATAGGTGCCGATTTTGTTAGCTGTGTCCCCATTTGCGGCAATTCGATCAGCGCCGACAATAACGCATTGGATTTTGCCCTCTTTCATGACTTGTGCCGCCATGTTATCACAGATAAGGGTTACATCAATCCCTGCTTGCATGAGTTCCCAAGTCGTGAGGCGCGCGCCTTGTAATAAAGGACGTGTCTCATCGGCGTAAACTTGAATCTGCTTACCCGCTTCGTGTGCGCTAAACATAACAGCCAACGCTGTGCCGTAGTCGGACGTGGCTAAGCCGCCAGCATTGCAATGCGTCAGAATTGTATCGTTTTCGTTCAGCAATGCCATGCCGTGTTGACCGATAGCCCGACACATCGCCTTATCCTCATCAATAATTTCCAAAGCCTCAGCGAGCAGAGCTTCTTTGAGTTCAGGAATTGGAAGTTGGCTATTCTCTTCCGCAGTGCGTGTCATTCGATCCAGTGCCCAAAAGAGATTAACGGCTGTCGGTCGCGATGTCGCGAGATAATCGGTAGCAGACTTGAGTTCAGCAGCGAATGCGTCGTAGGTTTCCGCAGTCGAATTCCAAATGCCGAGTACCGCACCCAACGCACCAGCGATTCCGATAGCGGGCGCGCCTCGGACACGCAGGGATTTAATTGCCTCCCAGGTTGACGGAAGGTCATCGCAATAAATGTGTTTGAATTCGTTGGGCAACAGCGTCTGGTCAATCATCCGAATTCTGCCATCTGCCCACTCAATTGTTGAAACTGCCATTTTTAACACTCCCCGTCAAATCCCCATGCTTTAGCTTGCCGGATGTAGACGGCGTAAGATTTTGTTGAAAAATAGATTTGACAATATAGTCAATATATGGTAAAGTATACATAGTGTTCGGCATAGGTTGTGATTGATGCGTTGTCGGAACGCTGGTCAATTGAGACAATCACGTAAAAGCCTTGCACGCCTCTATATTGACAAAGCCTTCGAGTATCCGTTGCATGTATAGAGTAGCAGGAGTAACGTCCGCACTCGTTGAAAAATCACATGCCACATAAGATCAGGCACTTCGGTGCATAGCGTGCTTGGCCGCTATTGTGGAGCGACAGTAAGACGGTGGACTCTCAGAGAAAACCGCAGTCGCTATGAAGCATAAGCCCCTACTTTTAGGTAGTGGGTACCTTGACGTACAGGGTCCTCCTTTAAAAAAAACGAAGCATATCCGAAAGCAAATAGACTAAAACGACGGTTGGTGTCTGAATGAAAATTAAAATATAAAATCAGCCATTATTACGGATCGCGAGCACAGCTCGCTCCTACAGAAGGAGATAGACGATCAAGTTAAATAGGGCATGTCAGTTGCCCAAGTTCATCCGTCAAGCGCAGGTTTTCTGCGTAGTTGACAGGGCAATCAATGACCGAAGGGACCTTTTGACTGAACGCATCATTGAGTATAGGTACCAGTTCGTCACTCGCCTCAACTCTATAACCTTTGGCACCGAAGGCCTCGGCGTATTTGACAAAATCGGGGTTAGTGAAATCAATATGAGCCGGTCTACCAAAGCCGTTCATCTGTTTCCACTCAATAAGCCCGTAAGCCTCATCATTGAAGATAAGGGTCACAAAAGGCACACCTGTTCGGACAGCGGTTTCGAGTTCCTGTGAGTTCATCATGAACCCGCCATCGCCACAGATTGCTAAGCATTTACGCTCTGGGTGGATCAATTTCGCGACGAATGCCCCCGGCAGCGCGATCCCCATAGCAGCGAACCCATTGGAAATGATGCATGTATTGGGTTGATAGCACGGATACATGCGCGCAATCCACATTTTGTGCGCCCCGACATCAGAGATAACGATGTCATCCGCAGCGAGGACGGAACGGACATCGCTTAAAATTTTTTGGGGTTTCATCGGAAAATCCCTGTCATCACGATGTTCATTCAGCTGATCAATTATGATTTTCCGCAACGTGTTTGAGGCATATTCCGCGTCTTTTGGGTAGATTTCTTCTGCCATGAGGTGCCTGAGGCTCTGTCGAATATTCCCGACCATCTCGACATCAGTAATGTACGAGGCATCGGTTTCGCTCGGTTGTGTATCAATATGGATGAGTTTCTTGTCTCGGTTCGGGTTCCAGAGGCGTGGATGGTATTCGACAATATCATAGCCGATAGCAATGACGAGGTCGGCGCGATCAAACCCACAGGAGACAAAATCGTGTGCTTGCAAACCGACACTCAGGAGCGAGAGGCGATGAGTCCAAGGGATGCTGCCTTTGCCCATAAAAGTGTGTGCAACAGGGATATTCGTCATTTCAGCGAATTGGGTGAGCATTCGAGCGGCATTTTGGCGGACAACGCCATTTCCCGCAAGGATAATAGGCTGTTTTGCGTCGTTAATGAGTGCCGCGGCGCGTTGTAAACAGGAGACGACAGGTTCCGCCTCGCTTTGGAAATCGTGTGAGATCGGTTCGGCATCAATTTGCATACTCGCAACATCTTCTGGAAAATCGATGTGTGTCGCACCCGGCTTTTCGCCTGTCGCTATTTTGAAGGCTTTGCTGATGGATTCGGGGATAATTTCGGGTAGATGGACAAGCGTATTCCATTTCGTCATCGGTTTAAAGACAGAGACGACATCCATGTATTGATGCGATTCCTTGTGCATCCTGTCCAAACTGGCTTGTCCGGTGATGGCGATGAGCGGTGCCCTATCCATATTAGCATCCGCAACTCCGGTGACAAGGTTCATGGCTCCAGGACCAAGCGTCGCGAGGCACACACCGGCGCGTCCAGTGAGGCGACCGTAGACATCTGCCATGAAGGCGGCACCCCGTTCATCACGGGTCTGAATAAATTGAATATCGGATTCCAATAAGGCATCCATGAGATCCAGGTTTTCCTCGCCCGGTATCCCAAAAATATAATCAACGTTTTCGTTTTCTAAACATTTTACGGTGAGTTCTGAGGCTTTCATAAGTTTATTCCTTATAGTATCTATGAGAACATATAAAAATATTTGTTTTTTCCCTCTGAATTCCATATATTAATATATCAGATTGGATTTAGAAAAGCAATTTTAAATACATAGCAGGTAGGCACAGTTAGTGTAGTACCAACAAAACGGAGGCAATCCGAGCCAATAAACACACAAAAATTATGACGAAAATATCTATCTATATCTATATTTTCGTGTCGCTCATAAATGTCCAATTCGTTTTTGCACAGAGCAATTCAGACAACTTTTCTCAAATCACTCACACTCCCGGTGAACTGATTGTACGCTTACATTCCGATGCTTCCAGCAAGCAACTTCACACGTTGAGTAGAAAACTCGGTGCGGTATCCGTTTCGCCTGTTTTCTCACCGACTACACCCGCCGGACAACATCCACGGCTCCGTCGTAACTATCTCATTCGGTTCCCAGCAGCATGGGCACTGAAACCGTTGCAGCGACGGTATGCCAGACACCCAATGATTGAAGCGGTTGAGGTGAACCGTCTCAATCGACCTTGTGCCGAAATAGTCCCGAATGATCCGAACTATGGTGAACAGTGGAATTTAGCTTTAATGAATATGCCACAAGCCTGGGGTATTGAACAGGGAACCCCAGAAGTAACGGTGGCTGTTGTAGATAGCGGTATAGATATGAAACATCCGGAATTTCGATCGCAGCTGTGGCGAAACGTTGGTGAAATTCTGGGGAACGGCATTGATGATGATGGAAACGGTTATATTGATGACCTCAACGGTTGGGATTTCTGCGATGCGCCGACGTTACCGGGCAACGGCGATTGGAAAGGGCGAGATAATGAACCTGTGGACGAAACAGGACACGGAACGCTGGTCTCTGGTATCATCGCTGCGAAAGCGAACAACCAGATTGGGATCGCAGGCATTGCGTGGCAGTGCCGTCTCATGCCGTTGAGAGCCGGCTTCAAATATGGAGGCGGCGGGTATCTCCAGAATGACGATGTTGCTGCGGCTATCGTTTACGCTGCCGATAACGGTGCACAGGTAATTAACATGAGCTTGGGAGATACAGTAAACGCCTTCATTATAGCAGACGCTGTAGCATACGCTTACGCTCGTGGGTGTGTACTGGTTGCGGCGGCAGGAAACGAGGGCGCGATCGGATCGTGGTATCCTGCTGGACTTGAGACTGTCATCTCGGTTGCGGGCCTTAGCGTAGAACGGCGACTATACAGCGATTCCAATTTCGGTGCGACAATTGATATTGCCGCACCTGGTGAGGAAATTCTCAGCACAGATCTGAACGGTGGGTACCCACACGTATCTGGGACATCCATAGCGGCTGCGCATGTATCTGGGGTGGCGGCTTTAGTCGTGTCTGCGAATCCAGATTATACCAATGCCGAGGTTCGGGAAATCTTAATTCGGACAGCAGCCCCGCTTTTTATTTCCGACCTTGTTGGTGCGGGGTCGCTTGATGCCCACGCCTCACTCACTTCTCCAACAGAACTCATTGTGCAGATTGATACCTCCCGAATGTTTTCACAAGATGCAGAATCCAATGATACTGAGCAAATTGAGATTTTTGGGAGTGCCGGAGGCACCGGATTCACAGAATACTGGTTAGAATATGGCATCGGCGAAGTGCCGGATTTGTGGCTCCCCTTAGGAACTGTGAAAACAAAACCGAAATTTAATGTCTGCTTGTACAAGTGGGACACTTCCGCTTTAGCGGAAGGTAAATATACAGTGCGGCTCAGCATCAAATCGAAAAACGGTGAAATTAAAAGAGACAGAGTTGTTGTTGAAGTAAACCAGACGGCACCGCTCATTTTGAAGCATACGTCGCAGGCGTGGTTTTCGGGAAATAGCGTCGAATCAGCAGTTGTCTGGGAGACAGACAAAGTATCCGTCGGTAAAATAGAGATTTTCCAGCCAAACGGAGACCTCAGCAGAACTGTCCGATCGGATGCAGAGAATTTTCTTCATATCGTGAACTTGTCAGATTTAGGTATATCCCCCGGTGCTCATAGGTATCGCTTATTGGTGGAAAATCGCGCAGGCGGACTGCGAATTGATGACAACAACGGTAGTTTCTATGAGATTGAGGTACAGGACACGCCGATCTATCCACTGCATCTTTCGCAAGGCACATCAGCTGAACGCGCGTTGCATGCTGTTAATAAACCAGTCGATATTAATAGAAATGGGAGATTGGAACTCATCACTGCGGAAATGGGTACGAACTCGGCGCAAATTTTTGAGATTGAGGAGAACGGCAGCTTTAGACGGATTTTCTCATTCCCTGAACCGTTCTTACCTTGGACAATTGCCGACACGGATAACGATGGTCTCATGGAAATATTGTGCAACGCGCCAGATGTGACGTTCTTGCTGGAGCAACCCGCACAAGGCGAATTTCCAACGGAACGTATCTGGGAAGCACCAGGGCACTGGGGTATAACAATCGCGGATACCGATACAGATGGCACACCGGAAATTTTCACCCGCGATAACACTATCAATTCTATTTCAGTGGACGAGGCAGATGGAGATAACAACTATCGCAATATCGCTACACTCGAAAACCCGACGTTAGGCAACAACGGAATTAGCGCGAATTTCGCTACCGGCGATTTTGATGGCGATGGGCGACTGGAAATTTTAATCGGCGACAGCGACGCGGATGTCTTTGTATACGAGACAATCGGAGACAACCAATATAGACATACATGGACCACTACGCTACCTGAAGGGAGCCCGGAACTTTTTGCCGCTGGAGACATGGACGGGGACGGAAAGGCGGAGTTCGCTATCTGTGCGAAGGCAGGGATCAAGGTCGGCACCATAGAAGAATTGGATATTCGGTACCATCACTGGCTTTTAGCTGTTTTCAGATCCGATGGAAACGATACGTATCGACCTCTATGGACGCAACGCATTCGGGATGTGCGCGATGGTGGCAATGGAATCACCATTGCCGACGCGAACAACGATGGACGCAATGAATTGTGCATCGCCGTCGCGCCGAATTTCTACCTTGTGCAATATGATGGCGTAGATTATCGTCCGATCTGGCACCATCCGGCGACCAACACTTTCAATCCGATTGTCGTCGATATCAATGGAGATGGCGAGAACGTTCTGTTGTTCAATAGTGACAATGTCTTAACCGGCTTCGCGACATCCACAACCCCGAATTTACAATCGGAAAATCAACAATCCACACCAATATCCGTTGTTGCGACCCGACAACCGCGGTTGCGTGATGCCGTGTATTCACCGCCGAACCAACTTTCATTGGTGTTCGACAAACCGATGGGAGTTTCAGCCACATACGCTGGACGCTACCGTTTGCACAAGTACGGAAGTAGGCACAGCGAACCGGAGGTTTATACACCGCGTTCAGCAATCCTTGATAAAACCGGTCAGCGGGTACTTCTTACATTTCCGCCTGAAGTCTTCCAGACAGGCAACCGCTATCGGGTTGAGACACTCCAACTTTCGGATTTAGACGGTGCCGACCTCGCAGATGACGCAAGCATGTTAACTATAACGCTACCATCGCCTAAACTCGCAGAGACAATTGTCTACCCGAATCCAGCACCAGCGGAATGCGATCAGGTTACATTTGAGAACCTACCAATAGGGACATACATTTATATCTACGATGTCAGTGGAAACTGTATTACATCGTTCGCTAAAACGGAACGTGAGCGAGAGAAACAAGTTTGGGATCTCTCCGGCATCAGCAGCGGCATTTATATCTATATCCTTTCGTCTGACACGGATCGGCGCGTTGGCAAACTCTCCATCATCCGCTAAAGTGCTGAGCTGGTTTCTATTTGACCGTATTGAGGGGTACAAACGAAGGCTTGAGTTTGAATACGTTACGGATGGCATTTACCGCCTTTTTCCGTTCGTTGGCTTCCAACGCGACTTGTGCGAGATGATAGTGCGGCTCAACAGCATCTTTCTGAAGATGGATAGCCCGTTCTAAAGTCTTCATCGCCTTATTCACCTGTCCGCGCTTCGACAAAATCCAACCCAAAGTATCATGATAAGCCGCTACATCTGGATTCAGCGTAACAGCCGTGTACGCCAACGCCTCAGCAAGTCTTAGTTTTGGGGAAACTTCCAGATTTCCGAGACCCGCTGCTAACGGCTGCTGGTAGTTGTTTACATGGAGGCGGGCGAGGTTGTTATAGGCTTCGCCGTATTTGGGGGCGAGCCGAATCGCTTGCTCATAAGCATGTTGCGCGTCTAACACACGGCCAAGTTTCTCATACGCCGTGCCGAGGATATTGTAGGTTTCATAGTCACGCGTAGTTCCCTTCCCGCCTGAAGTGTGTGGATATACTCCCACAAGCGATGCTTCTGCAGCAAACACATCAGGTGTTTCGGCACTCCGTGCCTCTAAAAACAACTCATACGCTTCAACCGCAAGCGCATACTGACCTTCCTTGAAGTATGCAAATCCAAGCTTTCTGTAGAAGTCAACGGGGAGTGCCCCGAGTTCGCGACTCAGTTCATAAGCACTAATGGCTTTTCTATAATACCCTTCTTGAATGTAGAAATCACCTTCTGCTAAGGAACGTTTTACCAATTCCGGCAATTCATCAACAGAGAGCCCAGTGTGGGGTATCAATTCTGCCCTGAAGTGCTTCTGATGTTGGGTGAACCCGATTACACCAGCAATGAGAACAGCCCACAATATTAGATAAGCGCGCGTTCGGGATATCCATTGTTTGGAGAGATACTTGCTTGGATGCAATAGCGTGAGGAAAAAATTGGCATGTGTCGGTTCAAGTGCTGTTCCGTGCGGATCGTACGGCACAGTGGCGGCATTCGGCACTAATACGGGGAGGTTAACGGAGGATCCTGCAAGCCGAGGCGATCGCGCGATTGCATCTGATAAATCCTTTATATCTGTATCATCTTCTCGGTGTGGCAGCTCCGAATCGGGGGCAACCGATTCCGGATCGTCCATTTCATCCGTAGTTTCGACCGGTTCATCAGCCAATTGCGTATCGCTCACCGTCTCATCTATACCTTCCGAATCCGTTATAGGTGCCTCATCAAGGTCATTAGGTAGACTTGCGGATGTTTCCGCTGCTTCTGTCGATTCGGTTTCATCTATAATTTCAGCAGATGCGTTGCCCGACTGCGTACCATCTACCGTGTCAGTTTTCTCATCAAGTTCTGTTAAAGTCGGTTCGGTTAGATCAACAGGCGGATTTGTGGCGGTCAACTCTATAGAGATATTTGGCTGTTCGTCAGCGAATACCTCATCCCTTACCATTTCTTCCGGTTCTTCTATAGATGTATCGTCGGATGCCTCGGTTTCAGTAGCGGATTTGGCCTCAGGCGGCGAACCTTGTGTTGATGCCTGACTCAGTTTTCTCTCTGTCTCATTAGGGATAGTTCGTTCCTCCGCAGTAACGGGCGGCACCTCTGCTTCTATCCCTTCATTACGCGGTTCGGGCGTGGAGACTGCCGTGGCGGCTTCGTCAGCATAGCGGTTCTGGATGTGAGAGATACTTTTTTTAACCTCTATCCGCGTGAGCATAGAGTCAACGTTGAGAAGCGATTCAAGCGTAGGCAGCACACCGGGCGTTCCTAATTCGCTGATAGCTTCAAGCATTGCCCAAAGCGTTAAATCATTCGACTCCGTTTGCAACGCGCGGAGCAACGGCTCGGTCGCGCTCGTGACATCCAGGGCCTGAAGTGCTTTTGCCGCTTCGCGTCGGATCATTGCATCTGAGTCCGCGAGTGCCTCAGTTAGAAACTTTACACTCCGTGAACTGTCCTGCGTGACAAGACCTATAATAGCACTGCTACGCACAATGCTCGGCTGCGTTGTATCCTTTAGATTCTGGATGAGTTGCTCAAAAGATAGCATAGTTTTCGACACAGTCTGTTCGTAGTGGAAGGTTCGCACCCGACTATACATTGTTAACAATGCTATAGAACACCGTAAAGATCGTATAAAGGTTGCATTGTCAGAGACGTTCGGAACCTTGGCACTATCAGTTAAGACACTACCCCCTTTAATAAAACGACTTTTACCGAAATGAGGTTTCAAATTCTCATAACCGGACAGGCAGGACCTGTGTATGGAGACCGCAGAGATAGTGTGTATACGTCAACTGTCAAAAAAAGACCGCTTGACATTTCACGGGAAAGTCTGTATCATAGAGCATATATCTTTTCAACACACATCGGAGAAATTATGCAAAACAAGCTTTTCACACAAGTCTTCTTACTCATTGTTCTGATATTGCCGATTGCAATGCTCTCGACCGCGTCCGCTGACTCACATCTGAAGCGGGGTGGCACCTTAATATTTGGACGCGGTGGTGACTCTGTCGGATTGGACCCAGCACTTGAAGAGGATGGCGAATCTTTCAAAGTTTGCGATAACATTTACGATACGCTCGTTCAATACAAAGATGAAAGTGCTGAACTTGAACCCAGTCTCGCTACAAGTTGGGAGAGTTCAGAAGACGGTTTGACATGGACTTTCCACCTTCGGCAAGGCGTAACTTTCCATGACGGTACCCCTTTCAACGCAGAAGCCGTTCTCTTTTCGCTTAACAGACAGCATGACGAAACACATCCGTTCCATAACGTTGGCGGCAGCTATGTTTACTGGATAGCCACTGGCTTGGCAGAGATCGTGGATACTATTACTGCTGTAGATGAATTTACCGTCCAGATTCGCCTTAAAACGGCTTACGCGCCTTTTATCTATACGATTGCCATTACCCCTTTCTCCATTGTTAGCCCTACAGCAGTGAAAAAATGGGGAGACGAGTTTTCTAATAATCCCGTTGGTACCGGTCCGTTCAAGTTTGGACAGTGGGATAGAGGCGATAAAATCGTGCTTGCAGCAAACGATGACTATTGGGGTGGACGACCCATGTTAGATAGGGTTATTTTTCGCTCTATTCCTGACAATTCCGTGCGACTCATTGAACTTCAGCAAGGCAGTCTCCACGCCATGGAGTTCCCAAATCCGGACGATCTGCAACAGATTCAAGAGGATGCGACGCTCGAATTACTATCGCAACCCGGGATGAGTATCGGCTATTTGGCGATGAACATGGACAAACCACCATTTGATAATCTCAAAGTCCGGCTCGCCGTAAATCACGCCATTAACAAATCAGAGATTATTGAGCATCTGTATCAAGGTTTGGGAATTCCAGCAAAGAATCCCATTCCGCCAACACTCTGGAGCTATGACGATACAATTGAGGATTACGCCTATGATCCTGAACTGTCAAAGCGACTTCTGGCGGAGGCAGGTTACCCCGATGGCTTTGAGACAACGCTCTGGGCGTTACCAGTCCCGCGTCCGTATATTCCAGACGGACGCGCACTTGCTGAAGTTCTGCAATCCGAACTCCGCAATATTAACGTTGAGACAAAAATCGTAACCTACGACTGGGGCACCTATCTTGACAAGACAAAAAATGGGGAGCACGATATGGCGATGTTAGGGTGGAGTGCTGATCTCGGCGATCCAGATAATTTCCTCTACTTTCTTTTAAGTAAATCGTCAGCGGAGAAACCTGCCGGTAACATCGCATTTTATCGGAGCGATGAAATGCAAAACGTTTTAGAGCAAGCAAGAGCAACTACAGACCGAGAAAAACGTATCTCGCTCTATCAAGAAGCACAGCAGATTTTCCACAAGGATGTACCGTGGGTGCCTTTGGCGCACGCAAAACAGATTTTGGTCATTAACAAAAAGGTCAAAAATCTCAAACTCCATCCGTTGAAATGGAGGTACTTCCGTCAAATTTGGATTGAGGAATAATATGAATAAATCCGTATTTCGCGTAGGTGTCACACGGGACTTTCTGGGTCCCGATGGCACCTGCGATTTGGACGACATCGCTAATCCGCTTTTTGAAGAAGCGGGTCTACAGTGGGAATATATCGCAGAAAACACACCCGTGTTACAAGCAACACAAGTGCAGGATTATGACGCGCTCTTAGTATTGGGCACCGGTATCACAGCAGAAACGTTTACGAATACCGACAGATTGGCGATCATCGCTCGATTCGGTGTCGGCTATGATAAGGTGGATGTGGAAGCCTGTACGAAAAACGGCGTACTGCTGACGATCGCCCCCGATGGTGTTCGGCGTCCCGTTGCCACCTCTATCATGACTTTTGTCCTATCGTTGAGTCACATGCTGTTGATAAAGGATCGACTCACCCGTGCTGGCGGTTGGAGAAATACGCAAAACTATAGGGGCATCGGGTTAGTCGGCAGAACGCTCGGGCTTGTCGGTATGGGCAATATTGGAAAAGAGGCATTTAAATTAGCAAAACCTTTCGGGATGCGCCATATCACTTATGATCCGTATGTCCCGCCTGCCGAGGCAGCAGAAATTGGCGTCGAACTCGTTGATTTGGACACCTTAATGCAAACCGCTGATTTTGTCTGTGTCTGCTGCCCGCTGAACGAAGAGACGCGTGGCCTCGTTGATGAGAGACGCATCGGGTTGATGAAGCCGACAGCTTACCTGATTAACACCGCGCGCGGTCCAATTGTCGATCAGAAAGCACTCACAGAAGCCCTTCAACATCGACGCATCCAAGGTGCAGGACTTGACGTTTTTGAGCAGGAACCGATTAGCGATGACGATCCGCTCTTAAACTTGGACAATGTTATCCTTACACCACACAGTATCTGCTGGACGGATGAGTGTTTTGAAGGCAACGCTAAGAGCGCGTGTGGAAGTATTATTGATGTGGCTTCTGGACAAATCCCGTCGTGGATTGTGAATCGGGAGGTCGTAGATAGCCCCAAGCTGCAACAAAAGTTAGCGCGATAAACCGCGGAGGAACATCATGCTTACAGAACAGCAAATCAAGCATTTTCACACTTTGGGATTCCTTATCTTCCGGCAGTTACTCAACCAGGACGAACTAAACACCATAAACGAAGAGTTTGAAGCAGCAATGGAATCGGCATATCGTCACGCGCCGTTTGATGGCACGCACCGACATTGGCTGCCAATGATGGGTTCCGAAACGCCATTCTTCGCAAATTTGCCGGAAGACCCACGGTTTTCTGAAGTGGCAGAACAACTTTATGGCGATGATGTGTTTTTCGTCGTTTCGGACGCAAATCGTTATGTCGGCAATACCGGTTGGCATCCCGACCATAACGCCGATCCGGTGCAGGATTGCTACGGCGTGAAATTCGCCTACTATCTGGAACCTGTTGATGCCGAAAGTGGGGCGTTGCGACTGATTCCCGGGTCTCATAAGAGGTCCCTGCACGATGAACTGCGGGAGAATTTGAATGAACTGGGACTGGAGATTTGCGACGTGCCGGGTTATGTTTGCAAATCAGAACCGGGCGATGTTGTTGCTTTTGACATGCGTTGTTGGCACGCAAGTTGGGGCGGCAGCGATGATCGCCGGATGTGTACGTTGGTCTATTATAACAATCCAAAGACCCCTGAAGAGGATGCCGCCACCCGCAATCGCGCCCGGAGCAATGCGAAGAGTCCCGAGCACTTTAACCGACCTGGTACCTCACTCTACGATCCACATTGGATTGCAAATCCAGCAGGAAGTGAAAGACGGCAACGTTGGATCAATCGGTTGGGTGAATTGGGGTTTTTGGATCCCGTTTAAACTTGAAATAGGCTAACTTTTCCTTTATTGTTGGTGCTTCGAACTGTTGGGTTAATCTGGGGTTGTAGTAGACTGCCCTGCCTTCCATCCGTAACGCCACCTTGCCTTTTTCACGCAGTTAACGCTGCTTTCCGCAAAACACGCCTATCCGGTCACTTGCAGAATTATGCAACCTTTCCTGCTCAATTCGCGTCACGTAGATTAAAATCGGATGAATACCGAAATTTGCGATTCAAACGCAACCACAATGGCAGGAGGTCCTGATGCAAAACAATGACGTTACCTTGATTCACCGTGCACTCGCAGGGGACGACACAGCCTTCACAACATTAATGGAAAAGTACCAAAAACAGGTTCATGCGACTGTGTGGCGAACAATTAAGGATTTCCACATTGCTGAGGACATCGTCCAAGAAACCTTCCTGAAAGCCCATCAGAGACTTGGTACTCTGAAGGATCCACAGCGGTTTTCTGGGTGGCTTAATGCCATTGCTACACGCCGTTGCATTGCGTGGTTCCGTGAGAAACGGTTAAACACCCAACTTTCCGAAAGTATAAGCAGTGCCATGAAACAGAACGATCCGTACTCCGGATATCTCGCCGGAGAGCAAGCGAAAGCGGCAGCGCAAGAACTGCACGAAATTGTTAAAAAATGGCTTGCGAAATTGCCGGAAAATGAACGCATTGTCACAACCCTCCATTATTTTGATGGTATGTCCTGCGATGAGATCGCGGCTTTCTTAGGTGTAACCACAAACACTATCAAAAGTAGGCTCAATCGTGCGCGGAATCGACTAAAGAAGAACGAATCTCTGATTCAATCAATGCTCGACAATTTTCAGTTTTTCGCGATGCTCAGCGAGACAATTAAAACTGAACGCAACATTACCGTGAGCATTAAAATTACCACCGAAAACGGTAATCAATTGGGGGCAGGCACCTTCTCTTTAAAAAGAACCGACACCCTTTTGGGACTTACTGGCTTTAATTTCGGTTGGGACGGAAGCAATCCAGTTGAACTTTTGTCAACAACATTTTTGACAACCTTTCTTACGCCTTTTCTGTTCAAATTTCCTGCAGTTGTAGGGGATACTTGGACACAGGAAGGATTCTGGGACTCACAAGCGAAGACAACCTTAGACAGATACGAACAAATACAAACCTCCACTGAGGTTTTTCCAATGTGTCTCAAACACAAAAGCGTTTTTATCGACACAACACCACAACCACAGAATGATATACCCCTAATTATTGACAACGAACGATATAAATTAGATGCTAAACGTGCGAACCTTATTGAGAATTTTGTTAACGGGACACGCGACTTGTGGTTTGCCAATGGGATTGGACTCGTGAAGATGCACTACGAACACGCCAACGGTCTCACAACGGAGACAGAATCGTTTGAATACAACGTCCCGGGCAAGACAGAAGAATCTCTGCCCATGCAGATCGGTTCTACGTACACATATAAATACCACAATGTTTTTCGCGATGAAACAGTATTTGAGAAATGGCGCGTCATTGAAAACTTTTGAATCTAACTGCCCTTATTTGGAGAGATCAGACATAGAAGCAAAATCTATCCACACCTACTGCAACTGGAATCAGTGCGATGCTTTGGACAATTGTTAGAAGAGAAATCACAGCAAATATCTTGAGTTTCAGATTCCTCATGGGATTACTCATCTATTTTTCCCTGATTGTAACAAATCTCTTCGTTTTGACCAGAGGTTACGAAGATAGGCTGCAAAGTTACCGAACTGCTATTCGAGAAAATGAAGATAAGATAAGTCAGGTAACAAGATACTCTGAATTCGGACTCACTCACCTGCTGAAGTGTGATAGAAACCCGAAACTGCTTAGCATTTTCAACGAAGGCGTGGATAAAAGAAAGGGAAATACAGTAACGGTGGCGCACGGATATGTTCCCGCCGTTGCCGAGCACCACGGCTCCGATAACCCCTATCTGAACATCTTTTCTTCTATTGACTTCACAGTCATCTGCCAAGTGGTAATGAGTCTGCTCGCCCTGTTGTTTTCTTACGACGCGATATCACGAGAAAAGGAGGCGGGGACCTTAGGATTAACACTCTCCTGTGCAGTTCCGAGACCGACGCTGCTTTTGGGAAAATACATTGCTGGTATAGTATCTATTTCTCTTCCGCTTCTTGCGAGTTTTGTTGCAGGCTTATTGGTGATACAATTCTCTCCTTACGTCTCTTTCAACAGTTCAGATTGGGGACGGATATTGCTAATCTTCCTCCTATCGATGCTCTATGTATCTCTCTTTTTTCTCATCGGACTCTTTCTGTCCACTCGAACGGACCGACCCTCTATCACTCTGATGTTTTCAATGTGCGTTTGGGTGCTTTTCGTGCTTATTGTTCCGAACCTAACAGTTTTATTGGTGGAACACGCAAGTCCAATACAATCAGAGGAATCGTATAAAGGGCAGGCAGGTGACTTGTGGAAGCAATATGAAGCCGAAGTCAAAGATTATTTTACA
>PYIY01000079.1 GCA_003635195.1 Candidatus Poribacteria bacterium | reverse complement strand
TTTAACGTGAGTTTGATAAATAGTTGAAAGTTTTTGTGTAAAGAGAACCCTCTTGGTATAATGAGATTATCTACACTCTCTAACCAAAAGGAGTTCTCTGATGAGTATCCTAACACTTTTCTGTAAAATTGACGACTTTTTTCTGCTTTATACGCAATGGCAGGCGACGCATTGTCTACCAGAGACGACGACACCGGAAACACGCGGACGCCCTCGGCAACTGCATCCGAGCGAAGTGATGACGATCCTTATTGCCTTCCATCAAAGCAACTATCGGACGTTCAAACACTTTTACAACAGACATGTTTGTGTCTATTGGCGTGCTGAGTTTCCGCATTTGGTGAGTTATTCTCGGTTCGTTGGACTCAAGAAAGAGGTATTGATGCTTTTGACGCTTTATCTTCATGCTCATTTCGGTGAATGCAGTGGTATCTCCTTCGTGGATTCGACACGTTTGCGGGTTTGCGACAATAAGCGCATTTCATCGCATCGCGTCTTTGCTGAACACGCTGGACGCTCGAAGACTTCAATGGGGTGGTTCTATGGTTTTAAACTTCATCTAATTATCAACGGAAAAGGCGAACTCTTAGGTTTTCAAGTGTCCCCAGGGAATACCGATGACCGTCAACCGCTATGGGAGTTGTCATCCGAAGATCTCTTCGGAAATCTCTATGCGGATAAGGGGTATATCTCCAAAGACCTCCGAGAGTTGCTCAACGCGCAAGGCATCAACTTGATCTATAAAGTCCGTAAGAACATGAACCCCCTTGAGTTATCGGTTTCTGATGAGGTGCTGCTGAAAAAGCGTCTGATCATTGAATCCGTGATCAAGGAACTGAAAACGCAGACGCAAGTCGAACACAGTCGCCATAGGAGTTTCGCTAACTTCCAAGTTAATGTTGTTGCTGCATTGATTGCGTATCAGCTGCTGGAGACCAAACCCTCGGTGAATCTCTCCGAACTTCAAGCGAATAACGATTTACCTGTGCTTTTCTAACTTATAAACTTTTTTCAAACTCACGTTGTATACTGATGAAGCCTGTGGTCACAGCAGTAGCATTAGAATATCGGGATACCTTCACCTTCGCCAAGTTGGATGTGAATACCCAAGAAGAAAAAACAATCGAATATCAAATTCGCGGAACGCCTACCTATATCGTATTCAGAGACGGAGAGATTGTCGGTAGATTTAGTGGTGCGATGCCCAGTACGAAACTGGTGCAGCACATTCTCAGCATCTTAGAGATTGAAGAAACCGAATAAAAATTTAAGGAAAGAAAAACATGAAAAAATTGATTTGTTCAGTGCTAACACTCAGTTTAGCACTGTTCGTTTTAACAGCAAGTTACGCCGAAGAAGATACGGATATTGACATATTAAGGGCAGCTGATGTCAATGCTGACGGGATAATAGACATCCTTGATCTGGTGCTGGTTGCTGGGGACTTGGGCGAGACACCTATCCCAGATCAGCCCTTTAATTCCGATGTCAACGGTGATGGTAATATCAATATCCTTGACTTGGTTGTTGTTGCGAACCATCTTGGCAAAACTGTCAGACCCCCTGTGGCGTTCGTGAGTGTGGACCCAGCGATTGACTCCGAAATTACTGTAGACGATAGCATCACTCTGACCTTTGACAATCCACCAGAGGATGTCACCGTCAGTGAAGGTGTCCCTACTATCACCGATAATACCGTGTCAATCGCGGGTCCTTTCACCCCCGGCACACTTGAGTTGACGATTACTTGGGCTGATGGTTCACAAACGCTCAATTATACTGTCCGTCAGCCAGCGGAATTCATGCGTGCGGAACCAGAAAGCGGGGCAGAAATTACAACGAACGATACCATCACCCTGACGTTTGATCATCCCCCAGAGAACGTTACCGTCAGTGCAGGTGTTGCCACGATTGATGGAAATACTGTGTCAATCGCGGGTCCTTTCGCCCCCGGCACACTTGAGTTGACAATCACTTGGGCAGATGGCACTCAGACCCTTTCCTATACCATCAGACCGTTTGTCGCATTCGTTAGCGTGGATCCAGAGAGCGAAACAGAAATTACCACAAACGATAGTATCACGCTCACCTTTGACAATCCACCAGAGGATGTCACCGTCAGTGAAGGTGTCCCTACAATTACTGATAATACAGTGACAATAACAGGTCCCTTCACCCCCGGCACACTTGAGCTGACAATCACTTGGGCTGATGGTTCACAAACGCTCGACTATACGATACGTCAGCCTGTAGCGTTCGTTAGTATAGAACCCACAATTGCGTCGGAGCTTACCGTGGATAGTCCCATCACCCTGACCTTTGACAATCCACCAACGGATGTTACTGTCAATGAAGGTGATGCTACTATCACCGATAATACAGTGACAATCACGGGTCCCTTCACCCCCGGCACACTTGAATTGACAATCACTTGGGTGGATGGGAGCTTAACGTTTACTTACACAGTCGCCGAACCGGATACCGAGGCACCCTCAATCACCAGCGGAACTGTTAATAATGATGATACAGACGTTGACGCTGCAGAGATTAACAGTAGCAGATTGATTGAAATCGAGTTCAGTGAAGAGGTAAGTGGCACCATCGCTTTGCAAACGGAAGCAGGCGATAATGTTGGTTGGATCGGCGAAATTGAAGGCAACAAAGCGACGCTTGAACTCGTCAAAGGCAAAGAACTTGGGCACAAGACAACGTCCGTAACTTACGTAATTGTAGGAAAAGTTGAAGACGCTGCTGGCAACGAAACGGATATCAATATTACTTTTACGACCGCCATCACATACGACGGCATCCCCTTTGAAGTCACCGATGAAACATTTGACACCCTTGTGCTTGAATCTAAGCTGCCCGTTGTGGTTGAGTCCTATAAAGATGGATGACTGTTCTGTCAAAGAATGGCGCCAGTTGTCGCCGAAATTGCCTTAGAATACAAGGACACATTTGTCGTCGTGAAATTGAATTCAGGCAGCAATCCGAAAACAATTCAAAAATATCGGTTTATAGGACATCCTACTTATCTTGTATTCCAAGATGGACAGAACCCTGGACGTTTCGGAGGCGTGATCCCGAAAGCCAAGTTTATCCAAGAGGTATTTGATCTGATAGATGTTGAGGAAAATTAATCGCACTTGGTTCTTAAACCCCCTAAATTCCCCTTATCAGGGAGGGGGACTTATGAACCAACTGCGTAAGTCCTAAAGGATACCGGAAGGGTGGAAGGAAATTCTTCCACCCTTCCCGCCTTCCAATTTTCCGATTGCGCAACCAACAAAGGAACTTTGTGCAAGTCCTACCTGTTTCTTCAGTGCTATAAGGTATTTCGGTGGTAGAACCACCACTCCAATAGGAGGAGCAGGAACGCCATAAGTGCAAACCAACGCCACACTTCTTGCGTCACAGGCTGCAATCCGCCTTCTATCATGGGGACTGTTCCATTTGTATTCTGCTCTATAACAGGATGCGAAAGTGCCGACACACTGGCATCAAGCAGATTAACCGTAAACCGCTCCAGCGGCCTGTCATCAGCATAGAGGGTATAGACACCAACCTGATCTGTATCGGTAAATATAGAATCCTCCACCGGAACCCTCTCTTCATCAGGTTTCCGCACGTGAAGGGTTGCCCCATCGCTTATAGGCGCGATTTTTACCTGTTCTCCAGTGCGGAAGGCATGTCGGGTCTGTCCCTCTTGAAATACCACCGGTTGGAGCGGAGCACTTCGCGCCTCAAGCCATGCTAAACAGTGATAGAAAAATAGCGGTCCATCAGGAATAGTTAGGGCAAAGGAAGATCCTACTCGATTGAACGCGTCAAACTCAAAAACATTGAACGCGTCAAACTCAAAAACAACGAAATGACTACCTGATCTCTCACCTATCCATATCAGTGATCCCTTTTCTGTTTTTACAAGCGAATGTCCTAAGATCGGCAACGTTCGGTAGTTAGATTCAAGTACTTGGAATCCTTGTAGCGATACGTCCACCAGGAGCGGATGGGTTTCATCTGTCTTGATAACGCGTACAGGTGTTGGAACTTCCTCAACAGCACGGGCATCTTCTGGTATAAATGGTAGGTTGCTGCCCGGATTGACGAAGATCAAATGTGTTCCAGCTGCAATTTCAGTAAGCCCCCCGAAAGCCTCTCGTCCGGTAGGTGTGCCACCATCGAAAATTGCGATATGTGCGTCACCGGTCCCGTGATAATCCGAAGGGGCAACCTGATGGAGTTGGACGTGTTTTCCGTACGTCCTTAACAATGCAGGCAGCAAGGACTTTTGATTGTCGCTAACAAGCAGCATCCGCAGTGGAGAAACAGCGGATAGGAGTGCAAAAACACTGTTATCAACGATAAAGTCATCTTCTTCTAACTGAAGGTGTGCACTCATAACCCTCCCTTCTAAACCGCTCGGATCACCCGAAAATAGAATAGATTTAGTTTTACCCGGTGGGATAGATGCTGTCTTGTCATCAAAGGGTTCACCTTCTACCGCCAATTGAACGTCCAATTCTCTGGGAGCATCCGTGAAATTTCGGATACCGACCCGTACCTTGTACTCGTTGTACTCGTTTGCTACGATTTCAACGTTGAAATGAACGATTCCGACGTTCTCCGCTGCGCCGCCGACTCCGATTTTATGAATAGGCAGCGATATATCCGGCAGATTTTCAAAGTTATCGCTAATAAAAAAGATACTGTCTTGTGACGACTCCGCATAGTGCGTTGCAGCATCAAAGACGGGTTGGAGGTCACGTGGTGCTTCACTTTGTGGGATACTTTCTATTGCGCGCTGGAGTTTAGTCGTATCAGTTGTGAAGGCCTCTTGGATAGCAGTGGTGTTTGTCAGCATCAGCATCATTCCGCTTTCCGCAGAGACCTGTTTTATGTGGTCCAGTGCCGCCTGTTTTGCTAACGCGAGACGGGTTTGTCCCATCTCTGTTGCCAGCATACTCACGGAGTTATCAATAATGAGAATTGCCCGCCCTGGTATAAATCCTGGTCTACGTAATGTTGGACGTGCTACGCTAAATGTGACAAGCGACAAAAACAGCACTTGTAGTATCAGGAGGAATAGGTTACGGAGGCGTTGGAAAGGGACATTCGCTCTCCGATCTTCATCAGTGGAGCGCCAAAGCATAATGCTCGGAACACGGTGGGTGTGGCGGCGCAATTTTAGGAAATGGAGTGCCACCACAATCGGGATAAATCCCAACAGATAAAACGCGGCAGGGTTCAGGAACTGCATTATAGTCGTCGGTTATCAGTTTTCAGTTTTCAGTTAAGAGATATTTGTGATGGTGAAAGGATACACAACCGCCACAGACCAACAACTCTCACTGTGAGGCAAACTAATAACTAACAACCCCTACTCCTCTTTTTCTTTTAGGCTTTGCATGACCTCTTCGGCATCCTGTTTGCCGACTTCACCATAGTCTTGTAAGCGTTCGCACGCTGCCCGCACTTTATCGTGTTCGTCAAGCTCCAAATAGAGGCTTGCGAGATTCTTGTGCATTTCTCGAAATACACCTGGCCAGTTCCGATCACCTTCTTTGTCGACGATACGGGTTGCATTCTCAAGCGCAGTGTTGACGACCGCGTCTAAGTCGGCTTTCTCTTCATCTGAAATCCGAAAGTCTGGCTGTTTGCGTTTTTCGTTGTAGGCTTTCAGTTGGCCAAGTGCTCTATCACATTCGTTGTATGTTTTTTCAATGCTTAACGCGCCTTCAAAAATTTTTGATAAAAATCCAAGTTTCATAGCGCCTCCGAATCAGTATAGATGTGGGTGAGACCCATGTGTCTCACCCAATAGATAATAGTGTTAGAAATCGGTTTTCAGTTCTCCCCACGTTACTGCTAACTTGTCACGGGCTTCAACTGCAAGCACACCCGGAACGCTGAGTTCCATTGATGCTTTAATTTCCTCTTCAGTCAACGCCGCGGCATATATGACGACTTCATCAATAATAGCGTCCTCGACTTTGTGAAGCGTCGGGTTTTCGCCTGCGCCGATATAAATCGCCGCTTTTTTGAATTCGGGCCACCTAAAATTTTCTGGCTGGGCACCGATAAACTCGCCGTTGATATAGATTTTGCCATCTTTCCCATCGGCAACCAAAACGTAGTGGTACCACTCTTTCAATTCAAAAGTGAAGTTTCCGAGACTTTTATCCGCATGATGCCCGGCATCCCAGAACGGTTTGAATTGAGGGTTGACCATAGTTCGGAATTCACAACATCCGCCTGCAGCGGCTTCAATTGAGATGATACCATCATACTCAACATGTTTATTTAGGTAAAACCAGGCTTCCATCGTGATTAACCCTTTTTCGCCGATCGGAACGATGAAATCATTCTGGTCCATCTGGACGATGCCACCACCACTTAGATGCACTGCTTTCTTGAATGCCCCATCAACGAGGGAACCCTTTCCGACCAGTCTAGCCTCATTTCCGTTGCCGGAATCATCCGTGAATTTCTTGCCATTCAGTCTGTCAAAAGAATAATAGACAAGGATGTCCTCTTTCTCGATAGCGTCTGAGAGCGTAACAGCAAATACAAAGATTGCTGAAAGCCCTAATACGATCATACTTCTAAGCATCGGTATTTCCTCCTTTAGTGTTTTAACTAAAACAATTCTAACATAAATGGGTAACAGTGTCAACGCATTATTTGGTTTTCAGCAGAGCCATTCAGTTCTCGGTTTTTTCGTCTAATTTTGGCCCCCCAGACCCGGTAGGTGCGGTTCGGAACCGCACCGGATCCTGAAAAAAGGACGAGAAACTCTATAATTTCTTAAAACTGAATGACGCTGCTTAAGGATAATTTCGCCTTGCGAGTGGGCGCGTAAAGTGCTACAATAAATGCATGACACTTGTTGAAGCAATCCTCCTCGGGATTTTACAAGGCTTAACCGAATTCTTACCGATTAGCAGCTCGGGACACCTCGTTTTGGCACAACAGTTCCTTGGATTGAAGGAGCCTCTCGTCTTTTTCGACGTGATGCTCCATGTTGGAACATTAGCGGCCGTGATCGCCGTATATCGTGAAGCCATCGGAAAGTTAGCGGTAGGCGGCGTTTCTACACTCGCGGACACTCAATTCTGGCGGAAGCCGAGTTCAACGTTCAATACATCCACCGAACTCAAGTTTATCTGGCTGATACTGCTCGGTTCTATTCCGACAGGTGTTATCGCAGTGCTATTCAAGGATCAGTTAGAATCTTTTTTCGATGCAGTTCAGCTTGTGAGCATCATGTTAATTCTTACGGGTGTTATTTTGCAATTGCCTCGACTTCGCAGACAGGATATGGAAGGTTCTGAAATTTCAAGCGGAGGGTTGAAAACGTGGCACGCACCGCTCATCGGAATTGCCCAAGGCTGCGCAATTACACCCGGTATCTCTCGCTCTGGAACAACGATCTCACTGGCTCTGTTTTTGGGGATTCCAGCAAAAACTGCCGCGGAATACTCCTTTCTGCTCTCAATTCCGGCGATACTCGGGGCAGTTGTGCTGAAAATCCGAGATGTCGGAGACATCACGATACCGTTTCACGTTGTAGGTGCAGGGATGCTTGCCGCGTTTATTGTCGGTTATATCGCGTTGCGGTTTCTATTGGTCGTCCTAAACCGAGGCAAATTTTCTCTGTTCTCCTACTACTGCGTGGCTTTAGGATTGGTATCGCTCTTAATCGCCTTAATCCAATAAGTCACGACACATCCGAGGATTTTTTGATTGTAGTGGTACATCTCTGGCACTACACCGATACTGTCCAAGAAGTCACAAATTTTCCGGTCGTTCTGGAGCGTGTTCCGGATCCATTTTTTCCCAGTCCATTTATAGATCAAACTGGCGAGATACATCTGCAACGGTTTTAGCCTGAAGCGTTTGAGGTATCGAAGCGGGAATCCGAACCCATGTCCGGAGATGGCGAGCGTGCCGCCGGGTTTCAAGACGCGTGCAAGTTCAGTCAAAGCTGCGCTGTCATCAGGGACGTGTGGCATAACGAGGAGACAGGTTACGAGGTCAAATGTTTCATCTGCAAATGGCAGGGTCGGAAGTGAAGCACGGAGCAAGGTCGGAACTGCTTTATCAGTAACCAGTGGCCAGTTTCCAGTTTCCAGAGAAGAGGGCTCTTTCTTAACTGGTAACTGGTAACTGGTAACTGGTGACTGCTTCTCTGTTGAATTTTGGATTTGAGAACGCCCACACACCAAGAATATCTCGTCCACATCAACCCCGATGAGGAGTTCCGGTGCATCAGCGGAGAGAGCGGCAAGAAGATTTCCCGGTCCGCATCCGACATCCAATACTCTTTTACCAGTAGCATCAATATTCAGTGTATCAAGTTGTTTTCGTGTCGCGCCGCGTTTTAATTCCTGGTAAGCGTTCTGAATGTAGGCAGCATGCCATTTTGTTAATCTATCTTTCATCTCTTCACAATAAAGCATCGAACCATTCACTACAAAAACCGTTGATAAATCTCTTCCAATTTCTTGATAGACTCCGCACTGTTGAACTTCTGCTGAATAGTTGTGCGTGCGTTTCTCCCCAACTTTTCAGCAAAATCGGGTTCTGTCAATATCCGTTGTAGTGCCGCTGCTAACGATGTCGGGTCCTTTGGCGGAACTCGAACACCGTTTGTCTCGTCTTCAATCAGGTCTACGATTCCCCCGACATCTGATGCGATGCAAGGCATCCCGATCCCCATCGCCTCAATCAGCGCATTCGGCGAACTCTCGTGGAGTGATGGGAGGACAAAGACATCTGCCGTTAGCAGCACAGAAAAGACATCCTCACAAAAACCAGGGAACGCTATCTTATCGGAGATTCCGTATTCTGAGGCGAGCGCACGGAGTTCTGCCTCCAATTCACCTTCACCGAGAAACATGCATCGCCACGCAATATCCTGTTGCGTCAGCAGGTTTAATGCCTCTATTAGATAACGATGCCCTTTTTCAGGTGCGAAGCGTCCGACACCGACGATTAATTTTTCCTCGGTTTCAGGTGTTGGTCGCTGCGCCCATGCCTCAGTCGGTAATTCTAATAGATTGGGAATACTATGAATTTTCTTGGCTGGATACCGTTGGCAGAGATAGCGTTGAATCGGTTCGGAATTCGTCAATAGGACATCGGCGGTGTTGTAGATGACCTTTTCGGTGAGCCAGAGCCGGAATTTGCCGTATCGGGCATGATAATCGCCGCGTTGTGAGGCAACAAACGGGATACGTCGCCAAAAACCACACTTACGGGAAAGTCCACAGAGGAAATTGGAATACCACAGCCAACTGTGTACGATGTTGGGTTTAATTGCTCTGACAATACCAGCGATTGCAAACGCTTTTTCCAGTAGAGGTCTACCTCTGTCTCCGCCTGTGAGCGTTGTAACCGCGCGCACACAATGTATCGCTGTGAGTTCTGCCACGCGTTCGCCTTCGGCACGGCTCAGTACAACAGATACTTCATACCGTTCCGGCGGTAACCGCGCTAATGTCTTGAGCAGCTGGGATTCGGCACCGTCTTTTGTCATGGAATCAATGACATAAAGAATTCGCATTTTTCCAGTTTCCAGTTACGAGTTTCCAGTTTCCAGTTATAAGAGTGCTTCACAGAGAGAGTTCTCTGGTTACCGGATACTGGACACTGGTTACTGGTTACTCCTCTGCTACCAATACGTGTAGAGCAGGACTTCCCCAACGATGAGTTGCGCAACGAGTATACCGGCGACCCAATAAAAATCTGCCAGCGAGCGCGCTGTGAGGTGTTTGGCAACTGGGATAACAAAAAACGGCACCATGAAAATCCAAATACGCTCCACTTCCATAGTAAACCAGGTTGAGAATGTAAAATAGAGGAGTGTAATTAGGAAACCGATAACAAAAGTGTCAACGTTCTCATGCCGGAAAATCCACAACGTGCGCCGCTCACCACTTTCCCGTTCAGGTGAGAGGGTCTCCTCCCGCCACTCCTTTATTGTTGAGGCGAGTTGCCGGAGCCAGACAGTTGTTATTGGAAACCCTACGCCGATGAGAAAAGCGAATAGGTTAGCAAAACTCAGATGTAGATAACGTTCGATACTCTCATAACCGCTCCCCATGCCTGCCTCATCTTTTTTGATGGCTGCCCAGAGTGCTTCAATCGGACGGAATCCCGTCAGGACAAAGAGCAACAGATAAAATCCGATGAATCCGGCACTCGCGAACAACAGCACCTTCAGATACTGCCTGAATCGTTTCCGTTCCAATAAGGCAATCACACACAGAAACACACCGACGACGACCGTTGAATACGTCATGAACATCCCGACTGCAAGCGAAATTCCGGTCAATAAACTGTATAGACGGAATTCATACCATTTCTGATCGGGTACGGTCTCTCGCTCCCGTGCGACATAAAAAAGATAGACACTCAAGATTGGAAAGACACTGAAGGGACCGTCCATTGACGTGCCGGTGAACATCACAAAATTTGGCGTGATAAGAAAAAGGAGGAGTGCGTACTTGGCGACCTTTTTACCGTAAAGCATCTCCGCAAGTCGGTAGATCGGTATCACCGTAAGCGCGGTAAAGATGATCGTAACTAAAGATGCGGATATGAGATTGTAACCGAAAAGTGCACAGACATGCCATAAGAAAAGCACACCGCCCGGCGGATGGGTACGCGTGTGTCCTGAAAGTGTGTCAAACACTTCTGGTTTACTATAATCCCTGAGAAACCTGCGGATTCCGAGTTCGTCTACCCGCGGCACGTCACCGTAATATTCTAATGAAGTTCGCGTATACGGTTCGAGAAGCGTTAAGACCCGTTCCTTCTCGTCTTCCGACCCGATTTCTCGGTACCCGTCAATTTGGGCAACGCTAATGTTAATTGCGATAAAACAGACGATCGCTATGCCGATTAAGCGTCCATCGGATATATCCGAAAGAAGGTATCTGTGGCACAGATACAAGAAACCGACACATACAATCAAAGCAGGCAGTATCCATAAACTCAAGTCAAAACTCGGTTGGGCGTAAAGCGGTACAACATGTCTGTTATACCCGACTGCGCCTAAGTCAAGTCCCGTCTCGCGCATAATATATTTCAAAAACAGATGGTAAATACAGAAAAACAGCGCGATTAACCCGATTTGAACGGGGATCAATCGAACTGCTTTTTGGATGTGCTGCTGAAAGTCCTTCATTTTTAACCTTACGAGGCACTATCGACCTCAGATGCTTGTAATTGCTGTGCTGCCTCTAATAGTGCGTTTGCCAAAAACTCTGGGTTGACCTCGTCGCGCCCGCGGAAGGTGCGTACGCGTTCTCCCCGGACTTTGAGGACTGCGAGTTCCTTACCACCCAAATGGATGCCGACTTCAGCGTTGCGCGTTTCACCGGGCCCATTGACTTCACAGCCCATCACTGCGACTTCCATGTTGATGTCGTGTTTCTCCAGAAGTTCTTCGACACCAGTAACGATGTCCTCATAACCTGCATTTGGATCGCCACGCCCACAGAATGGACAAGAAACGACATTCAGCATATTCTCTGCCATACCGAGGGCGCGTAGGAGTTCTTTCGCCGTCAGGACCTCCTCAACTGGGTCGCCGGTAATTGAGATGCGTATGGTATCACCGATCCCTTCCAGCAGAAGTGTCCCGATACCGAGTGTCGATTTGACGTGCGCCCGTCGCGGTGTTCCCGCTTCCGTCACACCGAGATGTAAGGGATACGGAACTTTGGCTGAAAGCTGCCGATTTGCCGCAATCATCCGAAGCGGATCGCTCGATTTAACGGAGATAGCGATGTCCCTGAAATCGTGTTCTTCGCAGATATTGACGTGCCGCATCGCGCTCTCTACCAACGCCTCCGCTGTCGGTGAAGGGTATTTCTCTAAGAGGTCTTTTTCAAGCGAACCTTCATTAACACCGATACGGATTGGGATATTCGCTGCTTTCGCTGCAGATAGTACCTCTGCAATCCGTTTCTCATTACCGATATTACCGGGATTGATACGAACCTTTGCCACGCCCGCATCTACCGCAGCGAGGGCGTACCGATAGTTGAAGTGGATATCCGATACTATCGGAACAGGTGCGCGTTTGACGAGCGGAGCTAGTGCCTTCGCGTCTGGCTCCTCCGGGACAGCAACGCGAACAATTTGTGCTCCCGCCTCTGCACACCGTTCTATCTGTGCCAACGTGGCATCAATATCGTGCGTCAGCGTTGTTGTCATCGTCTGGATAGAGATCGGACTGCCGCCACCGATTGGAATGTCGCCTACCATGATTTGCCGTGTAGGGCGTTTGTTGCTGAGTTGTACGAATTCTTTCATATTTTTTTATTGGTTATTAGTTATCAGTCGTCACTTACGCTCTTGTGGCAGTAACAAAGGTTGAATCCGCCACAAGGGGTCTCTTAACTGATAACTGGTAACTGGTAACTGACAACTTTTAATACCGTGATAAATCTTTCATTTTCTTGCTGTGTGCCGACTGTTACGCGAACGGAGTTTGGGTAGCCGTACCCCGCCATCGGACGCACGATGATGCCCTGTTTCAGAAGGGCATCCGTGATCTCTGCGCCCGATTGTTCCACGTGCAACATGATGAAATTGCCTTCCGTTTCGATATAACGGAGTCCCATGCCATCAAACGTTTTATAGAGGAATGTTTTTCCGGCTGCGTTGCTTTTCTGGCTTTCCTTAACATGCGCCGTATCCTTCAGTGCAGCGCGTGCCGCCGCTTGCCCTACTAAACTGCAATTGAACGGCTGTCGCACCCGATTCAGCGTCTCAACCAACGGAGGGGGCGCGATGCCATATCCGATGCGCAGCCCGGCGAGTCCATAAATTTTTGAAAACGTTCGGGTGATGATGAAATTCCGCCCCTCCAGCACATAAGGCAGTGTCTTCGGGTAGTCCGAACGTGCGACATATTCATAATAGGCTTCGTCAAAAACGACAAGCACGTCATCCGGCACCTGTTCCATAAATGCCGCGGTCTCGTCCGCCGTAACCATTGTCCCAGTTGGATTATTCGGATTCGCGATGAAGATAACTTTCGTTTTATCGGTGATCGCCACTGCCATGGCAGAGAGGTCATGTGTATCATCTACCATCGGCACGATAACCGCTGTCGCATTGCACAACTTCGTTACAAGACTATAGACGACGAATGCTCCCGCCGCGTAGATGACTTCATCGCCCGGAGCGACATAAGCCTCAGCGACTAACTGCAGCACGTCGTTTGAGCCGTTCCCTAAAATCAGGTGTTCAGGAGATACCTCCAGATGTTGCGCAAGATCCATTTTGAGGTAATAGGCATTGCCGTCAGGATAGAGATGTACCTGTGAGACACTCTCGGCGATCGCTTGCGTCGCTAACGGCGATGGACCCAATGGGTTCTCATTGGATGCGAGTTTGATAATATCAGTGATACCCAACTCGCGCTGGACCTCTTCGATCGGTTTACCACCCTGATACGGTTGAATTGTGTCAATGCCGGGTTTCGGTTTTAGCATAATGTTTTTTCGGTCTCAATTTTTCTGTACTGCTTCATGCAAGCGCGTCCACGGACGCACCTGAACACAATTTTATTATAGCACATATCTTCTTTTTTGAAAAGGAAATTTCTGGATATTAGCGGTCAGCCATCAGCAGTCAGGAAGTTTGCAAGTGTATCTAAAGTTCCGAAGTGTACTAAAGTTGCTGACCACTTTATTAGGGGAAACACCCAATCAAAACACTTTAGCACACTTTACGGACTTTAAAATTTTCCGATAACTGTTCTAACTGCGAAGCATACCAACTAATACGCGTCGGGATTCAGAAATCCCTCTACAAGAGATGTGTTGACATTCAAATAGGGCTTGTGTAAAATAGAGTGCGGTTCCAACAAATTTCTGACTGATTCAGTTCTTTTTATGAAAAAGGAGTAGCAACAATGGCATTTTTGAGACATATCGCACTGCGGACGAAGGATATGGAAGCCTCACGCCGATTTTATGAAACCATCGGTTTTGAGTTCGTAGGTTATCGGGGACGCGGTGGACTCGACCTCTCTGACGGCACACTGAACATGACAATTCTCCAGTACAATGGCGACGAACGCGCTCCGTTTGAGGAGGGAACAGAGTTTATCCACTTCGGTATCATCGTTGAAGATTTGGCAAGCATTTATAACACGCTTCGCGACGGCGGATTTGAATTGCTAATGGACAATGTGAAAAAAGGCGACGATATTAGTGCTGATAAACCGCCCGAACGCTCTTTCAAGGTATCAGACCCGGATGGCAACGTTGTCGATATTACCTGCGCTACAGACGAATGGCGTGGTGTGAAAATTTGATGGTCGAATCTCAACCCTCCTTACCCTAATAAACTCTTATTTTTGCAGAATTATGCAACCGTTTCACTCCTAAGTAGCGTCACTATAGCACTATCGGAGGTGAGCTATGAAAAATACGGATGTTGTATTAATTCACCGCACCCTCAACGACGATGATAACGCCTTCGCTGAACTTGTGAAAAAGTATCAGAAACAGGTTCACGCGCTTATCTGGCGGAAAATCGGAGATTTCCACGTCGCTGAGGAACTTACGCAAGATGTATTCTTGAAAGCCTATCAGAGATTGGCGAAGCTGAAGAAGCCGCAGAGTTTTGCAAGTTGGCTCTATGTGATTGCCTCGAATGATTGTAGTACGTGGCTGCGCAAAAAGCGTTTGAAAACGCAGCCGTTGGAGGACACAAGCAGTGCGCTGGTCGAAAAGGCGACATATTCTGGATACGTCATTGCAGAGAATGAGCGGACAGCGGCGGAAGCACAGCGTGATGCTGTTAAAAAGCTGCTGGCGAAATTACAAGAGAGTGATAGAACCATCATCACGCTCTTCTATTTCGCGGAAATGACCTGTAAAGAGATCAGCGAGTTTTTAGGGGTATCCGCAAATACGATTAAGAGTCGTCTGAGTCGTGCGCGGCAGCACTTAAAGAAGGAGGAACCGATGATTCGAGAGGCTTTAGACAATTTTCAGATCACGCCGCATCTCACAGAGAACATCATGCAGGAGATTACGCGTATCAAGCCAATTGCACCATCAGGAAATAAACCGTTTGTGCCGTGGGCAATCGCTGCTTCTACAATAGTAGTGGTGTTCCTGATGTTAGGTGTTGGCAATCAATATTTAGCATATTTTCAGCAGCCTTATAGTTTCGATGCTGTGTCAGAGATGACAGTTGATATTATTGAGGCACCCCTTGTGCTAAACCTCGCGTCGAAACCGGATGTGCGGACACAACTCGGAAACACCGACGCATCCGATAAGCGCAACGTCTCTAACCAGCAACCTAATGAGGCATCAGCACTGGTTGCCGAGGCAGAAGCAGAAGAAATCGTCGAAAATTATTCACAATGGAAACTGCCGAAAGCAGCGAAAGCGCGTCTCGGAAAGGGTGGCATTAATGATATGCAGTTTTCACCCGATGGCACCCAACTCGCGGTCAGCACTGATATTGGTGTGTGGCTCTACGATGTTAAAACAGGGAAAGAATTATCCTTCTTCGCAGGAATGTCTGAATCCGTCGCCTTTTCACTGGATGGACACTTTCTGGCAAATAGCAGTAGCAGTGGCAGACAGGGAATCCAGTTGTGGCAGATAGCCACCGGACGTAAAGTGGTACTGTCCAATGTTCCCTCTTCTACCAGAGCGTTACAGTTCTCAAGAGACAGCAAGACGCTTGTCAGTGTGAGTGGCTGGAAATACGGCGAGGGACGTACCAAAGTATACACAATGGATAAATTAGATATTGAGACACGTCAGGTAAATGTGGAGAATGTTGAAATGCAGGTGCTCTGGCCGAAAGACCTTCACACTTATCCTGAAACCTACGCGCTCACACACGACAAATTTGCAATCGGAAAGTCGGATGGAAAAATTCGGTTGTGGGACACAACCACTGGCAAAAGATTATCTACACTCAGAGGGCACGCAGCAGAGATTAGGGCTAATTTGCTTCGTCAGGCAGATGGACAGATACCAGATCCTGAGAAGATTCAAGCACCTCTGCCGCCTATAAACAACGACAAAGCTATCTTCGCATTGGCATTTTCACCTGATGGAACGAAACTCGCAAGTGGCAGTGAGGATACAACCGTCCGGTTATGGGATACCAACAGCGGGGATGAACTGTCAGTCCTCCGAGGACACACCGACAACGGGTGGCCAACTGTTTTAGCATTTTCTGAAGATGGTAAAATGCTTGCAAGTGGAGGGACTGATAAGACAGTGCAGTTGTGGGATACGACTACCGGTGAACTGCTGACCACGCTTATGGGTCATATCAACGGTATTACGAGCCTCACATTTTCACAAAATAGTTCTATGCTTGCAAGTGCAAGCGCAGACGGCGCCATCCGGTTCTGGAACACAGAAACTGGAGACCCTATACCGACCCACATCACTGGACACACAAAAGCTGTGAAAGCGGTGGTTTTCTTTAAAGATAGTTCCACATTGGCAACTGCCGCGTTTAACGGTATCATCACCTTTTGGGACTTGGAGACATCAACAATAATACGACAGACGGTAGGACATCGGGATTGGTTAATGGCGTTAGCATTTTCACCAGATGGGACGAAATTCGCCAGTCTCAGTGCAGATAGTAACTCGTTCTTTGAGTCAGATTCAAGTCCAACCATGAGGGCATCAAACCCAGATCAAATGATTCGTTTGGTGGATGTCAACACCGGACGTGAGTTGGCAACCTTGAAGAATCAGATTAACCCGACGCTCATGGCTTTTTCGCCTGACGGAAAAATAATCGTCTCCGGTGGCCCAGGTATAATTCGTTTGTGGCGTGCAGAAGCAAATGATCATATTGACATCAACCTCTCAGATCCACAGGATGATGATTTTCTTGTAAGGTCCCTATTTAAAGCCACAAATCTGGTATTTTCACCCGATGGGAAAAAACTTGTCAGCGGCACCAGGGCAGGAGATGTTCGGATGTGGGATGTAGAAACTGGACACGCGTTAGCTAACTTGATAGAACAGCATCCGGATAGCACAATAGAGAGAGACGATGGCGGAAATCCTATTAGGGCAACCTATGGACGCGCTATTGATGCGTTGGCGTTCTCCCCAAATAACGACCACATTGCCGTGGGAAATATGGATAAAATCCGTATGTTGGGCAGCAAGAAACAGTTCCGTTTTGAGGAGATAAACCATGACGCAACAGCGTTGGTGTTTTCTCCTGATGGCACGGTGCTTGTGAGTGGAGCGTACGGTGGTGGGATTAAGTTATGGGATCTGCTATCAGGGGATAAAATTAATACGCTTGATGGACATACACAACGCGTCGAAACACTCGTATTTTCACCCGATGGAAAAACGTTGGTCAGCACCGGAGGGGATGGCGCAATTTTTGTGTGGGATTGGGAGGAAGCCCTCAAAGGTCTATCTGAATATGAAAAAGCGTTAGAACAGTTCAAAACCGACCTAAACACCGCAATATACGGAGGTTCTGAACGTCAGGTGTTCGCAGAGATCGCTCAAACGGGAAAGAACTTTAAAGACAAAAACGCCTTCGTGAAAATGGTAAATCAATTGGTTGACGCGCTGCCCCACAAACCGAGTGTTCAGCTAAATGCCGACCTCGTGCTGGCGGAGTTCTATCGTGACAATAATATGTCCGAGAAAGCAGCAGCACATATTCAAAAAACCGGCTTCATTACTGAAGATGCATGGCTGATCCTCGGTCCATTTGACAATACTTATGGTATCGGTTACCATGCTGCCTACATTTCAGAAGACGCGACACAAGTTGATACAACCCAAAAATACGCGGGTATGAATGGTCAGCTCAATTGGCAAAAAAGTGCTGATAAGACGCTGAACGGTTATATCAGTCTTGGAGATAAGGTTGACTGGGGTGCTGCTTATGCGTTTGCAATCGTTACCTCGCCTGATGAACGCGAGGTCCTACTCAAATTTGATAGCGACGACCAAGGGAAAGTCTGGCTAAACGGCAAAGAGGTGTTCACAAATACGGAAGCCCATAGTGCCATAATCGACCGTTATACGATTCCTGTAACACTTAAGTCCGGCGAAAACAGCATCCTCATCAAGGTGTGCGAGGAGGAAGAAGGTTGGGGATTCTACCTACGAATTACCGATACGGATGGCAATCCTTTTGAAGACCTGAAAATCAACCATCCAGCGGAAAATTAACGGTATTGGACGATTTCAATTCGGTTCCTCAGTCTCAGCGAACGGGTTATTTCTGAGCGCATTAACAACCTTAAATTTCTGAATTTTTTAGTGTTACGCGGGTTTCAACTTGTAAATCCGAGTGCATAAAAAATAATGCACCTTTTTCGCACAGATTACGCGTCACTAACTATAAGGAGTTTCACCAATGCCAAAAAAACAAATTGCAGCGAGTTACAAAAACTTTCACGTCCTTGCGCACGATTTGGACGAGACAGGCGACCTCAAAGCAGCGTGTAAGGAAACATTAGGCGTAGGGGTCCGGCTTGCAGATTGGAACGACATCCTCGCCTATTACCGAGAAGGTGGCTCGTTGGAGGATTTCATCGAGGCCCTTAAGATACCGCTTGAGTATGTCAATCCCAACGATACGGATCCTATTCCGAACACCGCCTATCGCATTTCAATGAACGGTGAACTGCGCTGGCGTGGCCGCCACTATTTTGTTGCGCGGCACGATCAGACCAAGCGGACAGGTTTTTTGTCCCACAGCGACATTGATAATTTCCGCTTGACGCTGGGATCGTGGTTCGGTAAGGGCGGTTTCGCGCTCTGCTATGGAGACCTTGATAGCACAGTAGCACCCCCTGAGCCAGATACCACCGAACCGGTGCAGACATCGGGCGGCTGAGGCTGCTGAGGCTGTGGATGCTAACGCAATGGCGGTGCCATTGCTCGTTCTCCTGTCCGGTAAGCACGTTTAGAAGAAGTTACCAGTCACCAGTAACCAGTGGCCAGTTAGAGAGGGGTTCTGCGGATCCTCTGGAAACTGGAAACTGGAAACTGGAAACTGATATAAGGAAAATCTTACATGTTTGAACGTGAAAATCAGACCCTCGTGGTATGTGTTCTATATCTTATAGCCTGCCTACTTCCATCTGCTAGTGCACAAACCGATGAAATTGTTGACACTTATCCGCAGTGGGAATTGCCGAACGCGGCGAAAGCGCGTCTGGGAAAAGGAGATATTAACGCCATCCAGTTTTCACCCGATGGCACCCTGCTCGCGGTCGGAACAGACATCGGTGTGTGGCTGTACGACGTGAAAACAGGCGAAGAAATATCGCTATTCGCAGGAATATGTGAATCCCTTGCTTTTTCGCCCGACGGTCGTTTTCTTGCCAATAGGAGTGGCGACTACTTCTACAATCTCGGTGAGAGTCGCTGGGCCAAGAAAGTCGAATTGTGGGAGGTTGCTACTGGTCAGGAAGTCCCATTTCCCGATATGCCATCTGCTGCCGCAGTATTGTGCTTCTCCGAAGATGGCAAAACGCTCATCAGTTTGCGTAAATCAAGAGACATAATAAGTCGGTTAGATATTGAGACGGGGAAACAGACTTTCAACAAATTGGGGAAACGACCCGGTTACGTTCATCGTGAAGTCTACGCGCTCAGGTCAGATAAAATCGCGATTGGAATGCCTAACGGGAACATTGAATTATGGGATACTACGACTGGCAAAAGACTATCCACGCTCAGAGAAAATGTCAAAAAGCTTGAGGTGCCAGATGAACTGGTCGGACTGATAGATGATGAGAATAGTGTTTTCGCCTTGACGTTTTCACCCGATGGTACGCGACTCGCCAGTGCAAACAGAGATACAACGGTACAACTATGGGATATCACCAATAAGACTGAACCGATCACGCTCCGAAGACATACAAATGAACCGACCGAGTTGGCATTTTCACCAGATGGAAAAATGCTTGCCAGCGGTGGTGCTGATAAAAGGGTCCAATTGTGCGATACTACGACCGGCAAACCGATCGGCACTTGCACAGGGCACGTGAGCGATATCAGGGCATTAGCGTTTTCACCCGACGGAAAAATGCTTGCCAGTGGGAGTTCGGATGGTACTATCCGATTCTGGAACACACAGACAGCGGAACCACTACCCACCCGTATCACTGGACACATAGCATCCTTGAAAGCAGCGACATTCCTTAAAGACAGTGCCACGATTGCGAGCGTCGGGTACAACGGAATAATCACGCTCTGGAATCTGAAAACCTTCCAAAAGACGACGCTTCAGACGAAAAGGACCCTTGAGATAATAGGGTTTCGGGATTGGTATCTGGATTTAGCACTTTCGTCGGACGGGACAAAACTCGTCAGCTTCGGCACAGAGAGTACTTTACCTGAACCGTGGTCGGATTCTGTGCTGCGTTTGACGGATGTCAGCACGGGCCGCGAATTGATGTCTGTTCCTGGTAGTGCTTCAGACCTGACGTTTTCGCCTGACGCAAAGACTGTAGCAGGTACACGATCGGATACAATTCGCCTATGGAATACAGAGACGGGTAAAACGTTCAATATCTCCCTCTTAGATACGAACACTGATCCTGAAGAACAGCACCGACCCAGCATCAGAACCTTAGAATTCTCACCAGACGGTAGAAAACTTGCCGGTGGCACCATGGGTGGAGGTGTTCAGATGTGGGATACAGAAACTGGGGAAGCACTCACGTCCTTCTTTGCAGAAGAACCTCCGACGGGTAATCGTTATCGGGACCCTATTATGGATGTAGCATTCTCCTCAGACGGTTCGCTGCTTGCTGTCGGAAGTATGAAAAAGCTGCGCCTGTTGGGAAATCGGAGACAACTTGGCTTTAAGGAAATATCCTATGGTCCCGAAGTCTGGGGTAACAGACTGCTGTTTTCACCAGATGATACCGTCCTTGTTATCGGACTTATACAAAGTGGTGGCATCGAGTTATGGGATCTGGCAACGGGAGAAAGACTCACCACACTTGATGGACACACGAATAGGGTCCAGACATTGGCATTTTCACCCGATGGCAAAATGCTTGTGAGCGCGGGTGGAGACGGGACAGTGCTCTTGTGGGATTGGGACGAAGTCCTGACGACCGCATACAACCGTGAGTCTAATGCGGAAGCCTCTAACAAAGCACAGCGTTCGGAAACAGTGTTGAAATTCACCGAGCGGTCAGCAGAAACTGAGGCAAACGCACGTTATATCTCGACAGTAGAACAGACCTATCTCGAGAACAGATGGAAAAATATTGTTGAAGCGTTCACAAACGACCCAAATACCACGATGTTAGGATATGTTGAACGTAGGTTATTCTCGCAAATCACACAAATCGGCAGAACCGCCAAGGACAAAGAAAGTTACATGGATAGGCTGCATAAACTGATGGATACCGTCCCTGACAACCTGAGTGTCCGCCTAAACATCCACCTCGCACTGGCGGCGTTCTACCGCGAGAATGATATGTCTGAGGAGGCAGCAGCGCATATTCAAAAAACCGGCTTCATTACCGAAGAGGCATGGCTGATCCTCGGTCCATTTGATAACGCTGGGGGGATCGGTTACAATACCGCTTACATCCCGGAAGACGCAGCGCAGATTGACACAACCAAAACGTACGAAAGTATAGACAGACAGGTCCGCTGGCAAAAAAGCACCGACGATATACGCAATGCCCATATCAATCTCGGAGAGGATGTCAATTGGGGTGTTGCTTATGCGTTCGCAACTGTAATTTCGCCTGATGAACGAAAAGTCCAATTCCGATTCGATAGCGACGACCAAGGGAAAATCTGGCTTAATGGCAAACAGGTATTCACGCATACGAAAGCATTCACAGCAGAAATTGATAAATACACCATCCCAGTCACGTTCAAATCGGGTCAAAACAGTATCCTCGTCAAAGTATGCGAAGAGGTCGGCGGATGGGGATTCTACCTGCGGATTACTGACACTAACGGCGAGCCGTTTGACGATTTGAAAATCAGCCAGTTAGAAGAGACAGGACTTGCGCAATAATTCAAATTGTGTTACACTATTGTAGATATATTAATACTCCTACCAAAGCGAAATTTGTTAATATAACTCAACCCCCTTTTCTCACCGCTAAAGGTTGTTATGCGGCAGTAAACAGTTCCGCGCGTTGAAATCTAAGTTTTTGAATAATGCTGCGCGTTTTTTCAAGGAGGTCTTCCTTATGCTTGGACGAGAGAAATCTCATGTTGTCGCGTCCGTTCTGTGTCTGATATTCTTTACCCTCTCCGTTTCACCACTGCTTCTTGCACAAGGCGAAGCGAACGATGCCAAAATCATCGAACGCTATAAACTTATGTTGAACCGTAAGCCGAAAGAGGGAAGCACATTCGACCGGCTCTACCAGTTTTATCTCGAAGGTAGCGGCTTAGACGCGATGATTGCCGATTATCAAGCAGAAGCACAAGCAAAACCGGATAATGCGAACCCGCAACTTATCTTGGGACACATCTATAAACGCCTTGGGAGAGATGCCGAGGCTGTCAAAGCCTATCAACGCGCCGTTGAACTTTCACCGGACAATTACTATCCACACTTTGCGCTCGGACAAGCATATGCGATACTGCTACAGTATGAAAACGCCATCACCGCGTTGAAACAGGCAGCAACATTTGCAGAAGAGACGCAAACCGCCACTCCCGAAGATCTTACTGCTATCTACAAAGCCCTTGGCAGAGCATATTTCCGACGAGATCGTGTTGATGAAGCCATCACAGCATGGACAAAGATCGCTGAACTCGACCCAGAGAATATCTTCGCACGCATTGAACTTGCGGATCTGTTCCGTGAGCAGGAACTCTACGAACAGGCAATCGCGCAGCACAAAGCAATCATTCAGTTTAAAGCCGATGATCCGTATCGCGTGTGCCTGAGTCGGCGCGAAATTGGCAATATCCACGAGGCAAAAGGCGACTATGAAACCGCCATCCAAATTTACGATACTGCCCTGGCGTTGACAGCACCCGGCAACTGGCTCCGTAAAGACCTCCAATACCGGATCATCGGGATTTATGCTGCAGATGGAAATTGGGAAGGCTTAATCGAATACTATCAGAAGAAGCTTGAGACCACTCCAAACGAACCTGAACTTCTCGGCTTGCTCGCTTCAACCTATATCGAGAACCAACAACTCGACGAAGGGATCACAACATATCAGAAGGCAGTGGAACTCGCTCCGACCGATGCGAACCTACGTTTGAATCTCATCGCAGTATTTCGGAATGCCGAAAGATTTGAAGACGCTGCGGCGGCTTATGAATCCTTAAGCGAAGAAAACCCTGATGATTTCGGTATCTACCGTGAACTGGCGGAGTTGTATTTGCAACTAAAAGACGAAAACAAAGCACGGGCAACGTATCAGCGGATGATTGACCGCGACCCGGAGAATGCGGGGACCTATCTTATCCTCGCCGAAATTTATGCCAGCAATGAATGGATGGAAGACACCGCGGCAGCCTATCAAAAATCACTTGCGCTCGCGCCGAGCAACCTCGACTACATTGAGTATTTCGGCGAATTTTACTTCCGTCAAGGCAACCGTGAAAAGGCACTTGAGACATGGAACATGATGGTTGCTGTTGAGAAAGGAATCGCTGAGAATTACGATCGGTTGGCACAACTCCTCGACACAAAGAATTTCCACACCGAAGCGATCGATGCAAGTCGAAAGGCTGTTGAATTGATGCCTGATGCCTATCGTTATCGTGAAGCGTTGGCGAAGCTGCTCATGAAAAACGAGGATTACGACGCAGCGTTGACCGAATACACGGAAGCTGCAAAAGTTGCACCGAACGCGTTTTTCGCCGAGGAGATGGACAACCAGCGGATTGAACTCTACCGACGACAGGGAACACTTGTTGAGAAAATTGAAGTGCTGGAGGCAGAACTGGAAAAGTCGGGACTCTCTAATACCGATATCTTCGCGAAACAGAAACGGCTTGCCAAGATGTACCTCAAGTTGGGCAACATTACTTACGCGCTTGAAGTCCTCTTGAAGGCGAAAACACAGCAACCCGACGATGTGGTGATCAATCGGTGGCTCGCGGAGGTTTATATAAGGCAGAGTAGGCGAGAGGATGCAAATACCGTCTATAAGCACCTCACTGAAATTGATAGTGCGAACGCGCGCGAATACTACGAGAACATCGCGCGTTCCTATCTAAAAGTGATGGATTTTGATGCAGCGACAGCGGCAGCGAAACAGGCGATCGCGCACAGTCCGCGCAATCCCGAAGGCCACCAGATGCTCGCAGCAATCGCCAAACAGTCCGGGCATTATGACAGTGCCATAGACAGTCTCAAACAGGCACTTCGCCTGCGTCCGGAAGCCATTGATATTCGTTCGGAATTGGCAGCGACCTACAAACTTGCCGGGAAACCTCGGCAGGCACTCGCGCAGTATTGGCGGTGCTGGGAATTGAGCGACACTGTTAGCGATAAACTCGCTTTCGTGAAACCGCTCTCCGAGGCATATTATGACTTAGGACGGCGTGGAGAGTTTGAGGAAAAACTGAAGCAGCTCTCGAAATCCAACACATCCAGTGTCGGACCCGTCATAGCACTCGCTGAACTCCACCGGATAGAGGGTGATCTACCGAGTGCGCGTTTCCAACTCGCCCGTGCATTAGACAGAGAACGCGAAAACTCTGACTTGCTGACCCAACTTGTGGATATTAGCATAGACCTTGGGAACACACAAGACGCGATCAGTTACCAACAGCGGCTTGTAAAAGCACATCCCGATCCATTCCATCAACAACAACTTGGCAAATTGTTATTTGAGGTCGGGCGTGAACAGGAGGCGATTCAGGTCTGGACGAAACTGCTCCATGCCAAAAACCAGACGCTTGAAGCAGAGGTCAAGCTCGCGAGCTTACTGATCCGGCACGGCATGCTGGATGAAGCGATTTCTGTTTTGGATCGCGCAGCAGAAAAGATAACGGGCGCGGATGCTTCTATTGCGCTCTATCAACTCGGTGCTGTATTGGTCGGCATGAACGAGCCAGAACGCGCGCAACCTTACTTCCAACGCATCTTGGAACTCCCAAAACCGCATCAGTCAATACAAAACACGCCTGGCGCTAACGCCAACAAATTTGAGATCTCGCGCAGTCGCGTCGGTGATATCCAGAGGAAGCCGACGTTTATGACAGGTAGTATGCCGTGGATACCCAAAACCTTCGAGGAGGCACAAGCGGGGGCACTCGTCCAATTGACCACATTCGCACAACAGCACGGAAAACTCAGCGAACTTATCGAACAATTTGAAGCAGATGTTGCAGCAAATTCGACAGACATTCAAGCTCTTGAGACCTTAGCACAACTCTATACCTTGGTTCAGCACAGCGACAAGGCATCCCAAATTATTGATCGGTTGATTGCGGCTTCACCCAACGATCCGACGTATCAATCGTTGCTACTAAAACACACACTGGAAGAAAACCTTAACTATGAAACACTGAAAAAGTCGCTTGACAATATGCCCGGTTTGCGTCACGAAGCACGACTCCAATATGTCGCAGAATACGCCGAAAAACTCTATCGTCAACGGAAACGGACGGATGCCAGAAAACTCATGAGCGAACTTGAAGATGTAAAAGTGACGGATCTCAGCACGGGTATCACATTAGTCAATGCTTTTGTACTTATGGATAAAACGGAAGCCGCAGAAAAAGTCATCGCACAACTGCCAAAACCGACACCAAAGCAGCTCTCACAGTACACCCAACCCTATAAAAAACTCACGGGGGATTACATTCGTGACGGCCACATCGACAAAGCCACCGCGCTTCTCTGGACTTTCTGTGAGCGGACGAAACCGGATGCTGCAAATCCGCGGCGTGTTTCAACACTTGCCCGAACATCTCGCTACTACTACAGCGGCCACACGCCGCTGCTATCTAACTATCCATCGCCAACGGTGTACTACAATCAAACACGCTTGGCGCATCTCCAGTGGGCTTTCCAAGAACTGTGGTTGCGGAATCAGCAGGAAACATTATACACCAAACTGCAGACTGAGTTGAATGCTGTCGAAGGTAGAGACCGCATCTATCCGAGTTTGGCACTTAGCTATTGCTATTGGTGGGATGAGAAGCGGGCTGAGGCACAAACAGTCCTTTCCGAATTGCAACAGGAATTTCCAGATGACCTCACGCTCAAACTCATCACAGCCTTTGCCGCTATTCAGACAGGAAAACATAAAACAGCATTGGTGCTGCTCAAATCACTCGCTGAAACCGAACCGAGGAACCGGCGTCAGTATAACGAACTCACGCTGGAGCTTGCGTTACACACAGGCGATACCGTCACGGTCCGTGAACTGGTCACGAAACTTCTGAATTCACCGACGACAGCCCAAGAACTCTATCACTTTTCGCAAAAACTCAAGGATGCTGGTCTGACACAGTACGCCATCGCCGTTGCTAAAAGAGCGATGCATTTGGCGATGGGACAGCAGTCGCCGAATTTTCTGATGGAGTTAAGTGGACATTTAGAAAGGCTCGGTCGCGGACAGGATGCAGCACACCTTGCCGAACGCGCCCTGCATTTCGCCAACCGTCCCGATCGGTACGGACGGACATTATACTACTGGAATTTCCAGCGGGCAACACACCTCGCAAGCCACGCAAAAAGTATGCGCGCGCGTGAACCTGAGTTGGTCAAAGCGATCGAAAATAACCCGAATTCATTTCAAGCACACGTCAAACTCGCGATCTTCTATGAAAACACCAATCAGATCGAAAAAGCATCAGCGGCATTCACGGCTGCACTCGCTTTGCGCCCCAACGACAGTATGACTCGGCACCGATACGTCCAAATGCTCCAGCGAAGTGGAAAAGTAAGTGATGCCGTCCCCCATTACACGATACTTCTTAGGCATAACTCAAACGCGCTCGGTTACAACTATCGGACGGCAATAGATGCGTTCTTCCAAGCGGATAAAGTTGACGAACTCATTGCCCTCGCGAAGGACTTGATTCTGCCTGTCGGACAATACTCCGGTAAGGATTTCACGCAAAAAGTTGCACAGCAGTGTTTGAGTTATAACAGACCCGAAGCAGCCGTCGAAATATTTGAAAAGATTATTGCGGTACATCCAAGCTCGGATTACGTCTACCGAGAATTAGCAGACGCTTATGCTGCCCTGGGTAACCATGAAAAGGCGATTCAGTTCTTACAGGACAGTCAAGAAGCCGATAAGACAGGACTTTCCCAAACGGCGTTTGTCCTAAAACTCGCTGAATTCCATGAGGCATCCGGTGGGGCTGAGACAGCAATTCAGTTCTTGCGAGGAAAATTGGGAGGTGGTGACATATCTGATTCGCAAGTGGCGTTTGTCCTGAAACTCACCGAACTCTATAAGGCCTCTGGCACGTTAGCAGCTTTAATTACGGAATATGAGGCAAAACTCGCTGAAAAACCTGAAGACGCGACCCTGCTTTATCTGATTGCCAACATGAAACTTGAAACAGATGAGATTGAAGAAGCAAACAGGTACGTGAATCAGCTGCTGGATAACGCGCTCACGTCAGCATCTACCCAATGGTTATACAGCCTCGCTGAGGCTTACGAAAACATCGGGAATCACGATCTCCAACTCCGGCTGCTTGCGTCCGCCGTTGAGAAAGTTAAAAAGGCAAACTCATGGGGACTTTCAGAAGGTTACCAGAAACTCGGAGAGGCTTATGCAAAAATCAATGAGAAAGAGAAGGCGCAGGACACCTTCCGTAAGATGGGTGCTCTCCAACTGATGCGGAAAAGCGGAAGAGATTTCTATGATATAAGGGACCTCGCTGCGGTTTACATGCAACACAAGATGTGGGACGATGCTGAAGCACTCTTCACCGACATCATCAACAATATCTCAACAAGATCCTATGACCGTGAACAAGCACAAGAACGGTTGATGCAGATTGAAAAACAGCGCAGCCGTCTTAAAACGACAACCGAGTTGACTGAAAAGACACAGGAGATGAATGTCGGTGTTCAGCGTGCATTCGCAAAAGAATACATGGATCGTGGTGAAATCAAGCAAGCGATGGAAATTTACGAACAGATCATAAAAGCGGTGCCTGAGGACCTCGAATCCCGCGCTCAACTCGCGAACCTCTATTCACAACAAAATCTACACGATAAGGCAGTTGGGACGTGGGAAACTTTACTGGAAACGGATCCAGAGAACGCAAAGTATCAAGACGGGCTCATCAATAGCTACCAAGCCTCTGGTAAATTCAAGGACGCACTTAAACTCGCACAACAGTTCATCGACGCAAATCCAGAGGTCGGGGCTCACCACGCACGCAGCGCAAAGCTCTATAAAGACGAAAACCGGATTGATGAGGCGATCGATGCCTATGAAAAAGCGAGCGAACTCACTCCTGGGAACGCTCAGATTTATGAAGAACTCGCAGGACTCTATCTCCGTCAAGACAATCCAACTTCCGCTGAGAAAGCGTTCAAAGAAGCCATCCGATACACCAGCCAAGATTGGGAGCGGCGAAACCTTGAACAGCAACTCGTTGATATCTATGACCGTCAAGGAAAATTAGAAGAGAGGCTACAGCAAGCAGAAACTGAAGGCACACTCACGCCTACAATGCAAAAAGCACTTGCCGAACACTATCAGGAAAACGGGGAATCGGAAAAAGCGGTTGATGCATATAAGAAGGCACTTGACATGACACCACAAGGTTACGAACGCGAAGACCTCGAGGCTACATTGCTCAGGGTCTACGTCCAATTCGATAAGATCGATTCAGCATTAGAACTCTATGAAGCCGAATTACTTGCGAATGCCGGTTCAACACGCCGGTCTACGTCTTATAGCTCCTCCTCCGGTATCACAACCTACTACGGCGGTGACGAAGCACGCGAGGCTTTAATCCGGGCGTGTAAAGATCAAGACAAACTTGAGGCTTTGAAAACCCTCTTTGAAGGCAGACATGAGAAAGAACCGGATAACCCGACAGTTCTTGAAATGATCGCCGAAATTTACCGGAACGCAAACGAGCATGAGCAGGCAGCCGAAGCCTATCAAGCTCTCTCTAAGGTCCAATCGAGTCCAAAAAACGTCCGTAGTGCTTACTACGCCGTTGTCGCACTTCATCAAAATCAGCAGCCCGAATTAGCGAAGGAACAACTTACACTCGCCGAAACAATGCTTGCATCAAGTAATCGCGCCCGAGACGAGTCGTTTCTCGGAGCACTCGCGACTATCTGTTGGAAAGGTAAGATGTCCGCACCGGCTATTAAACTCGTTAATAATGCAGTCACTGAAGCACAGAATTCTGGTAATACTTGGGAGCTGGAGTACTTATACGAGATTCTCGGGGAATGCTGCCTTGAGGCAAAGCGGTACGAAGAAGCATACGACGCGTATCAGCAACTATCAAATATCGCCAGATCCGAGTACAAACGACAAAACGCGGAAACGAAAATGGATCAAGCCTCTAAAGACGGTAATCTTTATGAAAAATGGATTCCACAGCGGCTCAAACAAGTTCAGGAAAATCCAGGGGACCTTGAGGCACACTTTGACCTCGCTGAGGCTTACGAATTTAGCAATAAAGTTGACGAAGCAATCGTTGAATACCAGAAACTGAGCGAACACCAACCCGATAACGCGCAGTGGTACAAGAAACTCGGCACCCTCTACCAGCAGCGAGCGCAACAACGACACGAGACGGATATGCAAGTGCACGCGCAATCACAATTAGCACAAGCAGCAGCGGCGTATGAATCAGCACTTCAACTTGAACCGAATTCTTATGAACTGTATCGTTCGTTGGCACAAATCCACACGCAAGGCGAACATCCCTTAAATGCGGAAGACGTGTATCGGCGCGCCTTAGAGGCTCCGCTCACACAGAGCGAACACGAGGCTGCCGTTAAAGCCATCTTAGACCTATATACCGACGATGGACACGCAGAGAAACATATTGCTCTCCTTGAGGAACTAAAATCCAAAATGGCGAAGAGCGCGGTCTTACATGAACTGTTAGGGGATGCCTACACAAAAACGGGGGATGCTGAAAAAGCAGAACTCGCTTACGTCGAGTGGGCAGAGATTCGCAACAGAGAAGTGAATAGGAGTCAACGGGCTTCGGACTATCATCAATTTGCAGCACAGCTGCTTAATAGAAATATCACACCCGAAGTTGCCTTGGAACTCGCCAAACGGGCAACACAACACGCCAACTACTGGGACTATCACCTGACGCTGGGACGGGCGTATCTCGCCAACGACCAGTACGATGCAGCGCGCGAACAATTCAAAAGCAGTCTCAATCGCCTCAACCCATCCGGCGGTAGTTATTTCGATTTCACACGGATGCTGTGGACTCGCCTCGCCCAAGCCGGTAAGAGTGCCAAGCACGAAAAGCCTTATGTTGAAATGATCACGCAATTGATTAACGAACTGCCCGACACGCCTGCTATCGCTATACGCGGTAACGCTGTGCTGGCGCAATTTTACCTTGACCATCAGCAGCCCGACAAAGCGAAAGCATATATCCATAAAACAACCTTCATTCCAGAAACCGCGTGGTCAGTTATCGGTCCATTTGACAATACAAACGGTGCTGGTTACGATAAAGCCTTCATCCCGGAGGAGGCGACACAGTTTGACACCACACTGACAGACAACGGATACAATGGACAGATTGGCTGGACGCAGCGGACGGATAAAACCTTTGATGGCTACGTCGATTTTGAGACAATCTTCGGAGGTGATCTCAATTGGGTGGCAGCTTATGCATGGACAACCCTAACCGTCCCCGATGAACGGACCGCTCATATCCACTTTGGCAGCGATGACCAGGCAAAAATCTGGTTGAACGGTGAGTCGATCCACACCGACAGCACAGCCCATTCCGTGGCAATTGACCAGGTCACGATTCCTGTAACACTCAAGCCCGGCAAAAACAGCCTCCTCGTTAAAGTCTGTGACGAGAGAATCTTTTGGGGATTCTACCTCCGAATCACCGACACCGATGGAAATCCGTTTGACGATTTGACATTCAATGCAGCACAAGCGCATTAAGGAGATCCACACATGTTCAAACGAAAAAATCACACATTCGCCATTTTTGTTCTATTCCTTATAGTTTGCGCCTTGTGTCTTCCATCCATCACCCTTGCGCAAGATGAGGCGAACGATGCGAAGATTATTGAACGCTATAAACTCATGCTGAGTCGTAAGCCGAAAGAGGGCAGCACGTTTGATCGACTCTACCAGTTTTATCTTGAAGGTAGCGGCTTAGACACTATGGTTGCCGATTATCAGGCGGAAGCAGAAGCGAAACCTGATAATGCGAACCCACAACTTATCTTGGGACACATCTATAAACGCCTTGGGAGAGATGATGAGGCTGTTAAAGCCTATCAACGCGCTGTTGAACTTGCACCGAACAATTACTATCCACATTTTGCCCTCGGACAAGCGTATGCGATACTGCTGCAGCATGAAAACGCGATTAGCGCATTGACCCAAGCGGCAAAAATCGCTGAGGAGACACAGGTTTCCGCCACTCCCGAAGACCTTACTGCGATCTACAAAGCACTCGGCAGAGCATACTTCCGACGAGACCGTGTTGATGATGCAATCTCAGCATGGACAAAAATCGCTGAACTTGACCCAGAGAATATCTTTACACGCATTGAACTCGCTGACTTGCTCCGCGAGCAGGAACTCTACGAACAGGCAATCGCACAACACGAAGCTATCATTGAAATTAAAGCCGATGATCCGTACCGGGTGTGCCTGAGTCGGCGCGAAATTGGCAATATCCACGAGTCGAAAGGCGACTATGAGACCGCTATCGAGAGTTATGATGTTGCACTCGCATTGACAGCACCCGGCAACTGGCTCCGTAAAGATCTCCAACACCGTGTTATTGGGATTTACGCTGCCGACGGGAACTGGGAAGGTTTGATCGAATACTATCAGAAGAAGCTTGAGACCACTCCAAACGAACCTGAACTTCTCGGCTTGCTCGCTGCTGCTTACATTGAACATCAGCAGCCCGAAGAAGGCATCGCAACATATCAAAAGGCGGTGGCACTTGCCCCGACCGATGCGAACTTACGCTTGAACCTCATCGCAGCATTTCGGAATGCCGAAAGATTTGAAGCCGCTGCAGCAGCCTACGAATCCTTGAGAGAACAGGATCCTGACGACTTTGGAATCTATCGTGAACTCGGTGAATTGTACCTGCATTTAGAGGACGAAGACAAGGCACGGGCAACGTATCAACGAATGATTGACCGTGACCCAGAGAATGCGGGGACGCACCTTATCCTCGCCGAAATCTACGCCAGCAACGAATGGATGGAGGATGCCGCTGCAGCCTATCAAAAAGCGATTTCGCTCGCTCCCAATAATCTTGATTACATTGAGTACTTCGGCGAATTTTACTTCCGTCAGGGTGATCGTGAGAAAGCGATTGAGACATGGAACAAGATGGTCAATGCCGATAAGGAAACCGCTGAGAATTACGAACGGTTATCGAAACTCCTTGACACAAAGAACTACCGCACCGAAGCGATTGCTGCAAGTCGGAAGGCTGTTGAGTTGATGCCTGATGTCTATCGTTATCGTGAAGCGTTGGCGAAGCTGCTCATGAAAAACGAGGATTACGACGCAGCGTTGATCGAATACACGGAAGCTGCGAAAGTTGCACCGAACGCTTTTTTCGCCGAGGAAATGGATAACCAACGGATTGAACTCTACCGGCGACAGGGCACCCTTGTAGAGAAGATCGAAGCGGTGGAGGTAGAACTGGAAAAGTCAGGACTCTCCGATGCGGATATCTTTGCGAGGCAGAAACGGCTTGCGAAGATGTATCTGAAGTTGGGCAACATTACTTACGCGCTTGAAGTCCTCTTGAAGGCAAAAGCACATCAACCCGATGATATAATTGTGAACCGGTGGCTCGCTGAGGTTTACACCAAGCAGAATCGGCGAGATGATGCCAATGCCATCTATAGGCACCTCATCGAAATTGATAGCGCGAATACACGAGAATATTATACAGACATCGCGCGCTCGCATCTGAACGCTATGGATTTCGATGCAGCAACAGAAGCATCAAAGCAGGTCATCGCACACAGTCCGCGCAATCCCGAAGGGCATCAGATGCTCGCAGAAATTGCGAAACAGGCTGGAAACTATGAGAATGCGATAGACAGCCTCAAACAGGCACTTCGGCTGCGCCCGGAAGCGATTGATATTCGTGCGGAATTGGCAGCGACCTACAAACTATCAGGGAAACCCCGACAGGCACTCGCGCAGTATTGGCGGTGTTGGGAGTTAAGCGATAGTATCAATGACAAACTCGCTTTTGTCAAACCGCTTTCTGAAGCGTATTATGACTTAGGACGGCGCGGGGAGTTTGAGGAAAAACTCAAGCAGCTCTCGAAATCTAACACATCCAGTGTCGGCCCCGTTATCGCACTCGCTGAACTCTACCGGATGGAGGGGGACCTACCGAGCGCGCGTTTCCAACTCGCACGCGCATTAGACAGAGAACGCGAGAACTCCGACCTCTTGACACAACTCGTTAACATTAGCGTCGATCTCGGTGATAACCAAGACGCGCTGACCTATCAACAACGCCTCGCCAAAGTGCAACCCGATCCCAGTCATCAGCGGCGACTCGGTGAGCTGCTGTTTGATGCTGGACGGGAACAGGAAGCAATACAGGCGTGGACGAAACTCCTACACGCAAAAAACCAGACGCTTGAGGCTGAAGTCAAACTGGCGATACTCCTGATTCGGCATGGACTGCCTGACGAGGCACTCTTTGTTCTTGATCGCGCAGCAGAAAAGATCACAGGCACAGATGCCCATATCGCGCTTTACCAACTCGGCGTGGTGCTGGCGAGTATGAACGAATTCGATCGCGCGCGCACACACTTCCAGCGAATTTTGGATATGCCGAAACCGCCGAAAAATGCGACACAGCGTGCAAAGACATCCACGACTTACACAACATCGGGTCCTCCGGGCATGAACACAGATAAGTTCCGGCTCGCTCGGAATCTTCTCTATGAGGTTCAGGATCGATCGTTTGGCAGCGGGGGTGGACAGGCGTGGCGACCCAATAATTTTGAGGAGACACGAGCCGCTGCACTCATCCACTTGGTAACAATCGTTCAACAACAAGGAAAATTCAACGACCTCATTCAACAACTCGAATCAGAGGTGACTGTAAACCCGAAGGATATCCAGACGCTTGAAACGTTGGCACAACTTTATATCTTAACCAATGATACCGAGAAAACAGATGAGATCACCGAGCGATTGATTGCTGCGTCGCCAGATGATTTGACGTATCAAGCCATAAAATTGAACCGTGTTCTCCAAGAAGATTCAGACGCGGAGACTGTGCAAAAACATCTCAACGCCATCACCGGATTAACATCTGAAGCACGCCTCTGGTATACGGGACAATATGTCAGTAAACTCTATCACGAGGACAAAAAGGCGGATGCGGAGCAGCTGCTCGACGAACTTGAAAATACGAAAGTAACAGACCTCAACGCGAGCTCTATGTTAGTGAGCGCGCTGCTTCTGATGGACCGAACAGATGCGGCAGAACGTGTTATTGCCAACGTTCCTATTCCGCCGAAACAACAACAGTGGCGGCATAGACAACTCTATACCAACGTGATAGATACTTACATTCGTAAGGAACAGATTGATAAAGCAGTTACGCTCTTCTGGAACTACTGTGAACGGACGAAACCCCACACGACGAACACACGACGTGTTGCCAAACTCACAACCTCTTCCTCATACTACGGGGGTTATGCCCCGATTCAATCAAACTATCCATCGCCGACAACGTACTATGACGCGGGCAGATTGGACTATCTGCGGCACTTTTTCAGTAGGTTGTGGAGCAGGAATCTGCAGAAAGCCTTGTACGCCAAATTGCGTGCCGAGTTAGAGGCGGCAGAAGATATAAATCGCATCTATCCAAGCTTAGCACTCAGTTACTGCCATTGGTGGGACGGGCAGCGCGACAAGGCACAAGAAATTTTATCAACCTTGCAAAAAGAATTTCCGAACGATCTTACCCTCAAACTTACCACCGTTTTTGCCTCCATCCAGACGGGAGAACACGGTGAATCACTGGCATTGCTTGAGGAACTTGCGGGGACTGATCCGAGAAACCGTCGTCAGTATTACAACCTCACGCTTCAACTTGCATTGCATACGGGTAACACTGTTGTCGTACGGGAATTGATAGCGAAACTTCTGAATTCGCCGAGCGGTGCCCGAGAGCTCTATGAGTTTTCGCAGAAACTGCAAGATGCCGGTCTCACGCAACACGCCACTGCTGTCGTGAATAAGGCGATGAACTTGGCAATGGGGATGCGCGACCCGAACTTCTTGATGCAATTAAGTGAACACCTTGAGGATCTCGGTCGTGGACAGGATGCTGCACAACTCGCGGAACGCGCCTTGCGGTTCGCGAACCAACGCGACCGCTACGGATACACTTTAAGCAGATGGAATTTTCAGCAGGCGACCCATCTCGTGAGCCATTCAAAAGCCGTCCGAGAGCGTGAACCGCAATTAGTTGAAGCCGTCGAAAAGAATCCGAATTCACTCCAAGCGCACCTCAAATTAGCTGCCTTTTATGAGAGTACGAATCAGATTGAGAAAGCATCGGCGGCATTTGAGATAGCCCTCAAACTACGCCCCAAAGACACGGTAACCCGGCAGCGATATGCGGGTATGTTGCAACGAAGTGGTAAAGTAAAAGAGGCTGTAACCCAATACATTGTGCTTCTCAAGGACAATCCAAACGCTCTGGGTTACCAAACTTGGGATGTCATAAGAACATTTGTTCAAGCTGACAGAGTTGAGGATCTTGTTTCGCTCGCGAAGGCGATGATTGCGCCATCCATCGGCAGGGACTACGGTAATGAATTCGCCAGAGATGCCGCGCGAGAATGTATGGACAATAACAACCCTAAAGCTGCAGCCGAAATCTATGAAAAACTCATTGAGGCAGGCGCGAATCAGAGTTATATCTATAGGGACTTGGCATCTGCTTATGCTGCCGCAGGTGAGCGTGAAAAAGCGATTGCGTTTTTGCGCGAACAACTGCAACCTGAGAAGATGTCATCACAAACCGGGCTGATATTGCAATTGGCGGAATTCTACAAGACATCCGGTGCGTTAGAAGACCTCATCAAAGAATATGAAACAAAACGCACTGAAAAACCAGATGATTCCGTCCCCCGCTACCTCATTGCTTCCATGCAAATTATGGCGAATAACCTAAAAGCGGCGGACACACTCGTCTCGGAACTTTTTGACGATTCCGACAGCATTAATAATATAGGGTATCTCAATAATTTAGCGGATGCATACCGGCGCGCGGGGGATTCGGAACGCGAACTTCAGTTGCTTGAATCCACGGTGGAAAAACTTGACCCAAATACATGGAGATTTTCAAACACTTACAAGAAACTTGGCACCGCCTATTCACTGAAAGGTGAAAAAGAGAAGGCACAGGACGCATTCCGTAAAATGGGAACTATTCGCCTGCTGCAATACAGCGATGACATCTGGGAAAAAGAAGGTGTTGCGAACACATATATGCAGCACGAGATGTGGGACGATGCCGAAGGGATTTATACCGAAATCGTCAATGACCTTTCTGCGCAATCCTATGACCGGGAGCAGGCACAACGGCAATTGATGACGATTAAGCAGCGGCGCGGAGATTTCTCAAATACGACCTCACTCACCGAAAAAACGCAAGAAATGAACATCGGGACGCAGCGCGCATTGGCACAAGCGTCCGCGCAACAGGGTGAAACTAAGCAGGCAATAGAAATTTACGAACAGGTCATAAAAGCAATGCCTGAGGACCTGGAATCACGTGCGGAGCTTGCTACCCTCTATTCACGTCGAAACCAACACGATGCGGCAACTGATATATGGAATACCCTGCTTGAAACAGATCCGGGAAATACAAAGTATCAGGATGGGTTCGTCGGGACTCACCAGATCTCCGGCGATATCGACAGTGCATTTGAACTTGCGCAGCAATATATTGACGCGGATCCAGAAAGTGGTGTCCATTACCTGCGTCTCGCAAAACTCCACGCTGCTGAAGAACAGGTTGAAGAGGCAATCACCGCTTATGAAAAAGCGATTCAACTCGCGCCTGGGAACGCACAGGCTTACCTTGAATTGGCGAGGCTCCATCTCCATAAAGACGACACAGATGCCGCCGAAAAAGCGTTCAAACAAGCCATTCAATACACCGGTCAAGATTGGGAGCGACAAGATATTGAACGAGAATTGATCAATATCTACCATCGTGAAGGTAAACTCGAAGAGATGATAGCGCAGGCAGAAACTGGTGGCACCCTCACATTTGAGATGCAAAAGGAGCGTGCGCAACGCTATCGGAATGCAGGTGAACTCGAAGCATCGGTGAATGCATACAAAAAAGCGATTGACATGACTTCAGACAGTTATGAGCGGCGTAGAATTAACGAAAGTTTACTTGGGCTATACGTCAAACTCGGTAAGATTGACTTAACAATGGAGGTCTATGAATCTTTGGTGAATTCCGACTCAGGCGATAGCGCACGTAGTACGCTGATTAATACATATAAAAATGAGGGAAAACTTGAAGCGTTGAAAAACCTTTTTGAAAGTAGGCACGAAAATGATGCAGACAATACTGCTGTTATTGAGATGCTCGCTGAAATCTACCGAAACGCGAACGATCTTGAGAAGGCAGCGAAAGCGTATCAAGCACTCGGCAAAGCACAGCCCAGCAACGTCCGCAGTTATTACTACGCCGCTGCTGCACTGAACAACAACGGACAATCCGAATTGGCAAAAGAGATGCTGTTGCAAGGTGAAAGCGCGCTCTCAACGAGCAACGAAAAAAATAGTATGTATTTCCTTAGAACACTCGGCGATATCTGTTATGACGGTAAAATGTACGCAGCAGCGATTAAACTCGCCGATGCCGCGATCATTGAAAGCGCGAGATATCGGTTTTACGGCGGCTCGCCACTGAGACCTATGTACGAGCTCAAAGGCAAAAGTTACCTGCGTGAAAAACGTTATGAAGAAGCCTACAATGCGTATCGGCAGCAGGCAACCGTCTCCAGATTTGACTCGGAGCGTAACGCAGCGGAAACATCCATGCGGCGTGCAGCACAACAAGGCAATCTTTATGAAAAATGGATACCCGAACAGTTGAAGAAGGTTACGGAGAATCCTGATGATCTTGATGCCCGCTTTACCCTTGCGCAAAGTTACGAAGCCAGTGCCATGATTGCGGAAGCGATTGCCCAATATCAGAAAATTAGCGAACTTCAACCTGATAGTTGGCAGTGGCACAAGAAACTTGGCGATCTCTATGATAAACAATCTCAACAACCACGCGAGACGGGAGAAGTCATCGAAGGCACCGCACTGTTGCTTGACGGTAATTCAAGTTTCGTGGAAATCGACGGCACCGATATTTTGAACAACATCACACAACAGGCGACAATCTCCGTCTGGATTAAACCGACCGATTTTCCAAACAGATACGCGCCTATTATTTTCAAAGGCGACGAACGAAGATCGAACTTTAGCCATCGAAGTTACATCCTCTACCTGCGGGAGGATGGTAAAATCCAAGTCGCCTCAGCACCTAATGGTCAAGGACAGAAATCATTTTACACGCAACCTGACACGATTCAACTCAACAAATGGTATCACATCACTGGTGTTATCAATGCGAAAAGAAATACCATGCAGCTGTTCATTAACGGGGTTGAAGTTGGGAAAACAGATTTCAAAGGCAGAGAAAGTTTTTATAAAAGCCGAAAACCCCTCCGGATTGGCTGGACATATGAAGAGGCGAGACCGACCCAATCGCCCTTCGTCGGGTTTATTGATGAGGTGCGTATCTGGAATGTCGCTCGGACAGCAACCGAAATTCAGGGGGATATGAATACGCAGTTGACAGGAGATGAACCCGGTTTGGCTGCTTATTGGAAATTTGACGAACTCTCACTGCGAGGCAAAGATGAAATTGTCCCCGATGCCTCACCCAACAAAAACAACGGTAGACTTATTGGGAATGCCAAGCTAGAGTCCTACACCCGTCCCGTTTTCGAGATTTCCAACCCTGAACAATTATTGGCACAAGCCGCAGCAGCGTATGAAAAAGCCATACAGTTAGATCCAAATTCTTATGAATTGTACCGTCTGTTGGCACAAATCTATAAGAGAGGTGAACACCCATTAGACGCTGAGAAGGTATATCGCCGCGCGCTGGCAGCATCCCTTACGCAAAGCGAATATGATGCCGCAGTTAAAGCCATCTTAAACCTCTACACCGACGAAGAACAAACGGAAAAACATATCGTTCTCCTTGAAGCACTGAAACCGAAAATGGCGAACAGTACGACCTTACACGAACTGTTAGGCGACGCTTACAAAAAAGTAGGCGACATCGAAAAAGCGAAAACTGCTTATAACCGTTGGATTAAACTCCGACAGAGAGAGATAAATCGAGAGCAACGCTACTGGTCCTATAGCGATTTTGCTGAGAAGCTGCTCGACAAAGAACTCTACCCGGAAACAGCGTTGCAGTTCGCGAAACGTGCTGCACAACGCTCAACAAGTGCAAGTTACATTTTGACCTTGGGACATGCATATCTCGCTAACGAACAGTATGACGACGCTTTGAATGAATTTATCCTCGGTCTAAACACACCAACAGGTGGAAGTGCTCACCGCGATGTCTTCTCCCGGATTGCGAAAACTGGGAAAAACATGAGCAATCAGGAACATTACCTCGAAATGTTGAATAAACTGGTTGACGCTATGTCCGACAATCTGAAAGCGCATTTACATCTCAATCTCGTGCTGGCTGAATTCTATCGTGAGAATGATATGCCCGAAAAGGCTAAAAAGCACATTCAAAACACGGGTTTCATCACTCAGGATTCGTGGTGGATACTCGGTCCGTTTGACAACACTGATGGCATCGGTTACGAGACTGCTTACATACCAGAAGACTTAACGCAGATTGACCCAGCCACTATATACAATGGTATAGATGGACAAATTAGTTGGGAGAAAAGTGTTGATAGGACCCTGGACGGTTATGTCGATCTCGACAAGGACGTTGATTGGCGGGTCGCTTATGCGTTCGCGACTGTTATTTCACCCGACGCACGGCAAGTTCAGCTTCGCTTTGATAGCGACGACCAAGGGAAAGTATGGCTAAACGGTGAAGAGGCGCATGCACACACTAGGACCCGTCAGGCGGAAATCGACCGAGATATTATCCCTGTGACGCTTAAGTCCGGTGAAAACAGTATCCTTGTTAAAATATGCGAGGAGGAACGAGATTGGGGATTCTATCTACGGATCACTGACACTGACGGAAAGCCATTTGACGATTTGAGAATCAATGCCGCACAAGACAATTAGTACCGGATAATCCTCTGGACACTTCGCGTCTTCTTATTCAGTTCGGAAACAGTGGTTTTTACTATCTTTTACGCCGGAATTGTCTCTATCATGTAACCACCAAAACTAATACAATTTTTGCGTCCTAATCAAGGAGATGTATTTATGTTTGGAAGTGAAAAACGTGCAACCACTATATTTGCTTCATCCTTTATAGTCTGTGCCTTGTGTTTTACGTCTATTGCCTTTGCACAAGAGGCAACAGATGACGCAAAAATTATCGAACGCTATAAACTCATGCTGAATCGCAAACCCAAAGAGGGAAGTACGTTTGACCGACTCTACCAGTTTTACCTTGAAGGGGCAGGGTTAGAAGCGATGGTGGCCGATTATCAGGCAGAAGTGCAAGCAAAGCAGGATAATCCAAACCCACAACTTATCTTGGGGCATATATACAAACGCCTTGGGGAGGACACAGAGGCAATCAAAGCATATCAACGCGCAGTTACACTTTCCCCGAACAATTACTATCCACATCTTGCACTTGGACAAATATATGCGATGTTACGTCAGTATGAAGAGGCAATCAACGCGCTGACGAAAGCAGCAGCGTTGTCGGAGCAGACGACATCTGCGACACCTGATGATCGGATTACGATTTATAAAACACTCGGACGCGCCTATTTCCATCAGGACCGGGTGGACGATGCGATCACAACATGGACAAAAATCGCTGAGTTGGACCCGCAGAACATTTTCGCTCGTATTGAACTCGCCGACCTCTTCCGAGAACAGGAACTTTACCCACAAGCCATCGCACAGCATGAAGCAATCATTGCCATAAAAAAAGATGACCCGTATCGCGTCTGTCTCAGCCTGCGAGAGATTGGTAAGATTCACGAAGACACCGGTGCCTACGAGGAAGCACAAGCGCGTTACGATGCTGCACTGGCGTTGACGGCTCCCGGCAATTGGCTCCGGAAAGACCTTCAACACCGTATCATCGGGATTTATGCCGCCGATGCGGATTGGAAAGGCTTAATCGCGTACTATCAAGGTAAACTTGAGGCGACTCCGAATGATACTGAGCTCATCGGTTTGCAGGCTTCAGCGTATATTGAGAATCAGCAGCTTGACGAAGGTATCGCAGCGTATCGAAAAGGATTAGCACTCGCTCCTACCGATACCGAATTACGACGCAATCTGATCGCTGCGCTCCGTAGTGCCGAAAAATTGGAGGACGCTGCAACGGAATACGAAGTGCTCAGTGAACAAAACCTCGACGATTTTGGTATCTACCGCGAACTCGGCAAACTATACTTGCAACTCAAGGATGAAGATAAAGCAAAAGCAACCTATCAACGGATGACCGACCGCGACTCGGAGAATGCAGGCATACATCTTATTCTCGCCGAGATTTACACCGGACATGAATGGACACAGGATGCTGTTGCAGCGTACCAAAAGGCGATTTCACTGGCACCCGATAACTTGGATTACATCGAATATTTTGGTGAGTTTTATTTCCGCCAAGGCAGTCGTGAGAAGGCTATAGAGACGTGGAATTGGATGGTTTCCGGTGAAAAAGATAGTGCGGAGAACTACGACCGCTTGGCGCAGTTGCTTGACACGAAAGGTCTCCGTACTGAAGCACTCATCGCGAGTCGCAAGGCAGTGGAATTGATGCCGGAGGCGTATCGCTATCGCGAGGCATTGGCGAAACGACTCATGCAGAACAAGCAGTACGACGCAGCATTAACAGCGTACACGGAAGCGGTAAGACTCGCCCCGAACGCGTTCTTCGCCGAACAGATGGACGACCAGCGCATTGAAATCTATCGGCGGCAAGGGACACTCGCGGATCAAATTGAATCAGTCGAGGTGGAACTTGAAAAACCGGGGATATCTGCTGCCGACCTCTTCGTGAATCAGAAGAAACTCGCTAAGATGTATCTGAAGTTGGAAAACACGACCTACGCGCTTGAAGTGCTTTTGAAAGCGAAAGCACTCCGACCTGATGATGTCCCCGTTAACCGATGGCTCGCGGAGATCTACGTTAAGCAAGGTAAACGCGATGATGCGAATGCGATCTACACACATTTAACAGATATTGACAGCGCGAATGCCCGGGAATACCACACGAACATCGCGCGCATCCATCTAAACGCGATGGATTTAGAAACCGCGAAAACTGCAGCAAAGCGGGTAATCGCACATAACCCGCGTAACCCGGAAGGATATCAGCTGCTTGCAGAAATCGCAAAACAATCCGGAAATTACGACACCGCTACCAACAATCTCAAGCACGCGATTCGTCTGCGTCCCGATGCAACCGACATTCGCGTGGAACTCGCAGGTATTTACAAACTTTCAGGCAAACCTCGCCAAGCACTGACACAGTACTGGCGGTGTTGGGAATTGAGCAACACTGTGAGCAGTAAACTCGCCTTTGTCAAACCTCTTGCTGAGATATATTATGACTTGGGACAGCACAATGCATTTGAGGAAAAATTGAATCAGTTGTCCAAAACGAATGCGTCCAGTATAGCACCTGTATTGGCATTAGCAGAAGTCTATCGGATGGAGGGTGACCTACCCAATGCGCGCTTCCAATTGGCGCAAGCATTAGACCGAGAGCGTGAAAACCCCGAATTGCTGGCACAACTGGTAAAAATCAACCTTGACCTTGGTGATAATAAGGACGCACTCGCCTACCAGCAGAAACTCGTCAAGGTCCAGCCAGACCCCCGTCATCAACAAAAACTCGGCGAGTTGTTATTCGATGCCGGACGTGAGCAAGAGGCAATTCAAGCGTGGACAAAACTGCTACACACAAAAAATCAGACACTTGAAGCAGACCTCAAACTTTCAGCCCTGCTCATCCGCCACGGATTATTGGATGAAGCCCTTTTTACGTTGGAGCGCGCAGCCGAGAATGCCCCGGATGCCAAAACTATCTATCAAGTTGGAGCAGCGTTGGTTGAAATGAATGAATTAGAACGCGCGCGATCCTACTTCCAGCAAATCCTGGAAATGCCCACGCCTGCCAGAAATGTGACGAAGAACATAACGATAAGTCCAAATTCGGCGACATTAGGATCCTCCAGACTTAATACAAACAAATTCCATCTCGCGCGAAGTCTTGTCAATCAGATTCTGAGATCACCATTTAGGAGAAGAAATGGCCCGCGGTGGGTGCCCACGAGTTTTGAAGAGGCACAAGCCGGGGCACTCGTTCAATTGACAGCAATCGCCCAACAGAAGGGAAAATTGAACAGACTGATTGACCAATTTGAGGCAAAGGTTCACGCGAACCCAAAGGATATTCAGACGCTCGAACTGTTAGCACAACTCTACACGCTGACCGATAACACTGACAAAACAAGAAAAATTACCGAGCAGCTGCTTGCCACTTCGCCGAATAATCCAGTCTATCAAGCCATACGGTTGAACCAGCTCATGCAGGACAATCTCAATCGTGAAACATTCAAAAAACATCTGGATGGAGTGACTGGGTTGACCCCTAAAGCACGGCATCAGTATATCATACAATACATTGGGAAACTCTATCGTCGAGGAAAAAAGGCAGATGCTGAAAAATTGTTGGACGAACTCAAAAGTGTCCAAGTGCCTGATCTCAGTACCGGTGTCATGCTGGTCGATGTCCTTGTCTTGATGGACAAGATGGACGAGGCGGAGAAAGCTATCGCTCAATTTCCGATGCCGATGGCTTCAGCGACCCCCTCCCGAGCTTCAACAATGGGAGCAACTTCGCTCGTACAGCAACAGTCCGTTAGGATATATCAAACGCTTGCGGACGCTTACTTTCGGCAGGGGAAAATTGAGAAAGCGATTGCGTTCTTCTGGACATTTTTGGAACGCACTGAACCGAACATTACAAACCCGCGACGCGTCGCAAAGCTCACATACGCTGCGCCTTCCTACACCGGTTATACCCCGCTTCAGGTAACCTATCCCTCGCCGACGATATACTATAACCAAGATCGGTTGCAGTATTTGCAGCAGATTTTCAATCGACTGTTGTTGGAAAATCAGCAAGAAGCATTGTACGCCAAATTGCAGACTGATCTCAATTCTACAGAAGGCAGAGAGCGTATCTATCCGGGGTTAGCATTGAGTTACTGTTATTGGTGGGATGGTCAGCGTGATAAGGCACAAGAGATACTCTCCGCGTTGCAAGCGGAATTCTCGGATGACCTTACACTTAAAGTTAACATTTTCTTTGCCGCGATCCAAACTGGGCAACACAAAACCGCACTGGCACTGCTTGAAGAACTCGCTGAATCGGAACCAAAGAACCGGCGTCAATATTATGACCTGATGCTACAAGTTGCTATGCACACAGGTAACAGTAGCAGCGTTCGGGACTTGGTAACAAAACTTTTGAACTCGCCGAGCGGGATTCGAGAGTGTCACCAATTTTCGGAAAAACTCTATGATGCCGGCTTTAAACAGTACGCTGTCGCTGTTGCTAAGAAAACGGTAGACCTCGCGATGGGTGAACGCGACCCGAATTTTCTAATGGACTTGAGCCAACATTTAGAGCGACTTGGACAAGAACAGGATGCCAGACACATCGCGGAACGAGCACTGCGCCTCGCCAGTCAACACGACCGGTACGGACGTACGCTTTATTCTTGGAATTTTCGGAGCGCGACGCGGTTAGTGAGCCGCGCCACAAATGCCCCCGACCGCGAGCGCAAACTCGTGGAAGCCGTGCAAAAGAACCCGGAGTCATACCAAGCCCATCGCAGGTTGGCAATTTTCTACGAAAGCACCGACCAACCTAAAAAAGCATCGGAGGCATTTGAGGCAGCACTTGCTCTAAAACCCAAGGACAGCATGACCCGGTACCGCTACACCCAGATGTTACAGCGGACTGGACAGGCAAAAGATGCTGTTAACCAGTATATAGTGCTTTTCAAGGACAACCCAAATGTCCTCAACTCCAACTATTGGGAGATAGCAGACACCTTCGTCCACGCGGGAAAAGTTGATGAACTCGTTTCACTCGCGAAGGAGATGATTGTGCCATCTGTCGGACAGAATTTCGGACAACAATTCGCGCGTAGCGTAGCACGGGTATATACCCGGAACAATCCTAAAGCGGCGATCGAAATCTACGAGAAGTTTATTGAAGTTTATCCGAATCAGTCCAGCACCTATCAAGACCTCGCATCCGCCTACAGTGCCGCTGGAGAACGTGAGAAGGCAATCCAACTTTTGCGCAGCAGGTTAGCAACTGAGAGCACTGCGTCACAAGTGGAGACTGTATTAAAACTCATCCAACTTTATTGGGGTTCCAGTGAATTAGAAGACTTGACATCGGAATATGCAGCAAAACTTGCTGAGAAACCAGTGGATCCAGCACTGCTGTATCTCGTTGCTTCAATGAAGATTGCAGCAAATAACTTTGAAGAAGCGAAACCGCTAATTAATCGACTCCTTAAAGTCCTACCTGCCGCACGGCGACTATCGTGGATGAATAGACTCGCGGAAGCATACCGAGCCTCAGGTGACCGAGACTGGGAACTCCGTCTACTTGAAGCCGCTATTGAGGGTGTCCCCCCGCAGACTTCCTCCAGACTTTCGGAGACTTATCAGAAACTTGCTACGGCATACGCTCGCAAAGGCGAGAAAGAAAAGGCGCAGAACACGCTTCGCAAGATGGGGGCTCTCCGCCTTTTGCAACGCAGCGTCCGCTATCAGGAGAAAGAGGAAGTTGCAAAGATATATGTTCAACACGACATGTTAGAAGATGCAGAAGCCTTGTTTACCGACCTTCTTAACGATTTTTCAGTACGACCGTGGACTCGGAGACAGGCAGAACAACAACTAAAGAAGATTAAACGACGACGTGCTTTTTTGGAGCTGAAGAACCGAGTGGTTTCAAAGAGGAAAACTACGCAACGCAAACCTACTGTCGAATAGCGCGCTAATCAAACATTGGCGCAATTTTACCGATTGCCTTAAGGAGGCCTTTTCATGTTCAGACGAAAAAAATGCGTAATTAGTGTGGGCATAGTGTCTCTTATAGCCTACATCTTGTGTTTCGCATCCATCATCCTTGCACAAAATGAAACAGACGACATAAAAATTATCGAACGTTATAAGCAGATGCTGAACCGCAAACCGAAAGAGGGAAGTACGTTTGACCGACTCTACCAGTTTTACCTCGAAGGTGCGGGTTTAGATGCTATGGTTACCGATTATCAAGCCGAAGCCGAAGCGAAACCTGACGCGCCGAACGTCCAACTTATCTTGGGACATATACACAAACGTCTTGGAAAAGAGACCGAAGCCATTAAAGCATATCAACACGCTGTTACACTCTCTCCAAATAATTACTATCCGCATTTCGCGCTTGGACAAATATATACAACATTACGCCAATATGAGCAGGCGATCAACGCGCTGACGAAAGCAGCAGCGTTGTCGGAACAGACGGCATCCGCGACCCCCGATGACCGGACCGCGATTTATAAAGTGCTTGGTCGCGCCTATTTCCATCAGGACCGGGTGGACGATGCGATCACAACTTGGACAAAAATCGCTGAGTTGGACCCGCAGAACATTTTTGCCCGTATTGAACTCGCTGACCTCTTCCGAGAACAGGAACTTTACCCACAAGCCATCGCACAACATGAAGCAATCACAGAGATAAAAAAAGATGACCCATATCGCGTCTGTCTCAGCCTGCGAGAGATTGGTAAGATTCACGAAGACACAGGGGCATACGAGGAAGCACAAGCGCGTTACGATGCTGCACTAGCGTTGACGGCTCCGGGCAATTGGCTCCGGAAAGACCTTCAACACCGTATCATCGGAATTTATGCCGCCGATGCCAATTGGAAAGGCTTAATTGCGTACTATCAAGGCAAACTTGAAGCGACTCCGAATGATCCTGAACTCATCGGTTTGCAAGCCGCAGCGTATATTGAGAATCAACAACTTGAGGACGGTATTATAGCCTATCAAAAGGGGTTAGAACTTGCGCCAACGAATGCCAAACTACGACTAAACCTGATTGCTGCGCTCCGTAGTGCTGAGAAATTGGACGACGCTGCAACGGAATACGAAGTACTCAGTGAACAACAACCTGATAATTTCGGTATCTACCGTGAACTTGGCAAATTATACTTGGAACTTGAGGACGAAACCAAAGCGAAATCAGCTTATCAACGGATGATTGATCGCGATCCAGAGAATGCAAGCACACATCTCATTCTCGCCGAAATTTATGCTGGACATGAATGGGTAGAAGACGCTGCCACTTCATATCAAAAGGCGATTTCACTGGCACCCGACAATCTGGATTATATTGAATATTTCGGTGAGTTTTATTTTCGTCAAGGTAGTCGTGAGCAGGCGATTGAGACATGGCATCAGATGGTCACCGGAGAGAAGGGTATCGCTGAGAACTACGACCGCTTGGCACAGTTGCTTGACACGAAAGATTTTCACACAGAAGCACTCACAGCGAGTCGTAAAGCAGTGGAATTGATGCCGGAAGCGTATCGCTATCGCGAGGCGTTGGCGAAACGACTCATGCAGAACAAGCAGTATGACGCAGCATTAACAGAATACACAGAAGCGATAAGACTTGCCCCGAACGCGTTTTTCGCCGAACAGATGGACGACCAGCGGATCGAACTCTATCGACAGCAAGGGACGCTCGTAGATCAGATTGAGACGATGGAGGTAGAACTGGAGAAATCAAGGCTTCCTGATGCTGACATCTTCGCGAACCATAAAAGACTCACCAAGATGTATCTGAAGTTGGAGGATATCACTTATGCACTTGAAATGCTTTTGAAAGCGAAAGCCCTCCGTCCTGATGACGTAACTGTTAACCGATGGCTCGCGGAGATCTATATCAAGCAAGGCAAGCGTGATGAAGCGAACGCGATCTATACACATTTAGCAGATATTGACAGGACAAATGCACGAGAATACTACACGAATATCGCGCGCCTCCATCTGAACGCTATGGATTTAGAAGCCGCGAAAACTGCAGCAAAACAGATTGTTGCGCATAGTCCGCGCAACCCGGAAGGACATCAGATGTTCGCGGAAATCGCCGAGCAGGCAGAGGATTATGAAGCCGCGATTGATAGCCTCAAGCATGCAATTCGCCTACGTCCGGAAGCGATTGATATTCGTACGGAATTAGCAAATACCTATAAAGTTTCAGGTCGCCTCCAAGAAGCGATTTCACAATATTGGCGGTGCTGGGAGTTGAGCGATAACTTGGGTGATAAACTCGCTTTTCTCAAACCGCTCTCCGAGGTATATTACGACTTAGGACGACATGGCGAGTTTGAAGAAAAACTCAAGCAGCTCTCAAAATCCGATACATCGAGCGTCGGAGCTGCTTTAGCACTCGCCGAACTTTATCGAGCAGAGGGGGACCTCTCAAGTGCGCGCTTCCAACTGGCACGCGCATTAGATAGGGATCGCGAGCATCCAGAACTATTGGAGAGGTTGGTCAAGATTAGTTTCGACCTCGGTGACATAGCGGACGCGCTAACTTATCAACAACGGCTTGTCAAGGCACTTCCAGGCCCCGCGCAACAGCAAAAACTCGGTGAGTTATTGTTTGATATGGGGCGCGAACAAGAGGCGATTCAGGCATGGTCAAAAGTGTTGCACGCGAAAAATAAGCCGCTGGACGCAGAGATAAAACTTGCGACCCTTTTGATCAAATATGGTCTGGCAGAAGAGGCACTTTTTGCATTGGAGCGCGCTGCAGAAAAGGCGGCAGGTCCAAAATCGCACATTGTTTTATATCAAATCGGGACACTGCTGGTTGAGATGAACGAATTCGCGCGCGCAAAACCGATCTTCCAGCGAATCTTACAGATGCCGAAACCGGCTGCCGATTCAAGTGTCAGCATCACGACGAGCCGAGTTGCTGTGAACTACGGGACCAACAAACTTCACCTCGCGCGCAATATCAGTCGAAACATCCAGAGACACCCCTATAGTGTTAGAACACCTCAGACATGGCAACCAAACAATTTTGACGAGGCACAAGCCGGGGCACTCGTGCGGTTAAAGACAATCATGGAACAGGACGGTCAGCTGGATGCACTGATCGAACAATTTGAGACAAACGCAACGACAAACCCGAAGGATACGCAGACGCTTGAGTTGCTCGGCGAACTTTACACATTGACCGACAACTTTGAAAAAACGAGAGAAATTACCAAAAGACTGATCGCAATAGCTCCGAACAATCCGGCATATCAAGGCATGCAGTTGGATTCACTTGCTATGACGCAGACGCTTGATTATGATACTTTGAAGAAACAGTTTGACGAAATGTCGGGATTGACTCTTGAAGCACGGCACTGGCACACTATTGAATATGCACGCAGACTCTTTTACAACGGAAAAGCGGAAGATGCGGGCAAACTGCTGGATGAACTTAAAGATGTGAACGTGACACACCTTAGCAATAATACGACGCTCGCTGACACACTCATACAGATGGGAAAGACTGATGCTGCAGAAAAAGTTATTTCTCAATTCCCGACATCGGCAACAGGGCAGATCACTCAGCAGCAGCGTCGTTTCTATGAGCAGCTCACGACCACTTATCTCCGTGAAGGACAAATTGACAAAGCGATCGCGCTCTATTGGAAGTTTTTCGAGCAGACCAAACCGCGTACGACAGGCGCGAGACGTGTCGCCGCACTGAGTGCTTCGTCCTATGGCTACACCCCGATTCAATCAGGCTACCCATCGCCGACACTGTACTATAACCAAAATCGGTTGGAGTATCTCCAACAGTTCTTCAACCAGTTGTGGATGAACAATCAACAGGGAGCGTTGTATGCGACCTTTAAGGCACAGTTGGACACAACACAAGGCAGAGATCGTATCTATCCGCTTCTGGCGATGAGTTACTGCTATTGGTGGGAAGGCAGACGCGAAGAAGCGCAGGAGATCCTCTCGGCGTTACAACAGGAATTCCCGAACGATCTCACGCTCAAACTCAACACCGTTTTTGTTTCTATCCAGACTGGAGAGATTAAAACAGCGTTAGCACTCCTAAGAGAACTCGCTGAAGCAGATGTGAGGAATCGCCGCCAGTATTACGACCTCACCCTACAACTTGTCGTGCATACAGGTGATACTGTCAGCGTCCGTGAGTTGGTAACCAAGATTCTGAATTCACCCAGTAGCGTGCGGGAACTTTATCAGTTTTCACAAAAACTCCAACAGACCGGTCTCACACAATATGCCATCGCTGTCGCCCAGAGAGCGACAACCTTAGCGATGCGCGAACGCGATCCGAACTTGCTTGTGCAATTAAGCCAGCATCTAAACACACTGGGCCGTGGACAGGATGCTGCACAACTCGCGGCACGCGCCTTGCGGTTCGCCAACCAACGCGGGCAGCACGGTCAGATGTTCCATTCTCGGAATATGCAGCAGGCAGTCCGTCTGGCGGGGCGCGCGACGGGCACGAGGGACCGAGAATCCAAGTTAGTTGAAGCAACAGCAAGGAATCCGAAGTCATTCCAAGCACATATCAGGTTAGCATCGTTTTACGAAAGTCGGAACCAGATCGGCAAGGCATCAGACGCTTATGAGGCAGCACTTGCTCTAAGACCCACGGACAGCATGACCCGACAGCGGTACGCCGACATGTTGCAGCGGAGTGGTCGCGCAAAAAACGCTGTTACCCAATATGTGATTCTCCTTAAGGAAAGTCCAAACGCACTCCGTTCCAACTATTATCAGATAATGAATACCTTCTTCAAAGCTGGAGAGGTTAATACATTGGTTTCAACCGTGAAGGAGATGCTCGAAACAGGTCCCCGATATGGTGGTAACTACGACTTTGCACGTATGGCAGCAGAACGGTGTACCCGAAATAACAACGCCAAAGCGGCGGTTGAAATCTATGAAAAAATGGTCGAGATAAACTGGAACAACACATATCAGCAATTAGCGGCCGCTTATGTGGCATCCGGTCAGCGCGATAAGGCGATTCAACTCTTGCGTGATAAATTGCAATTGCGAACCGAGAGTCCAGAAACACAAGTCCAGATTGTGTTAAAAATGGCGGAATTTGAGGAAACATTAGATGAAATAAAAACCTTACTAAAAGAGTATGAAACAAGATTTCCTGAAGATAAAATTAGTCCACCGTTGCTCTATCTCTTTGCAACACTAAAGATTGTGACAGATGATATTGAGGGATCAGACCCACTCGTTAGCAGGCTCCTTGAAAACGCACCCGCAACAAGGAAACTACAGTGGCTGAATACATTAGCGGATACTTACCGTGGTAAATCCGATAGCGAACGTGAAATCCGAATGCTTGAAGCAGCGACTCGGAACGTTGACCCGCAGGAGGCACGGCAACTTCCGGAGACTTACGAGAAACTCGGTACCGCGTACGCGCAAAAAGGCGAAAAAGAGGCATCACGAAACGCGATGCGTAAAATGGGGACACTCCGTCTGATGCGGCGCGGTGGCTCTCGCTATTGGGAAAAAGAGAACATTGCCCGGAAATATATGGAACACGAAATGTGGGACGATGCAGAAGTACTGTTGACAGAGGTTATCAACGACCCATCGCTGCAACAGTATTACCTTGAACGGGCACAAGAGTCGTTAATGACTATTAAACAGAGGCGCGATGGATTATTAGAGACACCGGTGTCATCCACCAAAACGGAGAGAGTAAATATTGGCATGCAGCGGTCAATGGCACAGCAATACATGCGTCGCAATCAAGTCGAGAAAGCTATAGAAATATATGAGCAGATCGCGGAAGTGATGCCGGAAGACCTTGAATCCAGGTCGCAACTCGCAACACTTTACTCACGCCAAAATCAGCACGATAAAGCGATTGATGCTTGGAAAACCCTGCTTGAAGCCGACCCAGAAAACACAAGGTATCAGGATGGGTTTATTGACGCGCATCAGAAAGCCGGTAGAATCGGTGACGCTATTGAACTCGCAGAGAAATATATTGACGACGATGCAGAAGTTGGTGTCCACTACTCACGCCTCGCGAAACTCTACGCCGCTAATGGTCAGGTTGATGATGCCATCACGCAGTATAAAAAAGCGGTTGAGCTCAGCCCTGGGGATGGACGGGTTTATCAAGAATTGGGGCAGCTTTACCTTCGCAAAAATGACTTGGATGCTGCCGAAAAGGCGTTCCAAGAAGCACTTCAATACGCAGCACGCGACGGAGAGCGGCAAAACATTGAACGGCAATTGATCACTCTCTATCGCCGCCAAGGAAAACTTGAGGAGATGCTAAAAGAGGCGGAAGCGATAGGTGGACTCACATTTGAGATGCAAATGGAGCAGGCACGCAACTATTCAAATCAAGGTAAATTCGACGAAGCCGTCGCTGCCTACAAGAAAGCCCTTGAAATGGCTACCAGAGATTGGGAACGCGAGAATGTAGAGCGGCAAATGATGCGCCTCTATCGCCGTCAAGGCACGCTGGAAGAGGTGCTAAAGGAGGCAGAAAAGAACGATACGCTTACGTTTACCATGCAAGCAGAACTCGCGCGGCATTATCGGAATAAGGGTGAATCCGAAAAAGCGATTAATGCTTACAAACAGGCACTTGATATGACCACCCAAAGTTATGAACGGAGAAATATTGCGATTGAACTGTTGCAAGAATACGTCCAGATCGGTGAGGACGACTTAGCGATCGAACTCTATGAATCGGCATCTCAATCCGATTCAGGTTCCATGTCAATGACGAGTGGATCCTCCGGTTTTATCGTTATGTTCAGTGGAGATAGAGAGCGTGACAGCCTGATTAAAGCCTTTAGAAGCCACAGGACACTGGTGGAATTAAAAGCACTTTTTGAAAAGAAACTTGAGGAGAATGCGAATAATCCCGCTGCCCTTGAGATGATCGCTGAGATTTATCGAAACGAAGATAAGCATGAGAAAGCGGCTGCGGCGTATCAGGCACTCTGCAAAGCGCAGCCGAGTAATGTTCGCGGTTTTTATTACGCTGCCGCTGCCTTGAATAAAAACGGGCAGCCCGAATTGGCAAACGATCTTTTGAATCAAGGTGAAACAGCCCTTTCATCCAGCTCCAAAAAACAGGATATGTGGTTTCTTATGTCACTCGGTTCCATCTGTTTTGAGGGTGAAATGTATACACCAGCGATCACGTTCTTTAAAGACGCTGTGATCATCAGTGGAAGTAGATCGCGTGGTGGTAGTAATTGGGAACAAGAAATCTTATACGAGATGCTTGGGAAAAGTTATCGTGCCACAGAACAGTACGAGGAAGCTATCAAGGCATATCAACAGATGGCAAATGTTAGCAGAAATAGCCATAAAAAACGAGAAGCAGAGAAAGCGATAAATGAGATATATCGTGAGGGTAACCTCTATGAAACACGGATTCCTAAACAGTTGAAGAAACTTGAAGAGAATCCGGATGACATTGATACTCGCCTCGCGCTTGCTAAAGATTATGTATCCAGCGGCAAGGTTGAAGAAGGCATCGCAGCATACGAGAAACTCAGTGAACTTCAACCTAACAACGCAGAATGGCACAAAGTCATCGGCAGCCTTTACCGAAAGATCCGTCACCCCGATAAACCAGAGCGACTGATGAAAGCCGCCGCTGCTTATGAAAAAGCAATAGCTCTTGAACCGACCTCTTATATATCATATAGCCAATTGGCAGATACCTATAAGAAAGCGGAAAACTTAGCTAAGGCAGAAGCAGTATACCGTCGCGCGCTCGAGGCCCCTCTCACCCCTAAAGAACACGATTCCGCGGTTACCGCCATCTCGGAACTCTATAAAGATGAAGCACACGCCGAGAAACGTATCGCTGTCCTTGAAGAACTGAGTGCGAAAACCGAGAAGAGTGCTGCCTTATATAAAATGTTGGGTGATGCTTATAGAGCAGCAGGGGATACCACAAAGGCTGCGCCTGCATATACGAAATGGTTAGAAATTCGTCAGAAAGCGGTAAGCCAGAACCGATACGCGTCAGAATATCAGCAACTCGCCGAAGAGCTTCTCAAGCAAAATATTATGCCAGAAACGGCGTTAACATTCGCGACAATAGCCACAGAAAGCCAAACGGATTGGACTTATGTTTTGACATTGGGGCATGCATATCTCGCTAATGAACAGTATGAAGAAGCACTGCGAGAGTTCAAGCGCAGTTTAGACCTGATAAATCAGTCTGGAAGAACGTTTGTATATCTTGAAGACCTTTTACTGTCGCGTATCTCTGAAATGCGCAAACGTGCAGCGGATAAAACTCCCTACGTTGAAATAGCGGATAAACTATTAGATGCCTTGCCTGAGAAACTTATCAGCCAGTCCGGAAACCTTCTCGCGTTAGCCGAATTTTGCTTAGAACACGGCTTAACTGAAAAGGCAGCAACCTATATCAACAAAGTCGGTTTTATCGCTGAAAGCGCGTGGTTAACCCTCGGTCCGTTTGACAATACAGACGGTGTTGGCTATAACACAACTTACATTATAGAAGACGCGACGCAAGTTGACACAACCGCAAAATACGACGGCGCAGATGGACAGGTCAGTTGGAAAAAACTCAACGATGAGACGCTTGATGGCTTTGTCGATTTCGGTAAGGATGTCAATTGGCGCACCGCGTATGCGTGGGTAACCATTATTTCACCTGACGAACGGAACGCACAACTCCGCTTTGATAGCGATGATCAAGGCAAAGTGTGGCTAAACGATAAAAAGATGTATGCCCATAAAAGACGGAACCGTGGCGCGGTGATTGATCGGCGGACTATTCCTATAACGCTTAGGTCCGGCGAAAACAGCATTCTCGTCAAAGTGTGCAATGAAACATCGAGTTGGGGATTCTATTTACGGATTACTGACACTGACGGAAAACCGTTTGACGATTTGAAAATTATGGACATGGCAAAATAATGCACCTTTTTTAGCCTTAAAGTGCGTCACTATAAGTAACACCATAAACATTTTAGTTCCGGGTGCGGTTAGGAAAACGCACCTACCGGGCCTGGGATGAAAACATTTTAGTTTTATTGGAGATTCTTCCTACAAGAAAAGAATGTCTTGACATTCAGCAAAACCTTTGTTATAATTGATGGCAAGAACATAGTAACGATTCAAATGGCAATTCGGGTATTTTCACAAAAGGACAAAAGGAGCAGATTTCATGGAAGAAAAATTGATTCTTGAAAAGATCCAGCGCGTCCGTCAGCGACTGAACATCCAACGCTACTTCCAGACGCTCGCGACATTCCTCTTCTACGGGTTTTTGGTATGTGTCCCGTTCGTCATCGCTGACAGCGTCACATCCTTTAATATCCCACCACTGGTTTTTCTCTGGGTAGCACTCGGTATCGCTGTGGCTGCCTTAGTGTTTCGTCTGCTGCGTCCCGTCAGTCTCCAGGAAGCAGCGCGGGCAATTGACACAGATGCATCCCTTAAGGACCGCGTTATAAGCGGTTTAGAACAAATTCAACGCCGAACTGGTGAAACTTTGACAGCTCTCCAGCTTAAGGATACAACCAATAGGCTACAAGCGGTTCCGGTGAATCAGGTTGCGCGCTATACTGTACCGCGCGAGACCAAATTTATTGCGCTTGTTGCTATATTTCTCGTCGGCTTTTCGTTCGTCGAGTTTTTTGCACCACCTGCAACCTCAACGGAGATCGATTTCTCACCGCAGATCGCAGCGGAAGCAGACACACTCCTGAAAGAGATTGAAAAAGCAAAAAAGGAAGCAGAACAAGGCGAAGATGAGGAACTTGCAGAGCTCTTAAAAGAGATTGAGAAAAGAGCTCTTGAACTAAAGAAACCGCAGATCGCACCGAAAGAGGCACTCGCCCGAATGACGGAATTAAGCGCACTGTTGAAAACGAAAGTTAATCCACTCAAGATGGCGCAGCAGGAATCGCTCATGAGCGGATTAGGGCAACAGTTCATCGGCAACCCATACTTGGGTGAATTCGGACAGCAGTTAAAACGCGGCGATTATCAACAGGCAGCGGCAAAGCTGGACAAAGTGACGAAAGAGCTACCGGAATACGAGAAGGAGAAACGCCAAAATATTTCCGATGAGCTGAAACGTGGTGGCAAGAGTCTACAAGGTACCGATCTTGATGGACTTGGCACAGAGTTATCCGGTGCGGGTGAAGGCTTAGCCAACGACGATGTCGAAGGTGCGCAAACACGGCTCCGCGCATCCAGCAAAAAGATGCGGAATCTCGCACTGCTCAAGAAACGCAATCTACAGTTGGCAAAATTGCTCTCGGAATGTGAAGCGTGTAAGGCAGGCATTGCCGGCGTGTGCCAAAGCAACAAAGCAGGATTGACCTCCGCCCTGAGCCTGAACCCGAGTCAGAATATAGGAAAAGGCACTTCAAAGGGTCAACTCGGTCAACTCACATCGCTCGATTCTACGCTCAACCTTGAACAGATTACAGGTGTTCAGGGAGAAGGCAGCTCCACCGTTCAAACCTCTAAGACATCAGCGGAGGGGCAACAATCCGCCGTCAGTTACAAAGATGCGTACACGAAATACCAGAAACTTTCTGAGGATGCACTCACTGAAGAGCAAATTCCTTTGGGTTATAAGTTTTACGTGAAACGCTATTTCGAGTCCATCAAACCGAGTGATGAGTAGTCATCAGTAACCAGTGACCAGTAACCAGTGACCAGTTAAAAGAGGTGTTTTTGCTTGGGGTGTTTTTGCTTGGGTATTTCTGCGGATTGCTTGGGGTTTTTGCTTGGGTGTTTCTGCGTATTTCTGCGGATTTCTTCTCGGGTAAATCGAGAGTCTCTTTCTGGAAACTGGAAACTGGAAACTTTGGAGTAATATGTCTGAACACGCCGAACAAAAATACGAAGAATTTCGCGAGACCTTCCTAAAAATACAACAAGAAGTATCCAAACAAATCGTCGGGCAAAAAGAAATTATCGAAGGGGTTCTCATCTGTCTCATGACGGGTGGACATGCGCTGTTAGAAGGTGTCCCCGGTTTAGGGAAAACTCTACTTATTCGGACGTTGCATGAAGTATTAGACCTCAAGTTTGCCCGAATTCAGTTCACACCAGACCTGATGCCGGCAGACATCATCGGCACCACAGTTGTTGCTGAGGATGAAGACGGACGGAAATTCTTTGAATTCCAACAAGGTCCCGTATTTGCCAATCTTATTCTCGCCGACGAAATCAACCGTGCGACCCCGAAAACACAGTCAGCCTTACTCGAAGCGATGCAGGAAAAATCTGTGACTGTTGCCGGACAGCAGCGGGAACTCGAATTGCCTTTCTTTGTAATGGCAACACAAAATCCGTTGGAGATGGAAGGCACTTATCCGTTGCCTGAAGCGCAGCTTGACCGCTTCTTTTTCAAACTCAAGGTTGAATACCCAAGTCTTGACGAACTCGACCTCGTTATGGAACGCACCACGAGACGCGAAATGCCGTCTGTGGATAAAGTCTGTGATGGCACACAGATTAATGCGTTGGAACAGATCGTCCGTGATATTCTCATCGCCGAAGACGTACGCCGGTACGCGCTGCGAATTGTTCTCGGCACACACCCCGAAGCAGAAGATGCACCGGAACTCACAAAAAAATATGTGCGCTACGGTTCCAGTCCACGTGGGGCGCAAGCGTTGATTCTTGGTGGGAAGGTTCGGGCAATTCTTGACGGTAGATACAATGTCGCTCGTGAGGATATTCAAGCCATCGCACTACCGAGTCTGCGGCATCGTCTCATTCTCAGCTTTGAAGGCGAGGCAGAAGGGATTGACCCAGACCACATCATCCAGCATCTGCTGGAAGAAATTTAATATCTGGTAGAGGGTGTTGCCTGCTTGCATCTTTTTTAAAAATTTAATCATAACCAAAATTCTTGAAATTCATCGGAAACCCTGAAAAATCGGCGCGAAAACCCAATAGTTAAAAAAGATGAACGATACACAGTCTGCCTTCGACAGCGAATTCCTCAAAAAACTTGAATATCTCTATATCGTCTCCAAAAAGATTTTTGCTGGACGTATCAAGGCAGAACGCCGTAGTACGCGCCGCGGTGTGAGTGTCGAATTCGCCGATTACCGCAACTATACCGCAGGCGACGATTTCCGCTACATTGATTGGAACGCTTTCGCACGGCTGGATGAACTTCTGCTCAAACTTTACGAAGAACGCGAAGACCTGCACATCTACTTCCTCGTCGATGCGAGTCAATCCATGACCTATGGCGAGCTGCCCAAACTGATTTATGCGAAACGCGTTGCCGCTGCGCTCGCCTATATCGGCTTATCCAACCTTGACAGGATCAGCATTACGACCTTCAATAACACTGGCGCGGAACGACTTCCGACAGAACGCGGCAAAGGTAAAATCTTTACCGTGCTTGAGTTTCTTGATCAAATCAATGGCACCGGCGAAACAGACTTAGAGACCGCGTTCCACAACTTCGTTCATACAACCAAACGCCGTGGTCTCGTCGTCCTAATTTCTGATCTCTTTGATCCGAGCGGATTTACCAACGGACTGAACGTGTTGAAATTTCAAAAGCATGAACTCTTCGTGATTCATATCATTGATCAGAAAGAAGTCGCTCCCGATCTACTTGGTGATTACCATCTTGTCGATGTTGAAACAAATCAGCTGCGTCAAGTCACTATCAACGAAAATCATCTCAAGCGGTATCAGGCACTGTTCCAAAAATACTGCGACGACATGGACTTATACTGCACGCAACGTGAAATTAGCCTTGTACGGACGACAACAGAATCGCCTTTCGAGGAACTTATTTTACGCATCTTTAGGATGGGCGGTTTTGTTTCTTAAAATATGAATTTCTTATCTCCCATCTCACTTTTCCTATTTGGGTTGGCTATCCCGATTGTCGCGCTGTATATTCTCAAACTTCGGCGGCGCCGCGAACCGGTCTCTACACTGATGTTCTGGGAGGAACTTTTCAGAGAACGGCAGACGACTTCACTGTTTCAGAGACTGAAGCATCTCCTATCGCTCCTGTTGCAACTCCTATTTTTGACCCTTTTAGTGCTTTCGATTGCGCGTCCGCAGTTCGCTTTCATAACAAAATCTGCTCGGCAACTGGTTTTGATTATTGACCAGTCGGCGAGCATGAACGCTATTGAAGAAGAAACTGATGGACGCACGCGGTTAGCGGTTGCTAAAGAGAGTGCCCTGCGAAGCGTAGATGGCCTCCGTTTCATGGACGAAATGACGGTAATCAGTTCCCATACACAACCCGTAATTCACATCCCGTTTACGAATCATCAGAAATCGCTACGAGAAGCGATTCATGCAATCCAACCGACTGACATCAGTACGAACCTTGAACCTGCTTATGACTTAGCGTATGCCATTTCCCAAACGAAGCCTAATCCCGAAATTGTTATCTTCAGCGATTTTCAGTCGATTTCAGAAGAGCTGCTCGCTAAGCTGAGCGGGGTTAAAAACCCCGCTCCCCAGGAGGAGGGAGACACCGAAAAACCGGATCAAGAAATCAAACGCCACTTGATACAGATAGGCAAAGCGAGCGACAACGTTGGTATTACGAAGTTTCGAGTTCGCAAGAGTCTCGTTAACGCTTTTGATTACCAAACACTGCTGCGCGTTGTCAACGCCTCAGAAGAAGAGAAGAAATTCAACGTTGAACTCTATTTCAACGAGAACCTTTTTGACGTACGCCCTTACACCCTTGCTCCGGGGGAAAGCAAATCTGAGATTTTCAGTAACTTTGCGTTTGAAGGCGGCAAACTCAAAGCGGTGCTTGATATTCAAGACCCTCTCGTCTCAGACAACATTGCTTATGCCACGCTGCCGAAACGTGACCTCATCCTTGTTTTACTTGTGACAGTAGAAAATCCGTTTCTCCAAAAAGCACTCGCCGTTGATGAACAGATACAGCTCACTGTCCTCACACCGACAGAATATGAAACCGATGTCCTTCCTGACAGTGCTAATTCGCAAGGAAAAAAAGAGTATCAGGTTGTTATCTTTGATCGTTACAGCCCACCGACTCTCAGCGATGGGAATTATATGTTTATCTATCCACCTGCTGTTGACGGGTCAGAAACGCCTCCTCCAGAATTGAAATGGAATATCGGCGAAGCGTTAGAGACACCGATTATTACGGATTGGGAACGGACGCATCCTATTTTGCAGCACGTTCATCTGGAGAACGTCCAGATCGGTACAGCGTATCAGGTTACACCACCGTCCACAGCACAGGTGCTTGCGCGTTCATTTGAATCGCCTGTCCTGTTCATTGACGTTAAGCCGAACCGAAAAATTGTCTTCGCTGCTATCAACATCTTGGAATCCGATCTGCCGTTACGCATCGCATTTCCGGTAATTATAGCGAATACCATCCAATGGTTCCAACAGCGTTCTGAAATTCTGGAATATCACCTCCATACCGGAGAAGTCCTAAAACAGCGTATTGATTCGATAGACGCAACTTATGAACTGGGACCAAAAACAGAAACTGATTCACCCGAAAGCCCCCCAAAACTTGTAAAAATCACAGGACCTGAAGACAAAACATGGGAACTTCCTATTGAAGGGGACGAATTGCTTTTTGAACAGACGCAGCGTGCGGGTTTCTATGAGCTAAAAATTTCAGAAGCAGCGGATTCTACATCAGAAGCAGAACAACCACCACCAGAGGTATCCGATGCTACAGAAGATAATAGCGGAACGGTATGGGCAGTCAACCTTGCCGATGCAACAGAGTCGCACATCGGGGCGGATCCGGCGGTTGAAGATCTGACGGAGGCATCGGTAGTACAGAGCAGTGCCGCGCTTTTACGCTATCCACCTTGGGTTTACTTAGTCTTCCTTGCTGTTGGATTGAGTGTTGTTGAATGGTTCTTATATCAACGTAGAAGGATTGATTAAAATAGAAAAAATATGCTAAGTCCAACCGATGCGATACAAACAGACAATAGCAATATCCCCACCCTCCAATCGATGGGGGTTGGTGAGATTCTGGATACAACCTTCAGTCTCTATCGGAAGCACTTTCTGTTGTTTCTTGGCATTATCGCTGTCTATTTTTTCGGGAGTCTCGTAACATATTCGTTAGAGGGCTTTCTTCAAGATTCCGATCTAAAAAACCTTGTCCCACACCTCGTTAACACGCCTTTTGTGCTTGTAAGCATGGGCGGGGTAATCATTGCGACGGCTACTATCTATCTGGACAGGCATATTACAAGTCCTGATGCGTTGAAGCAGGCACTCCGGCGGTTCTGGCATCTGTTAGGTGGTTATCTCCTATGGACGACTACAATCTTGGTAATTCCGCTTATTGTTACCCTCCTGTTTTTATCATCTTTTATGATGCGCGGAACATTTTCATTCCCAGTCTTGTTCATTATTCCATTCGTCCTTCTGCCCTTCTCAATCTATTTTGCGGTGCGTTGGGGATTCGTCGCTGAAGTCCTTTTGCTTGAAAAAACTAACGTGCGAAATGCTTTCAAACGCAGCAGTGAATTAGTTCGCGGTACGTGGTGGCGGGTCTTCGGGCTGCTCGTTTTGATCCTCCTCCTAAGTGTTGCGATTCTTTATATTTTCGAGATTTCGCTTGGAACCATCTTTATTTTAGCAAAAGCAGCGGGTGGAACAGACTTTAAAGAACTTATCCAATGGTCAGTAATGGCGGAAGACCTTGGCAGCAGCAATTTGATTTTTTATGCGATCATGACTTGTACAGACTTACTCCTTAAGACCTTGATTTTTCCAATTTGGGTCATCGGTATAGTGCTGCTATACTTTGACCTACGAATACGAAAAGAGGGGTTTGATATTGAGATACAAGCGGATAGTCGCACTGCCCGCGAACCAGAACCGACTGTACCATAGAATCAATATAATAGTAACGGAAGTAAGTAGACGATAAATGCTAAACTCAGCTGATACAATCCAAGCAGACGGCAGTAATACACTTACCCTCCAACCGATGGGGTTTGGTGAGATTCTGGACACAATCTTTAGTCTCTACCGGGAACATTTGCGTCTATTTCTCGGAATTGTCGCCGTTGATTTTTCTGGAAACTTAGTTATCTATTTTTTAGCGCGTTTTCTCCCAAATTTCCCGTTGAAAGACTTGGTAACAGATCTTCTTGTTGGCATGCCCTTTGGCCTTGTAATTATGGGTGGGATAATCGTCGCGACAGCTACAATCTATTTAGGCAAGCGTCTCAGAAGCCTTGACGCATTACAACAAGTCGGGCAACGATTTTGGCGGATGTTGGTATGTCATCTGCCGTGGAACTTAGTCTTCGGGATACCGCGGATCGGTATTAGTGTCCTTCTTTTTACGATTCTTAGCCCGAACATCGCATTAACAACGCCAATCCTGTTTACTATCATTTTATTAGTTTTTATGCCTTTTTCAATCTATCTTCCGATAGATTTGGGGAGCATAATTTACGGTTCAATATTTTCGGTGATGGTCCTTGGACAGATGTGGGCACGTTTCATTCCTTCAGTGCTTGCGCCGTTCGCGATTTACTTTACTGTGCGTTGGCTGTTCGTCTCGGTAGTTATTCTGCTTGAGCGACCTCTCATCCGACGTGCTTTTGCAAGGAGCAGTGAACTCACTCGCGGTAGATGGTGGCGCATATGGGGAACGTTAATCTCGCTTTCCGTATTGAGTTTCGCGATTCAGCGTATTGTCGTGCTCACGATCGGATTCATCCTTATGTTAACAAAAGTAGTGGGTGAAACAACCTCTATGAACCTCCTCAAATGGATAGTCAGGTACGGCTTTGAGAGCAGCAATCCGCTGTTTTACACGATTATGTGGTGGATCAATCGAATCGTTGGTTCTTTCATTTTCCCAATTTGGATCATCGGCATTACACTGCTATACTTTGACCTGCGGATACGAAAAGAGGGATTCAATCTTGAAATGCAGGTAAACAGCACTGCTGTTATGCACACCTAAGTGCAGTAGCAAGTCTACATAAACGGTTGACATACAGAAACGCGCTGTGATACTATAGTCAAAACAATACACGAAATTCATGACACTACTGGAATAACATTATGGAAATTACACGACCTCTCTTACTTCTACTTCTACTTCTGCTACCGCTGCTTTATTACGGTTTCCGGCGCAGTCTGGTAGACCTGTCAAGAACGCAGCGCGTGATTAGTCTAATTACGCGTATCATTATTGTCCTGCTGCTAATTCTGAGCGTTGCTGACATCCAATACCTGAAAACCGATGACAAATTAGCCGTCATGTTTCTGGCAGACATCTCAGATAGCATCTCAGACGATGGGTTGACGAAGACAACTGATTATCTCAACGAGGCACTAAAATTACAAGGCGGGAACCAAGAAGCCGGTCTGATCGCATTTACGGACAAAGCAGAAATAATTCAAGCACTATCGAAAAGTGAAACTGAATCTGATGCCGAACTGGAACTCGCCGAAATCAAGAAAACGTGGCTGGATACAGATGAAGACGCGGGTGACACAACAAATATAGCGCAGGCGATTGAAACCGCTTGGGGCATCTTTCCAGCAAATGCGAACAAACGCATTGTCCTCATCACAGATGGGGTTGAAACACAAGGTGAAGCAATTCATACGGCACTTCGCGGAAAAGACTTCGGCATACAGATCGACACAGTGCCAATATACCCGAGCGATGAACCGGAAGTTATGCTTCAGCGGCTTGATATGCCAGCGCAAGTCAAGCAAGGGGCTCCGTTCAATGTGGAAGTGCTTATTCACAGCAACCATGAAGACGTAGCAGAGGTCCGTCTCTTCAAGAATAAATTCGAGGTGGCTAAACAGGAAGCACGGCTCGAAGAAGGCGAAAACCGCGTGATATTTACCGAGACTGCTGAGGAAAGCGGAACCCTTACCTACGATGCGATCTGCCGGACGACAAAAGATACACGCTACGATAACAACCGCGCCCTTGGTATTGTCTCTGTTACCGGTAAACCGAAAGTTCTCCTGATTGATGAAAACGAGTCGCATGCACGCTATCTGACAAGAGTTCTCGAAGATGCTAAGATCCGCGTGGATGTTCGCAACGGATTGGGGGTCCCGAATGAACTCGCCGATTTACAAAATTATGAACTCATTATTTTCAGTGATGTTCCTGCCAATCGCCTCACTGAAAAACAGATGGATCTCATCCGCACTTATGTTCAAGACCTCGGCGGCGGCTTCATGATGCTCGGTAGCGAAAATAGTTTCGGACTCGGTGGCTACTATAAAACGCCCATTGAAGCCATTTTGCCTGTCCGTACCGACACGGAAAAGAAAAAGGAGACCCCTTCTTTGGCAATCGTTCTCGTTATAGATAAATCGGGAAGTATGGGGGGAATCAAGATTGAATTGGCGAAAGAGGCAGCGCGGGCATCGGTCGAACTCCTCGGACAGCGTGATAAGATTGGCGTTATCGCATTTGATGGGTCCCCGTTCTGGATTGCGGAGATGCACGACGCTTCAGATAAGCAGTATCTCTCAGACCAGATCGGTTCAATCGTCGCTGGCGGTGGCACGAACCTTTATCCTGCGCTCGAACAGGCGTACTTTGCCCTGACAGAAACGACTGCTAAACTCAAGCACGTCATCGTTCTCAGTGATGGACACTCTACGCCCGGAGACTGGTACGGCATCGCAAACTCTATGCACAGTGAGAATATCACAATCTCAACAGTTGGTATCGGCAGCGGTGCCGACATGAACATGCTCGGTAATCTCGCGAATTGGGGCGGGGGTCGTGAATACTTCACCCAAGACCCGTATAACGTCCCTCAGATCTTCGCGAAAGAGACCGTCACGGCATCTAAATCGGCAATCATTGACGAACCCTTTATACCACAACAGATCAAGCCGACCCAAGTCTTGAGCGGAATTGATTTGGAACTCGCGCCCTTCCTCCTCGGTTACGTCGCCACGCAGCCGCGCCCTACTGCCGAAATCTTCCTTGTTTCAGACCGAGGCGACCCGCTGCTCGCGAGTTGGCAATATGGGTTAGGGAAATCTGTCGCTTTCACCTCCGATGCTAAGGCACGATGGGCTGCCGACTGGCTGGAGTGGCCCGGTTACGGCAAGTTCTGGACGCAACTGGTGCGAGATACAATGCGGAAAACAACGCTCAGCAATTTCCAAGCAAAAATCACCAAAGAGAAAGGAACTGCGCACCTTGCGATTGACGCGCTTGGGGAGACCGGGGAATTCCTCAACGAACTGGAAAGCGACATCTCTCTCATCGGACCCAACCTCAAAAAGCAGCAACTCGCTGTTACACAGAGCGCGCCCGGACATTATGAACTCGATTTCTCGACAAAAGACGTGGGACCTTATTTCGTTAACATCATGCAAAAACAGGTGGGTGAAATCGTCAACACCCAAGTAACCGGAACAGTCGTTTCTTACCCGGAAGAATACGTCGTTCACAACGCCAACGAACCCCTATTGAGCCAGCTCTCGACAACATCTGGTGGGAAATTCAACGCTTCAGTGGAGGACGCATTTCGGGCACCTGAAGACCCAGTGATGCTTCGAATTCACCTTTGGCGACCGTTTCTCATTGCGGCACTCTGTCTGTTGCTGATAGATATTGCGTTGCGCCGAATTGATCTCGGACGCCGATAAAACGGAAATAAGAGGCATACATGATGGCCAAAATATGTAGATGGATCATGTATATCATGACTATTGTCAGTTGGTTTTGGCTGGGTATGCCAATATTTGCAGCAATGATTCATGTTCCTGCAGATCAGCCGACGATTCAATCGGGTATTGATGCCGCGGAAAACGGTGACATGGTCTTGGTGAGCGACGGCATTTACACCGGTGCAGGCAACGTTAACATCAGTTTTAGCGGCAAACAGATTACTGTTAAGTCGCGCAGTGGTGCCGAAGCGACGATTATCGATTGTGAAGAAACACCGAATACGAGAGGGTTCACTTTTGAAAGTAAAGAGACACATGACTCAGTGTTGGATGGATTCACGATTAAAAATGGGGTGCAAGACCTTGGCGGAGGCATTTACTGCCACACTGCTTCACCGACGATTCAAAACTGCGTTATTACCGAAAATAGAGCGACTGCAACGCGTTTCCACGCTCAAGGTGGCGGTGGTATCTATGGGATAGATACCAGAGTACACATAATAGATTGCCTAATCACCCGAAATAGAGCGGAATCCGGTTTTGGTAGCGGTGTCCTCATTGATGGAGATGCCGTATGGACATTCAACATGCTCCAATCAGTGATTCTTGATAATTGCACTATTTCAGATAATATCGGTAGCGGCGTTGGTTGTGTTGATGTTAGTCCGGTAACGATAAAAGACTGCACAGTGCTTCAGAATAGCGGACGTGGTATTGTGTGTACTTTTTTCACACGCGGCATTTCCATTACCCATTGCCGTATTGAGCAAAACGCAGGCGGTGGTATAGAATGCAGCGAGGAATCTTATGCAAGGATCGAGGATTGTATCATCAAACAAAACAGAGCCGAATACGGTGGCGGGATTTATTGTAGTCCAACATCAGAGATCCAAGTTTCCGGGTGTATCATTGCGCAAAACACTGCAACAGAGACCGGCGGTGGCATTGACGTTATTTCGACCCGAGGACTGGCAAACATCACGCATTGTACCATTACACAGAACACAGCGCATGACAGAGGCGGTGGTATTTCTACTTTTATTGAATTCAGTCAATTTACGCTCACTAACTCCATTGTTTGGGATAATCACTCGCACGGCAAACATCCAGAAATCTCTCCAGGAGGGAGACGGGTTATTATTAAGTCGTGTGATATCCAAGGTGGATTTGCAGGCATGGATCGTGAACCGGATGCCGAATGGTTTATCTATGAAAACAACATTGACGCAGATCCGCGCTTCATTGATGCTGACAATGGGGACTACCGACTGGAACCAAACAGTCCAGCTGCGTCAATGGGCGCGCAACCGCCGCTCGGCGGTATCACTGCTGTAACGCACAAGGCAAAACGACTGGTCATATGGGGTGAACTCAAGATTAAGTAGGAGCTGTAGAATATACAATGGCATTTCAATTTCAGGATTCAATGGTAAACGAATACCTTTCACAAGGTTATCTGATTCTCCGTGGAATTGTTCCACCGTCGCTGCTCACCGATTTGCGGCGCGAAGCAGAGAAGGCACGCGACCTCGCACACAAACTCAACGGACCACAGACGCAACGCATCCAACCGTTATCCAATTACGGTGATGAATTAGACCTAAAGCCTTTTCACGACTACACAGAACTGCCAGAACTCCGCGATGCCATCGAAAAATTGCTCGGTCCTGACTATACCCATGGCCACGTTGACATCATGGGACTCCTTGTTGAACCGCTTGAACACCCATGGCATGTTGGTTGGCATCGAGACGGCGTTGTAGAGGTACCACCGGAAGCCCGTGATGAGACTGTCAACGCAAAGTTGGCGGAAGTCTGGCACGACCTGCGACACTTCAATCAGGTCAACTGTGCGATTTATGCCGATTCCTGTACGTGGTTCGTCCCCGGTAGTCACCTACGCCAATGGGATATGCCCGGTGAAGAACAATCTACAGGTGACCCAAGTCTACGGAAACCTGCTGAAGGGCAGTCTAATGCTGAAGCTGAGCGGTACTGCTTGGAACACTGTAGGCAGTTCCCCGGAGCAGTGCAGGTGCATCTGGGACCGGGAGATTTTATGGTTTATCGGAATCTCGCATGGCACACCGGAAACTATATCACCTACCAACCGCGCGCAACAATCCACGATGTCGTCCGGTATGAAGGTGGGAAAGACTGGGCTGATTGGCAACAGACGAAATTGGATGCCGTTAAACGGCTGAAGGAAAAGCAGTCAGAAGGACAGTAGCAACTCTATCATCCATAGCCAAGTCCTCGTTTGAAACCTTAATATCCAGAACACATCCGAAACCGTGATCTAATATTTTCAGAATTTAATTCGACAATATGGATTATACATTCTCAGGATATTATGGTTATAGGAGGATTTATAATATGGACACGAAACAGACACAAAGAAATGAAATTCTAAAGCATCCGTTTCCACAGCAGCGTCCGGATGTCAAAATTGTTGAAAGCGATGACCGTATCACTGAGGTTGACTGTCCGGAACTTCAATGGTGGTTCACTATCCCTCAAATGGGCGAGCACCACTTTTCCGCAGCGTACGATACCCTGACGTTGGAACTCGCCGAAGTAAAAGAAATTATCGCTACAGCCCCTGCTACGGTGCAAGATATTGATTGTGTTGAACTCCAGGTAAAAGAGTGGGCAGTTCGAGAAGACTGGCCAACCGGACCTGAATTGATGTACGCCGCCTTAGAGAAACATTGTGCAAGGTGGGTTGCTACCTTCATGACATTAGAAGATGGCAGAAAGATTTTCGATGCAGTAGGCACAGATTTCTTTGAAGACCAGTGGGGTGGTGCAATGACCCGCAGACGCATCGTTGACGATGGACGTTATCAACGCCAATCCGATGGCTCCTATAAACTCACCGATGCCCAAGGACTCGGAGCAGGTACCTATGACGTAACAATCGGCGAAAACACCTTCCACTGTCTTCGCGTCTTGGATCCCGACATTGATGAGCCGAACGGTGGCGAACTCAACGAGGTCTATATCGAAAGCGAGGGACGTACCGTTTTACACAGAAGATATGATGGTAGGTCCTTCAGAGGCAGCGATTTAGTCAGCAAGTTCCCGGACAACCAGCGTATCATCATCAACGATGTCGTCTATGTCCACCATGATTGCAGCGGCAGGGCAAACGATGATATTACGTCGGCTGGCCTCGGTATGAACGGAAAAGTTTCCTGAAAAACGGATTTTACTATAAAAAAGGGGAGGGAGGATGTCGGGCAAGACGGGAGCCTCCCTCACAAGTTCAGCGATACTTAACAGTGAAACTGTGCCACTCAAGTGACAGAACCTTATATTAGAAGATAGGGTCTAAAACGCATCAGTTATTCTCCTTAAGCGAGATGTGGAACATGCCTTGATCGCGGGTTCCAACGTAAAGTCGATCGTTGTTGGTAACGAAGGAGTGGATTTCGCTAGGGACCTCTGAAGCAAGCGGTTCCCATTTGTCGTGAGCATCTAAGCGGTAGGCACCCCTATCGCCGATACCGTAGATGGTAGTGCTGTCTGCAGTGAATCTGTTTATGACAGTGGGGATTGCGGTTTCATTGGGGATGATCCGCCAGTGTTCTCCAGTTTGTGAGATCAAAGTGCCTTTGTCGGTTGCGATACAAATCGTTGAACCTGCGAAGGTAATCTCCTTGAAATACACAATGGAGATCGGCAGCATTGACGTGATGTCTTTCCAACTGTCTCCGCCATCAACGGACTGAAACAATTGAGCATTCGGCTTATTGGCATAGAAGGTTTTAGCATCACCGGGTTTAAACGTTTTTCCATTTGCCTTCCTGGCGTATAAAGGCTTACCCTTAAAGAAGTGAAGCAATTTTCCATTCGACTTACCGGCGTAAACGGTTTTACCTGAAACAGCCAAAGCAGATCCCGAATCAATACCGACTAATCCTGTATCAATACCGACTAATTCTGTGTCTATCCATTCGGGATTGCCGGGTTTCCATTTGAAAAGCCGCCCCCCGTATTGCGCGTAAAATGTCCCGCCACCGGCAGCGAAGGTTACAATTTTTGTGCGTTTTTTTCTTAATAGACGCAACGCCTGTGATGCAGAAGGGTCATCATTTTTATAGTAAAGCCCGCAAATAATTTGACATATTCTGAGATTTATGGTATCGTCTAAGTCTTATGAGTTATTCATCAGATTTTCGCAAATGCGTGCTTGATTTCGTTGCTAATGGCGGTAGTAAAGCCGAAGCTTCACGACGATTTGGCATCTCTCGCGGCATCATCTATGACTGGTTGGCAGCTGAAGACCCGTTGACGTGTAAAAAACCGGGGCCTCAAGGCCCTCGAAACCTTGATTATCAAGCACTCAAGCAACACGTCGCTGATTTCCCAGATGCTACCCAACAGGAGCGTGCTGACCATTTTGGTGTCTCGAAACATGGTATTTGGTATGCGTTGAAAAAACTCAATATCACGCGAAAAAAAAGACCACGACCTACAAAGAACAGTGTCCAGTGAAACGGCGAGAGTATCTCTCAGCACTTCAGCAAGAGACAGAAAAGGGCAAAAAGTTAGTTTATCTTGACGAGAGTGGTTTCAGTGAAACCGCCTTCCGTCGGTATGCTTATGCCCCGAAAGGTATGCGTGTTGAAGATAAAGTGCCAAGCCATAGGTATACCACCACGACTTTGATTGCTGCACGTCTTGATGGATGTTTCACGGCACCTCTGCTTTTTGAGGGCAGTTGTGATGCGATTGCCTTCAACACGTGGCTTTCGGAGATGTTATGTCCATTACTTGATGATAACCATGTTGTAATTATGGATAATGCCTCTTTCCACAAAGGGTCAGAGACAGCAGCATTGATCCGGGGTTCTGGTGCGGATCTATTGTTTTTACCCCCGTATTCCCCGGAGTTGAATCCGATTGAGAAGGATTTCGCCAACATCAAGCGGATACGTCAATACAATGCTGAGACTTCCATTGATGAAATTATAAAAGTGTATAATTAATTACGGGTTTTACTATAATA
>PYIY01000078.1 GCA_003635195.1 Candidatus Poribacteria bacterium | reverse complement strand
TATTATAGTAAAACCCGTAATTAATTATACACTTTTATAATTTCATCAATGGAAGTCTCAGCATTGTATTGACGTATCCGCTTGATGTTGGCGAAATCCTTCTCAATCGGATTCAACTCCGGGGAATACGGGGGTAAAAACAATAGATCCGCACCAGAACCCCGGATCAATGCTGCTGTCTCTGACCCTTTGTGGAAAGAGGCATTATCCATAATTACAACATGGTTATCATCAAGTAATGGACATAACATCTCCGAAAGCCACGTGTTGAAGGCAATCGCATCACAACTGCCCTCAAAAAGCAGAGGTGCCGTGAAACATCCATCAAGACGTGCAGCAATCAAAGTCGTGGTGGTATACCTATGGCTTGGCACTTTATCTTCAACACGCATACCTTTCGGGGCATAAGCATACCGACGGAAGGCGGTTTCACTGAAACCACTCTCGTCAAGATAAACTAACTTTTTGCCCTTTTCTGTCTCTTGCTGAAGTGCTGAGAGATACTCTCGCCGTTTCACTGGACACTGTTCTTTGTAGGTCGTGGTCTTTTTTTTCGCGTGATATTGAGTTTTTTCAACGCATACCAAATACCATGTTTCGAGACACCAAAATGGTCAGCACGCTCCTGTTGGGTAGCATCTGGGAAATCAGCGACGTGTTGCTTGAGTGCTTGATAATCAAGGTTTCGAGGGCCTTGAGGCCCCGGTTTTTTACACGTCAACGGGTCTTCAGCTGCCAACCAGTCATAGATGATGCCGCGAGAGATGCCAAATCGTCGTGAAGCTTCGGCTTTACTACCGCCATTAGCAACGAAATCAAGCACGCATTTGCGAAAATCTGATGAATAACTCATAAGACTTAGACGATACCATAAATCTCAGAATATGTCAAATTATTTGCGGGCTTTACTATAAATTACTTTGCAGTTCGGTAAGGTGAATTTGAAACTTCAAGTGCCTATTCCGTATATCCGCACGCGCCGTTGTTGCGTGCTACCTTTTCGTGACTAACTTGAACACAAAAAACTTTGCAGTTCGGTAAGGTAAGTTTGAAACTTCAAGTGCCTATTCCGTATATCCGCACGCGCCGTTGTTACATGCTACCTTTTCGTGACTAACTTGAACACAAAAAACTAACGACTCTTCAGAAAACCGCCAACCAGTGATGAATGAAATTATCAACTGCGGAGTTCCTCAAAATACGCTTCCGCTGCTTGCGTTTCTGCGGCATGCGACATGTTATAACGTTCGCACAAGGTGATGTATTCATCAATCAGCGTTTGCCGTTTTTGGGCTGGAATTTCGCCACCTGCTACGAGCATCGCTTTGTAGGCAGGGATAGCGGCTTTTTCGACGCGCGCTTGAATCTCAGACTTCTCGGCAAGTGCCAACGCCTGTTGGAAATAGTCAAAAATTGTCTGTGCACTCTCAGGATCTAAACCTACATCTTCAGGAGTTGGGAAACATCGCGGGTGGAGCCCCTTCGCCTCTACGTTATCGTGGAGGAAAGCAATATATTCGAGAATTGACGGTGCTGCTCCCTCGTAGTGGAGATTTACAAATTCGTTTAAAAGTGCATCAGCATCGAGATGTGGATCCCAAATAAGATGTGAGATTAGGTAATTCCGCAGATCGGAAAATTCGCCTGTTAACCCGTTACCATTTGCCTGCATAAATACGCCTTTAGCGTTGTTGCTTAAGAAGTAGCGAACATTCGGAGCAATACTCCGTAGATTCGGGAACGGCAGATCATAGGAACGGAAATTGGTGTTGTAATTCCAAATCCAGATGTCGTCACAGATTTTTCCCCACTCGTTGGTATCTTGGCAGAAGGCTTGATTCTGTTCGCAATCCGGATTATCAATCGCATGGAGCGTGCAACATTCAATACTACAGAGTTGAATCTGCACATTGTGCCGAGGTGTTACCGTCTTGGGTGGTTTGCGGGTATACCAATACGCCAATGTCCCGACTTTGACGTGTGGGTGCACTTTCTCAATGCGTTCCGCGACAGCATTGACGAAGGTCAGCTGCGATCCCATCGGTGAATCCTCCGCTTCGTTGAGGGTTTCGCACGTTTCACACCGACAATATGCTGCCGTATCTGCCTGACTTACACTGATATTGGTGGCTTCCAGTCGATCTGTGAGCTGTTGAATTGCGGATGCTGCGGCGACTTCAATAACTTCGGGGTTTGTTACGCATAGCTGCGGACCGCCGCCGTGGGTATTTGTATCCCGTTTTTCCTCCACGAGCGCGTAATACTCCGGATGGCTCTCGCCATAAGTACCGTAAGGAACTAAGGCATGGAATGAGTGGTTGATCAGCTGCTGTTGGGTTTTCCCACCGAGGTTCTCCGCATCTGTGACGGTGTTAACCTTCCGTTTTGCCGCGAATGCCGGATCCGCTGAATTCTCTCGGTAGTAGCTCCAACGGAACGAAAACGGTGGAGTGTAGGTGTAACGTCCGCAGGGGATTTTCAACACGGATGCATCAGGAATGTGCGCATGCTCAGCGGTTAAAAACCGGATACCGACAAGTTCTTCAAGAAACTGGTACACAGCGTAGAGGACACCGCGCGGTAGACCCCCGCAAATCTGAACCTGCTCACTTTCAACAGTGATCTGGATATCCTCATCACCCAATGCGGGTAATGCAGCAATAGCGATCTGTCCACTATCAGTGTTGGCATCACTCTGCATGGTAACGAGCGATAACGTCAACCCCGTTGCTTGGTTGAACCAGTCTTGGAACTCTTCAGCGGCGTATCGCTCAGAAGCAGTAGCGTCATTGGAGACAGTGATATGCCAATCCTGAATCGCTGAAATCGCTAAATCGCCGCCAGTTGCGTGAAATATGAGTGTTTTCTGAGTTAACATAGTTCCTCCTCAATTATGGGCTCGCAGTGCCTTGTTCCACTGCCTCCGCATCCGCCTGATATTTCTGTTCGTTGAACAACACGATGAATACTATCGCAGCCAGGACCGTTATGACGATAGGCACCATAAATATTTTTGCCCATGCATGCCCACCTTCTGGATAAGCAAAGTAATCATGCACGCGCCCACTGACGATATGCCCTACCAACATGCCGAACCCGTTCGTGACAAAGAGGAGCAGTGCTTGCGAACTCGCACGGATGTCCCGTGCGCTTAATCTTTCCACAGCAATCATACCACCGACGAAAAAGAACGAATAGCAAATGCCATGCAATGTTTGCGCCCCAATAACCAACCACACCGGTTGACCAATGGCGAAAATAGCGTATCGAACGGGCCAGGCAAGAATACCTAAAAAGATCGTAAATCGCATCCCAAATCGGCGCAGACACGGAAAAAGTAAGAGCATGAGTAAAACCTCAGCGACCTGCCCGAGACTCATCGCTAAGTTAGCACTACTTCCGGCAAGTCTAACGCCATGTTCTGCCTCGGTCAGGAAGAGGTAGGTTAAGTTGTAATAGAAAGGGAGTTCAATAGCAACGACAAAGGAGATAATTAGAAGGACAGCGAAGTTTCGGTTTGCGACAAGGGAGAAGGCTTCAAGAAAAGCGTAGGGATTTTTCGCCTCTTTGCTTGGCGGTGTGTTGGGGAGTGTCAAACAGTAGGCACCCATGATGAATGAAAGAATAGCACCGAAGAGGAGGCAGTCGTCAACCTGTGGAAGCGTTGGTTCTCGTTCCTCCCAGAACCGGAGGTATAGGCTCAGGATCCAGTTAATCGCAATCCAACCGAGCGTTCCGAAGACCCGGATATTTCCGAATTTGTCTGACTGTCCCATGTGGTGGAAAGCAATGGCGTTGGTCAGCGCGATGGTCGGCATATAGAGAACGGCGTGCAGGAAAATCATACTCCACATCATTGGAAAGGAGGTCTGCTTCCATGCAACGAAGAGGCAGATACCACCGAGTAGATGTGAGATCGCTGCAAACACCTGTGCCGGCATTAAACGATCCGCAATCCATCCTGCGATGATTGGGGAAATTATCGAACCGATAGCAGTCGTGCCAAAGACGTAACTAATCTGCTTACCACTGAATCCGAGGTTTTGCATGTGTCCAGCGATAAGGACTGCCCACGCGCCCCATATAGCGAACTGTAGAAACATCATTCCGGACAACCGGGCAAAGATTCCCAAGTCTGTTCGTGTACCTTCCATAATGAGTCTCCTTTTTTATCCAATTAATTATAGGGCTTCAGGATTGTTTGCTTATCCCCAATGCGCTATCGGTTCTGTCGACTGCACCACGTGCATCCCTGCGTCCGAAGCCTCGGCAAACGCAGTGTCTGCGGGTTCTGTATAGTCCACCACTCCCGGCACAACAACCGGTGAAGTTAGATCATCCACCAGATAGATTTTCTTCGCTAATTCTGTATCGTTCTGCTGAATTTCCGCGAGTAGGTCGCTGACTGTCCACGCGACACAGTGGCTCTTTGCCTGTCCCGCGATAATCACTCGATCATATTCGAGAAGTATTTGCAGGAACATATTATTTTTTTCTGCGATTGGCTGCCCATTAGCATCGTTGAGGACTTCTGGACGTAAGACAGAATAGTTTTCAGTCAGCGGGTTTTGCCCTTTAATTTCATAATGAACCTGAGTTTTACGGGCAATCGTATGGAAAAAGCAGGCTTCATCAACGGCAGAGACAACGGCGTGTCCAATTCCACCGAGCATCGCATGGTAGGGCCATATCGTGAGCGGATATTTCCCGTCTGCAGTAAGTGTTTTGACGTAGTGCTCGCCGTATGCCTTGAGCCATGCATATTGATTAGATTCTGGAACTCCGCTCGGTAGATTTAGAATGCTAACGACAGCAGGATTGACACGCCATTTCCCTGTTTCAATATCTTCTTGTGTAATTAGCGTCTGTAGCGGAAGTGGATGCTCACCGGCATCGTTAATCCAGAAGACTTCGTGGAATATCTGCATCACCGTATGCGTATCCAATGTGCAAGCGATTTTGGTGATATGCGGCAGATTGTGATAGATAAACTGACACAACCGAATATTGTCTTCCACGGCACCGTTTCCCGACCTACCACCGACGAACAGTTCAAAACCCGGAATACAGAACGTATTTTGGACATCAACAAGGAGTAGGCAGGTACGAAAATTGTCTTCGGATGCCGGAGATACTGAATGTTGTTCTGCCCACGTGAGTGCCTCACGCTGGCGTTCTTGATAGGGGATCCGCCAGACCTTGTCTACTTGATTAGCATTGAAATGTTCTGGGAGTGGAAGTTGTGGTGTAGACATCGTTTCTATCCTTTTTTAAAGTCGTCAGTTATCAGAGGAATGGCTATCGGAAACCATCGGCTGTCGGTTGTCAGAAGAACGGCTATCAATAAAGAAGCATTTAGTTTAATCAGAACCGCTCTTTGCTGACGGCTGACAACTATTCTTCCGATATTGGAAATTTTATAGAATTTCGCGGTTTTTAGCAACAAAAATCGGTTTGGGGCATTTAGTTCCTCTGTAGGAGCGAGTGTTTCTGCTTGGGGTGTTTTGCTTGGGTATTTCTGCGTATTGATAGGGGTGTTTTTGCTTGGGGTTTTTGATAGGGTGTTTCTGCGTATTTCTGCGTATTGCTTGGGGTCTTTGCTTGGGTGTTTCTGAATGTTTCTGTGGATTTCTGCGTATTTCTGCGTATTGCTTGGGTGTTTCTGCGGATTTCTTGTCGCTCGCGATCTGCCGATCCAAATGCCTAAAACGAAATAACTCTAAAAATCGGTTGATATCTGTTACACATATAGAGTAGAATAGAGTAACATTCTCCAGTTAGCATCTTTTAGTACCCTAAAGTTTGCAGGAAAACAAATGAAAAAGTTTTTTAAACCACTCCCAGATTTAGACGAGCGACTTGATCAGGTCAATGAACGGGTCCGTCGGGCACGTCGAACCTTGGATTGGCGAGTTCGGGAAGCCCGTGTACCCCTTGATATTCAAGAGGACTTTGGTGTCTCTCAATTGCAAGGCGGTGTGATGCTGGTTTCGCGTGACGGCGATATACGTGATAAAGTGACGAATCTCATCCGATCTGAAGGCTATGGATGCGATATTTCACGGGGAAGTTCAGAAGCCATCGGTATGTTAAAAATGCACAAATATCAGATGATAATTGCCGACTACACCCGTCGCTCTCGGGGACGACTCTTTGAATACGTTAGGCGGTATCAGCCGCATATCAAAATTGTCGCAATTGTTCGCAATAACGACGAGGGACGACGCGTAATGAGAGCCGGTGGCTACAGCTACCTGTTAGGACGCGGTTTCGACCCAGAACAGTTACGCACATGCCTGATAAGTGCTATTAAATTAAAGCATCGCGCCTGCTGGTTGTTAACAAACGGCGAGCGTTGCAACCGGTCCTGTGTTGATGATTTCCAATCCGATGAAGATTTCGAGGAAATCGAATGAAACAACGTACTGACACTCTTCACCAAAATGGCAACAAATTTAGAATTTAAAGCACACTATCAGTCGCTTGAAAGTCTCTACCCCAGATTGGCTGAGCTAAAAGCGACACACCGTGAAACCGTCCATCAAACGGATACCTATTTTTATGTGGCGCAGGTAAAAGACGCTGCAATATTGGAAACCTGCAAACCGCGTCTTAAATTGCGTGAGATTAGCGAGGCACGTCATCGCGTGACCTCGCAAGATGAGACAGACGAAGCGTGGCTCATCTACTATGAGCGTCCGAATCAAAGCGAATCCCGCTATAGTCAGTATCAACTCAGCAAGGTTAGCGACCCGTCAACCCTCAAAGCGTTGCTAACCGTTGCCTTAGGCATCGAAACGATTGTCCAAAAACAGCGAGAAGTCTGGATGTTCAAAAACACGCGTATCCATCTTGATACGGTTACCGATTTAGGAGAGTTTATTGAATTGGAAACGGTGTTTCAAGGACAAACGGAAGCCGAAGCAGCAGATGAACATCAGCACGTCAAAAGGACACTTCATTTAGGCACTGCCGATCCAGTTGCTGTCTCCTATAGCGACCTTGTTATGCAAAAGTCGTAACCGAAGATCAGCAGTATTGCCTAAGTTCCAAATTTTTATTTCACTATAAAATCTTTACTCACCTCCCAAACACACGTCTATTTTCTGCAGAATTATGCACCCGTTTTACGCCTAAGTAGCGTCACCAGATTTGAAAACAGAACGGTGAAACCACTCTTTTTTGGAGGCGACGCATGAAAAATGACGATGCTGAACTCATCCAACGCGTTCTCGGAGGCGACGATCACGCTTTTTCTGTGCTCGTGAGAAAATACCAAAAACAGGTGCACGCTCTCGCTTGGCGGAAAATCGGGGACTTCCATATTGCTGAGGAGATTACACAGGACACGTTCCTGAAAGCATACAAGAGACTTTCAACACTCAAGGAACCGCAACGTTTCGCCAGTTGGCTTTATGTTATCGCGGCGAATCGCTGTAGTTCGTGGCTCCGAAAAAAACGGTTGTGGACACAGCCACTTGAGAAAATTGAAGAGACAGACAACGAGCATATCCAAACAGGCACGTATTCGGGATATGTCGCCGCAGAAAACGAGCGCACAAATGCAGAAGCACAACGCGATGTCGTCAAAAAGTTGCTCGCGAGACTACAAGAAAGTGAACGCACAGTCATCACACTCCACTACTTCGGCGAGATGTCATGCACTGAGATTAGCGCGTTTTTGGGCGTATCCAAAAACACGATTAAGAGTCGCCTCCGCCGCGCACAGCAGCGGTTAAAGAAAGAAGAACCGATGATCAGAAAGGCTTTAGAAAACTTCAAAATCACACCGAACCTCACAGAGAACATTATGCAAGAAGTCGCACGCATTAAACCCGCCGCACCGTCCAGCGGTAAACCGTTGATGCCATGGACAATCGCAGCTTCCACAGTCGCTATGGTGTTACTAATGTTAGGTATTGGAAATCAACAACATGCAATCCGTTTCCAACAACCCTATAATCTCAACGCCGCATCGGAGATGACAGTTGAGCTGATCGAGGCACCATTTGTTCTAAACCGCCCCTCAAAACCGGATGTGCGAACGCAGATCGGAAGCACCAACACACCCAACAAAAGCAGCAAATCCGAACAACCACCTAACGACGCACATGAACTCGTTTCAGAAGCACACGCCGATGAAATTGTTGATGATTACACAAAATGGCATCTCCCGAAGGAAGCGAAGGCACGGCTCGGAAAAGGCGGAATTACTACGATTCAGTTTTCACCGGATGGCACACAAATCGCAGTAGGCAATAATATCGGTATATGGCTTTATGATGTCCAGACAGGCAGAGAGATTTCCATGTTCCCCGGTATGTGCCGATCTCTCGCTTTTTCACCGGATGGACGATTCATTGCCAGCGGCGGCCGCTCCAGACTTCAGTTGTGGGAAATCGCCACCGGTCAGAAAATGGCACACATTGAGAAACCGCCTTCTGCCGGAGCATTGCATTTCTCTAAAGATAGCAAAACAGTTATCAATTTCAGTAACCGACAAGACACTATTGTCAGTTTAGATATTGAAACGGGTGAGCGAAATGTCAAGAAGATCAAAGGAATGGTGAATTGGACAAATTCGGCTCAATCTTACGCCCTCACAAGAGATAAATTTGCGATTGGTAGGCAGGACGGAAAGATCGAACTCGGAAACACAACGACCGGCAAAAAATTAGCAACCCTCAGCGGACATACAAGCGGAGTTCAGGAACGGTTACCATTCGCAGCAAATGAGGAGGTTCCGCCAGCAGGAGAGAATCGGGTGGTGTTTATAGACGGCACCCCCAATTATGTGTTAGCTTTAGCGTTTTCACCGGATGGCACAAAACTCGCCAGTGGAAGCAAGGATAAAACCGTCCGATTATGGGATACTTTCACGAATGACGAATTAACTATCCTCCAAAAACACACCGGATGGACAAACGTTTTGGCATTCTCACCCGATGGAAAAATGCTCGCAAGCGGCAGCACCGATAAGACCGTCCAGCTGTGGGATCCTGCGACTGGAGCACACCTCGCCACGTTCGATGCACACCTCGCGACGTTCAATGAACCTATTAGGGGCATTGCAGCACTCGCATTTTCACCGGATGGACGGACCCTTGTAAGTGGAAGTATAGACGGCACAATTCGGTTTTGGAACACAACTACCAGAACGTTGTTACCAATCCGTCTCACAGCACACACGGAGTGGGTGAAAGCAGTCTCCTTCCTTGAAGACAGTTCTACGCTCGCCAGCGTTGATTTTAACGGCGTAATTACCTTGTGGGACCTGAACACATCACAAAAAACCGGTTTACAAACGATAGACCCCCGGGATTTCTTATTCACTTCAGCGTTTTCACCCGATGGAACCAAACTCGTTAGCACGGGTGCAAAATCCGCCACATCCCTCAACATCGGTGCCGGTAAGACTATCACCACGCGGGAGCCAGATCGTTTGGTCCGTCTGACGGATGTTCGTACGGGACGTGAATTAGCAACATTAACAAAGACAGTTGGCGGAATTAATCAAGAAGCAGGAAGTATGACTTTCTCGCCCGACGGGAAAACGGTGGCCTTCCAAGGTACGAATAAAATTCACGTATGGCATACGGAAACGAGGAAGGTTCTTACGATTCCACTCTTAAAACAAAAAAGTGGCGCCTTCCTAAATGAGGCGATGGTCGAGCGGCAAATCAATGCTCAACTGCTAAACGTAGTCTCTGTCTTGATGTTCTCACCAGACGGGAAAAAACTTGTCAGTGGAACCGTGAGCGGAAAGGTGCAGATGTGGGACGCAGAAACCGGTACTGAGTTAGCCCCCTTCTTTGCAGGGCAGGAGCCGGATGATAAGGCAGGACCTGGCGGTTTTACCGTGAGTTATGAAAATCAGATTACAGCGTTGGCGTTCTCCTCAAACGGGAGATTACTCGCTGTCGGAAGCACACAAAAAATCCGTTTGTTGGGGAGCAGCAAGCAGCCTCCTCTTAAAGATGCACCACGTGGTACCGAATCGTTAGCCTTTTCTCCTGATGACGCTGTTCTCGTTGCGGGACTTATAAATGGCAGAATCGAATTATTTGATATGACAACAGGCGAAAAAATTACGATGCTCAATGGACATACGCAATCCGTAGAAACGTTGGTATTTTCACCTGATGCGAAAATGCTTGTTAGCACAGGTCAGGATGGCACAATCCTTTTGTGGGACTGGGAGGAAGCACTCAAGGGCACGCCTGTGGTGGAAAAATAACACAAAAACAACTATTCGGTTGTTAAAAGAGGATTTCAATGAAAGGAAATATCTTCCCGACTTTGGAGGAGATTGATGAAAAATGACGATGCTGAGCTCATCCAACGCGTACTCAAAGGCGATGATAACGCCTTTTCCGCGCTTGTCAGAAAATACCAAAAGCAGGTCCACGCCCTCGCTTGGCGGAAAATCGGGGACTTCCATATCGCTGAAGAGATTACACAAGACACATTCCTGAACGCATACAAAAAACTCCCAACACTCAAAAAGCCGCAACGTTTCGCCAGTTGGCTTTACGTTATTGCTGCGAATCGTTGTAGTTCCTGGCTCCGAAAAAAACAGTTGTGGACACAACCGCTTGAGGCACTTGAAGAGACAGACAACGAACACATACAAACAGGCACCTATTCCGGATACGTCGCCGCAGAAAACGAGCGCACAACCGCAGAAGCACAACGCGATGTCGTCAAAAAACTACTCGAAAAACTACAAGAGAGTGAACGCACTGTCATCACGCTCCACTACTTCGGTGAAATGTCCTGCACTGAGATTAGCACATTTCTGGGGGTATCGGCAAACACGATTAAGAGCCGCCTTCGTCGGGCGCAGCAGCGGTTAAAGAAAGAAGAACCGATGATTAGAGAGGCTTTAGAAAAATTCAAAATTACGCCGAATCTCACAGACAACATCATGCGAGAAGTCGCACGCATTAAACCCGCCGCACCGTCCAGCGGTAAGCCCTTCGCGCCGTGGGCAATTGCAGCCTCCACGATGGCTATGATGTTGCTAATGTTGGGATTCGGGAATCATCAATACGCAATCCGTTTCCAGCAGCCCTATAGCCTCGATGCCGCATCGGAGATGACAGTTGAACTTATTGAGGCACCCATTGTGCTGAATGTCGCATCAAAACCAGATATACGAACGCAGATAGGAAGCACCAATACACCCAACAAAAGCAGCAAACCTGAACAACCATCTAAGGATACCCAAGCATTCGTCACGGAAGCACATGCTGACGAACTTGTCGATGATTACACAAAATGGGAACTTCCCAAAGCAGCGAAAGCACGGCTCGGAAAAGGCGGTATCAACGCACTTCAATTCTCACCAGATGGCACACAAATCGCTGTCGGAAGCAGTATCGGTATATGGATTTACGATTTGAAAACAGGAAAAGAGGTTGACATGTTACCGGGGATGTCTCGAGCCATCGCATTTTCACCCGATGGCAGATTCATTGCCAGTGGCGGCGGGCAGTTTTGGGCATCGGAATTCCAATTATGGGAAACGGCGACTGGTCGCAAAGTGTCATTCATTGAAGCGCGGGATCCCGCTTCAGCACTTCAATTCTCCGAAGATAGCAAAACACTTATTAGATTAGGGAGTTTAAGCGGTAGCGTTAGCACGCTCAATATTAAGACTGGAAAAGAAGATAGTAGAAAGTTTGAAGGATATGAACCCGGGAAGATAGAGTTACCTGAATCCTACGCGCTCACACATGACAAAGCTGCGGTTGGAAAGACGAACGGGAGGATTCATCTGTGGGACACAACGACTGGAAAAAAACTATTCAGTCTCAAAGGGCATATACATTTGTCCCTTCTACCCTTAGATAAGCCTGCGTTTCGTCCGCTGCCAACTCAAGGAAAACGGACAAATCATGTCTTGGCGTTAGCATTTTCTCCAGACGGAACGCGACTTGCCAGTGGCGGTGGTGATGCAACCGTACGGCTATGGGATCTCACCAGCAAGGAACAGACTATCCTTCAGAAACACACGGACTGGACAAACGTGTTAGCATTCTCGGCGAACGGAAAAATGCTTGCGAGCGGGAGCACCGATAAAACGGTGCAGCTGTGGGACACCAACACGGGTGAACTAATGGCGACGTTTACTGGACATCTCAATGGTATTACCGCCCTGGCGTTTTCACCGGACGGAAAAACGCTCGCGAGTGGGAGCGCAGACGGTACAGTTAAGTTTTGGAACACCAAAACTGGGGATCCACTAACGACTCACATCACCGGACATACGGAGTCTGTGAAATCAATCGCTTTCCTTAAAGACAGTACGACGCTTGTAAGTGTAGCGTTTAACGGCATAATTACCTTTTGGGATCTGAAGACATCGCGAGTGTCCACAAATCAGAATACAGCGCATAGCGATTGGCTCAGGACCTCAGCGTTTTCGTCGGATGGCACGCAGTTTGCCAGCGTTGGGACAAAAAGCAGTATGATTTTTGATTCAGATGTCGCTTTGGGGTACTCCTACGGCTGGTGGAAACCAGATCCGTTGGTTCGCTTGATTGACGTAAGCACCGGACGTGAAGTAGCAACTTTGACAGAAAAAAGCGGTCCTTCAAATCTGACGTTTTCGCCTGACGGAAAAACGGTTGCTTTCGGGAGTCACGGTAGGATCCGTTTATGGCAGCTGGAGACAGCGGATTCTTTCGATATCCCGCTCTTAGCCTCAGGTCTCAACAATAGGCAAAACATTCCACAAAACGTGAGGCTTAACATTATGCCTGAGATCAGTGCCTTGGTATTCTCACCGGATGGGAAAAAACTTGTCAGTGGAACTCTGGGGGGAAATGTTCAGATGTGGAATGTGGAGACTGGGGTTCCGTTAGCCCCGTTCTTTGAAGGACAGGGCCTAGATAAAGACACAAATACGTATTATCAGGATCCTATCAAAGCTTTAGCATTTTCTTCAGATAGCACACTGCTTGCTGTCGGAAGCCAACACCGAATCCGTCTGTTGGGAAGCCATCAACAAATCGGTCTCAAGGAAGTGTCTCATGGTACAAACGCCTTAGTATTTTCACCAGATAACACCGTACTTGTTACTGGAACGACCGCTGGAATTAGACACAGCGAAATTGAATTATGGGATTTGACGACGGGTGAAAAACTCTTAACACTCAATGGACACACGCAACCCGTGGAAACGTTGGTATTTTCACCCGATGGAAAAACACTCGTCAGCACAGGAACAGATGGCACGATTCTCGTTTGGGATTGGGATAAAATCCTACAAGGTTTGCATGGCATCGAAAAACAGTGACCAACACTGTCAAAACAGCCCTCATCTACTTGGCAATCTTCCGCTTTAATGGTGTATAATTAATTGAACAAAGGTTTACACTTAATGTAAGTCTAACATAAGCGGGTGCCTTCTACGATATCTCTGATTCAAAAACACGAGCGGAGGGAATAATGAACAGGTTTTATAGGTTTCTACTGATATCTACACTGCTAATCGGCTCGGCCGTATTCGCAGCGGAAGCCCAAAAAGACGAAGCAACCGAAAATTATACAAAATGGGAACTTCCCAAAGCAGCGAAAGCACGATTCGGAAAAGGCGGGATTAATGCACTTCAATTCTCACCAGACGGAACACAAATCGCTGTTGGAAGCAGCATCGGGATATGGATTTACAACCTAAATACTGGAAAAGAGATTGACCTGTTACCGGGTAGATCTCAATCCATCGCATTTTCACCCGATGGCAGATTCATCGCAAGTGGCGGCGGGAAATTTTCGTTTCGTGGTGGGGGACTTCAATTGTGGGAAACAACCACCCGTCAGAAAGTAGCACTTACTGATGGTCATCGCTCTGCATCAGCACTGCACTTCTCTGAAGACGGAAAGACACTTGTCACTTTAGAAGGTTGGGGAGACGCAATCGGCAAATTAGACGTTGAAACTGGAGAAGGGGATGTCAAAAATATTGAAGACCGTTCTTGGAAAAAGATAACGCGACGAAGCAGTCCTGAACCTTATGCACTCGCGCACAACAAATTTGCGATCGGAGTTCAGGTTGGGAAGATCGAACTGTGGGACACAACAACTGGGGAAAAACTGTCCACCCTCAGCGGTCACGGTGGACCTTTACCGCCAATAGAGGACAGGTTGGCAATTCAAGAGGATAATCACGATCAACCGTTTTTCCTCCCAGACGAGGGTGTTCACGTGTTAATCTTGGAATTTTCGCCAGATGGCACTAAACTCGCAAGCGGAAGTAAAGATAAAACTGTCCGATTATGGGATACTGACACCGACGAAGAATTGGCTATCCTACAAAAACACACAGGATGGATAAATGCATTAGCCTTCTCTGCCGATGGGAAAAGACTCGCCAGTGGAAGTACCGACAAAACAGTGAATTTATGGGATACCGACACAGGTGAATTAATCGCAACATTCACCGGACATCTAAATGGGATTGTCGCCTTATCATTTTCACCCGACGGTAGCACGCTTGCAAGTGGAAGCACAGATGGAACAATCAAGTTCTGGAACACTGAAACCGGAGAATTGTTACCTATTAGCATTACAGAACATACGAAGTGGGTCAAATCGGTGTCTTTCTCTGAAGATAATTCCGCGCTTGTAAGTGTCGCATTTAACGGCATCCTTGAATTTTGGGACCTGAACACATGGCAAAAAACCGGTTCCCAAAATGCTGTACATGGCGATTTATTGCGAGGTTCAACACTTTCACCGGACGGAAAAAAACTCGCAAGCGTCGGTGCAAAAGCCACCATGTTTTTTGAGGCAGGCGGTTCAGGTGCAACCCTCTCCACGCAAATGACGGATCGACGGGTTCAGCTGACAGAAGCGCGGACAGGACGTGAATTAGCAACATTAGATGAGACAGATGGTATAATGGATTCAGGCAACAGTATGGCTTTTTCGCCTGATGGAAAAACGGTAGCCTTTGATAGCTCGGGTAAAATTTGTCTATGGAATACAGAAACAGAGAACATCATTAACATCTCGCTTATAGATGAAGAAAATGTTCCAGAAAATCCAAACAATGCCGATGGAAACGGTGATTTTGTATTCCCACCAGGCATGATGCCCCATCATATTACACCCTCCATCAGTGCTTTGGTATTCTCTGCTGACGGAAAAAAACTGATCAGTGGAAATATGGGCGGGAAGGTACAGATGTGGGATACTGAAACCGGAGTCGCGTTAGCTCCTTTTCTTGCGGGACAGGATATGGAAGAGGCTGTAAAAGGCGGACCTGGGAACTTTACTGTTACATATCGTGATATTATTAGCGCGTTAGCATTCTCTTCAAACGGTACGTTGCTCGCTGTCGGAGGTAACCAAAAAATCCGTTTGTTGGGTAGCAGTAAGCAACCTCGGCTTAAAGATGGACCACGCGGTGCCACATCGTTAGCGTTTTCTCCTGATGACACTGTCCTCCTTGCAGGACTTAGAAACGGCGGAATTGAATTATTCGATTTGACAACTGGCGAAAAAATCAAAACGCTCAAGGGACACACGGCAACAGTAGAGACGTTAGTCTTTTCACACGATGGTAAAACGCTCATCAGTACTGGACAGGATGGAATTATTCTTCTATGGGATTGGGACGAAGCCGTTAAAAATTAGTGGTCGTCGGTTATAGTTTTAGTTACTTTGCTATGGTATTCAGTCAACCTATGAATTTCACAAAAAATCTCGACTCCACAAAATATTAACTGACAACTGAGTACTGATAACTAACAACCCCTAAAACCTAATCCTAAGAGACATACGGTGGCTGCCACCTAACGCCGGGTGGTTTGCAAACGCATAGTCTAATCCTGCCCCGGCCCCCGTAACGAACCGGAGATTCAAACCGACACCCGCTGTTAAACGTCGGATCCGCTCAATTCCTTTACGTTCATCAAAACCGATACGCAATGAAAGCAGATCAAAAAGCGTCCATTCGGCACCGCCATGCAACTCAACGCCGTCCTTGATATAGGTATCCAAAGCCAAAATAAGGGCACTGCGGAAAATGGCAAGTGTGTGTGTCGTTGCAATGCCGATTTTCAGATGTGGTGGTATCGTCTCGGTATGAGATGTCATATCTGCTGATGGCGGCGGCGTGTTCCAATAGATTTTTGTTTGAAAAACATCGCTGGCTTGTAGTCCGAGCGTCAGACGATGGGACTTTTCTGGATTTGTCATCGCAACAAAACCGATGTCAGCACCGCCACCGATGGCGTTTGTTGTTCGATATCCGCTCATGTAGAGAAGTTTGAGTGTACTACCGAGACGGAGATCAATGCCATGAAAAGAAGGGAGGACCCAACCAGAGGCGAGGAGGAACGCGTTATCTGTGTTATTGAAAGTCCCAACAACCTTTGGACGGTTCGTAGGTCCAACGGGACGAGTGACAATCGGTAGGCTGGTGATAGGAATATCGTCAACGCCGACACGTAGCCAACTGATACCGATCGCACCTCGTTTTTTAAGCGGATGGACATAACTCGCAAAGTCATACGCGTCCTCTCCATTGAGTGTAGAATGCATGAAACTAACTTCGTATCGGGTGAGGTATCCCAATCCCGCAGGATTCCAATAAGCCGCGTAGGCATTGTCACTCAGAGCTGTCCCTGCCCCCCCCATAGCAAGGGCGCGCGCACCGACACCGAGTGTTAAGAAGTCCGCGGTGTATTTCGCATCCACAGATGGAATAGTCACCACACAGAACACAATTATAGATACGACAAAAAGTTTGCAAGTGTCTCTCTTTGATTTATGTTTCATTGTTTTTGATTATCGGTTGAAAGCTATCAACGGAGTTTCATCATTTTGAGTATCTCAGTCATGTCTTTTTCACCTTCACGCTGGATTTTGAGTTTGGCGTAATAAACACCATTTGCGACCTCGACCCCGTCGGCATCCCTACCATCCCATTCTACCATCAAGAACCCCGGTGTCGCTGGCACAGAGAGTTCCCGAATCAACCTTCCACTCAACGTATAGATTTTCACATCAATTGCGTCAGCAGGTGCCGTTAATTCACACGTGATCGTGGTTTTACGCGGAAATGGGTTTGGATAGTTCAGAAAGGACAGGAGCTGCAAGTCGTCATGAACCCGAAATGTGATGCGTTTTGTGTCAGTATTTCCGTGTACATCGCTCGCTGTCAAGCGAAGTTCATACTCGCGTGGTTCAAGTTCTGGAGACGGATACGTCAAAACGAGTTGATTGGAACCCGGATGATGTGTCAATTGATACGCCTCAGGTGCGATACGTTCATACTCTCCTGATACTCTTCCCAATTCTAACAGCAAGGGTCGTGTAAGGTAATCAAGCCCACTCGGGTCGGTTAATGTCGCGCCAATGAGTGGTTCGGGATCCACTGCATCCCCCGGCACGAAGTGTTGCTGGTTACCAATAGTGAGTTGGATATCTGGCGACACGGTATCATCGCTATATATGAGTGTGACCGGTCCCAGCCTATCCGTTGTCGCCCGAATGATACCGATAGGTCGGGTTTCAAAGCTAAATCTATCACCAGGCGTGAAAGGATACTCTCCTTGTGTAATTTGAAAACGTAAACCGTAAGGTTCGTAGACAAACGGCCGCCCGACTGTTCCGCGGAGCGGTATACCCTCAGACTGGGAGCGCAAGATTCCTGTCTTCTCACCTTCAACCTGAAACTCGGTATCTGTCAGAAAGAAGACAAACCACCGATCTTCAGGCATAGCTGTATCCGGTGGAAGTTCAATGTAGCTAATGGTACCGCTGCCGTGATTGGTTTCTCTGAATCCAGAGGGATACCAGCGTAATTCTTGTTGCGAGGGATCTTCGGCGTTCGTTGTTCCTTCCAACGGTTGGTTGATCGCAGCAATCTCGAATGCCCAGACATCGCCAAACCTAAAAGGTTGCTCAAAATCCTGTTCCATGTCAAGAGAAAAACCGTGCCGCCAGTTGGAATAGTCTAAACTGAAACTGACGAGCTGCTCTGCTGGCGAAATAACTTCCAACGCCCCAAGATCCTTTGAATTATCTGCGAAAGATGCAAGTAAGAGTCGATAGGTTTGAGGTCCAGTAAAAAAGAGGACATATTTGCCAGTCCGTGTGCCTTCTGGTTGGATACGGACATCGTTGAGTCGAGATCTGCCAACATTCTCATCACTCACATTTGTCACATGCACGCGTTTCCGTAACGCACCCGCAGCATCGGTCAGCTGCTGAGAGGGGAGTTTTACCCAGTTTCCGAGGGTTGAACTAAACATATAGACCCCCATCTCACGTGCGCGTGCGATGACCGCGGTATTAATCGTCGATGCAACCCCCAATCCATCGGTTACTTCCTCCGCGCTTCCTAACAACTCTTCGGCGAGTTGCGTACTGAGTGTTCCGAAATCAAAGCTTAAGTCAATTGTCACTGGAGAAGCAAGGGAAAAGTCTGGTAGAAACCGTTGGGAATCATCGATTTTTGACTGCTGATGACTGATTGCCAACTCGTAACCATACACCACCTTCCCTGGTAGTGGTGCACGCTTAGACACATCGGCAACCAGATTTGTAGTTTCTTTGCTTGGGTGTTTCTTCGCGTCAGATGGATTTGTTCCTATAGCAGCGAAGCTCTGTTTATCCAAAGAACGGATTGAAAGCACGGTTTCCGTGTCCTGAAGTACACCGGGCGGTGCAGTGACAACACAGTTTCTGTCCAAACTGATAATTTGACCGGCAGCAGTGCCGACCACACCCATATTAACAGAGATGCGTCGATAGGCAATATTATCCTCTTCGTCGTTTTCAAGGACCCCACCGGGCTGACCGGCTTCAGTCTTTGTCGCATCGACATAGGCAAATATATCGTGTGTGCCGAGAGGTAATTGATCTGTCAGATTTAAAGTTGCAGTTGCAATTGGCAAAGTATTCAGCGGATCGGGTTCATAGACATCCGTCCGTGTAGATGCCTCTTCTAAGTTTACCAGTGGCGTCCGCTGTATCCAATCTTCAGGTCTAATCCGAGCAGTTCCGAGTGATTTAGCACCATCATCAATAAGCATATCTTCGTCAACATCCGGATTGCCGAGAAAAAAAACAACCTCTATAGGGTTCTCTATCTCTGGTCCCTCCACCTGCACATCCGCCGACAGATACCATTGCTTCTTTTCAGAGTTGTAGCCGTATCCAATAACATCCTCTCGATCTACCTGCACAACGGAGAGATTCGGATAAATATAAGGGTAATACTCAAGTCTGTCGCTTGTGGTTAGATTGCCATCTGAATCCGTAACCCGAACTTCGTATCGGACGACGGAACCGTCCCTCGGGGCATTTAGCGGCTCAGGCGTTGTCCACCACCCGTTCGCGTTTGTTTTTTCTGCAGTAGCGGGTGGGGACCCTGGAATGAGCTCCACTGTTTCCCACTGGCGAGCCTCTAAATTACGCCACTCCAATACCACCAAAAGCGATTCTTCTTCTTCGTCAGAAATCTGAACAGAAATCCGAAACTTATCGTCGCCGACCAATTCGGGATGGATATCAAGAATCTTCGGAACATTGACCGTAAAACCGTCGCCACCGACCGCAATAGTGTTTTTGCTGGGGTGTTTCTTGTCGTCGCTTTGGGCATAGTACTCAACGTGTGCGTCTCCACTGGCGATGTTTTGTGGAACGGTGAAAGTCACCTCTGGATAAGCACCACGACTTACAGTAAGCGTTTCTATCAAAGGCACATCACCGGTGTAGTATTCAACAGGGCCGGCGACACCTTGAGAGACAGCCGTTTTACCTGGAAATAGTGCTTTAACAGTAAGCGTTCCGTTAAAATTGGTGTTCTTAACAAATCGTTTCGTTCGACGCACCGCATCATAAGTAGCAGTCTGAATGTAACCGGGTGCTATTCGGAGCGTATCTCCCGGGGCAACAGTCTTGGTTTCAACCGTAGGGAGAATCTCACCATTCGCGATCGCAATTTGCAAAGCAGGATCCCCGAAAAGTGTGTATTCCATCATCACATCAATCTGCCCTGTGCCTTCCGTCATCAACAGCTCGACCTTTGAGTCAAAACTCAATGGACCGAGTTGTCGTACATTCCTTTTAAAGACCATATCGAAGATAATACGATTCAATGGGTCGTTACCGCTGGCGTAAGTGAGGCGCGTCGCACTCAACATGCCGATGATCCCGCCTCTCTCTTTGCGCAACAACTTTTCTGCCATGCTCGGTTCACCCGGTTTATCAAAATAACCGTTGTAACAACTCAGGACTAACATGAAAGGAATCTTGTCAGTTTCCGCCACCTGATCAACAGATACATTGTCAAAAATGATTTCGTGTGCCCAAACAGTATTCCCGCCGTGTCCGGCATACTGTGCTATGACAGCCCCCTCCCCAAGTGATTCAATTATCATATCCTTAGCGATGCGTTGCGGGTGGAGCCCCGGAAACTCATCAGGTTTCGCCTCAACCTTGTCGGTAATATCTTCAAGGAAAATTTCGACTGTTTCGTAACCTAAGCGAGTATGATCTTTCGCGATTTCGTCGAGACTCTTCCTAAAAATAAAATCCCCAGAGTTGCTAACTTCGTCATCAGCGACGGAGATAATTCTCCTCCGCCAGTCACCATTCGGTGGTGCCTGCTCGTAAGCCAAAATTTTATCAACAACCGCCTCAGCTTGGTTAACGGTTTCGACGCTGAGTCTGCCAATATACATGTCGGTGAATTCATCGTGTCCAGAGACAGTAACATACCAATGATCTGACGCGGTTCGTCCGAAGGAGTCGGTTCGGATGTAGTGTGTCGGAATGTAACCATCAAGCTCTGGCGGCTCAGCGTGAATTTTGGTATCAATACCGCGAAAATCGTAGGTGCCGTCGCCAAAGAGGACAACGTAAGTGGGTGCAGGTGGTGTCCAAGACTGATACGCGTGCGTCAAAAAATCTTTGATCGCTTTTGGGCTGACTCCGCCATCTCCGTAAGTGTTATAGATATCGTCGGTTGTTACGACTTTAGTTCGGTGCCCGCCACCGCCAGAGGTTTCACGCCATCCTGCCAACCTTTCTGCTGCAGCAAGGAATTTTCGATGCGTTATCACCACATAATCTGCCCCGTGTGTTGCAGTCGCTAAGTCTGTGGATTCGACGATTTCAATGCGTTCCGGCTGCCGTAATGCGGTATTAGAGACTGCGATGAATTGTGTCTTACGGGTGTCAGGCACCTGAAAAAGCGCGTTATACGTCCCCGTACGCGCTATATCCGTCTCTATAGCAAAGCCTCGCAATCGCGCAGTAAGGTATGTACCATCTGTTTCAAATATATGAATACCAGGGTCTCGGAACGCCTCAATTTTGTACTGGAGTTTACGCCCGCCTTGAAGTGTTTTTGCTGGGGTGTTTCTTGTCGTGCGTGAAGTATCATCTTCGGTAGGTGATCTGAACCACAGTTCATCTGCAACGGCGCGGAAGAGACGGGTATATTCAACAGAAAAACGATTGAGATAAACATGATACGGATATCGAGTAGTATCCTCGTCAACATTATCATCAATACGGGCGAGAGACAAGACGTTCAGCTCGCCTCTTGTGTTATCCTTGAGTATATCCCAAGTTCGTAAGAACCTTTCAACAGTGAGCGTATCTTGCTCGCCCCACTCAGCGACTTCAATGCGAACCCCGTTAACAGAGACTAAAATCTGATGTGGGACGGGTGTACCGCCTTGCAAGTCAACAGAGATATGTGATGGATCGAAACTTTTTGCGACATCATACAACGGAAATTCAAGGCGCATCTCGGCGGCATCGCCACCATTTTTGATACCTTCCCAGTACCAGAAATCATTTTCTTCAAACCACTTGTGTTTATCGTCGCTATAGACAAATTCAAGATTATTTGTGAGGTGATCCTCTTCAAAATTCACCTTAGAACGAAAAGTGGGAACTTGCGTCGCTGTTGGATCCGTTGGACTGGCAGTCAGCTGGGGCACTCGCGTGCGAACACGGCTGTCGTCAAGTGTCAGCCAATAGATGTTCCAACGGCTATACGGATTTCTCGGCTTATGTCCAAGAAAAAAGATTGCATCTTCCGGATCGAACCTCTCGTCTTCTGCGCCGGTGATGTAAATCGGAACATCTTTGTTTCCTTGTGTTACGCGAAAACTTGCTGGGTTTGTACCGATGAGTTCCACTCCCCAGTCCCGCGCGAGGGATTCTGCTGTCACAGCATAGATACCAGTCTCTCTGACGAACAACTTGTAGTGTGGATTTCCGATCTCGTTATTAAGAATAAGTGTCGGTGCCGCAGGCACTTGTGGACGGGGTGCCCGAAAACGCGCAGCTTGCTCAGCATTGAGGAGTTGATGCGATAGGGCGCGTTCAAAAGCCTCCGATTCAACAGGAGAAGTTTCCAGTTTCCAGTTTCCAGTTTCCAGAGAAGAGACGCTCGAACTACCTGAACCCTCTTTTAACTGGCCACTGGCCACTGGCCACTGGCCACTGGTGACCGAAAAACGGATGTTCACTGTGAAACGGGAATACAGGCGCAACTGTCGAGTTTTTGGGAAATACTGTACAGGATATAACGCCAACGCGATGACACGTTGACTGCGAATATCACCCTCTCTGACAACACGCGCAAGCGGTAGTCCGGGGTATGAAGGATTACCGGTACTCGACTGATATGCACTTCCACGCTCCACCCAACGTTGCGATGCCGAGTGCTGCGAATCGGATGCGTGCACATCGAAAATTGAGACGGGCACAAGACGTACGCCAGAACGGGTCTCGGCAGGAGCAGCCGAAACATCAACCGCTTCAATTGTAGCCGTCGCGGGTATGCCAAGCATTAACCGTGTAACTGGAACTTTGGGATTTCCGGGTTCAGTGGTGAAGTGACAGTCGGCGTAATGCACCTCGTGATATTGGACATTATCTCGGACTACTTCAGAAACAGTGAGTTCAGGTAAGGTGAACTGAAGCGTGATGCCATCAGTTGATGTAGATTGCGTAACATGCGCAGATGCGCTGAAAGACCAGAGAAAAAGGAAGAGGACAGGGAGGCATAGCATGACGCTAAGCTGCAATCTGGTGCACACCCGTTTGTTCTTCTTTTTTCTGTTTTTTGAGAATAATTGCATTTTTTTATGGTTTGCCTCGCAGCGAGAGTTTGCCTCGCAGTGAGAGTTAAGAGATAGTTTCAATTTGGGTGACTGAAACCGAGAACCGTTACTCAAACCTGAAAGGGCATTTTGTAACTTTGACCCCGAAAAGCTTGTGTATTAACTTATATGTGTTTTGTGAGATGGAGTTTCTTCATTTTTCCTATCGTACCTTCAATTTTCCTATCGTACCTTCAAAAGGATTTTACCGAAATTGCGATTCGCCTCCATATATTCATGTGCTTGTCGCGCTTCCGCTAACGGAAAAACTGTGTCAATCACAGGTTGAAGGGTGCCGCGTTTTAATTCTGGTAACCATCGCTCAACAAAACGTTGTGTGATAGCGACTTTTTCGTTAATGGATTGTGGTCGCATGACCGAGCCGATGATCTTGAGACGATTCCGCATCACTGCACCGAGATTAATTTCTGTGGTCGCGCCGCCGATTAACCCAACTTGCAACAGTCTTCCTTTTGTTTTGAGTATAGAAAGGTTACGTTCAAGATAAGGAGCACCAATAAAATCTAAGACGACATCAACACCTTGTTCATCTGTCAAGCGTGAAATTTCAGTGACGAAATCGGTTGTTTTATAGTTGATCCCCTCTATTGCTCCGAGTGCCTTGCATTTCTCAATCTTTTCCAACGTTCCCGCAGTGACAAAAACGTTAGCACCAGCATGATGGGATATCTGAACACCGGCACTGCCGACACCACTTCCACCGGCATGAATTAGAATTGTCTCACCAGCCGATAATTCGCCCAAAGTGAAGATGTTTTCGTTTGCGGTAAAAAACACTTCAGGAACAGCGGCAGCTTGTTCAAAACTCCATTTATCGGGGATCGGCATTGCCATGCGGTAATCAATGACAGCCTGCTCAGCGTAACCGCCACCACCGACGAGTCCAAAAACGCGATCGCCTTTGGTTATGCCCTCCACTGCACTTCCCATCGCTGAAACGGTGCCAGCAATCTCTAAGCCGAGTATCTCAGATTCACCCGGTGGTGGTGGATAACCGCCACGCCGCTGAATCATGTCGGCTCGATTTAAAGCAGTGGCATAAACATCCACCACAAGCTGCGTTTCAGTCGGTTGCGGTGATGGTGTTTCGCCTAATTGTAGTACCTCTGGTCCGCCATCGCCTGTTCTGATAATTGCTTTCAAGGTTCCACCTCGCTTCTTATTTTTCAGTCTCCATCCACATGCTTCCAATTTTAACACATTTAGAAATATCACACCAATTCACAGTTACCGATCCGGAAATAACTGCAAATCCTTCACGAGTATCGGCGTGTTAAAGGAGGCACTATGTACCTGCAATTCCAACTTTCTACCCGTGAGAAAGGTTGCTGTCTGTGGAAACCATATATCAGGCGCAAACTGTGCAAGTTGATATGTATAATTTATTTGTCTCATCTGCGGAGAGAGTTTTTCTGTAGTTATCGGCGCGCCAGAAGAAAGTAAAGTCCTGTCGGTTGTCCCTCTTTTAATATACCTAATATACCTCGTTTGCTGTAAAATCCGCGTGGTACGATAATCTTTCCACGGATCAAACCAGAATTCAGTTATTTCGATTTTATCGGTGCCCCATCTCTCAAATTTGATATAGTCGTGAAGCTTATCTCCAACAGTAGAACGCGTCTCAATAATGGGACCGAACATTTGGACCATCTGAGTCAAATTAGAATTCCACGCCCAGTAGAACGGGTTATAGTAATCGCCAAGTTCAAGCGGGGCGCGAGATGTCCATTGCCACCCGTCTCCGCGATTGACTCGCCCATATCTGTAGTCACTATCTTCTTGAAATTCGTAACGTTTCGATTCCTTCCATATCGCGCGTCGAAACCAGCCGGGCTTGACTCTTACACGTTCCACGATTTTGTAAAATCGCTGTTGACCGGAAAACCGGTAGGTAATGTCCCATTTTAACCTTTCTTTGTAAACAGGACTTTTGGCTGATGAAGATTGCTCTCTGCTTTTTGTAATAGAAAATTCAATAACACCACTTTTAAGTTTTGCCTCCCGCGCGGCAACTTTTGAATTGAAATGTTTCAGGAACATTTGCGTTTCTTGTGGTGGAAGTCCGGTGGAGGGTTGATAATCATAAACATGTGATGCTGTCTCTTTATGTTCAGAACGGTTACCTACTTGCTGATAGAAGAAAAATATGATGAAACAGATACCAATACAAATGGCAAAAATAAGGAACTTTTTCAGCATTTGGAAATCCTTACTTGTTTAACGGTTCAAACAAAAGCAGAAGCACGAAAAAAGAAACGGATTACAACTTTTTAGGCGTATTAACGTCTAAATGAATAAAATAGCATACAAAAGCGCAAAATTTAACCCAGGAGAGGTAGATAAAATGGGAAAAAGAAACACAAGTACTCCGAAGAAGTCAGCATCTCGCCGATTCAATCCGGTGAAAGCGAAGTTGGAATCCATAAACGAATGCTTTGAGCAATTACAGAACGGGCTGCCTGAGAGTCAAACAGCATACATTGATGGCGATAGAATCACACACTCTTACGTTAAAAGCTGTTTCCTCATGATTATCCAACGCGCCGTGGATATCAACAATGTTATCATTGAATTTAAGGGACAAACACCACCGCAACAGAAACACCACAGTTTTCTGACCCTACACCAAGACAACGCGATTGATAAAAAGACCTTGGATTTTTTCATGAAAGCTTTAAGTTATTATGAAGGTATCATCAACCCCTATCAAGAGATCGCTCCGTCTGAATTGTACGATGTCTCCCAAGATCTTTTGAAATACGGTGAAGCATATACCGATCAACTTGAAAATTACTTCGCGAATACCTCGCGTTCATAAAATAGGCGCGGTTGTTTCCGCGCCTATCGTTTTGACATAATTAGTTTGGTTATAGACCGCGCGTATACGCCTCAATTAAATTCGACGATACCCCCAGTCCCTTTTAATACGATATCTGGCTTCAGCAAAATCTGCTCTTCTGCTTCCAACCTTAATCCAGTTGGATGGAGGATATAAGCGATCCTGAGTGGAAGGTATTTCCCTAAATCGGCAAGTTTTTCTTCAGGAGTCTTAAAGATTTGCTGTTCGCTCATCTGTGTCTGATACGCGTACCAGTATTTCAGGTAGGACCGAATGCGGTTACTAAAAATAATCTCACCGGAACTTGTATCAATAACCTTGATTCGGGTACGACCAATCGCGGTCTGGCGGGTGCGAATATAAGTAGATGTACCGGAAATTCCGCCTTGTCTGCCTTGTTTCATCAGATGTTGGTCATAGTCGTCCCGAGTTAACTTCGGCTTTTCAACCATCCCGACGATAACCAGATCTGCCTCAAGTGCCTCTCCGAGTTTCGCTGCCAAAGCGTGGTCTTCATAAACCTGCGCCAACGTTAACCCTAATTCCGTGAGTTTATCGTCAACCGGTTTAACTTTGTTTGAAAGGTCGTAAATCCACTCCGCATCCTTGAATATGATTTCAAGGCGAGTTGCGAGGTTCACGCTAATTCTCCCACCTAACTTGCTTACCTCTTCTGCCGCGCCTGCCTCAGCGTAGAGTGGGGTAATTACAACGCGCTTCGCTTCGGCGATTGGTGGTGGCGTAGTGATGTTAACCTCACCATTGAAACAACCTGCCATTGCAAGGCAGAGAAGCGGTATAAACAGAAGTGTCAAAAAACGTATCACTGAAGGTGCCTCCTATAATTTTGGGCATAACTTGAAAGCCAAATTTTCTTGAGTTGAGAAACTGAAAATTTGCGCCATTTTTATATTATATGCTCTAAAAAGTCTTTCCCTCACTCCATGAGGAAACAAATAACTCGGTCTTCAACCAAAAGACTTAGGCTTCTTCTATGCGGGTTTGTAATCGCGTTCGACTGCAGACGAAATACATAAAACGCCCAACCACATATCGGAAACTGAATTGCTAACAGCATACCACAAATTGCAGAAATTAGTCAAGCACTATCCGACAGCCAATGCTCGTACTTCCCCAAATTCGTGTGAGAGCTTAGTCCACGAATCGCCAGTATCTGTGCTGCGATAGAGCTGCCCACTCACACTACAAGCGATGAGAAGGTTGTTAGCTTTCGGATTATGCGCAAATGTCCAGATTGTGCTGTTCGCTGTTCTGCCGATATCCGCACGATCCCATGTCTGCCCTGCATCACGAGTTGAGAAGATACCGCCTTGGTCGCCCGGGGGGCCATTTCCGGCACCGATAAACACTCTGCCTGCATCGCCGTTGAGGAAAAACGCAGCACGGCAGTAGGGCCAGGGATAATGTGCTTTGACATTTAACGGTGTCCACTGTCTGCCCATATCTGTCGTGACACAAACATCGTTGTTCGTGGCTGCAATGATAGTTTTGGGTGAACCGGGAACGACACAAAGCCCGTGAATATCTAAACTACTGAGCCCGTCGCTGCGCTCTGTCCAAGTTTCACCGCCATCGGTGCTCAGACGCATCCCATCAATTTCAATCCCAGCGTAGAGGGTTTGTGAATCTTCAGGATCAATCACAAAGGTTGTGACGCGCGGTATAATTGGAACACCTTCACATTCTTCTGCTAAGTCGACATTGAGTTGGTTCCAATTATCGCCGCCATCCGTAGATTTGAAAAGCGCGGAAGGACACGTACCGGCATAAACCGTCTCTGGTGTCCTTGAATCAACCGCGATTGCCCAGACTTCCCGTCCATCCATAGGACTTGGAAGGTGGTGCCACGATTCAGCAGCGTTGTTTGTTCGGAAGATACCGTTCTCGGTACCTGCATAGACAGTGTCTGAATCACTCGGGTTGACAGCTATTGCGCGAACATCAGCCTCCGGGAAAAGCCCGTTACTAACTCTGCGCCAAGTGTCTCCGTTATCGGTGCTGTGCCAGACGCTCTGTCCAATAGTTCCTGCATAGAGTATAGCTTGCATCTTTTTCCCCTTTCCAAAGAGAAGAACGTGAAAACGAAATTTTCTTTTTTACCAACCAACAGTAAAATCGAGCTGGAGATCGATTCCAAATAGATTATCAAACGATAAAACAGCAAATCTGTTACTTACGGTAGCTTGATGCGAATCGGTCATGCATATATTATCTTACTCGGTTAACGATCCTGTGTCAACAATTCGCGAATCAAGTGAAATCTGATATGTAACAGACTCGGGCGCTATCTCCGGTTCAAGAAGAAATGAGAACCGGTATAGATGACTGCCCTGCCTATCCTGTTTTATTTGGTACATTGCTTGTGCTTCCCTATAGAGACGTTCGATTTTGCTATCAAAGATCATCAATGTCACAGTAGGGGTTAACCCAACAAGAGATTCACTCGGTTGGGCGATGATATCCCAGTACCGGGGATGCACAGGGTTCGGTAGCGCAGCCGTGGTAAATGTGATATGTGCGCCACGCGCTGCACTATATTGATAATTAACGCTATGTGTCTCGGCGTTGATTGTTTCTGTTTGTAAACTCGGTACCAAGATCGCTTCTGTAACAGTGTTCGGCAACACAATTGAGCCAGAGTTACCTGTGGACAACTTTATCTCCTGCATACGGACATCACCAGTGCTATGAAATTCAATTGTATGCGCAGCACTGTTGGTTCCCCCAGAATTACTTGAAAAACCGAGCGTCAATCCACCAGCATCCTCAAATCCAACGTAATCTGCTGAAAAATTGCTGAGTTTTCTCTCTTGTGTACCGCTTGGATAGGAATCATGCCAGCGAAGCGGCGAGAGAGAAAGTCTAACAGCATGATAATTGGAGAGGTAGTTTGCCAACTTCCATTCAATAAAGATATTAGAAACTCGCTGTGTAATGCCTCTCAAGGCAAGTGCATCGGCAACACCAGTGAGCGATGTACCACGATTCCGGACAATCTCAATCAAGGTTCCTGTACCGCCGTACTGCTCATGGAGGTAAAGCATCCATAGGAAAGCGGCACCATAGTGAGGTAGCGCGTCTGCCTCTCTTTCAGGCCACGCTACAAGCGAAACAGAAGGCATTTTTTCAAATGCCTCTATGTGTTCCAGCACGGAATAACCGCAGAGAAACGATGCGTATCCCGCACAGCCCTCATCAACCCAAGTTGCTTCGTGTGGATCGTGTCGCCAATGGATGAGGTGTAGGAACTCGTGTGCAATGACATTATGAGCGACTTCACTATTTGGGTTCAGTGGTTGTGTATCAATATACAACATGTCCGCCTCGTTACTACGAATTGGAAACCCACGCAACCCAGGTGTCCTAAGTACACCACGATCTTGATCTGCCGGATTGAAAAATCCCGCCGTGTACTGACTGGGATGATTGGCATCTTGAATATTGAGTAGCAGCAAAATAATCCTGCCGTTTTCATCAATATCTGGCGGCAGCCCGAAGAACGCTGTCAATGTAGGATAAATTCCTTGCTTCGGATTCGCCGGTGTTGCAACCTCAAAAGCGTGTACTATTGATGCTACTGTTTCCGCAGTAACACGTGTGTTCCACTCAGCTTCCTCAACAAAGATATAACAGAAACTACCGATACCCCGTAGCACCGCAGAGACTGTATATTGTTGCATACTCCTAAAGTCAGGGACAAAGAAAGTCCGTTCTGCGCCAATCGGGAGTGCTGGTGCAGCTGGAAGCGTAGGTGCGGTCAGATTGCGGGGCTGATGGGGCGGCATCGTGTTTGCTCCAGGGCCCCTGTTCGTTGTTGGGAAAGGGCGGAAAGACATTTTGGAGTCCGACAATTGCGGTGTCCCACAGAGGTATGCCGAACTTCGACACGGCAACCCTAAAAGCAGCAGCATAAGGGTGAAAAGTATTATTATATTTTTCATCGGGAAGAACTATCAGCTGAACACTGATTGCTAAGAACTGATAGTCACAAACTATTCGCCAAATTTGACGGTGTCAAGTTTCTGACGAAGTTCGGCGTTATCGGGTTCAATCCGCACGGCATGTTCCAAAGCCTGCAATGCCTTCTCTTTCAAGCCTTTTTCAAGGTATGCATCAGCGAGATGTAAGAGAATCTCAGGTGTATCGGGCAGATAGTGGTTCGCTCGCTCCAAATTTTCTATGGCAGCATCCAATTTTCCTTGCTTAAAATAGACAAGCCCCAAACTATCAAGATAGGCACCGGATGTTGGAGTGCTTTTGAGTGCACGGTGAATAAGTGCCGCTGCTTCATCTAATCTAATGCCCTGCTCTGCATAGAGATAACCTAAGGCATTGTAGGCATCTGGTAATTCTTTCTGAGAGGATAGTTCTATTGCCTTACGCAAGTGGTTCTCTGCGCGTGTCACGTCGTCCAGCATTTGATAAGCTATCCCAATACCCGTGAGCGCGGGGACATCTTTGTCATCAACATCCAAAATTTTTTCAAAGGTATCTACTGCCTTTTGTGCCTCGTTGAATCTAATGTAAATTTGCGCAAGTGTGTAACGGGCATCTCTGATACGAACAGCCAATTTAACACGGTCCGTACTTGTCGCGCGGCTGGTCCGCGTCCCACTTCGCATTGAAAGCGCACGCTTTTCTAATAAGGCAATCGTGCTTATGATATGATGTTCAGCTTTCTCAAAATTGCCTTGGGACTCATAAGCAAGACCGATCCCACTATGGGCATCAATTTCTGTCAAACTGCGATTACGAGATGAACGGGGTACAGCACCACTTTCAAACGCTTCCAAAACAGTCTGAAAGGAGCGCACTGCGGCTGAATCGTCCCCAGTCTGAAGGTAAAGTTGACCGAGACGGTTCCAGACACCCATTTCTTCCGGACGGATGGTTACGACCCTCTCATAGGACTGCAAAGCTGCCCCAAGACTGTTTTGGGTCTCATAGAGATCTCCGAGCTCCCAATGATATTCGGCTTTAAAGGGTAGAATGCGGGTAAGTGCTTTGTAAGATGTAATCGCGAGTTCAATCTTGCCGAGATAGCGCGCGATGCCACCAATATAGTAATGTGCTTCACCATGGTCAGGGTCTAATTCAACAATTTGTTGACCGACCGAGAGCATCTCCTCTTCTAATGCCTTGATCTTCTGGTTTCCACGTCCATTTCGCTCCATAGAAGAGATATACCGTTCTTTTAGTATTTTGGCAAGGATCCATTTTGCCTCTACGTTTTTAGGATTAAGTTGAATAGCTTTCCTTGCATCTTCTTCAGCACCGTTAATATCTTGTAACCTTGGAAGAAACCGAAGCGCAGCACGCTCTGTATAGATGAAGCTGATCCCCTGTATAGATAGAACTTTGTCTTCAATGGATTCACCGTCAAGCACCAATTCCTCAATTAAGACATCGTAAGCGGCTTTGCTTTCGCGAATATTGTGCTCACCGGTTCTGCAATAGGCAGCCCACATCAGTTTCGTATAGATGTCTGCTGCGCGTGCCATGTCAGGGTTCAACGCTGGGTCAGCATCGGTAAGCGGGACTAACTCAGGTGTCTCATCAGCAAGTACGTCTGTTTGGGCGTGCAAACCGGGTACGAAAACAAAATTTACTGTGATGAAGATAAAAATTGCGATCATGCCAAGATATTTCATTGACTACTTCCTCCGTGTGTAACACAATTCCTCTTAAATCCTATGGATCCTCAAGCAAAGAAGACGAAAGTTCAATTTTAGCGGCATCAACAAGTTTTTCGTCGGCTTGAAGTGTCATGATGCGCACACCTTGGGTATTTCGCCCGATACGTCGAATGTCACCAACAGCTGTCCGAGTGACGTACCCGTTTGAACTAATAAGAACGAGTTCATCAGTATCTGCGACACGCTTTGCGGCGACAACAGCACCATTTCGGGAAGACTTTCCAATAGCGATGATACCTTTCCCACCACGTTTTTGGGAACGATAAGCGGAGACAGCCGTGCGCTTGCCATATCCGTTTTCTGTGACAATCAGTAAAGTGTCAGCGTCTTTAGCAGTTCTTTGTTGGGCTTCTTTCGCTTCAGCCTCCTCACCGTTAACAATAACCATTTGTGCGACAAAGTCATCAGCACCGAGGGCTATGCCACGCATCCCGCGCGTGTTGCGTCCAAGAGGTCTGGCATCTTTCTCGCTGAACCGAATAGCGGTGCCTTTGTGAGTAACAAGGATGACATCAGAAGTGCCTTTTGTTACTTGCGCGCCAATGAGTTTGTCACCATCATCAAGATTAACAGCAATAATGCCGTTCGACAAGGTGTTTTCAAATTTAGCGAGTTCTGTCTTTTTAACAATGCCTTGCTGCGTTGCCATGAAAACGAATTCATTTCCTGTAGTTTCGGCAGCATCCATTACAGTTTTGCGGGCATCATTTTCTTCCATTTCTTTGTTGCCGGTTTTAGGACGAACTGTAACATAAGCAGTAATGTTCTCGTCGCGTGCCAATTTGAGCAAGTTAACCACTGCGCGCCCCGTTGATTGACGGCGGGCTTCAGGAATTTGGTATACTTTCAATGTATAGCACTTGCCCCGATCCGTGAAGAACAAAATGTTCTGATGGGCAGTTGCAACAAAGATGTGTTCCAAAAAATCCCCATCCTTTGTCGCCGCCCCCCTAATCCCAACGCCTCCGCGATGCTGTTTCCGATAGGTATCCATAGGCAACCGTTTGATGTAGCCAGCGTGGGATAATGTAACTACCATCTCTTCGTCAGCAATAAGATCTTCAACCTCAAATTCTCTGACCTCGCCGGTAATTTCGGTCCGGCGCTCATCTCCGTATTTTTCTCTAAGGGTTTCAAGCTCTGTTCGGATAATATCCGTTATCAAGGTTTCACTGGCAAGGATTGCGCGAAATTCAGCAATATGATCCAACAGCTCCGTGTATTCAACATGGATACGCTGACGTTCAAGCCCGGTCAACTGGCGGAGCGTCATGGTGAGAATTTCTCTTGCTTGTTGTTCACTGAGTTGATACGTTTCTTGGAGTTCTTGTTCTGCTGCCTGTGGGGATTCAGCAGTTTGAACAAGTTCTATAATCGCCTCAAGATTTTGCAGTGCCAGTAAGTAACCTTCAAGGATGTGGCTTCTGCGTTCGGCACGAGCGAGTTCAAATTGTGTGCGCCGGCGAACTACATCTCGGCGATGTTCAAGATAGTAGTGCAGAATTGCTTCAAGGTTTAGAACCTTTGGAAGCCCTTCTACGAGGCAGAGAAGGTTCGCGCTGAAGTGCGTCTGCATTTTTGAGTGTTTATATAACTGATTCAGAATAACCTGAGCGATCTCTCCGCGTTTGAGGGGTATGACGATACGGATCTCTTTGTCAGACTCATCTCGGATGTCGCTAATCCCAGTGATGGTTTTGTTGACTACCAATTGATACATTTGCTCAAGTAACTGATTTTTCTTTACCTGATATGGGATTTCGGTGATAACTATCTGTTCCTGCTCAGTTTCGCCGCGAGGCGTGGTAACTCTTTCTATGATCGCTTTGGCACGGACAGTAATACTTCCTCTGCCAGTCGTGTACATTTCCTTGATGCCGCTGGTACCAACGATAACTCCTGCGGTCGGAAAGTCGGGGCCTATGATATGTTCCATTAGCGTTTCTGAGTTAGCGTCCGGGTCCGAGAGTTTGTGAAGCAGTGCGTCAATCACTTCACTCAAGTTGTGCGGCGGTATACGAGTGAGGTAACCAACACCAATACCCGTTGTACCGTTGACAAGCAGGTTAGGAAGAAGACCGGGAAGAACTGTTGGTTCTTCGAGGGAATCCTTGTAGTTGGGTTGAAAATCAACCACCTGCTTATCAATGTCAGTGAGCATCTCCTCGGCGATAGCTGCAAGTCGGCATTCTGTATAGCGCATCGCGCCGGGTGGATCGTCGTCAATGCTGCCGAAGTTTCCTTGTCCATCTACGAGCGGATATCGCGTGCTAAACGGTTGTGCTAAGCCGACAAGTGTACCATAAATAGGTCCATCACCATGTGGATGATAGTTCTTCATCACCTCCCCAACGACAGCGGCGCACTTGTCATAGGGCCGGTTCGCTGTGAGATTTATCTCTCCCATAGCATAGATAATCCGACGCGTACTTGGTTTGAGACCGTCCCGAACATCAGGTATCGCGCGATTGGTGTTAACGCTCATCGCATAGGTGAGATATGAGGTTGTCAGTTCATTTTCTATGTTGCGTTCTTGGATATTTTGCATATAATTAATTATGGCGCGTTGCGATGCTCACCTATTGAAGTGAACATCCCTTTTCAATGAGAAGAGTAACTATATAAGTTACCCGACCATAGTGCTCGGGATTACCAAGCAACGCCTTATAAATCCTGTTAGCAAAAAACTATGTTAATCTATGTCCATTTGAAAAACACAGTTCTCTACGGGATTCCTTAAGTCCCTTCGTAGACACCGTCGTGTCTAACCTGCCCGCATCCAGGGTCGTCTATGCACGTCATAGAAGATAGCAGGCGATTCGCACGTAGCAAAGGAAACGCGCTACGTGGAGTAACCCTCAAAGTCAGTCCCGAAAGACTGACGCTTTCTCATGGTTTCCGAGTGTCCTCACACTGTCAAGGTTCGTCTCACTCGCGTCCGAACCTTTTGCGTAGCAAAGACATGGTTTTTGTCTCTTGTGCGTGGTTATCGCACACCCCTACGCAATACGGTAGTGTGGAATCGAACCCCACAGAAACGCCTCTCGTTTACCGTTTCACACAGAAAATTCAAGAAAAACACAGAAAAAGAGCTGTTTAGGAACTACTCCTTTAGGCACCGTACAGATCAAGATTTACTTGGGCACCGTAGCGTTCTATAAATTCGCGTCGAGGTTCAGCTGTCTCGCCACCCATAAGCAGCGTGAAAATACGGTCAGCTTCAACAGCATCTTCAAGTTTTATTCTAAGTAAAATGCGTTCATCTGGGTGCATGGTGGTCTCGCGTAACTGCTCAGCATTCATTTCAGCTAAGCCTTTGTACCGAGTAATCGTGAGTCCACGATGCTCCATTTTTAGAAGATGCTGTACAAGTGAAACGACATCTTCTGTATGATGAATATCACCATTCTCGGATTGGATGCTAAACAACTTTTGACTTTCTGAATCGCTCGAATCGTCAATCTTTTCTGGTGGTAAGAAATCCGCGTCTTGGATATTAAACTCAGCGAGTTTTTTAAGTTCTTGCTGCAGTTCACGATACCATGTTCTTGGTCTCGGGTCACCTATGCCATCAGACTCAGGCTGTGGTGTGTTACTAAAGAGCATATTTTGTGTGCCGATGGTGAACGATTCCTCCTCGGGAGTCGTTTGTGTATTTACCGTCGGATCAATCTGAGGCGAAGACTCATCAACCTCAAGCATGGCAAGTAAGTTGTTCATATTATCGTATGTGTCTACTTCCTTGGTTCCATCTTCCCCAATTTGGTCGGATTGTTCAATATTGGAAAACTGTGAAGGTGCTACACCGCTCCGCTTGATTTGCTCAAGAAGCACTTGAATCTTGCGTACAGCGTTGGAGATAATCCGATACTCGGATGCTGTGTAAGCGGTCCCTCGTCGAGCATTTGTTATCTGGACCGTGTCAAGGGCAAGGGTCAGAAGATAGTCTTCAAACTGTTCATCGTCTTGTAGGTATTGTGCACTTCTCCCTTTTTTGACTTGGTAAAGTGGCGGTTGAGCGATGTAGAGATGGCCAGAGGCAATCAGTTCCGGCATCTGGCGGAAGAAAAAGGTTAAAAGCAGTGTTCGTATATGCGCGCCATCAACATCAGCATCTGCCATAATGATGACTTTTGCGTATCGGAGTTTTTCGAGGTTGAATTCTTCAGCACCGATCCCTGTTCCCAATGCGGTTACAATGTCAATAACTTGTGCGTTTTTAAGTATTTTGTCAAGCCTCGACTTGTCTACATTGATACCTTTACCTTTCAGCGGTAGAACAGCTTGATTCTGACGATCGCGCCCTTGTTTAGCTGTGCCACCGGCGGAATCACCTTCTACAAGGAAAAGTTCGGTTCGGGTGGGGTCACGCTCAGAACAGTCGGCAAGTTTTCCCGGCATTGATGCGGAATCTAATACACTTTTGCGACGAATCATTTCGCGCGCGCTCCGAGCGGCTTCACGCGCGCGCGCGGCAGCAATCGCTTTTTGGAGAATACGTTTAGTAACACTTGGATTTTCTTCCAGAAGCGTTTTGAGCCGGGAACCAACAAAGGTTTGGACAATACCTTCAACCTCTGTATTTCCGAGTTTTGACTTCGTTTGCCCCTCGAATTGCGGATCCGGTACTTTGACACTGATAACAGCAGTTATGCCTTCGCGAATGTCTTCACCGGTAAGCTCTACTTTAGCATTCTTCAAGAGATCATTAGCACTGGCGGAATTTTTAAAAACACGTGTCAGCGCGCTTTTGAAACCGCTTTCGTGGAAACCGCCTTCTGCGGTACGAATGTTGTTAGCGTAAGAACTTATATTCTCCGAATAAGCCGTGTTAAACTGGAAAGCAATTTCAACTGCAACATCTGACTGCACACCTTCCATATAGATAGGTTCCGGATGAAGTACCTCTTTATTCTGATTGTAATAGGTAACAAAAGAAGCGATACCCCCATCGTACTGAAAAATAATCGGTTCAGAACTATTTTCATCGCGTTCATCTCGAAATTGGATACGTACACCTTTGTTGAGAAACGCAAGTTCCCTGAGCCGGTCGCGAAGCGTGTCGTGTGAGAAATCAAGGGTATCAAATATTTCGGCATCGGGCATAAACGTGGTACGAGTGCCAGTTTTGTTACTATTGCCAATTTTTTCTACAGGGGTCTGAGGGATACCACGCGCATAGCGTTGTTCGTAGATTGCGCCGTTCTGCTGGATTTGAACGTGAAGCCACTCAGAAAGCGCGTTGACACAAGAGGCACCGACACCGTGTAAGCCACCAGCGGTTTGGTACCCGACCTGCTCGCGACCATCGAATTTACCGCCAGCGTGCAACGTCGTCATCACTACCTCAAGTGCCGAAACACCCGCTGTTGCATGCATGTCAACTGGAATGCCACGACCATCATCAGCGACGGTAACACTACCATCGGCGTGGAGTTGTACGTTGATTTGTGTGCCGTAGCCTGCACCGATCTCATCTATGCAGTTGTCAACTAACTCCGTGACAAGGTGGTGTAATCCAGCTGGACCGGTACTGCCGATGTACATGCTCGGGCGTTTTCTAACAGCTTCAAGACCTTCAAGGATTTGTATGTCACTCGCCGTGTATGTTTGTTTTTCTTTTGACATTTCTGGTTGTGATACCTCGCTTTGAATTGATCCCTGCGTGCAATACAGGGGGCTGTCTCTTTTTTTAAATTTTTTAAATTAGTAATCTAAAAGCACGATCCACGTTTGTGCTTAAATACTTAAAATAGGATACCTTGTTTTAAAAACTTTGTCAAGGCTTTTCTTTGCTCTGTGTCATGAATAGTTGCCGCAAAGAAGTTTTTAAATCAGTATCCGTCACATCAGTTATTGCCTGCTCAATTTGCTCTAATTCTTTGGGGGTTGGTGTCCGAAGATTGCTTGACTCGGGTGTTGACGTTGTGGTCTTTGACATCTCAGGGTCAGTAGGGGCATTGTTCGCGTGATAGGATGATGCTTTATGCACTTGGCGTATCTCTATCCGAAGATCCGTTAGGACAATTTCTCCTAATTCCACATTCAAATCTTCTATTATCCTTTCTTTGAGGAGTAACAGTTCTTTTTTAAACGGAGGGTATTCCGTGTAAACTTTCAAAACGCTATCGGATAGCGAGACTGGAACTGTTTTGGTACCAAGTGGCGTTCCGAGATGTTCGCGCCAAAGGGCAAAGACTTTCTGCTCAAGCATCTTGGGCTCGAAGTCGTGGGAGCGGGTGAGTTCAGTGAGGAGGTCGCGTAGGTTTTGGGTCTTGCGCATGTTCAAACTTGTCGGTGTCTTAAGAGGGTTCGTTAGTTTCGGTGGCGTAATTTATCTGGGCATTCTCTACCGTTAAGATGTTCGGTTGATCAAGATGATGGACAAGAGGCTCGGCATGTGTAGTCGTAATAAAGGTTTGGGCACTTAAATTTTGGAGAACCCCTAATAGATACCCTATCCGCTTGTAATCCAACTCTGAGGTGACATCATCCAATAAAACTATTGGGTCTCTGCCTGTTAGGTGTCGAATCAACTCTAATTCTGCTAACTTGAGGGCTAATGCGATAGTCCGCTGCTGCCCTTGTGACCCATAAGATCGCGCGACTTCTCGAAATGTTCCTGTTTCGGGATCTGAGTCTTGTGGATCATTTTCACTATCGTGGTAAGTGATACGTTCCTCAGGTCCATTCTCCAATTCAATGAGGAAATCGTCTCGGTGCGGGCCGACTAAGGTTGTACCTCTCTGTAAATCTGCCTCGCGGGAGGCGTTTAAGGATATGCCAAAATGTTTGGCTACCTTGTCTTCAGTTTCACGGGTACTCTTGTGAAATATATTTGAAGGCTCTGCTAATGAGCTGCCGAAAGTGGTTTCTGAAGTACTGCATGTAATATCGTCAATTGACGTATCGTTCGACACTGATGCCGAACGATACGTCAGCACGAGATTTTCTAAACCGCCGGTGAGTTCTTGATGATTTTGGATCGCGTGCACTTTTAATTGATGAAAGATTTCTAACCGCTTTATGATAATTGCAGTACCATGCATGAGCAGCAATTTATCCCAAGCATCCAATTGCGTTACGTTTGCGAACATCGCACGAATCTGCTTGAGCAATTCATTTCGTTGTTTGAGAACGAGGTTGTACTTTTGCAAATTTTTTAGGTATTCGTTATCAATCTGTGAGATTAAGAGATCTAAGAACCGTCGCCTTTCCGAGGGGCCTCCCTTCACTAATGTTAGCGACTCTGGGGAAAAAAATACAACGTTAAATTGACCGATCCATTCGGAGCGTTTTGCTTGGAGAATACCATTTTTCTTCAATCTAAACTGTCCGCGTGCCTGTTTTATCGCCTCAAGAGATGTTACGTCATCACTACCGTTCCTCAGTGTCCCTTTTAGGTAGAATCCTGACTCATGATGCCGAATCAATTCGGCATCATGAGTCGCACGATGAGATTCCGCAGTGCAAAGAAAATAGATTGCTTCAAGCAAACTGGTTTTTCCCTGTGCATTCCCACCGACGATTAAGTTAACAGGCTTAGGGAAGTAGACTTCGCAATTGATATAATTCCGAAAATTTCGTAGGACGATATGATTTAATAACATCTTATCTTAGGTGTGAATATTTTAATTGACTTGGGTGCAAAATTTAATAACTTTTAGCACTTATCCACAACCTCTACTATTACTACTAAGTACTATATAAATTTATATAGAGATTAGTAGTAGTAGTAGGGGCTGTTGATAAGTGGATAACTCACCTGAACACTGATGATCATTGACAAGTACCCTGTTGATAACTTGTGCATAAGTCAGCGAGTTATCAACAGGTTATCAACAAAGCTGGATAACAACCGAGTTATGCACAAGTTATGCACAAGTTATCAACATTGTTTTAACATAGTTATGCACAGGTTATCAACAGGGTATGATGCGGTATATCGTTTAAAAAAACCTTAAAAAACGCTGAGGTAAAACACTGAATTTGGCTATCGGAATTGCTCGATCAGGTACATAATTGTTTTCCGTTCCTCATCACTCTTTTCGATTGTATCTTCTATCTGTTTGCAAGCGTGAATGACAGTTGTATGATTTCCCTTATTAAACGCTTGGGCAATGTTTGAATATGACATTTGTGTTAATTCCCTGCACATGTACATAGCGATTTGACGCGGTTGGACTAACTCCTTCGTCCGTTTCTGAGAGACGAGGTCTGCCACCTCAATACCAAAGTAGTCAGCGACGACCATTTGTATCCCTTTTGATGTGGCAGTCTTACGATCTCGCATTGGTGAGGGAGTGCCTACATCGTTGAGCACCTGTCGGGCAAAATCCAAACTCAAGTTTTCCTTGAGTATCGTGGCTTGTGTAACCAGCCGCACAAGCGTGCCTTCTAGTTCTCGAATATTCGTTTCGACGACCTCGGCGATGTAACTGAGGACATCATCAGGTAGGTTTTCAAATCCTTGGTCTTGACACTTTTGTCGGAGGATAGCGATACGCATCTCGTACTGTGGCATGCCAATCTCAGCTACCATACCGGATTGAAATCGGGATCGCAGACGGAGTTCAAGGTTTTCCAAGTTATTCGGTGTCCGATCACTGGTCATGACTATCTGGTTTGAGTTCATGTGGAGGTCATTAAAGGTGTTAAAGAATTCTTCTTGTGTCCCCTCCTTACGCTCCAAAAATTGTATGTCATCAATCAAAAGCATGTCCGCTGTTCGATATTTTGTGCGGAATCCTTGCGCTGATCCGCGATTGACAATAGACTCGACATATTCATTCATGAAAGTTTCTGATGTAACGTACAGAACTTTTTTATCAGGTTGGTTTACTGAAAGTCTATTACCGATTGCGTGCAAGAGGTGGGTTTTACCCAATCCGACCCCGCCATAAATGAAAAGAGGATTATAGTCGCGCCCTGGATTTTCTGAAACAGCTAAAGCCGTTGCGTGACAGATCCGATTAGGGGTATCAACAACAAATGTATCAAACCGGTATTTTGGGTTCAGTCCAGTCTGATTCTGTGGTAGAGAGATGGAGGGGTTACTAATAGAGACTTCACTTTGATCAAGGGATTGATCAGAAGTATCTTCCGCTTCCATTAAATTAGAATCCTCGCCGCCGTGAGCCACAGATTCGTCTATAGTGAGGGTAAGTACGCATTGTGCACCAATTAGTGTTGCTAATACTCGCTGGATGTCAGTTCGGAAACGCTCTTCAATTCGCGCGCGTGTATACGCGGAAGGCACAGCTATCTTCAATGCGTCTGCTGTGAGTGAAAGCGGAACTGCTTGATGAAGATAAACGTCCTGCTGTGCTGTGTCGTTGAGGTTCTGCAGTATTTCTGACCAGATTTCGTTGGGGTTGTGCCGCATGAGCGTGTGTCCTAGCCTAAATGGCACATGGGCTTTCAGCCTTAATATCAATTTTAATTTAAAGCTGAGCCATTATAATTCCTTAATGCTTAATAAATATGAAATAAAAATGAAACTATGCCGGTTAATTAACCGAAGGGATAATGATAGACAAAATCGTATCATTTTCTTATAGAAAAGTCAACATTTTTCTCAAAAATATTTTAATACTTCAAAGTTTATTACATATCCATCGAAAAATATTTTGGACTAAAATCGAAATTTTATCAAGCTATTTTTTCGATGACCAGCAAAAATTACGAAGGCGAAAAATTTGACAAATATCGAAAAATAGGGTATCATTTAAGACGTAGTACACTACCATTCTGGTTAAACAAAATCCTTAATGTGGAATAATCTAACACATAGAAGATAGCACCTACAAAGAAAAAGGAGGCATTCATGAAACGTACATATCAACCGCATCGACGGAAACGGAAAAATAAACTCGGTTTCCGCAAACGGATGTCTACACGACACGGAAGACAAATCATTGCTCGTCGTCGCGCCAAAGGTCGAAAAGTCCTGAGTGCCTAAGAAATTTCGATAAGTAATATGTAAAGTAATCTATTGCTACGGACGGAAGTGCGAATGCCTCGAACTTTCAAATTACCTCACTTCTATCATAGTCCTATTATCTCTGTGGTTAAACAGGCGCGCCGCGACACTGATGTCCGGAAGCGAGATCTTGCACCAACGTTATTGGATTTCGGACCCGTTCGATTCAAAATAGCGCGCCACTTCGGCTTCTGCTATGGTGTCGAAAACGCTATTGAAATCGCTTATCAGGCACTTGCAGAAAATCCAGACAAGCGTATCTTCCTGTTGTCTGAAATTATTCATAACCCGCACGTCAATGAAAACCTAAGACAGCGCGGTGTTCAGTTTCTAATGGATACCGCTGGCAAACCACTTCTTCCTGTTGACATTTTGATGCCAGATGATGTCGTTATCGTCCCTGCTTTTGGGACCACCCTTGAGGTCGAGCAGGCTCTTAAGGCGCGTGGTGTTACGCTTACTGCTTATAACACAACCTGTCCATTCGTCGAAAAGGTTTGGCGGCGGAGTGAGGAGATTGGTAAACAGGATTACACGGTTGTTATCCACGGAAAACGTTATCATGAAGAAACTCGGGCAACGTTTTCCCACGCACAAGCGAGTGCCCCTGTTGTTGTTGTTCGTGATCTTGAAGAAGCGCGGAATTTGGCAAAAGTTATTTCTGGTGAGACAGACGCTGCATTCTTCTTTGAAAAGTTTGCAGATCGATTCTCTCCGGGTTTCGATCCTATTCTCCATCTGAAGCGCATCGGCGTTGTCAACCAGACAACGATGCTCGCGACGGAAACAGAGGCAATTGCCAATTTATTACAAGATACTATCAGGGCAACATACGGCGAAGCTGATATGTCTTCACACTTTGCCGATACGAGAGACACCCTCTGTTACGCCACTAAAGAGAATCAGGATGCAACACTTGCACTCATTGCCGATGGCGGCGATATCGCAGTTGTTGTCGGGGGCTATAATTCTTCTAATACGAGCCATCTCGTGGAACTCTGTCAACAGCACCTTCCCACCTATTTTATTCGAGATGCAGATGAACTCCTCAGTCCCAAACGCATTCGTCATCTCGAATTAGAGACAAAACAGGTCCAGACGACAGAAAATTGGCTTTTTCAGACAAATGGGACAGCGGAGAAAAAATCTACCGATATCGTTCTGACTGCTGGGGCATCTTGTCCTGATGTCCTTCTCGATGAAGTATTGCAAAAAATCGTTAGTTGGTTTCCAGGGACTCGCTCAGTAGAAGAAGTGTTGGAACCCTTTCTATAATGTAGAGAGTGCTTCTAAGAGGGCAGATGTTTGCGCAGGGGTGCCGACGCTGATTCTAACGTGGTTGTGTAGACGTGGCGTATCAAAATATCGGATGAGAATGCCGCGTTCAGCTAATGTTGCTTTTAGTTCCGCTGCGTCTTTTCCGATCACTCGCGATAGAATGAAATTCGCTTCACTTGGATAGGGTTCCAAAAAGTCAAACGCTTGCAACGCCGCGTAAAGCCTTCCACGCTCTGCCACAATTTTCCGCACATTTTCTTGCAATTGAGACACATCCGACAACGAAGCCAAGGCAGCTGTCGCACCAGCAACGTTTACGTTGTACGGCTGCTTAATCTTCAAAAGATGTGAGAGTATCCAGGGCGGAAAGATTCCGTATCCTACCCGCAATCCTGCTAATCCTGCCCACTTGCTGAACGTCCGAAGCACAATCAGGTTTTCGTGTTCCAAAACCCAATTCGCACAACTCCCGCCAGCGAATTCAATATAAGCTTCGTCCAGCACGACAATCAACGGCAACTGAAGTAACCGCCGAAGGCATGTATCCTCAAGCATACCACCATCAGGATTGTTTGGGCTCGTAATAAAGATGAGTTTGATGTTTTTGTTGTTGGTGGCGAGATCAATTACTGATTCAGTGTCTAACGAAAAATCCGCTTTTCGTTCAAGTTCAATTATTTTTCCGCCGTTGAGTTCTGTGTCGAAACGGTACATCCCGAACGTTGGCGGGCAGTTAATGACCGCATCGCCATGAGCGACAAACAACCTGATTACAAGGTCAATCAACTCATCTGCGCCGTGACCTGCGACGATATGGGTTGCATCAACACCTATGTATTGACTCAGGGCTTGACGTAACGACGAACTGTCAGGGTCAGGGTATATGTGATAATAGGTTTCATTTGCCAACGCTTGATATACGCGTGCTGAGGGACCGTAAGGGTTCTCATTCGCATCAAGTTTAATGATGTCCTCAGTGGGGATACCGAGGCGTTGACTCAACACATCAAACGGCACAATGGGCGTGTAAGGTGCCATGTCTGCGATGTCTGAACGGATAAGGTTTTTGTATTCCGTTTTCGGTGGCATTTTTTTTATAGTTGTCAGTTTTCAGAGTACTGGTTCTCAGTTGTCAGGACGCTGCGCTTTCAGTTATCAGTTAATACTTCGGGACGGTTACCTTTCATATTCCGACCACAAGATACCTCTTTAACTGAGTACTGAAAGATTTTTTTCATGCCTCGCAGTGAGAGAAAAATCGTACTGACAACTGAGAACTATTTACTGACTCGGGTTCGGTGAGGTTCGGACCTCAACTGCCTTCGGAGTTAATGCCCCCAGAGGTGCTTCGCCCTTCAGCACCCGCACAAAGTCATCGACAGTCATATCCGCCACGCGTAGGTTAGAATCTTCTGTTCTACCTGCGATGTGCGGTGTGTGAACAACGTTATCTCGATTGCGCAGCTCATCATCAATAGGGACCGGTTCGATGTCATAAACATCAAATGCCCCTGCGAGTTCGTCTTTGACAATCCGTTCCCGCAATGCTTCCATATCGACAGCATGTGCGCGCGTAATCACAACAACCAAACTTCCGTTCTTCAAATGATAGATCCGTTCTCGATTCAATAGATGTTTCGCTGAAGGTGTCGGTGGAACTGCCACGAACACGATGTCGGATGTATCGGCGAGCGTGTCCATATCGGCGCGTTGTACATCCCACTCTTGAAGAAGTTCGTCTGAGACATACGGATCGAAACCAACGACTGTTGCCCCAAAAACCCGACTCCATTTTGCGATTTTTCCACCAATCTGTCCGAGACCGATGACACCAACGTTTTTGGTGCCGAGATCGCCGTTGACGAAATCTGGGTCATCACAGAACTGATGTGCAGCGGGAAGTTTATCGAGGGGCGCGCCGCTTTCACGAGCGTTTAGCGAACCCCACATCGGGTTCTCCCAATCCCAGAGTTTTTCACCCTGTGCCATCCGCAGATGCCACTGTGCTGTCCGGCGCAGTGAGGATAGCGCGAGACCGAAGGCGCACTCAGCCACGGATTGCGACCAGGCGCGCGTCGATTCAATGACAGGGATACCGCGTGCCTGAAGTGCTTGGTATGGGATGCCGTGTCCAGAATTATCTGTCATCGCTCCGAACACTTTAAGTTTCGGGGCTGCTGCGATGCATGCTTCTGTCAGATTTCCACCGAAATGGGATATGCCGATGGTTTCGCTTAAATCGGCTTGTTCGTGGATAGGGTCTCGGTTGTTGGTGTTGAGAACAAGAGTGACACCGAGTTCTTCTAACCGGCGGACCATCTGTTCGTGAACGAAGGGCCAAGAAACTTCTAAATTGGGGTAACGTGTGAATACAAATTCGGGACTTGCCATAATAGTTTGCCTCGCAGTGAGAGTTGTCAGTTGTCGGTTGTCGGTTACGTCTCCTGTGACGCGAGTATCTCCCGATAAGCTTCCAACCTTTTCTTCCTTTCTCAAGTGAAGTTGGCAGCAAGTGCCAGCCTTCGTTACGTTACCGTTATCAGAAACCTCTTTAACCGAAAACTGAAAACCGATAACTGATAACTTATTTCCGACGGATAAGCAGATGCGGTCCAGTCGGGTATCTCCCCATACGCGCGCCGTAGAGTGCGAACCCGCCTTTCGCCTCAGCATCCGCTTTCACTTCATAGCGGATACTTAATGTATTTGTCTTACCATTTAAGACAAGTGATGGGTCCACCTTAACATTGTGCAGATAGCCGTAAATGCCGGGTTCACCGTGAATATAAGAGAGCACGCCGCGTGCATCTGCAGGACAATCTGGAATGCGAATCGTTCCAATTTCAGTGCCGTTGGCTGAGATCGTCACATCAGACGGGTATTTCTCTGGCTCCGTTTGACGGGCACCACCATAGCAACTGGAGACTTCAAAGATGAGTTCTATTTCTGCAACATCTGCTGCACTAAGTCGGTCTGGTAACGGAACCTTATATTCGACATAACCGCCCCCGACTGCCGAGAAAAGCTGCGCATCGGTTGTCGGTTCGTCCCAAGAGAATTCAGATATGTTCCCGGGTGTATAGTTAAGATGCACCGTTTGATCGTGCCATTCAACTGGATCAGGGAGTTCTACAAAGTGCTCAAAATTGATAAAGTTACGGGCAACAACAGTTCCAGTGGGGTCTGTTACCCAAACATGGAGCGTGCCAACTGCAGGGTAAATATCAGGAATCTGCAGTTCAAGTTGATGTACGCGTTGCACCTGATACTGTGGAAATGGAATCTCAACGCTTCCTGAGATGATACCACGTGTAAAAGATCCAGTTGCTGACATCGTATCCAGTTGCCAATGAAGCGTTGTGCCGGTGATGGTTTTGTGTGAGAAGTGGCTCGTGTAGATATCCGCTTTTATCTTATCACCCGGGGCAACTGTTGTTCCGGGCGGATAGTCGATGGCGATAAAGTCAAGCGTGTTGATGTCCAGATAATCGTATCCGAACTCCTTGACCGACCTGTCGTAGTTCATGAAGCCGTTGTGTTCCCACTCAATGTCCTGTAACTCCGTGTAGATGTAGCCACAGATTTTCGGATGGAGTCGGAGTTCATTCGTCAGGTATTTAAAACACCATGAAACATCCTTATCCCCTGCGCCTGCGGAGATACCGCCGTACTCGCTATTAATCAGTGGTACATCGCTTTGGACGTTGCCACCGGCATAATTGAACGCTGAACCCGGATACGTCTCTGCCACAACGTTTGCAATATGTTCTTTCGCGCGATCATAGTCATTAATATAGAAGTGCCATGAATTGATGTCCGTTTCCACATGGTCGTACAGACACGGCGAGTTATCTTCAATCAGGCGGGTCGTATCTAAGGATTTAGCGAGGTGATACATCTCGCGTACCCATTCCTGTCGATCTGTCATCTCTTTGTATTCATTACCACCGAGTCCCCAAGTCTCGTTGAAGTTGCACCAAGAAATAATTGATGGGTGATTGTAATCGCGCGCAATGTTGCCACGGAGTGTCTGTTCAAATCGAGCCTTCGCTTTCTCCGTGTAGGTGCCAAAGTTGGGAATATCGCACATGAAGAGCAACCCTAACTTGTCAGCCCAATAATAGAGGCGCGGTTCATCGACTTTGATGTGGAGACGCAGAAAGTTAAAGCCGAATTCTTTTGCGCGTTCGACATCTCTGCGGATCGCTTCGTCTGTTAGGAACGTGTACACACCTTCTGGGTTAAACGATTGATTCAGCGCACCGAGGAGATAGATAGGACGGTTGTTAAGGTAGATATATTGGTAGTCTTCGCCCGGGGCTTTTGCGATCGAAACCTTCCGCATCCCAAAATATGTAAAGATTCTGTCAATGACGGTATCTTCTGCTACCAATTCCAGCGTAACGTCGTAGAGATTTGGGGTGTCTACATCCCACAAACGCAACTGTTCAGGAGGAATACTCACTGTGAATTGGGTATCATTGCTGGAGACTTTAACAGAGCCGCTGAGTTCATCGCAATTCCAGCGTAAGGTTAATTCAGTATTTTCTACATCACCATCTGTTTTAACTGCAAACGTTGCAGATGCGCTATCAATGTCAGGCGTGATGTGACACTGTGCGATGTGCGTCTCATTTCTCGGTTCGAGGTAAACGGTTTGCCAAATCCCGCTGGTACGTACATACCAACCGATCTGTTTACCTGCAAGTTGTTCACCATGATCTTGGGCATCATACGCGCGAACAACGATGAGCGTAGGTTCTCCTGACGTAAGTGCGTCCGTAATGTCAAGTTCAAAGGGTAGGTATCCGTTTTCGTGCGTGCCTATTTGGTTTCCATTTATCCAGACTGTTGCTTCCCAATCAACAGCACCAAAATTCAAAATAACGCGCTTGTCTCCCCAACTTTCAGGGATTGAGACAACTTTGCGATACCAGCCGATTGTATGTCTCGGTTCGCCGCGGTAATTGCCTTCACGGTCTAAGCCGCCACAGGTAACCTCTTCTGGGTTGAGATAGGCGTTTTTACTCAAATAGTTTTCATTGCTTGCTTGTTCTTCTTCTGTCCATGCTGCAAGACTTTCCCACGGATAGGGGACCTGTATTTGCATCGTCCATGGAGAATCATTGATAGGCTCTGGTGAATACCATTTATTTTGTTTACCAATATCGGCCGGATCGAATGCGAATTCCCATGTACCGTTAAGGCAAATCCAGTCGATACCTTCTGATGTCCCGCGTTGGAAATCTGGACGCGGGTATTCTGGGCGCGGTGTGTCTGTATTATTCCCTCTCATGTTTTTCCTTTTTTTATAGTTTTCAGTTTTGGCCAACAACTCGCGCCTTAGCAAAAGTATCTGTAGACGAGTTGTTGGTCAAGGTTATCGGTTATCAGTTAAGAAGCGTTTTGTCACAATCTACCCAAACTTGGAGGACTCCAAGGCATCGTGAATTGTCACAAAAAACCTCTTGACTAACAGCTGACGACTGATGACTGACAACCAATATATCATAAATTTGTTTTCTAATCAATTTTTTTATCCGTCTAAACGTTCCTCAACTCTGCACCTTTTCCATCTGTTTTTTCCACGAGTTTACCACTGCTCAAAACTTGTAGGTCATGATGATCCTCGTTTACTTCCATGAAAGTAAATATCGAACCTTCAAGGACTATTATCTCAAAGAAGTCTGCATGCGGCTGCGTTGGGCGTTTCCAAATATAGTGAGCTACAGTCGGTTTCTTGAACTCATACCTGAGACGTTGCCGCTCTTATGGGCATACCTACAGACGCGATTTGGCGAATGCCGTGGTATTTCTTTCATTGACTCAACTGCGATAAAAGTCTGCGACAATCGGCGGATTCCGAGCCATCGTGTGTTTCAAGGCGTTGCCAAACGCAGCAAGACCTCTGTCAGTTGGTTTTATGGTTTCAAACTTCATCTGATCATCAACGACCTCGGTGAGTTGTTGGTTTCCGTTGAGTTGACACCCGGAAACACCGATGATCGCAAACCTGTTCGGTATCTCACCGAAGGTTTATTTGGTAAACTCTTTGGCGATAAAGGATATATCTCTCAAGAGTTGGTTGATGATCTATTGGTTTCCGAAGGTATTCAATTAGTGTCTTCAATCCGCAAGCGCATGAAAAATAAGTTCATGTCGGTGTCTGAGAAACTTCTCTTGAAGAAGCGGATGCTCATTGAGAGTGTGGTAAACCGTCTGAAGAACGGTTGTCAGTTAGAACACAGTCGGCATCGGAGTGTGCCTAACTTTTTCGCCCATGTTGCCTCTGCTTTGATTGCATACACGTATGAAGAAAAGAAGCCTTCTTTGAACCTTGAAAATTCTCAGGCGTTCAAGGATCTGATCGCACAAACTTGCTAACTTTTTAAACCGAGCTCACGTTTAATTAAGCCACCCGATTCCCAGCGGAACTGTGTCTCTCGTTTCGCCCCAAAACTTTCAAGTTTCGCGCTCATGTCCATCGTCTTTTCAATGAGAAGGTCCTCATCCCCAATTGTTTCAACATTCAACCGCAGCAGCGGCTCCGTGTTCGATTCTCGGAGGTTGAACCGCCAACTGCCAGAACCTGACAGAAACCGAACAGACAAACCGTCAATCGGTGTCGCAACACACGGATCGCCCCAACAATGTGTCGCAGTATTGACCGCAGCCAGCGCATCTCGCATTTGACAGTCAGTTTCAAATGAGTAGTTGATCTCACCAGAGACCGGATATGCTGATCGCAAAGGGTTTACGGCTTCAGCAAGCGATACTCCCTTTACACTGAGATATTCAAGCATAAGCAAGAACGGGATCATCCCATTATCCGCGTAGAAGTTATCCCGGAAATAGTAGTGTCCACTCGCTTCGCCAGCAAAAAGAGCTTTATTCTCTCGCATACCTGCTTTGATGAACGAGTGCCCACATCGACTCAGCATCGGTATACCTCTACCAGAAAGGATAGCATGTTCTACTGCCCAAATTGCTCTCGGATCATAAATGACACCACCACGTCCGCGCTGCTGAAGGATTTTTTCTGCAAGCAACGCCGTGATGTAACACCCCTCAACGAATGCTCCCGTCTCATCAAAGAAAAAGCACCGATCGGCATCCGCATCCCACGCCACTGCCAAGTCTGCCCCTGTTCTCCTAACCGCTTCTGTGGTCAGTCTCCTATTTTCTGGTCTCAGCGGATCCGGTCTACCGCCGGGAATTTCTGCGAAACTCCCATCTGGTTCTGTAAATAACCGCTGACATACCTGAATCGGTGTATCCACTAACAACTGTTCAGCAATCTGCCCCGCAAGCCCACCATTGGCGTTAAGAACAATCCGCTTCTGGAGCAACCACTCCAGATTTACAAATGAGCGAAGGTGCGATAAGTAGGCATCCAGAAACTCTATTGACTGAAGGGTTCCGTGTGGGTATTCTTTTCTCTGCTCAAACAGGAATCCGTTTTCAATAGCATTGCGTACCTCAAAGAGCCCGGTATCCGCGGAAATCGGCGTGGCATGCTGCCCAACGAGTTTCATACCGTTGGACGAAGCAGGATTATGGGATGCTGTGATCATAATCCCACCATCTGTCCGATAGTGCACTACAGCAAAATACAACATATCCGTTGAAATGCGACCGAGATCCAAGACATCAACTCCCGAATTTTGCAAACCCGACGCGACCTGTCGCCATAACCGCGGAGAACTCTCGCGGACATCATAGCCTAACGCCATAGTCTTCGGTTGAAAACAGTCGGTATATGCACAAGCAATTCGGTAGAAACTCTTCACTCCAAAGTCCGCACCAAAAACGCCGCGAATATCATACGCTCGGAAGATGTCAAGATTCATCAGAAAACTCCTTGCCGCCAGCATCCGATACAATTTGTCCGTAGGGGCGCACATCATCAACATACACACTCAACAGTAATCCCACCATACCTCAGTGAAATCTGCCTAATATCTCCCAGAGCGAAAAGTCGGCAAATAGGATATCGCCGTTCAACACAAAAAACGGAGATGTCCGAATCTGTTTCATCGCATTCTGAATCGCACCACCAGGACCAAACCGATGCTCCTCCTTCGCATAGCGAATCTGCACACCCCGGCGGCAGACCCCCACGCGTTCATAAAGCACATCATGCAAATGATCCGACGCGAGGACGACTTCCTGAACACCGGCATCTCCCAGCAGTTGCAGCTGCCAATCCAACACCGTTCTACCTGCAATGTCAAGCAAAACCTTAGGAATGGTTTTCGTCATTTTACCCAACCGTGTTGCTAATCCACCACATAGAATAATCGCTTGCATGGGATCCTATATCCGCCTTTATTCGCAGGGCGTTCCACTCGCTCGTAGCAATTGATTCGCTCTAAATTTGTGATTATCCACCAAAATCGTCGGAGATGCCTTAATCCTCAACTCAGCAGCACGCGCAATGTTTTCTCGGAAAAGCTGCTCCGCTTCCGTGGTATCAAACAACGCTTGAATCTTTGCCACGTCGATACCGAGTTTTCGAGCACAATCTTCCCAACTCTTATCGAGTTTTTTACCGCGGCACAAGATGTAGTCGAGATACCGAGCCGGATATTCCCGCGCAATCAGGAGTTGGCGGATATTCTCTGCCACTTCAGGGTAGCCATGGAGACTCGTAAACGGTGATATATCCTGCGCAGAAGGCTTTTCCTTCTCCCGCGCAATAAATTGCAGCTTGAAATCAATCTGATCGCCAAACTTTTTCACGATTGGAATAATCTTTTCTTCCGCCTGGACACCGAATGGGCAATAACTCATCACAAACAGCTCCAGCGTCGGCTTCCCCATTCGTGCGATACGCGACGCTAAAAGTTCCTCTAAGTTCATCGGCGCGCGACTATGATCAACATCCTTGGTGTGGAGTCCCACTACCTCCGCAAATCCAGGCGAATGTTTTGTATCGTGGCATTGCAAACAGAGCGAAGTATCCGCACCATTACGGATATTACTCTTTTTCGGGTTGCCAACATGCTGCTTGCCCGGACCGTGACACATTTCACACTGCACCCCTTTGAGCGTTGAATCTGGGTTGCCAATATGAAATCCCGTCTGATACCCAAACCCAGTCGTATGACAGGAAACACACTTCGCGTCAAAGTATCGCTCCTTTTTCAAAAGCGTTTCATAAGCGAATGCGTGGCGCGTCGCAGACCACTGAAGATACGCCTGCTCATGGCAGCGCTGACATGCTGTTGCTGAGACATACCCGTTTCCCTGTTGTTGTTCTAAAAGTTGATCGGTAAAAAGTTGTGAACCCTGCGATCGGTTTTCATCCGCAATATCTCGATAAAAATCTGTTAGCAGCTGACGGATTGAGTCGTCCCCCTTGACATCATCGGTCAATGCCAATTCTGTCGCATAATGACGTATCAACTTCCCATCGGCATCCATCCAGAGGGCCAACATTCCTAGTGTTTCGCCTTCAGATTTACAACCAACATAAAGCGGTTCATCTTCAGAAACCCTCACTTTAACTTCGTCTGGACGGATGACGATATCAATATGTTCCGAGTCTTCGGGGTCCCCTAAAGCTAAAATAACATTCGCTTGTGATACGACTTCTTCGTACGCTCTACCAGCGACAAAGGCAATAGCATGTTCTCCAGTATGTTTAACGACGAACGGCTGCGTGAAATCGTCGCGCCCCACACGCGGTGCCAAGAATGGAAACGTCGCGACAGCACGCTGCCGTCTCAGATAGACATCACCGTAATCGAGATCTGATTCACTGAGTGCCACTGTTGAATACCCCATCACTGCTAATGCTTTCATATTTATTTCACAGCGGCGCGCATCTATTTTTTCCTCACCATCAAAAATGTTCCCGGCATCCACTAAGAGCGTTGGAAATCCATGCTTCCGAAACTGCTCCACAACATAAGCACGTCTCGGCAAGCCACCCGACTGTTCTTGATAACACCCGCACGGCTCCAAATGGCTCCGCGTGTTGCCTGTATACAGGATCACGACAGAAGGTGACACACCGCTTTCGAGTTCTGACAGCACTGTTTCTAACCGATCCCCAGAAACCGAGCGTGCTTGTTGTTTCACTGTTTCTATCTGTTTAAGTCTTTGAGATTCCGCCCATCGTGAGTAAAAAGGCGGTAATGTTACTGCTATGGTCAAAGCAACCAAAACTAAGATCGCACGTTTCATAGGCAAAAATTAAATCAAAATCTATTGATTTGTTGTCCTTTCGTATGTAGAGAATGGCTATCAGCTATAGGAACCATCAGCAGTCAGTAAAGGAGTGTTTGATTTTATCAGGAACCTCTTTTACTGATGGCTAACAGTTGATGGCTGACAGCTAAATTAAAACAACTCCATCAGTTTCAGGTAAAACGGTCCTTGACAAAAAACAGTCAAAAGCACACCGATAGAGATTACTGGAGCGAAGCTAATAGACGGTTGAATTTTTATCTGGTTCCCAAATCCCGCAAGCGCGCCCGCTGCCGCGAGGTCTCGCAAATGGATTATTTCCTCGGCATCAAGCCCCGCAGGATCCGGTGAAATAATGATGTTATCGTCCTGACTGCTTGAAAATGAAACCTGTTTTTTTCGATACCGAACACTGCCATCTGGCTGTTCCGCCCGAACGATCTGTTCTGCTGGAATCATACCGACTTCAAGATTTTCCACATCAACAGCATTATCCAACATCAGACTTGCTAAACCGAGGATCAACTGTTTAGCGGCAATAAAAACAACGAGATACAACCCCAAGAAAAAAGCGAAACCGGAAAGAAAAGTTGACACAGACGGTGCTGACCGAACCGAAAACCATACACACGCAAACCCGACAATCGCATAGTACATCGGTGTTTTCGGAACCGGCGATAGCAACTTCTGCACCAAAGTAAATGCCACCAAGACCAAAACCAGGCCCATAAATCGGTCAGGTTGCCAGTCCAGCAGCTCCAACACGGATGTCAGCGCGGTCGCGATACCGATGAAGAAAAGCAGATTGAAAAATTTTTCAAGCAGTGCTGCTCCTTTAAAATTTGACATCACGAAACCGAGAAGAAGTGCCAACTTGTTCGGCATCAATACAAATTTGAAAAGCAGATACCCCAGCACCCCCACTGAATATGGAATGATGATGTTCAGTGTAAGGATCAACGGCGGAAAACTTAAAGTCCCGCCCAGTCCATTGAAAAGCGATAACGGGAAAATCAGACACAACCCCCAAAACAGTTTAGAATCCCCAGGTGAGAAGATACCGAACCAATAGAATCCAAACGCAATAACACCGCTTCCGAAGAAAAGCCCCAAGATATAGAGCAGCGTTGTCGTGCCGAGATACCACGCCATCAATTGGCTCAAGGTCCCCATATAAAGGAGCCCTAACGAACAAACATTGCGGATCTGCTGCGTCTTCAGGTCGGTATAACTCGCATAACCACAGAAGACGAGTGCTAATAACAAAAGAAAAGTCTCGTAGTATGACATCAGTGTATTCTCAATCGCTTAAGAGCAGTGTATCATTTCCGTAAGTAGTCGAGATTTCTCAATCTCGCCGGCAAGTGATTTAGAGGATTACTTCCATAGACTAAAGTTGATGGAGGGCGACCCTGCTATGAGGTAACAGGATCGCCAGAAACTAAGGGTCAATAGTTTGAATCAATCCTTGTATCACTAAGATTACAATTCATGGCATTCTCTTACCCACGATCCATTGCAGGTGCCGTTGTCCCATTTCCCACGACATTCAAGTCTACAAGCCTCCCCCGGATCACAATCATAATCAGTATAGCACTCATGGTCTTCAGCATAAGCGGAAGGGGAAAGCACTGATTGAACTAACAATAGGCTCCCACTTCCTATACCTAATATCACGGGTGTTTTGAGACCAACACGCCCATCTTCAGATTTCAGGAAGTGATTAATTTTACCAAAGATCTTAGCATTCATTTGAGGTTCCTCCTTTCTGTCAATGCTCCGTCTTGACGAGATTGGTTTCCTAAGCACCACAGCTCGGAAACCCATTTCCAGCACTAATCATGTCGCACATCGGAGCAGAACCTGCACGCTGGAAATGCTTGAAAACCGAATCAATTTCAGCAGGTGTATGATATTCAGACAACACTTCTGCCAGTGCGGTTTCAAAATGTTCATATCTACCTGGCCCGTGTTGATAGGCACAAGTGTCTATCGTCCCGGTCCCTGGGTCATATCGACGACAGAAAATTGATGGAAATAGTGGTTTCGTTGTTCGCGAAAGACTTTTTCTTCCACGAGGTCCCGATTCAAACAACCGCGCGATCCCCTGTGCCGTTTTCTCCCAAGTAAATCGTTGTGTTATATCCTTCGCGGCATCCTCAAATGCCGCACGCGCACTACAAGGTGCTAACAACCCGTTTATCGTTTCTGACAGATGCCGCATTGGTGCACGGAAATTGCCCAAATTATCCCATTCCGATTCTACGGCAACCCCGGCACCCGCAACTTCTGCTGGCATCCCATATTTCGTCATCACAACACAAGCTGCCCCATACGCCATCGCCTCGAAAACGACCGAGAGTGGTGTCCCGGGAACTGCCGGGAAACAAACAAGGTCGAGGGTCTGAAAAAATAGCGGTAAAATCGTTCGACTCTCCTCATTGTCAACACCGAAAATTACCACATTCTCCGGCAGCTGTCGCGCGTGTCTCGCTAACATCGCATCATAAACAAAGACAGCAAGGTGTGGGTTAGATCGCGCAAACTCAGAAATCCACGCCGCACCACGATTCGGTTCAAACCCAGAGATTAGTCCAATAACCGGTTGTTTTACGAACATCGGATTGTCAAAAATCGCAGCCGTGTGACGCTTCGCCAACACCTTATCCCCTAACGGCTCGGCAACCTCTATACCGTCAGGAACAGTAGACACCTTTTCTCCCGGAATACCCAATTCACCAAGCCACGCCTTCATCCACGATGACTTGACAACCAACGTATCCTTCGTATCTTGGAAAGCATTCAGCGTCAGAAGTGTCTCAAGCATACGCCCTTGCAAGCCTTGAAAACCGTCTATACAGTGCACAATCGGGACATCCGGAACCTGATAAAAAAACAGATCATCCAAAAGAAATTGTGACAGGAGCAGGATACCCGTGTAACCATCCCCCGCATACCACGCTGGAGAAAAGGTGTTGTCATCCAGAACTTCTATATGCCGAACACCAATCTCACCCAGATCCATGCTTTCTTCCGGTCCGTCTTTGGAAAAGGTCAACGTCTCTAACTCGACATACTTTGTCAGATGCGTTAAAAGTTGATACCGCTTCAGATTTGCAACGTAGTCCAACACCAATTTCTCCTGCGTAAAATTGAACGGAACCAACAATTTCGGATGCCGACCCGCTCCTTTCCAATCCGCAGCAGTCTCACCCACACCTCCGATGATCGGACTTAAAAGCGAGCCTTGCCTGCCGAGATGCTCTAAACGATCAATTCCATCAAAGATAGAGGATACCTTGTATTTCTGCTTCAGCTCCTCCACAATCTGATACAATGTCTGTGATTCATAACGCAAAAGGATCTCCCATTCCACGGCATTCACTTCAACAATATCTCCTGTCTCAAGATCCGCTACATACTTGCGATCATCTTCTTCAAATTTATAATGACGTTTTAATCGGTAACACCTTTGAGATACCATACTTTACTCCTATTTATTATGAGTTATCAGAAACTATTGGTTGTCAGTGACTCGTTTGGGGCAGTGAAATTGCTCCTCCACGCTACATGCTTAACTGAAGACTAATGGCTATTAATCACACCGTCGCGTTGATTAAGCCGCGAACCCTTTTAAGAGTCGCCTTTGCCTCCGTCTCGTCCGCGACCAGTGCAGTGAGCAGTGCCTCCGCTTCTCTAACAGTATGTGATTTCAAAATACTCAGCACCAACCCGTCTTCAACACGCATCGGATACACCGCATCTCTTATGAAACACCGTTCGTAACGCGCGTTCATACTTAACACAACCGATTTGTATTTCTGCGCCTCCGCTTCTTCCAATGCCAACGACTGTGTCGGCGCAAATACATTCAAAAGCCGGTTCGGATTCATAAGCTGCTTTCTCCGATGAAGTTCCTCAAACAATTCTATAATCCGTCGCGCCGTTTTATCCCATGTGAACGATACCGCCCGTTCTCTCGCCTTCTCGGAAAGCTGCTCACGCATCTCAGGATTGCTGACTAACAAATTAATCTTCTCTGAAAAATCCATCGGACACGGATAACTCACAAGCGTCGCTATGTCCTGATCGAAATTCTCGGCATTTGCGATCAACCCCGCATCCCCGACAACTGATGGAACACCATCGAAATTCGGAACGATAGGTGGCACACCACACGCCATTGCTTCAAGCACCGTTAGTCCAAACGTCTCTTCGCCTGACATTGACAGAAAACAGTAGACATCGAATGCATTGTAGATAACCGGTAGTTTCTCGCGTGGATGGAAGCCGACATACACAAGGTTATCTGGAAGCGCATAGGATGCATACCGCCCGAGATCTGGTCCCGCAATCAGGAAAAGCAGATGTGGATTGAGTTCCGCCAATTTTAAATAGACAGATGCCCCTTTCTCCGATTGTATCCGTGAGAGATAACCGACAGTCGGCATCGTCTCAATACGCGTATCTCCAACTACTTCAGCAACTTCCCGCTTCGCCGCTGTCTTGTCAAGTGGACGGAACAACTTTGAATCGACACCGTTTGGTAACGTATTAAAGAAACTCGGATCCCAGACATAATCGGCATAAAAGGCACGGACGTAATCTGAGGGTGCCGTAAAACCATCACAGTCTCGCATCGCAGCGTAATGTCGTAAAAGGGAGTTAATAGCCTTGCCGCCATGTCCACGTGGAGCGTGGCACTGAACTAAGATCGGCGGAAGTTCGTGCTGCTGATACAGTGGAAAGAGCCATCTTTCATGCTCTTGATGTAGCGTGAGAATACCGAAGTATGTTTCACTAATCCTACGACTCAGCCGCTTTAGATCACGCACATTCATATTGACTTCATACATACGCTCGGCTAACTTCCTATTCTGATTACCAGCAAAATAGAGATCCACGTCGTTGATGAGATGATGAAACATGTGAGAAAGTGCCATGTTCGTGCCAGCGGATAACGTCTCAATATCAGAAAATGAGTCTACAGCAATCCCCGGTATAGCAACAAGTAACTTGCGCCGTTGACTTTCTGGGACGAAATTTGTCCTGAGGTCCTCGCCGCGATTGAAGAGCAGACCCGCCCGCTCAAGTGCCGCGAACCTCTCAAACGCCTCAAGGATATCATCATCCGTATAAGAATTTCCGAGTGTCCGTTGGATTTCTTGATCGTTCTGTGTCTCCACAAATTCTAACATCTCTGCCATCACAACCGACAACTCAACAACGCGTGCTTTCTCAAGATCCGCCGCATAAAGTACTTCATCTTCTTCAAAGATATGTAAGGGATGTAAGGTTTTTGGAAAAAAATGTTTCACTGTTATCCTCCACGCTTTCGCCGCGTTAAGTTGATAAAATTTTCTACGTGCTAACGTTCCACCCTCTATAATTTAAAGACACACCTATTGGCGAAAAAGGTGCATACTGTTAAAAAGGTCTTAAAGGTTTAAACTGTCTAATGGGGGATTTTACGGAAGTCTATAGGAAAATTTTTAACACGAAAATACTCTGGGTAGGAAACAAAATATCTTGGCATCAGTTTGATATAATTTAAACGGACATAGCCTCTTATAAAAAATGTGTACAAAGTCTAATCTAAAAATTTCAGACAACAAATGCATTTTATGCTACAATTAGGTTAACTTTGTTATCACGAATTTTCAATCCTCCGACTGATTAGCGGATCAACATAAATTTAATCAGGACTTATGCAATTTGCGTTCGTCCCGACTATGTTTCGCAGGATGGCTTCAGCTTTCGTGGCCTGTGTGTGAAGATTCGGACAGGCATGAAAACCGAAGTTATCCCTCCCAACAGCGTTTCAATGTGTAAGTCCTATTTAATATTGAAATTTGCTGGAAAAATAAAAGACTATGTTTTTTCCCCTTAAATGCACCCTTTCCGCAATAAAGTGTGTTTATTAAAAGGGCTACACCGATATCATCACATGTCGGGCATATTTCAATAGGTTTCATGAGTTTGAGTAGGGTTGATATCTGAAGAACCTGTACATTTTGCCACTCAGAAGCATATCACCGTAACTCAACCTATAGCAGGGAGAATTCTGATGGTAGATGATAATGTTCAACTGATTCACAGAATTTTATTAGGCGACGACGAGGCTTTCAGTACATTAATGGGGAAACACCAAGACGGTGTTCACGCCCTTATATGGCGGAAAATTGGGGATTTTCATATTGCAGAAGAAATTACCCAAGACACCTTTATCCAAGTCTACAAAAAACTTGGGACATTAGAGGATCCAAAACGATTTGAAGGATGGCTTTATGTCATCGCCAATCGACTTTGCATTAATTGGATAAAGCGGGATAAAGCCAAAATGGATAAGTTGAATATGCAATCATTAGAGGACACACCTCCAGAAGAAGTTGAAAAAGCTTCCTATGAACATCATATATCGCGTCAACGTGAGATTGAAATTACGAAATATCGACAGAATCTCGCCAAAACGCTCCTACAGCAACTACCGGAGAGCGAACGCACCATCGTGACGCTCCATTATCTCGGTAAAATGACAGCCAAGGAAATCGGCAAATTCTTAGGCGTGTCGGTGAATACAATTAAAAGCCGACTCCGCCGCGCCCGCAAGCGTTTACAAGAAGAAGGAGAAACATTGATCCGCGAAACGCTTAACGGTGTACAAGTGTCTGACAATCTCATTGAGAACGTCATGCGACACATTGCCGACCTGAACCCGACACCGGTACCACCGGCTAAAAAGCCTTTGCTCCCTTGGGCAGCTTTCGGTGCTGCAGTGGCATTGGTGATACTTTTGGGTGTGGGCAGTCAATACTTACTTCGGTTCCAGCAACCATATAGTTTTGACGCACAATCTGAACCTACTATTGAACTTGTTGATGAACCTATTCTCATTGAGATTGTCGCAAAACCTGCTGTGCGGAATCAGATCGGCAGAACGATCATCCCCGGTAAAAACAGCGGTGCTGGCATGCAAACCTCGCAGACCAACCTCACAACAAACGTATGGGACGACGATGCCGCCAAGTTTTCCGCTTCACGGTGGACACAATCAATCGGACCGAAAGGAAGTATTGTTTATGACATCTTTGCAGCTGCTGACGGAACGATCTACGCTGCCGCGAAAACAGGTCTCTATAAATTGACACCCAACGCAATGTGGGTGCTTATTAATGCCGACATCCCCACCGGACAGTACCGAGTGCCTATGGCAGAGCACCAAGGTACCCTCTATACTGTCTCCCCTGATGAGGCACTCGCTTCAGAAGATGGCGGTGAAACATGGAATCCTCTTGGGCAGCGTCCCAAAGGTGCTGCGAGTGGACTCATCGTCACGGATGCAAGCCAAAAACACGATCCACAAGCAGACATAACACTATATCTTGCTCTTCAAGAGAAGGGTATCTTTCGATCTACCAATGCCGGTAAGCACTGGGCACCCCTGAACGACGGATTGGCAGGGAAACGGGTTTATACAGTCGCTGCAATCGGAAATACCCTATTTGCTGGCACAAACCGAGGACTCTATCGCTTCGGTTCAAGCAACTGGCAACAATTGCTTACTCACACATCCGGTGCCGTTTATGCCTTGACAGTTGACGAAAACAACCTCTATGTCGGAATAGCACCCGATATTGTTTTAGTGGAAACCCCTGGACTAAACCCATTAATACCTGAACATAAATATGCACCAAAAAGAATCTTTCGCTCCGCAGATCTTGGAAAATCATGGACTGAAATAACACCTACAGATGAATCTCAAGTTACAAACTTAGATTCTGCCATGCAGGTTTTGGCTGCAGGTAAAACGCTCTTAGTCCTCGGAATAACCGAATTTAGATCCAGTGATGGTGGGCAAACTTGGATCTCCATCAGATCCAATATCAGTTCACATATGGTACCCAGATTCCCAGCTATTGCTACCGATGAAAGGACATTTTACAAAGCCGATGCATTCGGGATCAGCCGTACAACCGATGCTGGTGAGTCTTGGCATCCATTTGTAAACGGGATGACAGGTCCGCTCACACGCGACTTAATCGCCTTAAATAATAAACTCTATATGCATATCGGAGGAGACCTTGTCCAATCAACTGATGGGGGTGAGACTTGGAAAAGTGTTCATTTCAATACGCACGGGTCCACACCCCAATTAGATACCGATTTTTATGCGAACATAAAGTTAACCATTGTCGATAATCTCCTCTATGTCATTTCGATTCGGGAGAACAAACCGAGTATTTTCCGCACATCTGTTGCGGGCGATGAACTTATTCCCATTCACGGTGTTCCCGATTTTGAAGCCGAAGCACCGCCAGACAATAACAGCACCTCGGCACATCTGTTGCATCTACTTAGAAAAAAAAATGCGAAAATTGGAGCCTTCGCTGTTGGTGGTCGGACATTTTACGCTAAATACAAACAGCGGCTTTTCAAATGGAGACCCGGCGATACCGAGTGGGTAGACACAGGATTAGTTGGTATCAATCCAGAATCTGCATTGGCTGTTTTAGGTGAAACCGTTTACGTCGGTAAGCCAAACGGAAAATTATTTCAATCCCTTGATAGCGGATACAGTTGGAAAGACATCACGTCAATGCTGCCGATCACCATTGGACATTTCAAGGAGATTACCTTCGCAGGTTCAACGATTTGTATCGCAACCGATAAAGGTGTCTTGATCTCACAAACTGGGGAACACTGGCGGGTTATCACCAATAAAACCCAGATGCCCACCGTTATAGACAGATTCGCCGTAGACGGCAATACAATCTACGGTGTTGGCGATAGCGGTGCCTACCGCTTAGATGCTCACGGCAAGTGGCAACTGTTTTCCTCAGAGGTTCCCAGCAGAATTGAATTCCTCGTTCTCAGTAACGAGCGACTTTATGCCGGAACTCGCGATCACGGCATGTTTCATATCTCGCTTACAGAAACTGGGGATGTTAAAGCACGTTTTACGGGTGTTTCTACCGAATGAACCTTAAAAAATCCCATTGGGTGTAACTTGCTATGGATCATGCACCCTTTCCGCACAAAATCGTGTCTCTTAATTATAGAAAGGCATTCTATTCTTTCTCATAAGTAAAGAGTAACATGCCATGTTTCTGTACTGCCTACGGTTTTTTAGACCACTCCCTAAAGGAAGATTGTGCTATAATGACAATCTCCATTGAAAGGAGTATCCAATGGCGAAACGAAGAAGATTCACCCCTGAGTTTAAAGCGGAACTTGTTCTCGAAGTCCTCAGCAGTGCGACTTCCCAAGCAGAAGTGTGTCGGCGTCATAATCTCAACGAAAATCAACTCTCACAGTGGAAGCGACAGTTGCTTGAAAATGCGCCCATGCTGTTTGAGTCTACTGACAAGCAGTCCAGCGATGACGAGAAACGTATCGCTCACCTTGAGCAGCTCGTTGGGAGAATGGCAGTCGCGTTAGACATCGAAAAAAACTATTGACAGAGTTGGACTCACGTTAGCTGAAAAGCGATGCTTCATTTCGGAAACCTTGCAAAAGGAGTATTCCGTGCGAGATATTTGTGGCATCCTCGGTGTCAACCGGAGCAGTTTCTATTATCAACCGGGAGCGGATCCGTCCGAAGCGGTTCTGCGCGCTGAAATAGAGAAACTTGCCGGTGAGTATCCGAGATACGGATATAGGCGTATCACACAGCTCCTTGTGCGTCAGGGATACACCGTTGGGACCCGACGCGTCGCCCGGTTGATGAGAGAGAAAAATCTCTTGGTCTCCATCAAGCGTGCGTGTCGAACAACAAAATCGCTTCAGGGAGATAAGCCATGGAGCAACCGTCTCGAAAACCTTGAGATCTCTCGTCAGGATCAGGTCTGGGTGGCAGACATTACCTATATTCGTCTCAAGGGACGCTTCATTTATCTCTGCCTACTCATGGCTGAAAGACTCATCCGCACGCTCAAAGAGGAAGAAGTTCACCTCAATGACTATCAAAGCATCACCGAGGCGAGAGATCGCATCGGAGATTTTATCACAAACGTCTATAATCAGAAACGCCCACATTCAGCGTTAGGGTATTTGACACCTATTGAATTTCAACGGCAAACCTTATCTTAACTTTGCGAAATTGTGGTCTAAATAAGCGTATGCACTTCATTCGCTCACATTAAAATGTACCTTACAATTAAAAAAACACGTTGACGCATTTATTTGGAGGAGTAAATATATGGTTGCGAACACCATCACTCTAATTCGTCTCCCCTTAACTTTTGGGGTTATCGCCCTATTCGGCATACATCGCTACTTAGACCTTACACTCATTGCCTCCATTGTATTCATTTTTGCCCTTGATGCTGTAGATGGCATTGTTGCCCGCAAACGTAACGAGACATCCGAGGTGGGTGCCGTCCTTGACACCCTCGCAGACCGAGTGATTGAAAACACTTTTTGGCTATACTTTGCTATAGTAGGACTTATTCCAATGTGGATGCCTATTGCAGTCATGACCCGTGGTATTTTTACAGATTGTTTGCAACGGTTCTTTGGAAATCCAAAAAGCGGATGGGCACACGCCCTCACGCGTTCTCGTATCAGTCGTGCCCTCTACGGTGTAATCAAGACCCTCGCCTTTATCTGTCTCGCAAGCGCGGGCGTTTTCAAAGGAATCATCTTGGAACAAGGAAGTTTGATACTCGCTACCATTGCTGTCGGGTTTTGTCTCCTTCGCGGACTCCCATTCTTTTTTACGGTACAGAGAACGCCACACACACAAAGGACTTAGAACGCACCAATATACTCTACTATATTAGGCGTGACGGTTTCGCAACTCCTTGGGTTTGGTATGAACACCGTCTTTGGACATCAGTCAAAAGATTGATTCTTCCTGAAGTATGCACCCTTTCGGACTTAAAGTGTGTCTTTAATTATAAAAGATCGCGTAGATACTATGTTTACTTAAGCATGGGCAACCTATCCATCATTCAAGCAGCTTCTGAAAAAGGAATACAAACTCTCGCCGAAAAAAAACATACAGAGAAACACATTACGACATCAGCAGATAGCTTTGATTTAACTGACGGTGTTTCATTCTTCATGATTAAAAAAAGGAATGGAAAACATGGATCCAAACTATAGATATAAAGGCGCACGCCTTAAGCCCAAAATCGCCAAAGCGATCATTTTAGAACTATTCGCAGGAAAAACGGTGAGTAGGCGAGATATCGATGAGGGCATCATTGAACACCATCAATCACATGGCGGACTTCCATCAATAGCTAAAACAAGCCCTATCAAAGCCGCGCTAAGATATCTGAAAGACAAGGGGTTTGCCGAAAATGTTTCCAAAGGCTCCGGCAGCACTTGGCGAATTTTTGAAAAACCCAAACCTATGTCTGTACCGTCGAATGCCCAAGATCTAGTCGTACTCATCAGATCAGAAATCCGATATCTTACAACGCAGATAGAATCCTTTGAGGATCGAATCTCCGAACTTGAAGCAACGCTTATCAAAAACAGCCAATAGTTCTCCCCCACTGATAGGTTTGTAACAACAGCGCGGGGTTCATAAAAAGTGTACGAAACAACCCACTTGTTCCAGTCTGCTGGTTTCACGAAAGTTAACTGTTCATGGCACAAACAGAATTTCGATGCTAACAACCCCATAAAATGAGAAAAAACATGAAAAACACTTTGGCAGCCTATACAGAACTCAACCACCTTGATGAAGATGAACTCATCACGCGCGCGCAGAACGGCGATACACACGCGTTTAATCCTCTCATTCGTAAATACCAGCAGCGTATCTACAATCTCATTTATCGGCGTATTCAAAATCACGAGGCAGCCGAAGACATCTGTCAAGAAGTCTTCCTAAAGGCATGACAAGCACTTCTCACCTTTAAGCAAAAATCTGTCTTTTACAGTTGGCTCCACCAAATTGCCCGACATCCTCCCCCACCTCGGCCAACCCTTCTGTAGAAGCAATCTCCCAGGCACGAGTTCCATGCCTGGCTTCATTTACCCGTTCCCATCACACTTATTTGATAAGCTCCGCGATACCTTACTGCCATCTCCTTAACACTAACCGACAACCAACTTCCAGCCTTTTCGGCTATATGCACCCTTCCAACCCAAAATGGTGTCTTTAATTATAAAGAGAGTTATTGTTTTTTCAATACAGTTGAGTGAACTTTGTCTCTCGTCGCTTTTTGGCACTTACCGAAACCGCCCTATGCCAATGAATACCCGATCATGAAATAGTTGATATGCGATACAGAATTCAGACTATTGCGGTATCTGAAGGGTGGCAACATCTATATCCATGTAGAGAAGTTTGCGGAAATATGTGGAGGCTGTCTACATCACCTCAAAGGAAGGTAATAAGATGAAACAACTAATTGAGCCAACTGAAACGATGACCATAGAGATACCACTATCAATAAACCGAGAACTGGTGCAGTTGGATAGAGAAGATATAAAGCCAGAGAAGTTGTCAATTAAACTCGCACGGCAGATGTACCCTTGGTTTGATGAACTGCTTTCATTGTTAACAGCGGAAGCACACGAAAACTGCAGACGTGCCACCAACGCGCTTTTTAATGAAGCCTTTGAAACGATAGAAACAGAGTGAAGAAACGCATTAGGAAAGAGGTCCATGGATTTCTATCTTCTTATCAACCTTGTTGTGAGCATTGGCTTGCACACTCAGGTAGGTATGTGCTTCGTTTTGACAGTAAGCCCCTCTCTCTGACTACCAGAGTCTACGCCTACAATCTTGGAAATATCTGTCTGAAAGGGTCTACATTCAGTCTGACGCAGAAGATCCCATTCTTCCAAAAAGGTGTTGCCTTCTTATCACGTATCCAAACGCCCGCGCATCGTTTGTGTATCGTTTTGTGTGAACGTCCCTGCCCGAATCTGAGAAGGTGCGAAATTGTGGTTGTAGAATAGGGGCTGGATGCGGTTTGTTAGGACGCGTGTTTTGCCGAAACGGGGGTCAGCGAGAACACTAACAGGACCGAGGGGTGCCGTAACCGTCTCACGTTGCAAGGAAACATTACGCCTACAAACACAGGAAAATCATACACCAGCGTGAGGGTCACCAGTGTAAAATCGCTTTGGAGGGTATCTGACTATTTTGCTGTCTGTGTCAAACTGGATTCTCCGCATGTACAAGTGTACTGCTCCGATCGAGAAAAATGGCGACACCCGCTAAAATAATCTCAGCCGACAACATCCAGACTCGACAGAGCAACGCGACAAGTGTTGCTTGTGGGACAGGCATGTAATTTGATAATAAAAGTCCCAACAGTCCTTCACGGATGCCCAATCCGCTGGGAGTCAGGAAACTTAGGAAGCCAACAATCCATGCAAATGCGTAGCAGGCCGTGAGAATGCCGATATCTGTCCATGCCACAGGCGTGAGGCTTCGGACAAAAAGGAAGAAAGCGAATCCTTGACAACACCACAAGACGAAATGACCTACAATAAAGTTGCACCACTGCTTTCCAGACGATTTTTGCCAAAGCGGCGCGCCTATCTCTTGAAGCGTTTTTAGGAGGCGTCGAGCGTGCAACGACAAGATTGGCATCAAAAAAACGAAGACTCCCATCAAGCCAATAACAACGAGTGTAAAAAGCAAGGTATGCCCGGATATCATTTTAAGTCTTCCTACCGCAGTGGCTTGCATCTGCGTTGAAAAGAGTAGAAACATCGCGATGAGTCCACCGAGAGCGGTCTCAATGCCAGTGTGTAAGGCGAGACAGCTGCCAACAGCAGTTTTGCTCAATCCGAAGCGCGGACTTAACTCGAGTAACTTCACAATGCCCCAGATCCGACCAGGGAGATATCGTGTGATGTTAGAGAGATGAAAGAGCGTAAAAGTATCGCGAAAATAGACATCTCTCCCTTCAGAAATGCGACGAAGGAAAATTGTGAACGGCCAGACATAGAAGCTTCGGTAAAGAAGGATGAATCCAAACGAGATAACGAGCCATCGCCACTGTACCTGAAATGTGGTGTCGCCCAGTTGTTCATATGCCTGAATGAAGGGCTTGATGAGAAAAAAGAGGAGTACGCCAGCAATAAAGACTCCAAGATATTGGCGGAAAATTTTCATCATTTTTTTCTCCGCAGAAATGTTTTGACCTTATAGTCTTTTACATGTTTGGCATTCGCGAACGAGACAAGTTCGCCGAACAACCCAAAGCAAAACGCGAGAATTCCACCGCCAATCAGAAGAATGCTTGCCCCAACCATAGTGTTGGTCTTTGATAGTCCTATTAGGAGGATACTCCCCAATGTAAATCCCATTGTGCTAAAAGGTCCAAAAACTCGAAGAGGACGTCGCTTACATTGGAACATAAAGAACCGAGCGAGTTTTCCCCATTTAGGTAGAAATCGCTTCAGTGAGTTTGAACCTTGCCGAAAAACAGAGATGATCAATTGGAAGGCGATAATGTCTAACATCACACGCCAGATCCTGCCAAGACCGTACTTACTTTTTCCGAGATGTCGTGGGTGATGCGTGACAACAATTTCCGCTATACGCGCCCCTGCTACTGTAGACATCGCTGGGATAAATCGGTGCATCTCTCCATAGAGCGGCACCTGTTTAATAATTGATGCTCGGTAGGCTTTCAGTGAACATCCGTTATCATGGATGGGGACACCGGTTACCTTGCCGATAATCCAGTTCGCAACGATAGACGGAATACGTCGCGTGACAAATTTATCCTGTCGCTCTTTCCGCCAGCCGCATACTAAATCGTAGCCCTCGTCAAGTTTAGCAAGTAGTGCCGGAATATCTGACGGATCATTTTGCAAATCACCATCCATGCTAATAATTCGTTGTCCCTCTGCGAATTCAAACCCTGCTGCCATCGCAGCCGTCTGTCCAGCATTCTCTTTGAATCGGATGACCGCCAATTGCGGTTCCAGTTCGCTCAGTTCCGATAGCACAGTGAAAGTTTCGTCCATGCTGCCATCGTCAATGAATAACACTTCATAACCGTCGCCAATTGTCTGGCATACCGTTTGAATCTTTTCAAACAGTGGGCGGACATTATCTGCTTCGTTGTAAACTGGAATGATGATGGAAAGAAAGAACATGATTAGAGACCTCTTTTTTGTATATCCAATGGATCCAGACGAGAGTTGCCAATTGGTATTACTTTTTTCGGTTCTATATCTTGGCGCGACTTAGAAAAGCAATCGGTTTAACTATCAATTAGTAATTGATTTTCCAAATCTTTATGTCATCAAAAGGTGAAGAATCTTCTGTCTCCATTTCTTGTTTTGGATAGACCTGTTCAAAGTGGTCTGTGTGACTACCTAAAAAGTACAATTGGAAAGCCAACAGGTTGCAAGCCTCCTCATTGAAGTATACTGCATGCTTGTATTCAAGGGTTTGATAGGGTCGATGTACGTCTACATTTGTAACAACCAAACCTCCTGATCCCTCAACATTTTTCTCTTTTTTATCATCAAAAATAACATACCTTGGTGAGATGCTCATATCGTCAATGTATATATCTGCTTTGTGAAAAGTTCCATCTGCTTGGTATTCAACACTGGCGTGCTTGGCATTTGCATCCCCCTTGGAACAAGGCAAGTAATGTTCTTTTGTGTACGCTGAAGAGTCGAAACGTTCAGAAGACTGAAGCAATATCTGCTGAGTTGGGTTTTCTTTAGGCGCGTTCAAAGCATTATTTTCTTGTTCATCAATTCTAAATTGTTCCGTTAATACGTTACGCGTCGCGTCTTGGGGTGAACCTACAGAGGATATATTTTTTAAGCTATTAAACACATCTTTAGCCTGAATCATAAGGTGTGTTGCCTTATGAGATTTTAAGAATTTTAAAGCTTCTTCAGGTGTTTCTGCACAGAAGACTTCACGTGCCATAGAATGAATCCGAGGCGGGTTATGCTGTTGATCTATTATTGTTGCTCGTTCTCCAAGTGCCTCAATGCGGCTACCATGATCCCACCAAGCAGCGACCACTGATTTAGGAGGAGTGTTAGTTTTTAACCAATTGAAAGCCTTAACTTCCTTAGATGATGGTACATCTCCCATTGCATCTTGAGAAATCCAATTGGCGGAAAGGTACGGGACACCACCGGTGACAATACATATCGCTGCGCTAAGCGTTAAGCATGCGACTTTTGTTACCACGGGACTCTTCTTTTCTGTTGAAAGTTCTCGATTTCCTCGGCGCAGAAGCATAATCATACCAAGTATTGTCAAATTTGCACATACAAGAGACGACACAATTTTGTCAAGACCGATGTTCATAAGAAGTGCAAAGCATGGGGTCCTCAACTGCCAGACGAGGACCATGAAACACATTAACATGGCAAGGTTTGCTATTCTGCTTTCGTCATAACGAATAGCACGTTTAAGTATAAACATAATTGCATAAGCACCAAGAATTACCGCCGGAGGTGCAAGAAAAGGCGCGAGTCGCATCGCACCACGATTATAGAGTAAGGTAAACAATGCCCAAATCAAGAGAAATAGGAGTAGATCCGTGTAGAGATTAATGTGGTCTCGCCTGCGGGACAGACTCCGAAGATATGAAATCCCAATCGTACCAATAAATAAGATGACAGATCCGAGATATACAATTTCCATCAATCTGTGTGGCATACTCGGATGCGTGCTAAGAATCGTTGCAGCAAGCGCGATAGCAAAGACTCCTGTTACTGCTTTTGTGTTCATAGAATATGCTTCAGTAACAGTGTATGTTACTAACAACAGACCAAACAAGAGGAAAATGAAAAAGAATCCATATAGGTTGAACCAGCTATATAGTGAAGGTTCATGAAATTCGCTAACAGTCGCCGTGAATGACTCTGTCGATGAAGGATGGAGGAAGGTACTAATTATCTGTTGGGGAGAAACTAATACAAACAAAAGTATAACAAAACTGGTAACCAGTATACCCCATAATACACTTCTAATCCTTCGGGTTTTTACTTGCCTTATCAATATCCCCAATCCAGCAACAATGGCAAAAACAGTAGGTACAATGATGGCGAAAAGCGTAGGTAGAGCTATCTCGGCAAGCGTGTACGCGCGATGCGGATTCAAAGAATACCTTTCAGTGAAGAAAAGCATCATTAAAACGGAAGGGATATACCAACATAAATAGATATAGAACTTCTTCTGATCATAAGATCGTATGAATAATTTAGCTGCATTAAATACAACAATGATAATAGATAGAAGCCCTACACCTGGCCACGTCAATCCCAAGGCTCCCATACTGATACCCGAGAGCAGTGCCAATGGTAAGTATCGCTTTTCCTGAGAGAGTGCTTGATACGCTTTGACATAAAAATATACGCATGCTAGCCATGTAAGTAGTGATAACGGATCTCTGTCTACCCAACCTGCATGTGTTCGATCAATAGTAGCAGGTATTGTCGCAAATATTGTTAACGCAATAAGCGATATAGATTTATTAAACAAAAGATTTGTTAGACCGAAAAATATTATGAGGGTTAATATGAATAGTATGACCGGATAATATATAGCAACTGTACTGCCTACGGTTTTTTAGACCACTCCCTAAAGGAAGATTGTGCTATAATGACAATCTCAATTGAAAGGAGTATCCAATGGCGAAACGAAGAAGATTCACCCCTGAGTTTAAAGCGGAACTTGTTTTTGAAGTCCTCAGTGGTGCGACTTCCCAAGCAGAAGTCTGTAGGCGACATAATCTCAACGAAAATCAACTCTCAGAGTGGAAGCGACACCTCCTTGAAAATGCGTCCTCGTTATTTGAGTCTACGGATAAGCAGTCGAGTGATGCTGAGAAGCGTATCGCCCACCTTGAGCAGCTCGTTGGGAGGATGGCGGTGGCTTTAGACATCCAAAAAAAACTATTGACGGAGTTGGACTAACGCTATCTGAGAAGCGATGCTACATTTCGGCATTGCGCAAGGAGCATTCCGTGCGAGATATTTGTGAAATCCTCGGCATCAACCGGAGCAGTTTCTATTATCAACCGAAAGCGGATCCATCCGAAGCGGTTCTGCGCGCTGAAATAGAGAAACTTGCTGGCGCGTATCCGAGATACGGGTATAGACGTATCACACAGCTCCTCGTGCGTCAGGGATACAGCGTTGGCACCCGACGCGTCGCTCGGTTGATGAAAGACAATGATCTCTTGGTCTCCGTGAAGCGTGCGTGTCGAACAACAAGATCGCTTCAAGGGGAGAAACCGTGGCGCAACCTGCTTGAAACCCTTGAGGTCTCTCATCAGGATCAGGTCTGGGTGGCAGATATTACCTATGTGCGTCTCAAGGGACGTTTCATCTACCTCTGCCTGCTCATGGATGTTTTCACTCGGATGATCAAAGCGTGGCAGATCAGTCAGCACTTGACCCAATCTCTGACGCTCAAACCGCTGAAAGAGGCATTATGCCACAGCGTCCCGGAGATTCATCATTCCGATCAAGGCGTGCAGTATCTTTCAAAAACTTATATCGCAACACTCCAAGCACATGGTGTTGAGATTTCCGTCGCCCGTCGCGGACGGCCTTGGGAGAACGGATATGCTGAAAGACTCATCCGCACGCTCAAAGAGGAAGAAGTTGACATCAATGAGTATCAAAACATCACCGAGGCGAGAGATCGCAT
>PYIY01000077.1 GCA_003635195.1 Candidatus Poribacteria bacterium | reverse complement strand
TCGGCTTTTTTCACCCAACTTTTCCATACCTCAGCGTGGCTTTCTGGAATGCCTTCAACTTCAGTGAAATGGGTTGTCCATCTGTTCTCAGGCATCAGATTCAAGATATACTTGTAGCGGGCATCTCGGACGCAACGTTGCGGAAAGACGTTCATGTTTCCGTCGCGGGTATGTGTGCCGTAGATTTTATCGCGGAATGTTGTTGCCTCTCCGCGCAAGACGCTTTTGAAACTTTCACCATCTAAATCATCCAGCGGTTCACCCCCTGCGACATCTATGAGGGTAGGAAAGAAATCGACGTGTGAAATCATGGCATCGGAAACGGTATCTGCAGGAATCTCGCCGCGCCATCTCGCGATGAACGGCAGACGCGTGCCGGTATCATACAGTGTCCACTTACAGTGTGGCCACTCAGAACCGTGGTCAGTTGTGTAGATGAACAGCGTATTGTCGGCGTATCCGTGTGTTTCCAGCATTTTGTCAACTTCACCGATACGGGTATCCATTGTGGTGATGTCTTGAGAGTAGTTAGCAAATGCCTTGCGAGCAATTGGCGTATCGGCGATATAGGGTGGTAGTGGCAAGGCCTCTGGGTCATAAATTTTGTTGGGTTCCCATGTGACGTGCGGATTACTATCACCAAGAATAAGGCAGATGGGTTGATCTGGATTTTCTTGACGTTGGCTTGAGAGAAAACGTTCAACGGGAGCCGTATCAAGTCCTTCCGCTCGGTATTTTCGTCTATGTTCGGCACGCTTCGGAAGGAAACCGCCAATGTATTCAAAATCGAAGAGGGGTTCTGGTTTCACGTGCGTCTTTCCAGCGATTGCGACGCGATAACCGAGTTCGCGGAGCGTGCTTGGTAGCACTTTGAGATGCACATGACATTCTGTATGATTCCCCATTGCGCCGTGCCGTGCCGGATAGAGACCGGTATAGAGGGTAGAACGGGAGGGGGCACATGTCGGTGTCGGTGTGAAAGCGTGTGTAAAACGGATGCCTTCTTCTGCGATAGTGTCCAAGTGTGGGGTTTGGATGTGTTCGTTTCCGTAGCAACCGAGGTACTCCCAACCGTGATCATCGGAGAGATAGACAACGATATTTGGCTTCTTTAATGCCATAGGTTAATAGTCCTCAGCAGGTCGGAATGGCTTCGGTTTTGCGGGGTCTTCAATTTTCATCTCAACATTTTCTGGCGGGAATTGTGTGCAGACCGCCCCGTCCTTCATCACCCATCGGAAGTTATGCCAGAAACGCCTGCTTGTCTTGACGATTTCTGGATTTGTATAGACCCCTGCGATAGCAATACGGCTCTGCTCAGTTTTGTTTGGTGGGCTGTAGTGCCAAAGACTGCTGTGCCAGATGACGATATCTCCAGTACCTAACTCAATATAGTGTACGCCGTGCTTTTCGATCATCTCCTGAACGGCTTCGCGTGGTAGTTCACCGTGTATACTATCGGGATACAAGACGTGCTCAATAATCTCGGTTTTGTGGCTGCCGGGTATGAACTGCATGCATCCATTTTCCCGCGTTGCGGGTTCAAGGGGTATCCAGAAGTTGAAAGGCTCCGTTTCACCGTCGCGCCAGAGCCCGTTGTCTTGATGCCACGGGGTTGCACTACCGGTGAGGGGTGGTTTGAGGAAGCAGCTATTGAATTTCATAATAATGTCATCCCCGAGAAAATAGCGTGCGATGTTGAGTATTTCGGGGGCAGCGTGTATATTATGCCATATCAATGGTGCTTGGACGCAGAAGTTGCTGAGTTTCCGATAACGTGCGATACGTCCTTGCGGCGAATCGTCCATCGGATCCATCGGATCTATATCAGCGAACTGTCCGGGATCGGGTAGCATGATGTGATTACGGATCACGCCGCGGAGTTGTGCAGCCAAGTCTTGTGAGATAACATTGCGAAGGATGAAGTAGCCTTCAGTTTCATAGTGTGCCTTCTGTTCAGCGTTTGGTTGCCATCGTGTCATTGTAATGCTCTGTCTCCCGTTGTAAGGTTGCAAGTGCCAGATATGTCTGGAATGCTTACCTATCAGTCACACAAAAATGTCTTGAACCTGACATTGGAACCCTTCGACAACATCATCACCATCAAGCGTATCGGTTCCACGTAAAACGGCAAAATCTTCATTGGAACGATAAACCTCCACCGTTTCTCGGCGTGGATTGACGACCCACACCATTGTGCAACCAGCAGCCAACCACTCTTCTACTTTCTCAGCAACCTCGGCGTAGGTATCGCCAGGGGAGATGACTTCAACAGCCAGATCAGGAGCTCCTTCCCAATAACCTTTGACGATCCCTTGACGTTCAATTGATGCCTGTCGAACAAAGGCGGCATCTGGTGCGCGCACTGTATCAGGATTTTGGGCAATCTTAAAACCTGTTTCGGCCCCGCAAACATAACCTAATTGGTGTGTTCTAACATGCACGTTAAGTCTGCTTCCAATTTCAGCTGCACAGATACCGTGTTCAAATCCAGCAGGCGGCATTTTGCGGAGTACTCCTTTCACGAGCTCATAGCGAGAATCATCAGGCTGTCTCGCCAAGTCATCAGCCGTTAAAAGGCGTTGCTGCCCGGCTCGCGGTGTAAGTGTCGGTTGATCCAGTTGCGTGTCTGCCATGATGTCCTCCGCGAAAGAATATTTAATAATTTCCGATTTCTTATATGATAATACTTGCAAGCACGTATGTCAACTGCCTCAACGATTCTTGAGCCGTCCCCACGTTGTTGTGAGTAACCCGTTCGGGGAAACAGGTAGGACAACCTCAACACCTTTCATCAACTCTGCGACCTCCGCCTCTGTGATGCCGCGGTTAAAGAAGATAACTTCGTCCAATCTACCAATAAATTTCTCGCCGCCAAACGTCCCGAAAAGCAGCTCGCCTGCCTGCCCGATATCGCCATCTTGTTTAGTTGTGGCTTCAAGCGTGCCATCTACATAAAGTTGCATCTCATTGCCATTGTAGAGTCCAACAATGTGATACCACTTTTCAGGTTCAATGACGCTTGTTCCCCACACACCGCCGGTGAACCCACCGCCTGACCAGATACCGAAGACATAGCCGCCCGGCACTTTCTCATTTGGTGCCTGTACTTCCAACAGATAGGAGCCGTTCTTTCGAATAGCGGTATCGGAAACGCCTTTATTCATGTAGACCCAAGTTGCGATGGTCATTTCTTCTTTGAAACTGAGGCTATCAGAGTGTTCAACAGTCACGACATGCGGTGGTTCAAATTCCAATGCGCCCCCGAATTTGCCTTCTGCCCATTTCGCGCCGTTAATCGCGCCATCATTTCCATTGCCCGACGTATCTCCAGCGGTCCCACCTTTGCCTTCATCGAAAAGCCAGATGCCGACAGCATCATCCAGCAACTCGGCAGAAAGTGGATACACCGCTATATACAAACAGCCAATGAGTGCGAACCAAAATATGTGTTTCATCGCTTCTTTTTTCCTCCGTTGATAATATACAAGTTTAGCAGAAAGAAAAAAATGTGTCAAGGATATGGACGTGTCTTTCAGAGTCATTCAGTTTTAAGAAATTCTTGAGTTTCGCGCCTTTTTTTCACGAATCCGGTTCGGTGTTTTTGCTGGGGTATTTCTTCTAGGAAACCGAACCTACCGGGCTGGGGGTCCAAAATTGGACTAAAAAACCGAGAACTGAATGGCTCTGCGTGTCTTTTTCCGTTGAATCGTTTAGGAAAATATGATAAATTTTTAAAAAAACAGACCTACGCGAATCGACTCATGCTGACGCAAGAAATGGTAGCCGATGTCCCAATGGACCCGGGGGTTTACTTTTTTCGTGGAGCTACAGGGACGATCCTCTATATCGGCAAGGCGAAATGTTTACGGAAACGGGTGCGCTCTTATCTCCATAAAACGAAGAACCGCCCGAGCAAAATCAAACGGCTTATCCGATGGACAACAGATGTCCGGTATCAAGTTTGTCGTTCGGAACAGGAAGCACTCTTCCTTGAATCGCGACTGATCCAAGAATATCAACCCTCCTATAACACCGCGATGAAATATGGAAGGACATCTTGGTATATTCGGATAGATGTTGGTGAGGCTTTTCCGCGCCTTGATCGTGTATCCGAAACCCAGCCCGATGGTGCGAGATATTTTGGACCGTTGTCGAGCCGTCGATGGACAGATGAAGCGATTGATGTTTTACAACGGATTTTTCCAGTTCGTACATGTGAAGGCGAGATTACACCGGTTCCGGGGTTTCGCGCCTGTTTTCAGTATGACTTAAAGCGGTGTGATGCGCCCTGTGCAGCATTGATTACGCGCGAACGCTATGGAGAGATGATTACAGACATTGTTAATTTGCTGGATGGGGAATATGAAAAAGTGCAGGCAAGCTTGGTTGGAAAACGGGATAGCGCCTCAGAAGCACTGGAATTTGAGCGCGCTGCTGCATTGCATAGGCAGCTGCAACGGATTCAAAAGGTCTTTACGTTCTTAGATGTGCATCGCCGGTAAGTTAACGGCAGCAGAAGAGGAGATGAAGTGTGGGTGAACGATGTCCACCCACACGTAATTTTTAATCTGCGACTTGCGCTTTAAAACTACCACCTTCAATAGCTGCAACAGCCTTGATTAACGCTTCTGTCGTCACCTTGCCTTGCGCAATTTTCACGACAGCAGTGTTTGTGTCGGTAGAAACGCTTACCACTTCAGAGACACCGGCAACCTTACTGAGTGCATCCTGTACCTTGCTCGGACATGCGTCACACACCATGCCAGTGACACTGAGCGTCACTTCTTCAATGACCGTAGCGGCAAAATTACGACCTTCAACGGATTCGACAGCCTTGACCAACGCCTCTGATGTTACTTTTCCTCTTGGCACTTTCACAACAGCGGTACTGGTATCCATAGAAACACTTACCACTTCAGAGATACCGGCAACTTTACTGAGTGCATCCTGCACTGCGCTGACACAGCCGCCTCACGTCATGCCGGTTACACTGAGCGTCACTTTTTCAATGACCGCAGCGGAAAAGTTGCGTCCTTCAACGGACTCAATGGCTTTGACCAACGCCTCTGGTGTTACTTTTCCTCTTGGCACTTTCACAACAGCGGTGTTAGTATCCATAGAAACGCTTACCACTTCAGAAACACCGGTAACTTTACTGAGTGCATCCTGCACTGCGCTGGTACAGCCACCTCACGTCATACCGGTTACACTGAGTGCCACTTCCTCAATAGGAGCAGCGGAAAAGTTGCGCCCTTCAACGGACTCAATGGCTTTGACTAACGCCTCTGTTGCTACTTTTCCCTTCGCTACCTTCACAACAGCGGTGTTAGTATCCATAGAAACGCTTACTACTTCAGAAACGCCGGCAACCTTACTGAGTGCATCCTGCACTGCGCTGGTACAGCCACCTCATGTCATACCGGTTACACTGAGCGTCACTTTCTCAGTAGCAGAACTATCCTGCGTTTCCTTGGCAGCATAGATGTTGAAGGCAAAAAGGACACCTACAACAAGCAACGCTACAAGCAAGCCAAGAGAACTTCTATACTTCTGCATTTTTTATACTCCTTTATGCACAAAGGATTCTTTGCGCGGTTCTTGTTAATCCATAGGCCTCAAAACCTTCGGTTTTGGATTTAGATGTATTGCCTTGGATCTACTCATCTCAGAATTACACTATTAATCTTACAGTAGCCTAGATAAAAAAGTCAAGTTAAATCTAAAAAAGTGATATAGGCTTTAGAAAACATTTTCTAACTTGGCATTTGGTCTTTAGAACGTTTTAAAAGTGGGAAAAGTTTCTCTCTTTCTCCATGAGAAGTGTGAGACCCCACGCCTCACATCTTCTATTCAACCTCATAACACCTTACAAAGTACCTTTCAGCACAACAACATAGGATACCGATCCAATCACTTGTTGGCAAAAAGTGGGTTATCAAGCAGAGACTGTACTTCGTAGATAGAGCCTTTCAACTCTGCATACGGTTCCGGCATACGCACGGGTGCAGCTACCATACGCGGCTGATTCGTCGGTTCGCCACGGATGATGAGGTCGTTGAAAGCGTCCCAATCCGGTATCCCCTTCAGGGGCCAGGCATCTACTGCGCAATACTGGAAAAGAAGTAAGCGTCTCGGTTTATCAGAAGTGTTCGGGGCAGAACCGTGTAACGCCCGAACATGATGGATTGTGATTCCACCCGCCTTCAATTCAACGGGCACAGCCCCCTCTGGTGTAAAATCAGGGTCCGTCACGGCACCAATAAATGCGCCCTCTTGGTGATGATCTAAAGTTGGTCCCCTATGAGACCCCGGAACTATCATCAGCGCGCCGTTCTCCATAGTCATATCGTCAATCACGACCCCAACTGCAAGTAGATCGTCATTGGTGTGCGGATAAAACGCCCAATCCTGATGCCATTCAACTGGACTTCCGAACTCTGGATACTTCATGTTCAATTTATGCCCATTATATCGCACGCCGGATCCGATAAGTTGTTCTACTATGTCCAATATGTTGGGGTGCCGTAAGGTCTGGTCATAGACGGTATGGTATAATGCCGGACTTTTGATACGACGCACGCGAGGGTTCGCCGGGGTATGTCCGGGTTCCAGATCAAAGATGTCAGTATGTTCGGTAACCTCTCTCGATTTCTCAACGAATTCATCGGTGACACGTTGGAGGTCGGAGACCTCTTCGGCTGTTAGCACTGCCTCAACACCGATATAACCGTTTTCTTGATAAAAATCACACTGTTCTTGCGTGAGCATGGTTCCACTCCTCCAAGCGAAAGGGTATTATACATCAAAGTGGTCAAGGTACCCACTACCTAAAGGTAGGGACTTGTGCTTCATAGCGACTGCGGTTTTCTCTGAGAGTCCACCGGCTTAGTGTCGCTCCACAATAGCGCCCAAGCACGCTATGCACCGAAGTGCCTGATCTGATGTGGCATGTGATTTTTCAACGAGTGCGGACGTTACTCCTGCTACTCTATACATGCAACGGATACTCAAAGGCTTTGTCAATATAGAGGCGTGCGGGGCTTTTACGTGATTGTCTCAATTGACGAGCGTTCCGACAACGCATCAATCACAACCTATGCCGAACACTCTGTATACTTTACCATATATTAATTAGATTGTCAAAATTATTTTTCAACAAAATCGGATGCCGTCTACATCCCGCAAGCGAAAGCATGGGGATTTGACGGAGAGTGTTAAAAAATTCAACCTTTGATTAACAATTTCTCATAAACATCCTGCACTTTCCGGACATGCGCTTTAACGCCGAACGCTTCCTCAGCGTATTTTCTCGCCTGCTGTCCTATAGACAAACTCCGAGTTGGCGCATCGGCGAGTTCAATAATTTGGTTAGCGATTTCGTCTATCGGCTCTAAAGGCATAACATATCCCGTTACACCGTGAACAATCATATCAGTGGTGCTACCAATTGGCGTGCCGATAACGGGTTTACCAGCCGCCATCGCCTCTGCAATGACACTTCCCGCTGAAAGGGTTACAAGGAGATCAAGTGCCAGCATTGCCTTGGGCATATCGGTGCGGTGCCCGGTGAAGTGGATGATGTCTTGCAACTGATGTTTGGCGACTAACTGTCGGACTTCCTGTTCATAGGCGCGATGCTCCGGTGTATCCAGTGCAGCACCGATAATATGAAATCTGACCCTTTTGCACCGCGTAGCGACCTTGGCGGCTATCTCAATAAAAGCTTTTTGGCGTTTGAAAGGTTCAATTCTGCCGACAATACCGACGACATATTTCGCTGGTGGTGCGGTTACAGGAGCGGGTTGAAAGACCGACAAATCGACACAATTTAGTATGACCTCAGTTTTGCGAGCATCAATCCCTGCTTGGACCAATGGCGTTTTGCTCTGCTCCGAGATAGCGATAATCCTGTCCATCTGGTCAAATCTGTACTTTTGCACCTGCCTGGGTGTGAGGAGGTTCCGAACGTGTGAAACAGCAGGTATTTTCAATTGATTTTTGACGGCCCATAGATACGGGTTAAACCACGAATCAGAGGTATGAATGAGCTGCGTATTATGCGTCTTGGCGAGTGCGACTAATTTCTTTGCGGCACTGCGCCTCGCTATCACAGATTTCACTTTTCGCCATGGGGGTAGCTCAAGGATTACCGTTGAAATGCCAGCATGCCTTAAGTGTTCAGCAAACACACCATCATCAGGGCAAACGACGAGGGGACGATAACACGTTCGGTTGATATTTGTGACGAGATACGCGAGCTGCTTTTCACCGCCACCGATGCTTGAACCACAATGGCTAAGGTAGAGTATCGGTTTTTTGTCCATGTGTCCGCCTGTCCATCATGTGAATTAGTTTTCAGAGATGATTTGAAGAACCCACAAATTAGACAGGAAAATCAAGATGCTGATCCCGGAAAACCTGACTCACCGATCGGTGTTGATGTACCCTCAATATGGCTTGGGAGAGGAGTGGTGCGATAGAAAGCACCTTCACTTTCCCATCCAACTGCTTTTCAGCAGGAACAGGAATTGTATTGGTAGTGACTACCTCACGAATTGCTGGGTGATCAAGACGCTCCAATGCCGGACCGACCAATATAGGATGTGCGATACTCACATAAGCAGGTTCTGCGCCAGCCTCCGCTAATGCCATGGCTTGTTGGCGAATAGTTCCGCCCGTTTGTATTTCATCGTCGGTAATAATTGGTGTTTTCCCTTTGACATCGCCAACAAGTTCGACGAATTTAACGCTCTGTCCATCAATACCTGTGCGTCGCTTGTGCATGATCGCTAACGGAAGCCGAAGCATATCGGCGTATTTCTCTGCTAATTTGGCACGCCCTGCATCAGGGGCAACAATCACACCATTTTCGACCTGTTTCTCGCGGAAGTAGTTTACCAAGGTCGTCACGGCAGTCAGGTGATCCATAGGAATATCGAAGAAACCCTGTATCTGTGGTACATGGAGATCCAGGGCCATGACCCGACTCGCGCCTGCTGTCGTCAAGAGATTGGCGACAAGCTTCGCGCTAATCGGTTCGCGTCCTGTGGTTTTATGATCTTGACGGGAATATCCAAAATACGGAATGATAGCCGTAATCTGCCGGGCTGATGCGCGTTTCATCGCGTCAATGGTGATGAGGAGTTCCATCAGGTTTTCGTTGGCAGGTTGACTTGTTGGCTGCACGATATAGATATCCGTGCCTCGGATACTTTCCTCAATCTGAACGCGGGTTTCAAGGTTAGGAAACGGACCGATTGTAATTTTACCGAGTTCAACGCCTAAAATCGCAGCGATCTCTTTTGCTAAGGCTGGATTCGCGCTTCCAGCGAATAGCCTGAAATCGTCGCTAACTTGCTGGTCAATCAGTGTGGACATGCCAAAACCTCCTTATGCTGGGGTATCCTTATCTATCTGATATAGTTTACTGGCGTAGAAAAAACAAACCATGCGTACACTATCAAAATGATCTTGTTGTCTACCATCCCAATAAGGACAGTAAGTGGAACCGCCAAAACCAAAGCAGCACCAGAATTATAGCAACAACAAAACCGCCTATGGATTCTATGACTTGAGTGCGTCGACTTTTCGCTTTGTACCTATCCATGTACAAAATTATATATTCAGACGGTTTTCCAAGCAACCGTGAATAGGATGGGCTGGGTTCATAGACAGAAGCAATAAGGATCCCGAGTATGCCACCAAAAAACCCAATGAAAAACCACCTAACCGTCTTGGTGTTGGATTCCGCATCTTGTTCAGCTATTAACTCGGCATCCGCTGAAGTCGATTGCAGTTGTTGGTCATTCATTTTAGGGACTCTTCTTTACAACCCGTGAGTGCCGCTATAGAATTAACGATTCACCGGTCATCTCAGCCGGTTGATCTAAACCAAGGAGGCGGAGTGCGGTCGGTGCAATGTCGGCAAGTCGTCCGCCTTCACGGAGTTGTTGTCCTCTGCATTGGTTATCAACAAGGATAAGGTCCACGTCGTATGTGGTATGTGCTGTGTGGATACCGCCGGTTTCTGGATCAATCATCTGCTCACAATTCCCGTGGTCGGCGGTGACAATGAGTGCGCCATCCTTTTCAAGCACGGCATCAACAATTCTTCCCACGCCTGCATCAACTGCCTCAACAGCCTTGATAGCAGCTGGGAGAGAACCTGTATGCCCTACCATATCGCCGTTGGCGTAGTTGAGCACTATCAGGTCATATTTATCGGAGCCGATCCGACGTAGCATCTCTGCGGTCACGCCGGGTGCGGACATTTCGGGTTTCTGGTCGTAGGTCGTTACGTCGCGCGGAGAGGCGATGATTTGCCGATCTTCGCCTTGATAGGGTTCATCTCGGTAGTCGTTAAAAAAGAAGGTAACGTGCGGAAATTTTTCGGTTTCTGCACATCGGAATTGCGTTAACCCCGCGTCGCTGACATAAGCCCCGAGCGTGTTCTGCATTTTGGGCGGTTTTTTAACGGCTGCTTCAATAGGCATCCCTTGCTCATACTCTGTCATTGTAACAAACTTAACGTCAGGTTTGCAATTCCGTTTAAAACCCATTTCTCGCGTTACACCGTCTTTCCCCTCCGCCTGAAAGGGAAATGCGTCCAAGCAAAAAGCTTTGGTGAGTTCCCGGGGTCGGTCGCCTCGAAAGTTATAGAAGACAACGGCATCCCCGTCGGCGATCCGAGGCAGCGGTTCGCCATCGGTTCCAATAACTACAGACGGACGGACAAACTCATCTCCTTTGCGATTGGCATCCTCAGGGTTTTCGTAATAGTTGTGATAAGCATCACTCGCGGCATTGACGCGGTCGCCGATGCCTTCGGTTAAAAGGCGGTACGCCACTTCAACACGTTCCCATCGATCATCCCGATCCATTGCATAGTAACGCCCGATAACGGAAGCGATCTGCCCGATGCTGATCTCTTTCAACTTCGCTTCGATCTGTTCGCAGAATTGGATACCGAGGTCGGGTTGACAGTCGCGTCCATCGCTGAAATTGTGAATTAAGACTTGGTTAGCCTTAAGTCCATTTGTCTTGGCGAGTGTGAGAAGTCCATAGAGATGCTCAAGTGAACTGTGAACACCGGCATCGCTTGCTAACCCCATGAGATGCAGATGCGTCCCGTGCTTTTTGACATGCCCGATTGCATTTAAAAGGACCTCGTTTTGGGCAAACTCACCAGAGCGGATCATAGTGCTGATACGGAGGAGTTCCTGATTCACGATACGTCCCGCCCCGATATTCTGATGTCCGACTTCGCTGTTGCCGATGACCCCAGCGGGTAGTCCGACATCTTCGCCGGAGGTATGGATTTGAACGTGTGGGTAGTTCTGCCGCAGCCAATCATCTACAGGTGTCTTTGCGAGATGAACGGCATTGGCGTTGTTAAATTCGGGATACGGATTATTGCCCCAGCCGTCCCGAATGATGAGAACGACGGGACGTTTCTGATGGGTTGCCATGCAAATTCCTTCCTATTGCATAATGTATACGAAACCCTGTTTTAAGCATGATATACGCTATTTTTATGATGCGTTGAGCATAACACGTCTATAGATGGCACGCAAAGGCACTTCACATTCAATTGAAGCAAGCGATAGCACATCCTCAAGACGTTGGAAGGTGTCGTGATTCCATTGCGTTTCTTGGCGACTGTAGTGTTCAACACGCACGCTGCCTTGTGAAATAAGGATATATTCTTGCAAGGACGCAAGTTGTTTATAATGTTCAAATTTTTCACCGCTGTCAAACGCTGCTGTTGAGGGGGACAGCACTTCTATAACAACAATCGGATTGAGAAGCGTGTCAAAAGTGTCATCCTCAAAACGCGGTTCACCGCGGACGACAATAACATCTGGATAGAAGTAAGAGACCTCCGGGCTAGTGCGTACGCGCATCTGGCTGATATAGACTTCACACTCTTTTCCCATCAATTGGTTACTAAGTTGGACAGCTATATCTACTGTGATACAATTGTGCCAGCGGTTTGCCCCGGACATCGCGATGATCTGCCCGTTGTGGTATTCGTTTTTAAAGGGCTGTTTGCGTTCCCAAGCGAGATATTCTTCAGGTGTCAGATAGGTTTGTGCTGTAAGCGTTGACATAAGTGCCGCCATGAGGCGCTGTTTTCCTACCGAACTATTTGAACGGCGGACATCTTTTAAAAAAGTCCTACCTTCAATTGTCCCCACGTTGTGGTGAGTTTGCCGCGTGCTTCTACATCTTGTGGTGTCTCCATGACCTTTTGGATGTCGGCTTCGCTCAGGGTTTTTTCATAGAGTCGGACTTCATCAATTTTACCCGGGAAAAAGTCCGTTGGGCGGCCGAAATCGTCACCACCGATCCAGAGTTCTAAGTTGGAAGGAGCAATCGGTACATCGTTATCCGCTTCGCCTTCAAGTTTGCCGTTCACATAGACCTTCATTGTTTTTCCATCGAATGTTCCAGCGAAATGATACCATTCGCCAATTTTCCAATCGGTTGTTTTGGATTCTGCAAAGGTGTTGTTCGGTTTGACGAGGAAATCGATGCTATCCACATTACCGAAGTCAAAAATAACGAAGATAGAGTTATTTTTAACCATCAAGCGGCGTCTGGTGAGTACATCGTTTGGACTGAACCACGCCATAAAGGTGATATTTTCCTCAATTGCTAAAGCGGCATCATCCGCGACAACGACGTGGTCCTCCTCACCGTCAAATTCGAGTCCGGTACCGAACTTTCCATCAATCCACTTGGGATTTCCGTTAAATTCTCCGTCATGTCCATTGCCGGTGACATCTTCGGCTTTTTTACCATCGCCTTCATCAAAGGGCCAATAAGCGACGAGTCCATCTTCTGCGACATTAGCAATACTAAGGTTGGGAATAATCAGGAATGCACATAGCGACAAAACAAAGATAATTTTGGGCATTGTGATTTCTCCTATGTAAGCGCGAAAGTTTGAATTTGTATCTTGGGGATTTGTCAATATTATAACATATTTGTGGAAAAGAAATGTAGAAAAAATTAAGATTTGGTGGGAAAATTTAGTTGGTGAACGAAAGGTGTTGATCGTCTGAATCGCGGATTATCACGGATGACACGGATTTCGCGGATAAGAGAAAAGGTTTCCTCTTAAAATTCGCATCAACCGCACAATCCGCTATGGCACTAAGTACTCTCAAGACGAATCTCATCTATTGCTCTTTCAAGTTGTTCTACTGAGGGAAGCGAGACCTTCGGGCGTTTCCTAACGATTGCTTTGAATAGATACTCAAATTCAACGCGAAGGAAAATAGATGGATCTTTCTGTTTAAACATGCGGCGCAGCCACTTTGGGTTTATTGTTTGATCAATCTTCGTGATTACATACTCAAGTTCGTCTTCTGTAAGCATATATTTAGAGGCAAGCTGTTCAATCTCTGCCTGCAAGCGTGCAATCAAACGTTCCGAATCGTCCTTAACAAACTTATCTGCAAGAAATTTGGCTGCAGTAGTTCCACCAATGCCTGCTCCCAATGAGCCGACTCCTCCGAGCAGTCCACCAATTACTGTACCGGGACCGGGAAATACACTCCCGATAGCTGCGCCGCCAATCCATCCGGCGGTGCCTGTTATAACACCAGCAGCGTTAATTGCGGTATTTTTTCCGAACTGCTGCCATGAAATTGAGCGTTTAAAAGCGGCTCGGTAGAAATCGGGTGTGCTTGTCCCAATTGCCGCGACCGCTGCTGTGATAGCATTTGTGCGAAGCAGTCTTGATACATGGTTAACGGCAGCAGCACCAGCGACTGACTTTCCGAGGGAGACCGTAGCAATTCGCCGGGCGATTTCCCTACCAGCAGGCGTGCGTGATATAGACTGTACACCGTTGCGAACCGATGTGGTTCCGAATGCACCTATCCCTGTACGTAACAACTGAGCACTTAAAACTCCTGTAAGAATCATTGTGCTACCACTCAACGCCGCGCATCCAAGCGCAGCCATTGTTGCATCTTTGATGCTTTCACCGCGCCAGCGACTGTGTGCAAAGGTTACTGCAAATGAGATTGGAAACACAGATATTGAGGTCACAACCTGTGTTTTTGCATCAAAAATAAGAGAATCAATATTTCCTGCGCGTGCAATATTCTTCGCCTGTTGATAGGTCACCGAACCTTGGTGGACTATTTTCTTCGCATCCGCGGGATTCTTTTTCCCTGGAACTTTGCCTTGCTCAATCCACTTACGCATGAATTTTACGCAATCTTCCCATTGATCCTTCGGGACTTCAAGAACTTGACCGTTATAGCGAAAATCTCCAGAGCTCGAATCAAACGCAGCAGCAATAGTCTCAGAGGCACTCCGATAATACTTGGATTGAACAAACACCCCATCGACAACGCGATCTGGACCGTTCAACTCGTTGGACATTCCTATTACCTCGGCTATTTTACCTCGGAGTTTGTCATTCAAATTATTTGCATCCTCTGCTGCAAAGCCATGTCCGCCTGGTAAAGGAAACTTTAAGATTCGTGTTTGTTCCAACATTAAGCTGGTTCTCCCTTTCAACCGAGTTAAGTTCAGAAACTTCTACACAAACACATACTCATGGCAAAACTCAAATAAATTGAGACTTACCTTATGTCATTCGATCATGTGCCCTTTCCATGCCGACAGGAAATATCGGACTGGAATTCATGGGCTAAATCAGTAAAACTGTTAACGCTGATATTCCTCATAAACAGATCTTAAGAAGTCAACTCCTGCCTCTCCGAATCGATTGCAAATTTTATCAGCGATATCCTTATGCCCTTTTTCGTATAGAATACGAACAGTTTTTTCAATGTCTCCCTTTTTCACCCCTTGTAGGTACCACATTTCGCTCTTAGGAATTTCCAGATAAATTTTCCCCACTTTCTGGGGTGTTATCAGCGCATGCCTCGTTAATGCTTCAATAACGCGTGATAAAGTCATACCATAACCTGGTGCTTTGTCAATGTACTTTATGGATGCCTTTACCGACTCCAGAATTTCTGTATCTATTTCATCAACGAGTCCTAGCCAGGCAGATAGTGGGCTTAAAATCCGCTGATATGCCACTTCGTCGCTGTTTCGGAAAAGAATTTTAAAGAGGGCACGCCACGCAGGTTTAACCTTTGCTTTCACCTTCTCATAAGCTTTGATTTTCTCGGAGTCGCTGCTTTGACTTAGGGCCTCACCTTCCCTAAAGAAAAAATGAACTATAGCAGAAAGAAAGTTTGGATTGCGACTGTTTATCAACTGATAAATGAGACTTGTGTCATCATCAAATGTTTCCCAGTCCTTTATCCAACCAACACAAAGGTGTCTGACGAGTCTGCCTTGTGCCTTTTTATCAGTAAAATTGGCGTTTAATGCCTTTCGATAGTGTCCATTTGCCTTAAGCCAAACATAGAGATTCGTGTGTGGGTAGCGAGAACCCAAGAGATACCCAGAAAAAGCGGCTTGCCAATGATCTTCATTCTGCTGTGGAAAAATACGGTCGATGTTGCCGACAACCCACTGCTCGTCAAGGTATAGCAGATTTGGCAAGTAAAATCCGAGCATGTAGGAAAACTCAAGCGATGTTTCAACACTCCGATCTAATCTTTTAGTGAAATCTGCTCTGATTGCGTAGGGCCATCGACAACCTATGTCCTCAGCCTCGCTGTTACGAGCGAACCGTAAGGCGTAGTTCACTATTGCTGAAAATACTTTCCCTCTATCCGAGCTTAAGACATCAAGAGAGGAATCTTTCGGAGCGAAAATGCTTGGTTCAGCTTTCTCCACAAGAATCAAAAGAATTTCTTCAGCAAGGGTCAAAAATTGCACATCAAATGCACGTTTATCATCTTTTGTTCCCTCTCTTATCAAATCGGCGGCAGTAGAAAGAATCCAATTCCTATAGTTGAATCCAACTTTGTACTGCACACTCCAGAAGTGTTCAAACGAAAGGATCTTGCAGATGAATTTAAGTAACGCGAACCAATCAAACGGTTTTTCATCACGCCATGCCTTTAAGAACCCGTGTAATAGCGAAGATTGGTAGAAACTTGAGGCATCTTCAAAGGGTAGTAGATTGTCCGTAAATTTTTGTGGACTTGCCTCTACACATCTCTCAAGCGTCTGTGCCAAGCCGCGCTCTGTTGGGTCAGACTTTCGGAAAACTTCTGTTTCCTTGAAATTGATGAGGTATTCAGCAATTTGCGCATTTGACAGACTGGACAATTTTTCAACTGTTAGAGGACTGGTACTTCCCGTCCAAAATTCAATCTTGGAAAGAGTCCCTGGATGTTCAATCGGTGCAGGATTGATCCGCTCATACTTCTGATAGGCAGCAATAACTTTTTCATTGCCGGTTTCCAAAAGGGCAGAAAGCCACTCTCGCCTTTTGTACGCTATAGATTTCGAGCGAATGTCATCATCCTTTGTAGAAGCTAGTCCTGAGTCGATTCTATCCATTGTAATATTTGCTCCATTTCGCCTTCGCTAAAAGCATGGCTATTGGTTTGAATCAATTGATACATTTCGGGTTTCAGTTCAATTTCATCAAGTGGGTTTCCTTCCCATTCCCAAAATAGGTGTTTCAAATGGCTATAATGATCCGTAATCGCCTTGACTGCAATTCGTTTGCTAATGGTATGTGGCTCTTGCAGCAAAGTTTGAACGGTTTCCTCAATACTCTCAGGGTCAACAGATTGGAAGATATTGCTGGTAAAACTCACTACCAGTTCTGTGTAATCTGCATGAGAGAGACGCGAAAGATCGCTTTCAACGAGTTGTATAAAATGAAAAGCAAAGGCATCTGCAGCCGCAAGCACCCGGATTTGTGCAAGTGCAGTATGTGCCGCCTCAACGCCACATAAATTCGCGAGGGCTTGTCCATGTTCTTTGAGTGCACTTTCAAGCCAATATCCATCCATTATAGGCTGGATTCGTCCATCAACGGATTTGACCTCAAGCATTATCTTGAGCAATTTAAGGGTTAATTCCTGCTTACCTGCCTCAAAAAGCCTTGGAAGAATTGTTTGACCTATTTCTTGGTCCACTGCCCCAGATTTCCCTCTGGATTTCAAGGCAGTACCCATGAAAGTGATATGCTGAGGTTCTAGCAAGTCCACAAAAAGCGTGCCCATAATTTTAATAGTTTGTAGATCAGTGCGATCATTTTCGATCCGCTCTCCGTTGTCATCAATAGACTTGATAATTGCGTCTATAATTTCGACCAAGGTTTTGACTATCCGGCCGGATCGTCGATTTTTAGTTTGATTGGCGACCTTTACGACGTACTCCAAGGCATACCAAACAGGAGTACGGTAGTATCCGGGCTCATCTGGTATTTCCTGAGGAGGAGGATTATATTTTGGATTGAAATACCCAATATCGCTTAGCGGTTCCAACCATCCGCGATGTGGAAGCTGTTCAAAGAAATACTGATATCTTGGTCCGGCTTCTAATGGATCCAGTTTTACCATGTTAGGTAGAGAATTCTCTATTTCCTTATTGGGCACCTTGTGTTTAAGAATTGGGTCTATCACGTGAAACAAGAAATTGAGATAACTACCTACCAGATTCCCCAGAACACCTTCAAAAGTCTCCCAAAGGGGTATAAATTCTTCCAAATGCCGAGGTGGTTTTCCAACACCATGTTGATGATCAAAATCGTTAAATCTTGTTGAAACATCTATCCATCGGATAGCAATATCTACACGGTTTTTAATACGCTGCGAAGGCAAATTATCAATATCCAAATTGAGTACTGTGAGAATTGAAGCGATGTATTCCGGTCTATGCAATTCTCTTTCTCTAAGTCCATTCTCTATTCTTGCCTTGTCTTGATTTGTTAACGGCGTGGACGATTGCAAACCATCAACATCTAAATTGAGTGATGCTAAGATTCTTGGTGGTGCAAAACCAAAATTCTTTCCCACAAGCATTTGACTTATTTTATTTACATCCTCCTTCGAGGGGAGAAGATGTTTTAAACCTCTATCAATTTCCTTTGCAATATGCCCCAAAAGACTCGCCGCAGTTTGTAGGTTTGGATCAGGCAGGATTTTAAGTCCATCCAGATAGAAAGCTGCCATTCCCTCTCCAATATTTTTCAGGTTCTGGTGAATTTCACGTTGCTCAGCGTTTAATTCCGGTACACCACCTGTTATTTCATTCGGTGGCTGCGATGAGTCTTGTTCATCGCCAAACCCGTCGTTCATTCTTCTTTCACATCCTTTGTTCTAAATTCAATAATCACATATTAACACATTCTAAGACGAATGTCAAGCCATTTTACAAGACACATGTCGCCCCGCTGGGCTTGATTCGGTAGGGTGTCACAGTACTATAAACATGTCGCCCCGCTGGGGCTAAAGAGCATCACTATAAACATAAAAATTTTACGCAAACATAAGAAGCAGGGGGATATTAAACAGCACGTTCGATGGACCAGTACCGGTCAGTGCTTTGGACGACGGTGGCACTTGGCATGCCCATCTGTGTTAGCATCTCGTTAACTTCGGCGATGGTGAAGGCGGCGAGGAAGGAGTCGTAGTATAACTTTTATTATAAAGAATATCAGCGGGGTATTTCAGAAACATATTAAACTTAATTTTTCACCGCCTTTGCTTTTTGTTGACACTTTGCAAAAAATCGTTGTATAATTCTATTGAACTATCCAAAGTTGAAAAATATTGCGTTGCAACGTGTTGTGCGCTGGACCCCTATTATTTCAGCAGGAGAATAAAATGAAAACAATCACATACGCTGAGGTCCAGCAATTAGTCACGAAAATTCCAGAAACGGAGTTACCCTTAGCGTACTGCTTGTTGGCTGAGTTGGCGGTAGAGGAACCGCAGTCACCTCAGGCGGCATTTATGCGTCTTTCCGTAGATGAGCGTCGTCAAGTTCTGGCACAACAAGCGGAATAAATGAAAACTCATTATGAAGAAACGGCAGACGAACGCACCGAATGGCAATCAGGAGATTTCATTAGTGATTGAATATGAACCTGTCATTACATAGGAAGTGCCAGCCGCGCGAACCCCTCTTATTTTATAAATCTTGATTCAGACAATCATCCAACACGCTCAATGGACCAGTGTCGATCAGTGCTTTGGATGACGGTGGCATTTGGCATGTCCATTTGCCTTAGCATCTCGTTGACTTCGGCGATGGTGAAGGCGGCGAGGAAGGAGTCGTAGTATAATTTCTGTTGGTAAGGTGTGTCATCTGCGGCATAGCGATCGACAAAGGCTTGCGCGTCTGCGGGTGTTCCTGGACGGATGAGGTCGCGGATGAGAACAACGCCTTTGGGACGGGCAACTCTGCCCATCTCTTTGAGTGCTTTCATCGCATCGTGGATGTGATGTACGATGCTGTTGGAAATAAGTCCGTCAAAGGTGTTGTCGGGGTAAGGGAGGGTTTTGGCATCAACAAGTTCAAGGATTACCCGATCCGTGAGACCGGCATTTGCGACGTGACGTTCCGCTATCTTCAGCATCTCCTCGGACAGGTCAATAGCGGTGATGTGGATATCGGGACAACGTTGTGCGAGTAGAATAGGAATTTGTGCGGGACCGGTGCCGACATCAAGGAAATGTCCAGTATTGGCACCGAGTGCGACGACGCGGTCTACGAAAGCCTGATCAACCTCGCCGTGCTCCATCGCATCGTAGGCTTCGGCGGCTTCCGCTGTGTCCATAACTTCTGGTTCTACAATTCGGTTCATTCTCTAACTTTCTGATGATTTGAGCGACAGTTCGTGCGTTCTGATGGATCTGGTCGGGTTGAAATTGGGTGTACATGCCAACCGCCATCGCGTCCGTCGGTTTGATGTTTTCAAGCGCGAGTTGAAGTGCTTCACGTGGTTCGTTTCTACCAGCAGCTAATACTTTGATAGCGATTATCGGCAGCGGTATCGCCTGTATAGCGGCAAACGCTGCGTCCCGATCATCTGGCAGATAGAGTTCTCTATGCCTTGTATGATTATACAACGCGCAGACATAAAAGTCAACATCATATCCTTCAGTGTAGCAATGCTTGAGGACTAACGGATCGTGTGTGCCGAGTCCGACAGCACAACCGAGATCACGGATACGTTTGAGACTCTCGTGCAATGAACCGAGCCGTCCTTCTGTGTACAACTTATCAGTCGTGCCGCCGTGATGATAAATGGCAATCGGTTTGTAGCGCGCGATAATCTGTAAGTATTCGTTGAGATCGGCGTATTCTGTATCTTTGGGTGTCTGAGCAACCCACTGGATGGTGCCGCCTGTGTTCCAATATTCGTTGAGGGTACGCATAATATGCCTGTCGGCACGTGCGAGGACGGTGTTAATTCCGTTCTCCTCTGTTTGCCGAAGGTCTGAAATAATCTGCTGCGTCGTATAGTAATCTATCATCGCTTTAGATGCCGCAGCAGAGCGATGCGAAATGCCACTATACGGATTACCACCGATGATGAGTCGTGTGACGCGATGTGATGCAATAGAAATAGTCGGTAGTTTCATCGTATTATTTTGTGCCTCCCGGCTTCTCTTGAGAAAAAGTGGAACTCCGAGAACCGGCACTGGGGTTCAAATCTCTTTTCGCCGAAATTTTGTAAATTATACCCTTTGGGTCTGTATAAAACATAAGTTGATACATTTTAACTGTTACCTCGGGTGTCTGTGTTACCCGGCGTCCGAGGTTAACTGACCGTTTGTTGGAAATGATTTCGCGATGTGCTTGCTGTAGAAAAGTCAGCGAAGGTGTCTGCCAGATGTAAATTTTTGAACCCGTTTCGGTGTGGCTGATTCCATGCGGTGTTCCCCATTTTTGAATCGCCGTTGAAATGCGCCTTCCGTGCCACACTTGCAAGATTCGCTGTACTTCTTCCCGTTGTATTTCTTTCTCCTCTCGTGAAGGTTCGGGGGCGTTCATCAAATGCTTCGATGCCGTACACCCAACGAGTAAGATACTTGCGATAAATACGAGTAGTGTAAATTTGTTCATTTTCAAATCTCCTTGTGATACGGCTGCGTTCTCTCGTCTTGTGAACGTTCTGAGGTCCGCATTAAATGCCCAGGTGCCGTACGCCCTGTCAACAAAATGCTTACAATAAACAGAAAATGTAAAGTGACGGTTTTCCTATTGCCTTGGTTTGCATCACCGATAAACCCGAATTTCTCGAATCACAACATCCTCAAAGGACACTTTAGTTTTCTGAGTCACTGATTCTCGTGTGGTACGTGCCAAATCACGATTGACATAGATAGCAACTCTCAGGGTCCGGACTGGTCTGTCGATGTCAATGCGTATCACTCCACCGTTTTCGGATCTCGCAATCTTATGACTTATCACTGGTTCAAAGAGAGGTGCTTTTCCATGCGCTATCTCTGCGGCTGATGTTTCTACCGAGAGCCGATAAATGGTTGAAACTGGATGCACCTTGATGTAAGCGACATTCGTAAGCGTGTCAAGTTGAATTAGTGCCTCAGTCTTATGTTTACCTTCCACCCAGTCGCCATATCGGAGACTGTGCTTATAAGCAGTGTTATCCTTTTCAACAAAGCCTTTTACCTTCAGGAAACTATTTGTGGTAAGGTCGCCATCAACGAGTGTTGGGTATGTCTCGCAAGATAGGTGTGTAGCCGCTATTCGTTTTGGAAGTGGTGCGCAACCTACCATGAGTAGCCACACTCCGATTGCTACACATACGCTCAAAGAATAGGCTCTACGCAACATCGGTTTTACCTCCATCTCATTAGTGAATACCCTAAATAGCTCTACTTCCAATTGAGTTTACTTGTAGGGTTATAATTTTTTTTGATGTTAGTTTTGGAAATTATACCGTCTGGACGCGTATAAAATGTGAGCTCGTAGGTGTAATCTGTCTGTAAAATTGTTCCTGATACTCCGTTTAAGCCGTTGGGGTATCGCTGGGAAAGGATTCGGTGCCGCTGTGGGGCAAGAAATGTCTGCACGGGCACTCGCCAAATGTAGACGTGCCAATCTGTCCCATCGGCGTTCATTGCGTTGGGTGATCCGTATTTTTGAATAGCCTTTGAGATGTGCGTACCTTTCCATCTGCCTATAGTTTGCTGGATTTGCTCATCTTGTGTAGGTGCCGATTCTTGCGCCAAATGTGCGGGTGCGGTACATCCTGCCAGCAATATGCTTGCGATAAACGCGAGATGTCCAGCGAATGAAAACCTGTTATTTTTCAAAAAGGTCTGCTGGAAAATTCGGGTCACCACAATGAATACCTCCGTTAGATGGCAATTTCTATGCCAATAGAACTTAGGTGATATTGATAGAATAGATGGATTTAGCATTCTTGGCATACATAATCATTCAGTTTTGATTTCACCCCATGTGGTTGTGAACAATTGTGGCTGCGGTGAAACAGGTAAAGCCAATGGGTCAAACCAATCGCTTACATAATTGCTTCCCTCATGCGTAAGTTGCGTGATGCCACGCGTCACCAAATTGATTTTGAAAATCTGAGATTTACCGCCAATTGCTTGGGAATAGACAAGTTCATCACCAGATGGCGACCAAGTGAGTGCTTTTATCCCTCTGGCAATAATCACGTCAACAATCCGTTGAAGTCCGCTACCATCACGGTTGACAATGAATATAGACTGTTGTGCAAGTGCAGGTCTGTGCCAGACAAAGGCGATTTTGTTGTGAACGGGTGACCACGCCGGTTGCATCATTCTCGGAACATCATCCGGCAGGAATGTCTCTTGCTTACGGGTTTTTAAATTGATAAATCGGATTTGGCGGCTCGCCCACTGAATCTCATCTACGACAACAAACGCGAGTTCTGTTCCATCCGGGGACCAAACAGGTACTTCACCATCTGCTTTTTCCATTTCAACAAGGCGGTTTACCGACGTTCCGTCTGACTTGGTAGTACAGACGATTCTTTGTTTAGTCTCACGGTCAAGTTGAATATAAGCAATTTTTTTCCCATCAGGGGACCAGGCGGGAGTATCTCTATATGCGGGTGCTGTGCGAAACACGGGTCGCTCCCCGCCTCCATCAGCACGCATAATATAGAGATCACGCTCCCCACCTCGATCAGAAACGAAGAGGATTTCTTCGCCTGTTGGTGAGCAGACCGGATTGAAATCGTCTGCTCGGTGATTGGTTAATCTTACTTGCTGACTTCCATCAGGGTTCATCATGTAGATTTCAAAGTTGCCATTCCGATAGGACGAAAAGATAATTTTTTCGGTTGTGAGTGGTTTCGCAGAAACGGGATACAGCAATCCCAAACTCAAGCAACACAAACAGAAAACACGTAGTAGTTTCATGGAAAATTCCCCTTAAAGTTATGTTGTCAGATAGGTAGCAATTTCTGTGCCAATCTAAAATAAGGAAAAGAACGGGGAATATCACGGATTTAGTGGGTTTGGCGTGTGTATTGACTGCACAAAATGGGGCAAAAGGTGAGTTGACTGCACGAATTTGTGCAGACGCGAGTCGGGAAAAAGAAGGGGTATGGGACAGCAGCGTTGCTGTCCCATGACAGACTATCGAATGGCGATTGGGTTGCCGGGAGAACCTGTTGCACCTTTGAGACGCAGCGGGGCAAAACTGAAAGCGAATTCGTAAACCTTCGCCGCCGCTAACTCCTCTGTAATAATGTTTTCAAGATTGTAAATGCCGTGTTTGACGATAAACAACTGATGCACCGGAAACGCGAGGGTCTCATCAGGGTTTGGGACGACCTCGATGCCCCAGTTATCAGAACAGAGCATCACAATTTTCTGGTCAACGAAGTATTGCCCCGCTTCCATGCCAATACCCGGTTCTGTGGCGGCGTAACGATCATTGTCGGTCATCCAAAATTTACCCCAGCCGGTGTGAATGATAACGACATCGCCGGGAGTAATCTGAACACCCTGTTTTTTCAGCGCACCCTCCAGATCCGCGCGCGTAATTTCGTAACTATCGCCGAGGTGTTCAACGCCTTTATAGCCAGCGACATCAATGAGAACGCCGCGCGTTACGATGGGTCCCACATTCTCAACCCCGAGTTCTGTGAGACCTTCGGCCTTGGCGAAATCGTGTTGGTCTAAGCCATTGTAGTAGAGGTCGCCGATACCGATGTGTCCGAGTCCGTCAAATTGGGTGCCGATCTGTCCGATCTCGCCACTGAAGATTTCCTCGAACCACGTTGTTTTGTTCTCACCGAGGGGGCCTGACATCGCCGGAATTCGCAGGCTATAATGGCGTGTCCCAAAGACGGGGATACCGCTTTCATAGACTCTGCCGAGTTGAAAGACTTCACCCGTTTTAATCAAACTCGCGGCTTGCAATACTTTCTCTGGCGTTAATCGGTTGACGGCACCGCGACGGTCATCGGGACCCCATTCGGACGGGAACCACGATTCTTGCGTTAGCGTAAACGTCGCAGTGAGCGCAATCAACGCAATTGTAAGCGCGAATAGGATGAAACGTTTTGATTTGTTGAACATTGTATTGCCTCCTTATCATTAATTATCTTTGCCTAAAATGCCCGCCAAGATGGCGCGCTGTAACTTCGTTGTGTCTGCCTGTTTAGTGATACGCACAACGACTTCAGCTTCCGTCGGCGGATTATGAGAGACACCAGTCAAGGTGGCAGTTCCTGTAACTGGTTTCCCATTTTCTTCAAAACTCAGCGTTACCGCTTCCTCAGATTTCCAGTGTTTGGCAATTTTCCGGAGTTCTTTAAGGCTGCCAATCCGTGAACCGTTGATACTGAAGACTTCAACCCTCGTATCACGTCCTAAACTCGCCTTAAGCACTTCTTTGACATAATCGGAAGTAGGCAATTCCTCGGAAGTTACCTGAACATTGAGACCGGCTTTATCAAAATATTCTGACAGCGGCAGCCGCTCTTTTCCAGTAACATAGGTTTGGAAGAACGGTTCAAAATCTTTACCGGCGACTTTATTGACAGTTCTAATAATATCGCGCTGCGTATATTCTATAGAATTGTCAGGAAACTTTCGATACATTTGCTGCACGACGTGATTAAAATTTTTCCTATTTTTCGTAAGATGCCGTATCTGTAAGTCTAATGATGCTGCGACAAGGCTCCCTCCATCATAGAGCAAACGACTGTCCCTGAAATCGTCACCTATCGCAAACTCATGAGATACGGACAGATACTTTTCGCAAGCACTTTCAAGGCGTTCCAAATATTCGCTTTCAGATAGATAGCCAATCTGCTTCGCCGTAATGTCGGAATAGTAATCCGTCACACCTTCAAGAAACCATCTCTCTTTTGATGTAAAAGGAGTGAGCGCAGTAAGGCCGTTCCAGATGTGGAATACTTCATGTGCAAGAAAGGGTGCCCATAGATGTCCGCTTGCTTCATTCAAAGTACTATTCATCAGGATATTAACAGTTCGCCCTCTCCCTTGCCCCTCACCCCCCAGGTCATCTGTCTCAGAAGGATTTATGATAAACACCACACGATTATTCGGTCCCTCCTTAAAGAGTTTTGAATACGCGCGTAGAAATTTTTCAACGGTGCGTTTCATCTCATCCTTTGATGCTTTCAGGCTAGCTCCCATACCGATCACAACCTCTGTTTTCCCAGATTTTGCGACGACTTCAACATGTTCTCCAAAAAGAAGATAATTTGCTGTTAATTCCTCCTGGTTTTCAACAGAGAACCGGTGTCCTGTGAACCCGATACGTTTCCAAGGCGTTAATACCCGCCATCCTTCAGGAAGTTTGAACTCCACCTCAATATTGTCGGTTTTTCCACCGACGATGAACAGTTCCCCACTCGCCCAAAGCATGGTCCCATCCCCGAAATAGGGACGCGTTGGCGAAAACGTTCCATATCCGTATCGTTTCGCTTGGAAAGCCTTGTAATCCTCAGCATATTTCCGCGATATCTCGTAGTTTAAAGTAATAGGTGTTTTGTTCCGATTTTTAAAAAACTTAATCTTCCAAACAGGATACGGGTAATCCTGAAAAAACGGGAAACCTACAGGCCGAGGTTCTTCTACCCTTACACTCCGTGAGAAAGGATTATCTATTGGTTTAGATTCACCGTTCTTGGGGGTATAGTGATTATACTGCACAATATAATCACTATCGCCGTTTAGGCGTAACTGCAATTCCTTAAGATTTGGATCCTTAGGGGATTCCTCAAGATTTGGATCTTCAGGGGTTAATTTATAATCAACCCGCATTTCGCCTTGATCATAGGGATCATCAATAGTTACGACGTAGGATGCCTTTTTAATCGGTGTTTCGGGTAGAATTTTAGGGTCCCTGACGTGCAGTTTTTCAATAATGGGTTGGGGTTGGTAATCGTTATACCACCTATAAGTCCACGCCGTATCAACATTTAGTGGGAAATAGTCTCTGCTTTTCTCCGGCACGTTATATTCTATTAATTCAGCCTCAGTGATAACGCCGTTGGAATGTTCGTATCGCATCTTCACAAGTCCGACCCCATTTGCGAACCAGAGATAGCGGGTCCCATTAATCAGTGCGCTTTCCAATTCAGTGTCAGCCTCAGCACCTGTGAAAACGGTTTTATGCTTGAGGCAGCGTTGGAAGACCCCAGCAGTACACTCAACGGATTCGTAATCCTCTATAGTCGTCTGTAGGTATGAATTTGACCAACCTTCTTCCGTCCACGTTTTTCCTACAGTCAACGGGAATCGGAACAGTTCGGGCCAGGAGGCACTGATATTATCTGAAAAGATGCTTGTAGGATATAGTAAGGGTTTAGTGGACTTAATGCTGGATCTTGAACTCACCTGCCTTACTCCTAAAAACGCGTCGGTTTTTGCGATATAGAAATTCCTTTCGCCCAACGCTTCACCGCTCTCACTCGCAACTTTAACAGCAAGTTGGAGGTCTCCTTTAAATTTTTCTCTGGTGTTACGGTTGATGTCAATGCGCGCTGTTTCAATGAAAACTTCGTTGTAATAATTGTTTTTCCATTTATAGGTCCATGTTGAACCAACATTCAAAGGGAAGTACGCTTCACTTTCACCCGATATTTTGTAGTCAACTAATTCGGCTTCAGTGACGATGCCGTTGGAATGTTCATACCGAACCTTCACCAACCCGACACTTTTGGCAAACCACATATAGCGCGTCCCGTTAACAAGTGCTTTTTCCAATTCACTGCCGATGTGCGCATCCGTGAGGATCGTTTTGTGCTTGAGACAGGTGGGAAAAGTCCCAAGCGCAATTTCTACTTTTTCATAACCTTCAAGTGTGGTTTTATCCGTTGAGTTCCAATTATCTTCCCAGGTCTTTCCGACAGCAAGAGGATATCGAAACATCTTACCTTCGTACTCGGCGGCAACATTTGTAAACAAAACGCGTACACGCTCCGGGAATCTATTTGAAGCACTAAAACTTAAAGAGCGTAATGTCAAAAAATCATCCGTTTTGTGGGCATAGAGACCACCTTCACCAAAATCATGACCGATTTCTGAAGCAACGTCAATAGTGACTTTACGGGCTACTTTCTCGGAGGGTGAATCAGTGGGACCACAGGATGCCATCACGAGAATCAAACCGAGGATCGAAATTAACGCTTTCATTTCTTTCTCCATGATATTGGTAGAACGAATTGTACCTGCCCGACGCGAAGAAGTAATATTATATCCACTTGTGCTCTTAATTATAAGAATGAAACTGAAAAAATTTAGCGTAGATCTCTTTCTTTTCAGAATTTGACGAAAAATAGGCACTGTTATAGAAAATTGATGGGTATTTCTTATGCAGAAGGTATAAAGAAATGTCTGAAGGAGAACTCCTATGGTATAATGAGGTAAGCAGCCCGATACTCAAGACGTTCGTTATGGATATTATAGCACTTTTTTGTGATATTGACGATTTCTATCTATATTTGAAGAATGGATGAACACCAAATCACCTCCATCTACTGATGTAGACATACACCGCCCGATAACACTATGAACAGAACATTTTTATGCACCCGACTTCAATCGCCTTAATACTGCTGTCAGCATTTTGCCATGCGTTATGGAATTTCTACAGCAAATCCAGCAGAGATACACGTATCCTCTTTTTTTGGTGTGGATTTTACACCATAGCAATAGCGTTTATTGCCTTTGGTATCAAGCCTCCGGTAATTCCGAGACCGGTATGGTTCTATATTATCGCCTCCGCACTGGTTCATCTGTTCTACCGCCTGTTTTTGACACACGCCTATACGGTTGGCGAGATTTCGTTTGTTTATCCGATTGCGCGCGCTGCACCAGCGTTCTTGCCACTGTTTGCCTTTCTTTTTCTAAACGAACGAATTTCCGCGCAAGGCTTGGTAGGTATCTTATGCGTAATGGCATCTATAGTCCTCTACCAACAGCGAGAAGCACGTATCCAGTTCAAGGCGTTCCTTCGCTTCCTTCGTGAACCCGATGCCCTTTGGGCTTTTGCAACCCTTGGGAGTGTTATTGGATACTCACTGATAGACAAGCAAGGGATGTCTGAATTTCATCGCCACTCGACAGGTGCTCCCTTGTGGCGCGCCGTGACCTACTATTTAATGGAGAACAGTATCTCACAGGTCCTCTATGGATTGTCCTGCCTCGCCCGGTTTCCACACCAGCAGATTGTAGAGATTGGACGAGCAGAATGGAAGCGCGCTCTTGTTGTCGTTGTCCTCTCGTTAGCCTCCTATTCGCTCATCCTCTACGTTTTGATGACAGAAAAGGTGAGCTACGTAACAGCGGTTCGGCAGTGTTCTGTCATCTTTGTTGTTTTGCTCGGTGGATATGCCTTAAAAGAAACCTATACAAAACGCCGACTGATCGCGGCTGTTGTGATGGTCCTCGGCATTTTTTTGATTGCATATCAATAGCCACCAACAAACGGCGTATTTCTGTATAGCGACCACAGGTGCCTCAACCAAAGGAGATACCTAATTTGACGCTTCGCTCAGGGTGATTGTCCATCTCTATGTAAGCCTCGACTGAATCTTCAAACGGCACCACCGGATCAACGACATCTTCACAGTCAAATCGCCCTTCTTCAAGCCATTTCCAGCAGGTATCAACGATACGTCTGAAATCCCAGCGCGGATGATCGCGGTTCGGATCGCTGTTGGCGCGCGCGAAGATGATGTTCGGAATGTTGACATGCGCGACAGCACCGAGGTCAAGCCCGCCTGTACACGCTTTTGCGCGTCCAGCGTAGACGATTGTGCCTTCAAAAGTGACACTGCGAAGCGCATCATCAAGTGCCTCATACACTGCACTCGTTTCTACGGCCACATCAACGCCAATCCCACCGGTCGCTTCTTTGAGCACTTCGCCAGTATTGGAGGCAGTGGGATTAATAACAAGCTCCGCCCCGGTCTTTTCAGCGACCTTCCGCCGTCTTTCAAGCGGGTCTACGGCAGCGACAAAATCAGCCCCTGCGATCCGCGCCATCTGCACGGTCATCAACCCAATGGCACCGAGTCCAAAGACAGCGACCCGCTCACCAACGCGGACTTTTCCATCCCGAATCGCAGACATGGCGAAGTGCAATGGATCATAGCAGACCGCCTCTTTCCACGTCATGTGGTCTGGCATCTTGAGGACGCTACCTGCGCGCCACGTGTGCGTCTCTTTGAGGTGTCCGTGGCTGGTGATGCGTTCCCCAATCTTAAAACCTTCAACCTCGTCCCCGATTTCAATGATTTTTCCGACGCACATATTCCCAAGTCCCATCGGAAAATTTGCGCTGTTGTATCCGTAATACGCTGTCAGTTCGGTGCCACGTTTGGGGGCACCGAATTCGACTTGGACGCGGATACTATCTGCAGGGACGGGACCATCTTCATATTCTCTCAAGACGGGTTGCCGAGGGGCGATAGCTACTAATTCTTTTGGCATGTTGGTCTCCTATGTTTCAATCAGCACGGTTAAGAACAAAGGTCATAATCCAAGCCTACCAGGCTATCCATCATTCGCTCATTTCTTCGAGATAATCGCTCAATTTTTTCAACAGCCGTCTGTGCCGTTCCTCCGAAATAGAGCCGATGTGTCCTACGATCTCATGTATCTGTATTTGACTTAGAAAGCCAAGTCGAATTAGGGAGGTTTCCCTAAGCCGCTCCAGATTATCGTCTTGAGGTGTGACAATTTCGTCGAAACCTTCAACACAATATTGTAATCTCGTCGTTAGACCACAAGCAATAAAGGCGTGATAATTGTGTGGCAACTGTCGTAGACAAACCGCGGGTCTCAACTTTAGCTGTCCCTCGGTATCCTTTAAATAGACAACAATTACATCACGCTCCTTCATTAGGTTTCCTCTCTATTGTACACTCGCGTTTCTCGGAAGCACACTTCTTATCAGTGCCTTTATAGTCAGGGTTTAGTGCAGCGAGCATATCGAGCGTATATTCGGGTTCGTCATCATCATAAGCACCTTCTAAACCACGCGCGGGGAGGTGTGATGTGGCGTTACACTTCTCGGGAGAGCCTTTATAGTCAGGATTTACTGCGATGAGCATATCGAGTGTATACTCGGGTTCGTCATCATCATAAGCACCTTCCAAACCACGCGCAGCCGCGTGCTCCTCAAGGGGCTCTTTTGATTCAATTTCCTTTTTCTTCAACTTTTTAGTAGGAGCACCCATGTCAAATTCCTCCGTATAGGTCTCAATTCGTTCACTTGTGCAATCCATCAATGGCACCGAAACGTGGTTTTCACTGCTGCACGTTGAGCATACAGGGCCACAAAACCTCAGTTATTATACCATACACAGAATTTAGATAGCAAACGGTATCATCTTGAAGGTTGTTAGGTAATGCCAACACAAAACTCGTAGAAAACAGGAAAAATGCGGCAGACAGATAACTAATGCGGAATACCCAATTGGTGCATTCGGCGGTGGATTGCCTCTCGTGCCTCTTGGAACGGACGGGAGAGGAATTCCAGATGGTCATCCTCGCCGTGGTGGTGCGTTACAGTGCCGTGTTCATGATGGCGTGCTGTCTGCTGAATATAGGACAACCCGCCTTCAATCAAAGTTAACATATAGTTCGCTGTTTCTGGATCGAACATCCACCACTCGCCGCCGACCGCGATATAGACCGGGGAGGTATGCGCAATGATACCGCGGCCCCATCCGTCGTAATGTGGAACGGCTTGTGCATAGTTAGGTCCGCCGCATCGCGCCGCAATCCACGAATGTTTGTCCACTTTCAGATTGGCTTTTAGGTGCAGATGCCCTGTGCCATCTTTGTCCTCAGTAGAAGCAACGACATGTCCGGCCTGAATAATCTGTAACGTGTGGATTGGGAAGATAGAATCGGCGGAGGCTTCAACTTCCACAGTGCCACCGTTACCCGGAAGGTTAACCGTGCTACCGATGGGGTGTCCATCAACGGAGAGTCGGATCATGGGACCGCCGCTGAGGAACGTGTTTCCGGCACTCATGTATTTGCACCAGTTATCGTAATTAAATTCCTCGTTGTCAGGAATGTGGACATAAGTCCGATAAACGCCTACCGGCACATCGCTACTCATCTTATCCGTTCCACCGACGAGCGGCAATTTATAGCCGCAGTTGAGGTAACGATAGTACTCAAGGTGCCCATACATAGCGTTGGTGAGATACTCAACAGCATCTACACGTCCAGTAGCAATGAGCGTCGCCGGTTCACAATTCGGGTTCGGGATGTGCGGTAAGACGACGGTGCCACCCTGTGCGTGACACGCATCTGCCCAGTGTGAAAGCGTGACCTCCATGTTCCCACCGAGTTCGGCTTCCCCGGGTCCGTCGGAACACCACGGCGCAACCTGTTCTTTTAAACCGAGAAGCGTGAGGTGTCCAAGAAGATGTTGGCGATTCTCCTGCGTCGCATAGACAATGCTCCGTCCGTCAGCAGAGGTCGTGGGTCTCCCGATAAATTCCTCTGTGTTCGTGAAGAGATGTCCCCACTGCGAAAGGAGGAGGTTAACAACGCCGAGGTCCTCGCCTTGTGCTTCGGTATGTGCTCCCTGCGTAGACAGGAAGTGAACGTGCGTATCGCCGCTGAAATAGCGTTCGGCGTTCATATCGCACCACCGCTTCAATCGCAATGTCAACTCGCGTTGTCCCGGTTTTATGTTGATGGTGGTTCGTAAAGGCGTGTATTCAAAACCGCGGGCAACATCAACGATAACGTCTCCGCGAGGCAGCCATCCCTGACAGGTGCCGTCAATATAGGCGTAGCTAATCTGTCCGAGTCGGACATCACCGCCGATATCTACGTGCCACGTGCCCATGTTTGAATTGACGTGTGCATGGTGTCCATGTGGGGCATACGGGACACCGTGTGGCGAACGGAAATGGATACGACACGGTACAGGTTTGCCTGTGTCTTCATCAATTACAGTGGTATGTACCCAGTTCCTACCAGAATCAATGACCTCTATCTTGACGCGTTCGTTGGGTTGAACACTTCCCTTATCTTGTACTTCGCCCCAGTTGACGGTGCCAAGTGTCTCTCCATGGTTCGTGATTTCAACACTTGCAGAGGGTGTAGCAGATACTTCAACATACGCGGGACTGCTTTTGTTGTTTTGGGATTCACCCCACCCCTTGAAATCGTCATTAATAAAGGCATCAGGGTCATTTTCGGGCAACGGATACGGATAGGTCGCAACGCCACGGTCAACATTGACTTCCATATCAAAAGGTTTGTCGGCATCATCAGATTGCGGCAGCGTAATTTTGACTTCGCGGCGGGGACGGCGCGGTATCGGGTCTTCGTCGAGGTAACCGAGTGTGATTGCGGCAACAATAAACCGCCGTTCCTGTGGTTGGATTTCAATGGATGCCACTTCAGCGTCGTCTCTCGGATTTTTCCATATCCAGAGATAGTAGTCGCGCGGTGTCCCTTGGCTCACCTCTGTTTGTCGGTTACCCGCGGATCCCCAAGGTCCCTCGTGCCGCGATGCCAAACTTTCCTGCCGGTCAGGTATCGCAAGGAATGTCTGTTGTCCCCATCCCTGCGGCACACTGCCGATCTCAAAGCGTTCGCGAATGGGTACACTCTCGGTTTCACCATCGGTGTAATGGAAAACATAGTTGGCAATAAGCCTGCCGATAGGTTCACCTTCAGGAATGCGCGACTCAAGCAGGCGATGCACAAAAATCACTCGCTTCGGACTTGCACTGATAGGCACTTGAATGGGGTCTGTATTTACGCCATCCCCAAATCCCACAAAACATTTTTCACCTTCAGAGATATTGAAGGGAAGCCCGTGAAATGTTTGCTGTCCTAAGGTCGGCACTGTGTTAACACCAATAATTTCTGCATCAACATTACATAATTCTGAAAGAGAAATAGGTTGATAGTCTTGCATGGTATTCCTCAATTTGGGTTAGTGGGCAGATAAAGTAAACTCTAAAATCATATATTCATATCTCTTGGAGGAAACCCTTTTCGGAACTTCTGAATAACATTCGTTAGGCAATCTACTCAAATAGAATGGTATAACTTATAGTTGTGTCAGGCGATTATCACCTACGATGATTCTATCGCATGGAGGCGTTCAGCTAACCACAAGTTAACCAAAGTTTCCGGTAAGACTCCCTGTTCCAGTGCTTGTTTTTCAATTTTTTCATAGATTTCTGGGGTAAGTGTTACACGACACTTTAGCTGCATCCGAACCTCAAAATTGACTCCATGTGTTTCATCCCAGTGGTCAGCCAAGCTATGCGTGTCCCAGTAGTCGGCTATCTCCTCCAGAGTTCGTGCCTTAGATATACTGGTAATCTTTTCGTCCTTATTTTCTTTCATACCATAGGGTCAATTTAGGGATTTACACGGAAACCACCTTTTGGGGTAACGTCTCCTCAAATGCCGCCCCTACGGGGCTTGGTTCTTTTGGTTTTAACGCTTCTACACAGATATCGTCCCTACGGGACTGAAGAGGGTTTCTGGCGTGTACAAAGTTCATGGCTAAAACCCGGCGCAGTTGGAAACAGTAAAGAAACACCCAAGCAAAAACCCTACCGGATCTGGGACTACAACGGTTATTTGCTCTAAAATTGACAGTTATGGTGCGGTTAGGAAACCGCACCTATCGTCCAAAAATAAGATAAATCCCGTTAATTTGGTATCAGAGCGGAAATTCTATCGCCTGCCCTTGTTCGGAGGACATATAGAACGCTTGCATCAACTCAGTGAGATTCCGCCCATCTTGGATCGTAATTGTCATCGGTTCATCGCGAAGGATGGCATTGATCCACTGTTGCATCGGTTCGGGGGGTGCTTCGGGTGCGTTGGCGATGTATTCCGCTTTTTCTTCATCAGAGAGTTTGCGGGTTTGGAAATGCATTTCGCCGTGCCCTGCGGCAAACGAGCCTTCTGTGCCGTAAATCTCAAGCATATTCGGACCGGAACGGTGTGTCCATGCGACATCAATCACGCCGAGTGCTTTGTTCGCGAATTCAAC
>PYIY01000076.1 GCA_003635195.1 Candidatus Poribacteria bacterium | reverse complement strand
CGATTCATGGTATGCGAGTCGTAAACTTGTTGAGGCTTTATCGGTCTTAGGGTTTACCTCTATATTGGTTCATGGAAAAAATAACTTCGTCATGACCATCGCTGAGACAAAGGCAAAACTTTCGGCGCATAAAAAGAACATAGAACTCCACGAAGACGAATGGGGGTGTGATAAACCGGTCTATCGTGCCAAAGCAATCAGTCCAACATTTGGCGAATGTATCGTCATCTTCTTTCGAGATAGAGGCAAGATACGAACCCTCTTGGTCTTTGGAAAACCCTTGCGTGCTTCTGAAGCGATACGCATTTGGTCTCAGCACCACGGTATTGAACAGTTCTGGAGGCATTTGAAAACGAATCTCCACGTCTCTGCGATGAGTCTACAAAGCAGAGAAGGCACCTATGTCAGTCTCGGTATAAAAGTTATCAGCTACCTCATGTTGCTCCAAATCAGTATCTCGGAGAGACGCACATTTCATCAAATACAACTTCAACTCACAGGAGAAAGACAGATGCTTACCGACTTCATAACGCATTTTCATACAATAATACTAAAAGAACCTTGATAAACACTGCTTTACAGTAACTTTTGAGAAATATCAGTTTAAAACTGAATGCCTCTGGCAGTCAGCCATCGGCTGTCAGTAGTTAGCGGTCAGTGAAGTAGCAACTGGGGGCACTTCTACAGCAACAAGCATTTGTATGTTGGCAGTTTTCCAATTTGCTTTGCATATCAAAGGGAGGCGCGATCAGATGAGGTCGCCTCCCTGTGCAGATGTACAAATGGCTATGGACTTTTCTATAGGGGTTTGACCTTAATGTTTCGGCACCAGATCTTCCCACCGTGGTCTTGGATACCGATGTGACCCCCTCGTGGGAAATCCTTGAGCGCGATGCCAAACTTATTCCTGCTGCCATCCGGGTTTTTGTGCGGTGTATCCCAGTCATCGAGATCGGCGCGGACGATTTCTTCGTCATTAAGTGTCACGGCAACAGTACTACCATCACATGTGATGGTCATCTGATTCCACTCACCGGCGGGTTTGCACGTATTTCGGGTCGGTCCAAGTGCATCGTAAAGCGCGCCGCAGTCGTGATTTGTCGTCGGTTCTTTGCCGTGTGTGTCTAAAATCTGGATTTCAAGACCGCTCTGAACAGGGTCATCAAGGTCTGCCCATCGGATGAAAATTCCGCTGTTAACTTTCGGCTCGGTTTTGTAATCGAGTGCGAGTATGAAGTTATCGTATTGTTGTTCGGTGTAGAGGTATTTTCCGCCTTGAACAGTGCAGAGAATACTACCATCATCAATAACCCATCCCTCATCTTTTCCGGTGGCCCCCCAACCGTTGAGCGTCTCACCATCAAATAGGGATATCCAGCCTTCGGTTTTTTCTTTTTCTGATAACATAATCTCTCCTTTTATTAAAAGTTGAAGAAGTCGCGATTCAGAGATCGTTCCTACAACAGGCTTTCTAAAAATAGTCTTCCAATATCAAGATTATATTCAAAATCTGTCGCCGACCAAGGGCTATTATACCCAATAATCGGCACATAACTTTCGTGTCGCGAGCCGTGTGAACGCACATCTGTCGGTTCCACAGCGGTTTCCAACTCTCCGAAAACAGTCGTTTCATCTGCTAATACAAAGATATCGCCAATCCGTTCGCTATGAAGTCGAAATGTGCGTGCAGCGTCTTCGGCACAGTACGCTTCTTCAATACCGGGTGTACACAAAAGTTTCTTGACTGCTTTCGGCGTATCAGCACGGTTTTTGAGGAACACGTAAGCGGCACCGCCTAAATTGCTATGATGTGCGACATACCGATCCTTAATAATAGGGATGGCATCCGCGGGGATACCGTGCTCGGTTAGCAAGCGGCCCGGGTCAAGCGCGGTTGTTTTCGCCAACATCCCGTGGTCCGCCGTGATATAAATTTCGCGTTCTGGATCATCATCTACGATTTCGCTGATGATTTGGTCCAGTACAGCGAAATGTCGTTGCGCCGGTTCGGCATCGGGGGCATATTTGTGTTGGACCCAATCCGTTGTTGAGCAATAAACAAGTTCCGGGTCGTCTTTGCGTAAAGTCTCTTGCACAGCACGCAGGAGCCACCAGTTGATTTCGATTGAATAAATCGGTTCTACCTGTCCAACAATTGGGATGTATTCAGAGGGTGGGTCCTCAGCAGCAACCGCGATATCCGTACCTGTTTCCAACATCCGTAGCAACTTTTTCTTTGTCACAAACAGCGCGGTTTGGTCCGCAAATTTAGACGCTTTCGCAGTTTCAAAGAGTGTCGGTGCGAGAAGGAAACGGTTATCCTCAATAAATTCCCCTCTGCCAGTTGTTCGGTCTACATGGTAATTCGTCGTGATGCCGTGCGTCTCTGGAAATGTTCCAGTCGCGATGCTCACGTTATTAACATTCGTAACAGACGGAATAACAGCATTGGCATGTCGGTAAAATCCGGCTTTCGCCAATTTTTGGAGGGTCGGGAGGTGGCTCGCTGCAAGGTAGTCATGGCTACCGGCATCGATGCAGAGGATGAGAATTTTTCGTCTTTTCACGGTTTGTATATGGCTCCACTCTCTGGTGTTTTGGCAGGGAACTATATCTGCTTACCTCAAAAATTGTAGCAGCTATCCATCTAAATTGCAAACTTTTTGATGTATACTGGCATTTAAGATTGTTATTCTGGCAGAAACCTGTTATAATTATTTCCAAGTGGAAACAGCAACATAGCGAGGTTTAACCATGTATGGGAACAATGGATTTTCCGAATTGGCGAAACTGATGTTCAAGGATTCAGGGGACATTGAAAAACTCAAACAACTTCTAAATGCTAACTATTCAGAAGCCGATTTGGTTGTCTATCTTCAGAGCGAAGACCCGTTGGTTAGGCGCGCAGCGGGATTTGCACTGCGCTTAATTGGCACACCAGAAGTGATCCCAGCATTGGTAGAAGCACTTAAAAACGATGATATTGGGACCCGTTACAGTGCTGAATATGCGTTGTGGGCAATCTGGTCACGGTCGGGCGATGGCACCGTTGACGCAATGCTTGACCATGGGAAAATTTCGCTCAAGAATGAAGCATATCAAGAGGCAGTTGAACGTTTCACCAGGGTCATCGAGACAGATCCGAATTTTGCTGAGGGTTACAACCAACGTGCAATTGCCTACTTCATGCTTGAAGAATGGAGTAAAGTCATCCGTGATTGCAAACAGACTATTTCGCTGAATCCGAATCATTTCGGTGCGTTCGCAGGGATGGGACACGCTTATGTTCAGCTCGGTAAAATCGCCGAAGCCATTGATGCATACAAGCAGGCGTTGATTATTAACCCGAATCTTATTGCCATTGCTGAAGAAATTTTGCGGCTCCGCAGCCGAACACAAGACCCATAAATTCGTCTCTTCGTATGACTATCAACAATCGCAGCTACCTCATAAAACCCCTTTTGGGGTGCCTCATCGCGAGTTTTTTGTTATGGATTATTTATCAACTATTGATCCGCCTTAAACTCGGTTTACCGATAGAATGTTTTTTCATGGCGCAGATATGTGTTGTGCTTTTGATAGCCCCTTATCTCGCCGCTTATGCTGTTCATATCAGCTTTGCTGAAACCCGTTTTAACGTTCACACTGCGCAGCAGCTCACACTGAGTCCCATTTTATCTGGACAGTGGTTATTGCGACAACTTGTGACGAGTCAGATACCGGTGTTAGGCTGGGTATTTTTATCCACTTTCGTCGCTTTGTTCGCCGTGAATCTCTCATTCACGAAGGCATTACAGATGGTGCTGATATTGGGGGTTTATAGTTTGTCGGCAGGGGCAGTCGGAATGTGGGGCACATACATTTTCAGAGACGCACTTTTCGGTGCAGAATTTGCGACGCTTTTATGGTGCATTTTGATTGGTGGCGCATTTTTACTCAACTTTTTAGAACACTATGTGGACAACCTTCAACCCTTCGTATCGCCAGTCTTGCACCTAAACCCGCTTATTGCTGTGTGCGGTATTTTTGACGGAATGGACATCTTTAGAAAACCTGTGCTCTACGAATTAACACCCGTTACTTCATACGACTATAGGTATCCAAACCCGTGGTATCTTGTCGGGGTGTGGCAGTTAGTGATTGGCGGATGCTGCTTTTTGGGGGCATGGCGCATGTTGGGATCGCGAGGCACCATCGCATAAACGTTCCGGAGAGGGTTACATGGGAAAAATAGGGAAACCAATTATCAGCGTTTCAGGGGTCCGTGGAGAGATTGGTGTTTCGCTCGACATCCGAGTCATTACACAATTCGCGATGGCGTTTGGGACCTTTGTCGGCGGTAGAACAGTAGTTATCGGTACGGATTCCCGAACCTCAAGTCCGATGCTTAGACATGCAGTCCTCGCGGGGCTTTTTGCGACCGGGTGTCACGTCATTGATGTGGGGCTTTGTCCAACACCGACGATCCTATTGATGGCGAAAGCACGGCGCGCACAGGGCAGCATCACTATTACAGCGAGTCATAATCCGGTCGCTTGGAACGGCATCGAATTTGCATCCGCCTCGGGGAACCTCTTGACCCAAGCAGAACGCGATGAATTGCTACATATCTATGAGGCAGAAGATTTCGCGCTCGCGCCTTGGAACGAACAGGGGATACTTGAGACGCACGAAGCGGCGACCAGATATCATCTTGAACAAATCCTGAATTCTTCGTGGCTTGAATTGGGCTTAATCCGAGAAAGAGGACTAAAAGTAGCCATTGATTCCGGCAACGGTGCCGGGAGTGTGATTAGTCCGTCTCTCTTAAGAGAACTCGGTTGTCGGGTTGTTGAAATTAATTGTGTCGCGGATGGACACTTCCGCCGCCCTGCTGAACCTACGCCAGATGCGTTAGATGAACTCTGTAAGGTTGTCGTAACGTCTGGGGCAGATATTGGCTTTGCCCATGATGGTGATGCCGACCGACTTGTTGCTGTCACAGAACGTGGTGTTCCGCTAACCGGTGAATGGACGCTTGCCTTCGTCGTCGATTTTATCCTTAGGAAGACGAAAGGGGACATCGTCGCTACAGTATCAACGAGTCGAATGTTAGACGATATTGCAGCGAATTACGGCGTAACGCTGCATCGGACAAAAGTCGGTGTAGGTTGGGTGGTTGAGAAGATGCGCGAAGTGAACGCAGTGATTGGCGGGGAAGGCACTGGGGGTGTTATTTATCCTGATGTCCACTACACAACGGACGGTATCACCTCTATTGCAGCGATTGTTCAATATCTTGCTGAATCTGATAGGACTGTAACGCAGATCGTAGAGAACATGCCGCAATATCAGATGTGCCGGAAGAAATTGGAGATCCCGTCGCAAGCGGTTGCAACGCATCTTGTTGAAAGTGTTTTAAGGGTTTATAAAGAAGAATGTGGTGTTGAAACGGAACCATCTCTTGAACTAACGGACGGTGTTAAACGGGTCTGGAGCGATCGATGGGTAAACATTCGCAAATCAGGTACAGAACCTGTCATCCGAGTTTTTAGTGAAGCCCCGACTTCCGAAGCGGCGGAGCGGTTGTGTGACGAAACACTTGAAACTTTGACGACCTTAATGAAACAGATTCGGTATTAATTGCGTTATCTATTATGCTGCCCTATAGAGGTGCAATGTTTACAATTCGCGGAAAATCTCAGTTCCGAACCACTAAGTACAAAAAACCGCGATTCAGTTTGGAGAAATTATGACTTTGAAACTCGCCTGCATCGGAGGCGGAAGTGGTTTATCTGCTCTACTCAGCGGCATCAAAGGCTACGCTGATCTGGAGAAAGGTAAAGACAATATTGTTGACCTGGATAGTTTAGCGGCCATCGTTACTGTCTCTGACGATGGCGGGAGCTCAGGACGGCTCGTTGAAGAGTTTGATATGCTACCGCCTGGTGATATTCGTAGACTTCTGTTTACCTTATCTGATGCTGATGAACTCGCGGGACTTTTTGAATATCGGTTTTCGAGCAACGGTGAACTCGGTGGGCATACAGTCGGCAATCTTTTGTTAACAGCATTAACAGAAAAATTTGAAGGAAACTTCCCGAAAGCGATTCAAGCCGCATCAAGACTACTCTCAGTCCGTGGACAGATTATACCTGTTACGCTCGACTATACCGTCTTATGCGCAGAACTCGCGGATGGAGAAATTGTCCGCGGGGAATCCACAATACCGATCCGAGAAAATCGCGAACCGATCAAGCGTGTCTTTTTTGAACATCGCGAAAATGGAAAAACACACCACGATCCCGACGAGGTTTATGAATGCCAAGCACATGAAGGGGCCATAGAGGCACTCATTAACGCCGATGTGATTATCATCGGTCCAGGCAGCCTTTACACCAGTATCATGCCAAATCTCGTTATTAAAGGCATCGTCGAAACAATTCAGCGTTCAGACGCTATTAAAATTTATGTCTGTAACGTCATGACCCAACCGGGTGAAACCGATGGCTATGCTGTTACGGATCACGTCAACGCCATTTGGGACCACGCCAAAATTCCGTTGGATTATGTTGTGGTTAACAACCAACCTGCCCCAACAGAAATTATGCAAGAATATGTTCGTAAAGAATTGGTGTCGCAATTGACTCGGATTCGTTCGCTTGCTGAGGAAGGGCTTTCAATGCTCTATGAAGACACCCAACATCTTATAGATGTCCTGAACCTCGCCAAAGATATTTCGTTGTTATCGGTCGAGACGATGCAGGTCGCAGATGCCTCAAAAGTACAAGTTTCCTATAACCCAGAGCAGGAGAAACTTGAAGATGAAGGCATCACTGTTATTGAAGCGGACCTCATTCGAGATATGGTTGTCACTGAATTTGGAACTTGGTTAGGCGGTGTTCAAATGAACGTTATCCGCCACGATCCCGAAAAATTAGCCCGCTCTCTGGTTAAAATTTTTAAAAACCATTCAAAACTCCAAGAGTCAGTCTAACTGCAATGCAGAAACGATTAAGAAGAGTTTGCCCGCTTAGAAGGGGCAGCGTCTTTGGAAGCAATCTCGGAGGCAAACGTATCACATATCTGCGATAAATTGTCAATAAAACGTTCCCAGCGCAATTCATCTTGACGCGCTTTCGTCATCGCAAGGCACAACGCCGTTTCGTATAAGGATAGACGCTTTTTGCGTACATCAGTGGATTTCATAATTTTACCCCTTTTATCTAAATTAATATATTAATCAATACAACGTTTAAAACGGATGCACTGGAGAAATAGTTACACTTTTTTCAAAAAAATCAAAAATGCTAAAATCCAATTACACATTTGTTTAAGTTGTAGCAAGTTTCGTGCCAATGTCCTAAGCGGACACAGTATTAGTATCCGAAATTTGCCGAGGATGCCTAAAATACTGGTACACACTTAGTTATCATCAAGGGGATCCACCTTCATTTTTTTTTATAAATCACAGTTGAACCTACCTGTAACCTTCCCATCTATTGCCAATAAACAGAATTTGTATGGTAAGTAGCAAAAATTGTTGTATTTCCAATGTCCCGTTCGTCAGTAATTATAGACTTCGCTGTACATCAAGGGAATCCTCTTTGTGAGGTGTATATCTGCCTATTTTTTCGGCAATCACGGTGTATTTTTAGGCAATGCCTCTAATCTTGATAAATACGGTTTGAAAGGGTACCATAATCTTGACTTTAGAGAGTTTTGAGGGTATAATATATTAATCAGAGTTCCAACCCCTACAGACATACCGTTTTCAAGAGCGGAAGTCTCTGTAATACGCCCAAAATAGGACATATATGATTGGTACGGTATAAGATATGAAGCATTCAGATCCGCATTTAAAAGAAGATATCAACAACACCTCTGACACAAATTTTATCCGTCAAGAGATTGAGAAGGACCTCAAGACAAATAGATATGATAGTCGGGTGCATACCCGATTCCCTCCAGAACCGAGTGGCTACCTTCATATCGGGCACGCTAAGGCTATCTGTATTAGTTTCGGCATCGCCGAAGATTATGGTGGACTTTACAATCTAAGATTTGACGACAGCAACCCCATCACAGAAGAGAGTGAATACGTAGAAGCGATTAAGCGAGATGTCCGTTGGCTCGGATTCGATTGGAAAGACCGAGAATACCACGCGTCTGACTATTTTGAGGTGCTTTATGGGTATGCAGTCAAACTCATAGAGAAAGAGAAGGCGTACGTCTGTGATCTGACACCAGACGAGATGCGCACTTATCGTGGGACCTTAGTCGAACCGGGGACAAATAGTCCTTACCGAGACCGATCAGTTGAGGAAAACTTAGCACTGTTCCAAGGCATGCGGAACGGCGAATTCGCAGACGGTTCCCGTACGCTTCGGGCAAAGATTGATATGTCAAGCCCCAATTTAAATATGCGGGACCCTGTGATGTATCGCATTTTGCGGGCACACCACCATCGCCACAGCGACAAATGGTGCATCTATCCGACCTACGATTTCACACACGGGCAATCCGATTCGATTGAGGGGATAACACATTCGTTATGTGATGTCCAGTTTGAGGATCATCGTCCGCTCTACGATTGGTTTTTAGAAGAGTTGGAAATCTATCAACCTCGGCAAATTGAATTTGCTCGCTTGAATCTTACTTATACCGTACTCGGTAAGCGGAAACTCAGAGTTCTTGTTCAGGAAGGACACGTTAGCGGATGGGATGATCCGAGACTCCCTACACTCTCTGGGATGCGCCGCCGGGGGTATACGCCTGAAGCTATCCGAGATTTTTGCAACCGCATCGGTGTTTCAAAGGCAGACAATCTCATTGAGATAGGGCAGCTTGAGTATTCTATCCGCGACGATCTGAATCGCCGCGCACCACGTGTCATGGCAGTTCTCGACCCTGTTAAAGTTATCATTGATAACTATCCAGAAGGACAAGTCGAGATGTTTGAGGCTGAAAATAATCCGGAGGACAAGAACGCGGGGAGTCGAACAGTCCCATTTTCGAGAGAAATTTATATTGAACGCGGAGATTTTATGGAAGATCCGCCTCGAAAATTCTTCAGATTAGCCCCTGGACGAGAGGTCCGGCTCAAGCATGCCTATTATATCCAGTGCGAACGCGTCGTTAAAGATGAAAACACCGGTGAAATCGTTGAGATTCACTGCACTTATGATCCTGAGACGCGCGGTGGCTGGTCGGAAGATGGACGTAAGGTAAGAGGGACGTTGCATTGGGTCTCGGCTGAACACGCTGTTGATGCTGAAGTCCGCCTCTACGATGCGCTCTTTACAGAACGTGAACCCGAAAGCGGGACAGAAGGTGAAGACTGGATACAGTTCCTGAATCCAGACTCCTTGGAGGTTATAGATAATTGCAAAGTTGAACCGAGTCTCGTTGACGCGCCATCTGGAAGTCGGTATCAATTCCTTCGGATGGGCTATTTCTGTGTTGATTCGGATACAACGCCGGAGAGATTGGTCTTCAATCGTACAGTACCGCTGAGAGATACTTGGGCAAAAATCCAGAAGGGGCAAAAATGAACGACACACCAAGCGGAACACCAGTTTCCGCAGTGAAAGATCAGGTTCGGGTGCGGATGGCACCATCACCAACCGGCTACCTACACATCGGTGGGGCGCGAACAGCTTTATTCAATTGGCTGTTTGCCAAACACCATAACGGCAAGTTCATCCTCCGGATTGACGATACAGACACGGCGCGTTCCACGGATGAATCCATGCACGAGATTTATGACGCGTTGAGGTGGTTGGGCATCAATTGGGACGAGCAATATGTCCAATCGGAGCGGAGAAATATCTATAATAGGTATGTCACGCAATTGATTCACAGTGACAATGCATACTTCTGCTACTGCACACCTGAAGAACTTGAAGATATCCGCGCACAAGCTCGCGCCGATAAGCAGCCCCGTTCCTACGATAGAAGATGCCGACATTTGACCTCTGAAGACTTAGACCGTTTTATCGTCGTCGAGGACAGGAGACCAACTATTCGTATAAAGATGCCTGACACACCGATCCCTGTTGAAGACCTCGTGCTCGGTTCACGCAATATTGATCCGGAAACCTTAGAGGATGAAGTGATCGTCCGTTCAAATGGGATGCCGAACTACAATCTTACCTCAATTATCGACGATGCGGAGATGCAGATAACGCATGTGATTCGGGGCACAGAGCATCTCAATAACACACCGAAGCAGATTGCGATTGCGAATGCCCTCGGTTTGAAGGTGCCACAGTTTGCACATATTCCATTGGTACTGGATAGTAGTGGCAGAAAGATGAGCAAACGCCACCACGGTGATCTCGTTGCTGTGAACCGCTACCGTGAGCAGGGGTATTTACCTGAAGCGGTGCTGAACTTCGTTGTCCGACTCGGCTGGTCCTATGACGATAAACAAGAGATCTTTTCTGTAGATGAACTTATAGAAAAGTTTGATCTCGAACGCGTCGGCAAAAGCGGCAGTGTTTTCGATATTAAGAAACTTGAATGGCTCAACTCCCATTATATAAATCAACTCAGTATTTCGGCACGGACAGACGCAGTCATCCCGTTTTGGCAAGCAGAAGGCTTAATCAATTCGACTGAGAGACGCGACTGGTTAGAAGATATTGTAGAAGCGGTCGGTGAACGTCTCACAACGCTGCAAGACATCCTGCCACAAACCCGATATTTTTTTACTGATGAATTTGAATATGAACCGAAAGCGGTCAAGAAATGGTGGGGCGGTTCAGAAGAAAAGAGAGAAAAAACTTCTGAGATGCTGACGAACCTTTTACAGATTTTGGAAGAAGTCCCTTCGTTTGACATAGAAACCGTTGAAACGGCAATTTGGAAATACACGGACGAGAACGATATCAAACGCGTCGCAGCGATGCAGGCATTGCGAATCGCATTGACCGGGACATCGTTCGGACCGAGTCTCTTCGATATTGTTGCACTGCTCGGCAGGGACGAGGTTTTAAAGCGAATCCCAAAAGCCATAGAACATCTATAAAGGAAAGTGGAAATTTGAGGATAAATTCTTAATCTTCATCATACTCCCAGCGGAAGTCCACCGCAAGGAGGACCCTCATGGCGGAAAAACTCGCAATACACGGTGGTAAACGGACGATTCCTGATGGATTGATTCAACCGTGGCCACAGGTTACAAAATCTGACAGAGACGCGATTGCCGAGGTCATCGCTTCCGAAAAAATCACCGAACAACAACGCATCCAATCCGAAGGTCTCGCAAAGGAGTGGGCGGAATACATGGACGTTCAGTACTGTATTCCTGTTAACAGCGGTACCGCTGCGCTGCATCTCTGCGTCGCTGGGGTCGGCATTGAACCCGGAGACGAGGTTATCATTCCTGCTTTCACTTTCTGGGCAACTGCAGCAGCTGTTCTCCATCACAACGCTATCCCCATTTTCGTTGATATTGATCCGGTGACCTATTGTATTGATCCGAACGAGATTGAGGCAAAGATTACTGAAAGAACACGGGCGATTCTGCCTGTGCATATCCACGGTATGCCTGCCGATATGGACCCCATCCTAACGATTGCTAAGAAACACAACTTAAAAGTCATTGAGGATGTCGCGCAAGCACACGGGGCGCGCTATAAAGGTAAGCTTTGTGGTTCTTTTGGCGACGCGGCGGGATACAGCACACAGGCATCAAAAACGCTCAGCAGTGGTTGTCAAGGCGGTCTGTTCACAACAGACGATGAGGAAATTTATAAGCGCGCGGCGTTGTTGCAGTATTTCGGGGAGATCGTTGTGCCGGGCAGAGAGCGTGAGGAGCAGGAGTACAACGCGTATGGACTTGGGTGGATGTATCGCGGGGATATGTTCAGTCAAGCGTTCATTCGGAGCCAGCTTAAACGATTGGACGCAAACAACGCGCTGCGCATCGAAAATTGCAACTATCTCACAATGCATCTCAGTCAACTTGATGGCATCGAAACACCTTTTACGCCAGACGGATGTGAACCGGTATATTACAACTACGTCGTCGGTTTCAATCCAGAAGCCTTGGGGTTAGATATTCCAGCACGAACCCTGCGTGAGAAGGTGCAGGAAGCCCTACGCGCCGAAGGTGTTCCGACGGGACAGTGGCAACGGTTACCCGTGCCATCGCAAGAGATCTTCCAGAACCAAGTCGGTTACGGTACAGGTTGTCCGTGGCGATGCAACGGTTCAACAATCGAATACAAAACAGAGGATTATCCGAAAGCCGTTGAATTCATTGATTCCCACTGCTACGTCTTTGATGTCAATCCGCCGAACGATTTCGAGTTGATGTGGCTATATGTTGAAGCCTTCCATAAAGTGATGGATCAGCTGGATGCGGTGCTTGACGCGTCAGAGACTACCTAAATTGTATCAATTATTCTTTGAAACCGATAACAGTCCATGATACACTATGGAAAAATAAAACCGCGAGTCTACCTTGAAACGACTGTTATCAGTTATCTGGTAGGCAGGCAAAGCAGTGATGCAACGTTAGCGTCTTGGCAACAGATAACTCGGCAGTTTTGGGAAGAGTACGTGGATGATTTTACATTTGTTATTTCACCTGTAGTTCTTACCGAAGCAAGTCAAGGTGATCCAGAAGCAGCGCAGCGGAGGCTTGAGGTTTTATCACATCTAACGGTATTGGAATTTTTACCTGAAGCTGATATACTCACAGAAAAATTGTTAGATGCCGGGGCAGTACCACAAAGTTCTAATCCGGATGCGCAGCATATTGCCATTGCCACGGTGCATGGTGTGGAATATCTTGCATCGTGGAACCATAAACATATTGTGAATACCAATAAACGTGAGCATATCAGTCAAGTTTGTCGAGAAGCGGGTTTTGAACCGACGACCATCTGCACACCTGCAGAATTAATTAGGGAGTTTCACATGAAAGAAGATCCTAAAACCTACACGGATCCCGTGATTGACTATACAGATCCTATGCTTGAAGAATGCTACCGAATGAAAGAAGAATTCGCCGCCCAGTTCAACTCTGTAGAAGAACTCTCCGCGCATTTGCGAAAGGTTCAAGAAGAATGCCGACGGAAAGGCATGAAAGTTGTTTCGTATTATGTGCCACCCGAAAAGCGCGAACAACAAAAAGAAAGCGAGGGCGATGCCACACGACAGAAATCTTCAACAGAAAACACTTCAAGCGGCAAAAGTGAATAATTAGGAGAAGCCTGATGCTTCACTCATTAGAATTAGAGAACTTCAAAGCGTTTGGAAAGCGTGCCCACATTCCATTTGCACCGATAACATTGATCTTCGGGGAAAATAGTGCTGGAAAGAGCACAATTTTACAAGCCCTCAACCTGCTCCAGCAGGCACTCGAAAGTCGAGAACCTGCTGGAGTTTCGCTACTTCTACAAATCGGTACAGGTAGTAATAAAAGATGACCCCGAAAATATCTTTCATGCAAGGTACTTGGAATCAGAACATGCCGTAGTCCGAGTTGATAGGGGCTTTCGCTTATTCAAGGAAGGTAGGAAGTTTCGACAAAACTTGTTTAATCTACATATGGATGAGAGTTCCCTTTTAAGAAGATATGAAAGTTTACCGGACGCGGACCTTGCTGGTGCTTATTAGTCTTTCAACTTTGAATGTGAGGGTAGGTTCGTAGTAGTGCGATTTATCGCACGTCCGAAGGAAACAGCAACAGGCAATGAATTGCCCTACTACAAACAGAGTTACCTATAAACTCAACATTGAAGCACTACCAGTAATATGTCCATTTAACATTGAAACTTAGATAAGGTGAAATTCAATGACACCAAATATTGGAAAAATAACCTCTCAACAGTTCCACGACTGGATCGTGTCTATTGTCAACGAAGGTATATTCATATCGCGTGAACGACTCACCGCGCTCCTTGCAAAGAAAAGTCCGCACGAGGCACTTGAAGAAGAGTTCCGAGAGTTCTTCAACGGTTATTATGCGCTCGCCTTAGAATTGGAAGAGCATGAGGAATTGGTCCTTAAGATCATAAAGGCTACTGATGCTCTGGCACATCTGAACCACCGTGTCTCTGCAGTTGAAGCACAACGAAAGAGTTCACCTTTGGGCCGTGAGGCGCGACGGATGGGGCTATCCCTACATAGTGCCCCTGTGCCAAAAATAAAAGTGGCAGCATTATCTGTTGACGAATTCCAAACCTTAATGCGGACACTCGGAAATTGGCAAATTTTTGTATCACGAGAACGTCTCGTTAAGTTGATGAAAACGGAAAAGTCTAGTGAGATAGCGGAACGTCTACGCGCTGAGTTCTGTGAGTTTTTCGTCTCCTATTTGGAACTCGAACTGTTTCTTGAGAATTATGATTACGACCCAGACGATGGATTGGAATTGCGACCAGAATTCATTGAAGAATTAGAACGCGAAACCGAATATATCCGGTCTGGTGGTAAAATGTATACACTTGAGGAGGTCGCCGAAGAATTAGGAATCGACTTGAAATGTATGAATTGATATTGACCTCAAATGCCAGGCGGGATTTGCAGCGTTTGGATGCCAAAATTCAGAGGCAAATTCTCAGAAAACTTAGACACCTTTGTGAAAATTGTGATAGCTATCCTCATAAGGCACTGAAAGGAAAATATAGCAGACAGTTTAAGTTACCTTCCGGACACTATTGAGCGATCTACACTCACGATAAACGAACGCGGACAGTTGAAGTCTCCCGAATTCGGCATCGTTCATCTGTCTATGAATAGTTCTAACTCCTCAACACGAAAAATAAAAAGATGCACTTACCTCTCAAAGAATACCAAGAACGTACCCTTGAAACATTGACGGAATACTACCAAAAATGCCTGCAGTATGAATATGCCAACACCGCGTTCTACGATCTCACCCAGCGTCCCTACGCCGCCCTTGAAGGCTTACCCGGTATGTCCTGGGTGCGGAATCTTGAACGCAAGCCGCAACATCCTTTCTCGCTTCAGACCTCAACCGACAAGTTTTACCCCGATTTTGTCTGCCTCTTGACTGATGGACGTTATTTGGTTGTTGAGTATAAAGGTAGACAACTTTGGTCAGCAGATGATGCCAAAGAAAAGCGCGAAATCGGTGAACTATGGGAGGCACGTAGTGGAGAACAGTGCCTATTTATCATGCCCAATGGACCCGATTTTGATGCCATCCGAGCGAAACTCTCCCAAAATCTTGATTGATGCAAACCAGTTACATGAAAATAGGAGACTCAACATGAACATCAGAAAAATCATAGTTTTAGCGTCTGTATTGGCTGTTATTGTTCCAATTACAAGTTTTATCGGCTGTGAACGGGTCCAGCAGATTGTTCAACCTACCACACCACAGATGGAACGGATTGGCGAAGAGATTTTAGTCGGTGCTGTCTACCCCATCACAGGGCACTCCAGTTTGGCAGGCCCTCCGGTAGAATACGGTATTGAACTCGCTGTTTCAGAAATTAACAACTCACAACGCAGCGACGTGAAAATCAAACTCATCGCGGAGGACGGTCGGAGTACCGTAGAGGGCGCGGTTGAAGCCTTCAACAAACTGATTCATCAAGACAAAGTTTCTATTATTCTCGGGCCGGGATCCTCAAGTCAGGTACAAGAGGCTTTTCCGATCGCGCATCAGAATCAAGTCGTGGCGATTAGTCCTTCCTCAGCTGCCTCTGGCTTGAGTGCAATTAGCGATTTTGTTTTCCGTACCAACCTCACCACGGATGTACTTATCCCGAACGGCATCAGGGTAACACAGGAAAAACTCGGGTACCAAAAAGTGGCTACGCTATTTGATGAGATTGATCTATTTTCCCAGACCAGCGATGCGGAGTTGCGGAAAGCACTTACTGATAACGGGGTTGAGATTCTCATGGCAGAAAGTTTCCAAACCGAGGAGGCTGACTTATCTGCCCAATTTACTCGCATCAAGGCATTAAATCCAGATGCCATCTTTATCTCATCCACAGTCGCGGATATTTCCAATATCCTGATTCAAGGACGGGCACTCGGTATTCCCTCTGATGTTCCGTTTATTGTCAATCTCACGCTGTCCAGAGATTTAGTAGCAGCTGCAGGAGATGCTGCCGAAGGAACAATCACTTTTACGAGTTGGAATAGCACAGCAGATACACCGGGCAACCAAACCTTTGTTCAGAATTACAGCACTAAGTACGGAATGGAACCCAATATTTGGGCGGCGCAATTTTATGCCGCTGTTCATATTCTCGCTAAAGGAATTACAGATGCCCAATCAATCGATCCAAAGGCGATTGCTGCTGCGCTTGCAGAGATTCAAAATTTTGACACGATCCTCGGCTCATTCTCTTTTAACGACGTTGGGGATGCAGTCTACAATCCGATTGTATTGATTGTCAAAGATGGTGAATTTGAGATTTTTGAGTAGGCATGTGTCTCAATTAAGCCAATCCTTGTTATACGCAAAGAGGCTTTCGGTTGACTTTACCGAAAGCCTCTTTTTCCTTTTAACTGACCGTTCTATTCATCATCCTCTTCAGGATAGTCAATCGACCATTTGCCGGTGCCATCGCCGGAGGGTTCTTCTTTCCAGAGATCAAGGAACTTCTCAGGCGCGTTATGCTCCGTGAGATGCGCCATAAACAGTTCATGCAACTCCTTGACAAGTTCCATGTTGTCTGCAGCGATGTCGTTCTCGGCTATAGGGTCTGCGGGTAGATCAAAGAGTTCCGGTCTACCGTATTCGCCAACAGGGGCATATCCCCAGCGTTCCGTCACGAGAAATGGTGTTGTCGCCCTACGTGGAACATCCGCCCCCCGCGCGCCGATATGGCAACCGGTTACGGCGTAGTCCCTATGTTGTGTGTCGCCATTCAGGAGAGCCTGTGCGAAGGAACGTCCCTCGAACGGTTTTGGTGGATCCAAGGGAACGCCAGCCAATTCACAGAGCGTCGGCAGAATATCCATCGGTTGCGCGATGAGGTCCAAACGTTGTCCTTGCGGGACATCGCCACCAGCAACCAAGAACATTTCGTGGTTAATTTCCGGGTACGTGGGCCAATAGCGTTCATCTTTTGGATCAATGTTGGATTTGCCTGTCCGAGCATGTTCACCGATAGACATCCCGTGGTCAGATAGCACAACAACGAGCGTGTCGTCCCATAATTCTAAATCTTCCACCTTCTGCAAAATCCGACCGATGTGTCGGTCAACGAGCTCGGACTCACCGGCGTAATGTGCCCAAAGATTGTGCAGCTCAGCATCTGTAAAGAGAGACGACAGACCGTAATTCGGATGTAGCATCGGTGGCCCGGTGTAATCCGGATCGTAGCGTTTGACGAGATATTCGGGTGGATCCCACGGTTCATGCGGATCAAAGAAATCAACCCAAAGAAAGAACGGACCTGAGCGGTAGTTCTCTTCCAACCATCGAATTGTGGTTTCGGAGGTTCTGCCGGAGAACGTCTCCGCCTCATACTGGTAGTAGCGGTTCGTCCAACGGTGTGTATTCGGGAGTGTATGCCCACGGAATGAGGGATGTGGTCGTGTCTTCTCATTCGGCATAACGACTTTTATCTCGTCATTGAGGTGGAGTAGTGGTTTGTCTCCTTCTTGTCCACGATGCTGGAAAGCAGCCTCGAAACAGTCTTGGAACCGCGTGTTGAATAGGTGCGGGGTGTCACAGATAAGCTGCGTGGCGTATCCCTGCTCGCTGAGGAGTTTCGCAACGGTGTTCCGTCCACTCTGATTGATTGGCTGCCACGGGTAGTGGGGCCAACCGACGGATGCAGTCATAATATCCGTGCGGTGTGGCACCGTCGGGAAACTGCTCATATAGAATTTGTCAATAGCCGTTGCGCGCTCCGCCTCAAATTTATCGAGCATTGGTGTCCGAATTGGTCGTCTCGCGCGCTCACCTAAATTGTCATATCGAAAGGTATCCGTAATCAGTAAAACGATGTTTTTCATATTTTGATAATTTTTCTCCTTAAACTGTCTTACATAAAGTCGCACCTTAAACTTCTTGGCGCGTTGTTTTTAACAGAAACAGTGTAATCAATAGCAACGGTAGAATGACCGCTGCGGAAATAACAATAGACATCTGCGCGCCAATAAGGCACGGAAAAAAGAGAATAGACCCCACCATCGAACCCTTCAGCGCGAAATAGCCGTTTTTCTCGTTTGGTTGTAGATAGAGCGAAATACGGGTGCCGACAGTCGCAATAACCCCTAAGACCACCCAAACGATATAAGACCTCTGAATACCCGGTTCCAACCAGTATGGCAAAAGTGCGATAGTAAAAGCGAGTACTGTTGCAACCGCAGAGACCAAGAGTGCCGGACCGACCCCAATCTGAAGGGGTGTTGTTAAGATTCCAAGTTGTTTGTCGCGTGAAAGGTCTTTGAAGGTCGTTGTGATATGCGTACCTAAATCGTAAAGCGTTGTGGCGGCAAAGACATACCACACCAAACGCGGCACACTCCCGCTAACAACTAACGCTCCGAAGATACTCAGCAAACCAATACCCAAAGGCAGCGTGAGACTTCCTAAGATACCTTTCGCTTTGAAAATAGCGTTGTAGAGATGCGAAATCGCGACCAGACCCATTACCAGAAAACCGGTTTGCGGATTAAGCAGGAAACCCCCAATGACACATAATCCGTAGATAACACTCGCGGGTACGATCGCTTGGCGTGGTGTCAGGCGTTGTGAGGGAAGCGGACGCTCTGGGTTTGTCTGTTTGTCCGTTTCGTGGTGGAAATAGTCGTTTTTTATCATTCCGGCGAAGTAGCCGAAAAGCGCGATTACCAGTGCCACAGCAACGCGCCATGTGAACTTTCCCTGACTTGCGATGAGCGCGCCCGGAAGCGTCGCAACAATCGGAATTGCAAAGAGCGGATAGCGGATAAGTTCAAGATAGGCTTTGAGGCGGTTCATATCAATTTCCTATTAGAAATTTTCTCGCGGCACACCAGCCTCCGCCACCGGAGAATTTCTCGGTTCAAACACTTCGTCTACGCCGTAAAACTGATCGCCCTGTACCCCGGTTCTGAGTTCTGTGATGTTAACTCCAACCTGTTTATTCCCTTGAATGAAATTGTCTCGGAGTCTACCACCGTCATAAACCGCCCAACCGATGTTCATTGTTATATTATTAGAAACGATCTCTGGGGAAGCGGTAGAGTAGCAGACAATAGCGTTCTCATAATTAGCACTCAGCACATTATACTGGATACGCGGTCGGGAGTCATCTTCGCATGAGATGCCGTACTGGTTAGCCTTGAATTCATTGTATTCGATTTCGGGTGATGCGCTGCCTTGAAGTTTTGAACCTATGCCGTTTCTGTTAAATTCGTTAGCTGTAATCGTCGGGCTGGTATTTTCGCAAAGTACGCCTGTATTGTTCTCGCTAAAAAGGCACCTTTCGATCTGGACTGCATCCGTTCTGGCTCTGATACCGACAGTCGCGTGTTGGATACGGCAATAGGTGAGACGGCTATTCGGACTTGTGGTTTCAATGTGAATGCCTGCCCAATCTCCGGCTCTTGGCGGATCTGCTGTTACAGTTTTCTGAATGCCGGTGCCGGTATCCCCCTGCCTCCCCATTGTAGAAGGGTTTGTTGCAAACGCTGGAGCGGTTGTCTCTGTTATGGGCTCTTGTTTGCGTTCCCGCTGCTTGCCTAAGGACCCGAAGACTATCATACGGTCTGGTGATCCTTCGGCATAGAGTTCGCCATGCACGACGAGTTCGCTGGGAGTATCCATCGGTTCAAAACCGATAATGGTTCCCGAACGGATCGTTAGCGTTATACCTTCTGGTACAACGACGGTGTTAGTGATATAGATTCTCCCGTCCCAGACTTCATCCTCGGTCAGTTCACCAGATTTTTCTATGATTTCTAAACTGGCACCCTCCATATTGAAATTAAACATATCGCTTTGGCACCCGCAATAAAACCCGGATAGGACACAGATCAGGAAAATTAGCGCAGCATCAAGTGTGAATTTCTGATGTTGTTGTTTGATAGTTGTTGTTTTCATAGCTATATTTTTACCATAGGTAAGGTTTCCTGTCAAGAGTGAAAGAAAGCAGAACTCTTTAGTTTTTCTGTAATTGAGGTTTCCAATCAAGGACGCTTTCTTGTAGAAACGATTTCTTGGTCGTGACGTTTACTAACTGCTGACTGCTTCTCGAAAAAAAGTTTGACATCGGCGGTTAAATTTGCTATAATTGTATAATTAGGGATGTGTGTGTCTTTACGCGTTTCCTTACATTTTAATACATCGGCAATTACTGAGACACCCAGCAGAATCCACGAGCATAACCCGCACCTACAGAAAAAGGACGCAAAAACAATGTTTGAGAGTTTAAATGATAGGTTGCAAAGCACTTTCAAAAAACTCAAAGGGCAAGGGAAACTCACAGAGAACAATATCTCTGATACCTTGCGTGAGGTGCGGCGTGCTTTTCTCGAAGCAGATGTTAACTATAAAGTCACACGTGAGTTTATAGAACGGATTAAGGGGCGCGCCCTCGGTCAAGAGGTACTCGGTAGCCTTACGCCTGAGCTGCAGATCGCCCGAATTATCGGCGAAGAGTTGACCCAATTGATGGGCAACAAGGCGGAGAAAATTCAGATCGCTCCGAACGGTCCGACAGTGGTGATGCTTGTCGGCTTGCAAGGTGCAGGTAAAACGACTGTGGCAGCGAAATTAGCCCTTAGATTCCGCAAAGACGGACGGAAACCGCTCCTCGTTGCCGCTGATGTATATCGACCCGCCGCCATTAAGCAGCTGCAAGTTCTCGGTGAGCAGACTGAAACACCTGTGTTTTCGATGGGAACAGACGTTTCCCCAGTCGAGATCGCGGAGGCATCTGTCAAGGAGGCTTTAGCGCACGGACACAACTGCGTTATTATTGACACTGCAGGACGTTTGCATGTTGATGATGAATTAATGGGCGAACTTCGGCAGATTAGAGAGCAAGTCAACCCTTCCGAAATTTTGCTTATCGTTGATGCGATGACGGGACAGGATGCCGTAAATGTAGCAGAGAACTTTAACAACGATTTGGACATTGACGGCGTTATTCTGACGAAAATGGATGGCGATGCTCGTGGTGGTGCCGCCCTTTCGATTCGGCACATCACAGAGAAACCGATTAAATTCATCGGTGTCGGTGAAAAGATTGAAGCAGCGTCCTTAGAAGAATTTCATCCAGAACGGATGTCTTCCCGTATCCTCGGACAAGGCGATTTCCAAACCTTGCTTGAGAAGGCGGAGGAAGTATTCACCGAAGATCAGGCGAAAGAACTTGAACGTAAACTCGTAGAAAACAAAGGACTCGATTTTGACGATTTCCTGACACAACTTGAGCAACTGAAAAATATGGGGCCCTTGGATCAGTTGATGGATCTGATGCCTTTTAAGAACCAGTTGCCTATCGAAAATCTTACACCTGATGAAAGCCATTTGCGAACAGCAAAAGCGATCATTCAATCTATGACGCTTGAGGAACGAAAGAACCCTCGACTGTTAGATAGAAGTCGGAAGCTCCGTATTTCCGAAGGGAGCGGCACGACTGTAAATCAGATAAACATGCTGGTTTCACAACTTCAGATGATGAATCGTATGTTAAATCAGCAAGCAGCGATGGCAATGCCGCAGATGGGAGGGGCTTTAAACAAGAAAATGGGGCAAAAAATAGGCGCGCTTCCGCGTCCAAAACGGAAAGCAAGAAAGCCCCGGAAGCGAAAACGCCGCAAATAGCGATAGGTGAACCTGAGTGAAGTCGCCTGCGTAGAAAAAAGCGGCACAGATACCACATAGGAGGTATTTTTTGGCAGTTAGAATTAGATTACAACGGCACGGTAGAAAGAAACGTCCTTTTTATCGACTTGTCGCAGCTGATGCGCGTGCTCAGAGAGATGGCGTGTTTTTAGAGCGTCTCGGTCATTACAATCCGTTAACGGATCCGGCAGATGTTGTCATTGATGAAGAGAAAGCCTTGAAATGGCTGAGGCGGGGCGCGCAACCCTCGGATACGGCAAAGCGTTTACTCTCCAAAAGCGGAATTTTGATGAAATTTGAATACGAAAAATTGGGGAAACCGATGCCAGAAACTGAAATCGCTGAACAAGTCGCAGAGACAGACGATACCGAACCTACCGAAGCACAAGAAACAGAATCTGAAACAGGAACCCTGCTTACTGAAGAAACATCCGACGAATCCGCCGAGGAAGAAGAATAACACCTGCTTGACAGGTCCCGAAAATATAGGCGGTGGGCGTATCTACTGAAATCCGAAAGTGAACTATGTTCAAAGATTTGATTGAATACATCGTAAAATCTCTCGTTGATTACCCTGACGAGGTGGTGGTTCGTGAAGTAACTGGCGAAACTGTGGTTATTATTGAACTGACTGTCACAGAGGAAGATTTGGGAAAAATCATCGGTAGATACGGACGAACATTGAAAGCGATTAGAAGTGTCCTCTATACCGCCGGATTGCGAGCAAATAAAAAGGTGATTCTTGAACTGATTGATGAACCGAGGCCGGATGTGTAGAGCGAAGAATAGCAGTCAGGACGGAAATCTTTCAGGTTTTCCTTTCAGCAATCAGCCGTCAGAAAAGACGTGTTTCTGCTTGGGTGTTTCCGCAGAGCTATCATATCCGTCTTTAACTAATGGTTGATGGTTTCCGAAAGCCGAAAGCCAATAAAAATGAAAATTGATGTTCTCGCCCTATTCCCAGAGATAATCGCCCCGGCGTTAGAGACGGGAATACTCAAACGTGTTCAGGAGGCGGATAAACTCACCGTTAATCTTCATAACCTTCGCGATTGGGCAGCTGATAAACATAAGTCGGTTGATGATTACCCTTATGGCGGCGGCGCGGGGATGATTTTTAAACCCGAACCGATTTTCGCAGCGGTTACAGCGTTGAATCGAGAAGAAACAGCGCATATCGTCTATCTGACCCCGCAAGGCACACCTTTAACACAAAGCATCGCAGAATCGATTTCTTTGGAAAGGCATCTTATTCTTTTGTGCGGACGTTACAAAGGCGTTGACGAACGCGTACGCGACCGATTGGTAACAACTGAAATTTCCATCGGCGATTATGTCTTAAGTGGCGGTGAGATTGCAGCCCTTGTTTTGATTGATGCTATTGGTCGTGTGCTTCCGGGTGCGCTTGGCGATTACGAGTCGGCACACGTTGATTCATTCAGTCAGGAGCTGCTTGACCATCCGCACTATACACGTCCTGCAGAGTTTGATGGCATGCGTGTGCCAGAAGTACTCTTGAGTGGACATCATGAGAATATTGAAAAATGGCGGTATACAGAAGCACTCAAACGCACTGCGAAACACCGTCCAGATTTACTCCAGAAACTGGAACTCAGCGAAGAAGATATAGCGATTCTTAAAGCAGCAGCGTTAGCGGAGTAGACCGAACAGTACATTTTTGAGTTTATACGGAATCATAAAATCAATTTTATACGTTAACGAGAAGGAGCAAGAAAGATGAACTTGATCGAATCTTTTGAGAATCAATACATGAAAAGCGATATCCCTGAGTTTGGTCCCGGGGATATTGTCAAAGTGAATACACGCATCCGTGAAGGACAGAAGGAACGCATCCAAGCGTATGAAGGCACGGTTATTCGTCGCGCACATGGTGGACTCAAGGAGACCTTTACCGTCCGGCGCGTCGCATTCGGTGCTGGCAGTGAAAGGACATTCCCGCTCCATTCTCCGAATATTGAGAGCATTCAGGTCGTGCGATACGGTGCAGTTCGGCGAGCGAAGTTGTATTACTTGCGCGAGCGTACTGGCAGATCCGCACGCGTCAGGGAACGTAGAGACTAATTTGATGTCAATGGATGTCTTTGAACGTGCTTGCCAACGAAGTGGTTATAAACAGATTGCAGGCATTGACGAGGCGGGGCGAGGCGCATTGGCTGGTCCCGTCATTGCCGCTGCAGTCATCCTACCCATCAATTGCAGCATCAAGGGTTTGCAGGATTCAAAGCAGTTAACACCAAAGCAACGCGACCATTTGCATGATGAGATTTACAGGGTTGCTGTGTCTGTCGGGATTGGTGCCGCGGACAATCACGTTGTTGACAGCTTGAACGTTCTGGAAGCGACCCTATTGGCGATGCGACGAGCAATTGAAAACCTCACATCCCAGCCTGATTATCTTCTCATTGACGGCATCAATTTTCCTGCCACAGATATCCAAGGTGAAGCGATTAAGAAGGGCGATAGCCGAAGTTATTCTATTGCGGCTGCCTCTATTATTGCCAAGACGACCCGCGATAGACGCATGATTGCGTTGGATCGCACCTACCCCAACTATGGATTCTCCCAACACAAAGGCTACCCCACATCACAGCATCGGCATGCGATTGCCAAGTTTGGTGCCTCCGATATTCATCGACACACCTTTAAACTACTGCCAGTTAATTAAAAAAGGACACACGGATGGAACATTCACGCTTGGACATTGCAAAAACGGGTGAGTCGTTAGCAGTTGCGCATCTCAAAGCGTGTGGCTATAAAATCCTTGAACAGAATTACCGAGCTGTACGCGGTGAGATTGATCTGATCGCACAAGATGGTGATTTTATCGTTTTTGTGGAAGTTAAGACGCGACGCAGTCTCAAATTCGGGCTACCACAAGAGGCTGTAACTATGCAGAAACAGCGACAGATTTCCAAAGTAGCTTTGGCTTATCTGCAAGCCAAAAACCGCTTTGATGCTCCGTGCCGTTTTGATGTTATAGCGATTCTTTTATCGCCTCGGTTAGAATTGCTGAAACTTGAACAGATTGAGAGTGCATTTGAATTCCAAGCCAAAAGCGGATTCTGAACCGCTTTCGTTTTAGAGATCAGGAAACCTTAAAATCCGTTTCGCATTTCCGCCCATAATGTCTGCCAGCTCTGCTTCAGATAAATTTGGTAGTAATTCCTCTATAACTGTGGTCAGTTTACCGTAACCCGGTTCTTCCAATATCCACGGAAAATCGGTTGCCCACATCAATCGTTTCGCCCCAAAACCGCCCAAAAGACCGTGGTGCCATCCTGCTAAATCTTTATAAGGGAATTCTTCGCTGCTAAAGGCATACTGACCGGAGAGATGCACATTAACATTTTCAAACCGCGCGAGTCGGTAGGTAGTATGCATAAAGAGGTTGTAACCCGTCACCTGTACCTGAGGTCTCCCGAATTCGTCCCAGCTGAATTTGCCAGTTCCTGGGCACACGGCGAGATGATTTAGCACGATCCGTACCTGTGGGAATTCTTGAATCAAGTACGGCAGGAGATGTGCGTTGATAGCGTTCGGATAGAGCCACAAGACATAATCACGCTCGGCAGCACACTTCCAAATCGGATACGCCGCAAACTCGCGGACATCCATCTTCGCAAAAATATCACGTGGTCCCCCAAATGTAGAAAATCGGAACCCGATAATCCCAGTGTTATCTGTGAGTTCCGCCATGTGGTCAGCAGGGTTTGGATGCCCCTCTGGAACCAATCCAATTCCTAAAAACCGGTTTGGGTATTCTTTGAGGCATTGCAGCAAGTAACGATGGTTCGCTATGCTCGCGCCTGCCATCTGGACGAGGACTGCCTGATCGATCTGGTGTTTTTCCATCTCGCCTAACAGTTTTTCGATAGGTTCTTCTCGGTCTGCGGGCCAAACATCTGATATCTCCCTCGGAAACTCAGCGGAGGCTTTCGTGAATACGTGCAGATGCGCGTCAATTCGTGGCATTAATACACCCCCCTTTGATTAACCGTCTAAACTAAACAATTTGCGACGTTCTGGTGTCTGACAGGACGCTGAGATAGATGCGAACTGCTCTGGTCCAATGCGTCCGGGTGTCCGCTTCTCGTAGATCAGGATAATAGACTTACGCGGCGTATCGGAATGATTATCCATCGAAACGTGCCATCCACAGGAGTTGAACATGATCGCTGTGCCTGCTTTACCTGGGAAAGTCTTGTGCCCGGTCATACTCTCTTGCCGCATCGGACGCGTATAGGGACCCGCATCCGGTTTATGACTGCCCGGTACAAAGCCGAATTCCCCAGACCCCGGTTCGACATCGTTAACGTAGATTTGCACTTTAATATGGAGCGGATTGCTGTGCCCCACATCAGGGTGCCACCCGGTATAACTCACGGGCCACGGTGCCACTGTCCGAACCTGTGGCCCCAGTAAGATTAGATCGTGGTCGGTGAATTCCATCAATGCACCGTAATAACTTGGATAATCGATAATATCAATGAAAATCGGATCTTTTTCAAGTGGGTTTGGGATGTCATAGAAGGTTGCGACAGCTTCTCCGGCTTCGACTCTATCCAGCCATTCTTCCTTGCACGCGTCTGCCCAATAGTCGAAAGCATTCTGAAGTCGTTTAAGATCTTCTCCTTGAATCGCGTTTTCAAAAACGAGATAGCCTTCTTCTTCCCACTGTCTTTTTTCTTCGGGTGTCGGTAGAATCACGGTTTTCTCCTCTTGATATGTAATCGGACAACGACTACGCATCAAACGTTTGCGTCACATTAAAAGACTTTGCCCCTACCTGCGATGTGCCAGGTTGTTTCAACTCTATCACCTCGGATACCTACCAGTTCATCGTGAAGGTTGCTTGTCATCCCTTGATGTAGCGGGATCACCGAGAGCTGCTCTCCTACCTTAAAGCGGTGTGAACATTCACTAACGTTGACATGCCCGTGTTCAACCGACATGCCGTAGATCTTCGCGTCGGGATGCTCAATGATATGTCCATAAGGCGTGGGTGGGTAACTCGTAAAGGTCTTTTGACCACCATCAATGATAATCCGATCAGGCGTGGGTGTGCTGACGACGGTTACGATGACACGTAGCACACACCGTTCAGGCGTTAGCATCTCAGAATTGCCGATGCGGGTCATGCCTTCATAGACGTAAGATCCGCTGCGGGTTTCCGTACAACCGATTTCCTTAGATGCCGCTTCAGAACCTGTACCACCACCGCTGATAATGTTTACAGGAATCCCGTCGCTTGAGAGTAGATTAAGCGTTTCTTCTATAAACGGTTTCGCTCGCGCGTTGCTCGGATACGTCATGATACCTTGAAAATCAACGCCTTGTATTTTCATAATCTGTTGTGCAAGACGTTGTGCTGCTTGCGGTGATTGCACACCACAGCGTCCACTTCCGGTATCAAGTTCCACGATAACAGGCACAACACAACCGTCAGCAATCGCTTGTTGAGAGATACCGGTTGCCGTCTCTTCTGAATCAAGGGCGACGATAACCTTGGCACGTTTTGTAAGAGCTGTCAATCGTTTCAACTTCGGTTTTCCGACGATGTTATAAGGGACAAAGATGTTGCCAATGCCAGCGTCCACCATTACCTCCGCTTCACCCAACTTTTGACAGGTAATACCTTGCGAACCCGCAGCGATTTGCAGTTTAGCGATTTCTGGCACCTTATGCGTTTTGGTATGGACACGTAGCGGAATGCCGAGTTGATGACAGTGCGTTGCCATGCCATCTATGTTCCGTTCAAGCACATCCAGATCTGCGGCAAGTGTTGGTGTATCCAAGTCGGTGATGTTCATTAGATTCCTCACGATGGTACTACATCAGATAGACTTCTGCGTTTAATATACCTCTTGTACACTTTTCTTTGACATACTCCCACAGCTGAAGCAGTGGGATTCTTAGTGAATCCGTGCTTTTCTGTGTGGATCGTGGGGTATAGACTTCGGACGAAGCCTGCGAGGGTTGCTTGCAATCGCAAGTCTTACAGCCTCTAACCCAAAGGTTGATGCCCCAACCTTAAGAATGTTGATCGCAGCGTTAACATCCCGATGATGTTTGCGCTCGCAACCCGAACATTTCCACTCGCGGACATCCAAAGATATGAACATATCCATTTGTCCGCAGTGGCTACACGTTTTAGAAGTCGGTTCAAACCGATCAATGTAGCAAAGTTGCTTCCCGTGCTTTTTCGCTTGGTGTCGCAACTTCAGATGGAACGCATACGGCGCAATATCAGAGATTTTGCGGCCCCAAAGCCGTTTCATACCTTCAAAGGTGAGCGTCTCGAAACAGAGGATATCGTGCTGATGCACGAGTTGCTTGGCGAGTTTCCAATGATGGTTTTCACGCTGTCGTCTAATTTTACGGTGAACACGCGCAACGTTTTTGCGTTCTCGCTGTCTGTTATTGCTACCCTTGACTTTGCTGGATTGCCTTTGTTGAGCTGATTTGAGTTTCGACTGTGCAGTGCTATAAAATGCTGGAGACTCGCGTTGGGTGCCATCGGAACAGGTGAACATCGTTTTGATACCGAAGTCGTACCCTGCAGCTTCACCCGTCTTGGGTGTGACTTCGGTAGCGATGTGGTCTGTTACAACGGACATATAGAAATCTCCAAGTGCATCTGCTTTGACGGTAACAGTCCTAATATTTCCGAGTATCGGACGACTGAGATTAAAACGATAGTGGCGTTTCATGATACACACCTTATCGCCATAGATACCAAAGCCAAGATCGCCTTCTTCGGGATCGGCAAACTTGAAGCCCGATTGGCACATCGTAAACGAGTAAGGTTTTCGCCAGGACCGAAACTTTGGAGGACGTTTGGCAAGACCTTTAAAGAAACGCACATAACCTTCATTGAGGCGTTTGAGAATTTCACGCGCGGACCACGTGTTGAGTTCTCGCCAGTGGGCAAACATTTCGGGATGTGAGTTCTTTAGGACCGTAAACTCACGCGACATCTCCTTAAAAGACATATAGGGGAGTCCAAGAGCATAGCGCGTG
>PYIY01000075.1 GCA_003635195.1 Candidatus Poribacteria bacterium | reverse complement strand
GGACGGGGAGGCGTTTCGTTCTACCTTGCAGAGTTATATTCGGCTCTATGGATACATCTCACAGTTGATTACCTTTACCGATGTCGGATTGGAAAAGTTGTATATCTTCAGTCACAATCTCAACAAGAAGCTGCCGAAACGGGAACACTCGGACCTACAAGATGTCCTTGATTCTGTGGACTTGGATTCATTTCGTGTACAGAAAATGCATGACAGTCTACAACTCTCCCTTGATAAAGAGGATAGCGAGCTCCCAGGGATTGGCAGCGATGTCGCTACGATGAGGGACCCTGAACAGGATTTCCTCTCCAATATCATTCAGGCATTGAACAAGGCACATCAGACAGATTTCACGACAGAAGATAAGGTTGATCTTGAGAACATTTACCAAAAGGTTCGGCAGCATGAGGGACTGCGACAGGTGATCAAAGCGGATAATTCGGAGATAAATAAAAGACGTAAGTTCGATGATGTGATTGATGAGATTTTATTGGGTTTCGTCAATAGCAAACTGGAACTCTACACAAAATTATCGAAATCATCGAATCCACAAGTCAACACAGACCTCAAGCGTCAACTCTATCAAGCCTATCTTGAGCAATCGCCCTCCAGTCTTGATTCAACGTGAGCTGGATATATGGCAAATGCTAAAGTCCCCTACGAGAAGCACTCATGCGACCCGCATTCAGACATCCATCCGATAAGTCGTAAGAACATCAAAAAAATAAAGGGAATCATCCGTCAATGCAACGAAGTAACAAATTCTGCCTATACGTGGTAGGATTTGTGTTGTGTTGCATTTTTCTTTGTAATTTCGGAAGAAATTTAGTATACTATTTAACAATGAAAGATTGGTGCTATGCGTTTGCCGCCAAATCGGTTGGATTCTGCGTATCTTGGATGCCGCGTCCCGTAGCACTCGCTATCGGCAGAGGGTTAGGAACGCTTGTATTTTGGCTCGCGCCGCAATATAGAGAATTGGCGTGTGAACATCTACAGTGTAGTTTGACACTCTCGGATGAAAACTGTGCCAGAACAATCGCTAAAGAGTGCTTCCAACATCTCGGCAAGACTGTCGTAGAGTTTATGCGGTTTCCCCGTTTGGAGCGCAAGCAAATCCAGCGATACGTCACTTTTGAAGGGATCGAGCATGTCGAGCAGGCACTCGCACAAGGCAAAGGTGCGATTATTTTAACAGGGCATTTCGGGAATTGGGAACTTCTCGCTGCCAGTATTTCTGCCACAGTCGCTCCGCTGACCCCGATTGTCCGTGAGTTGCGTTCTCCGCGTTTAAACGCCTTGGTCTCGCGTTACCGAGAAAAAGCCGGTTATGCGACTATTGACCGAGATACAGGGATACGTCAAGCACTTCAGTGCCTCAGACGCAATGAATTACTCGGCATCGTCGCCGATGTTGATACGACAGTCAGTGGCGTTTTTGTCGATTTTTTTGGCAGGCGTGCTTACACACCGTATAGCCCAGTTGCTATTGCCCTCAAAACAGGGGCGGCAATACTACCGACGTTCATTGTGCGTCAACCCGACGGTTCACATCGTGCAATCATTGAACCACCTTTGGCGTTGAAACGGACGAGCACGAAAGAGAAAGACCTTGTTGTCAATACGCAGAAATTCACGAAAATTATTGAATCTTATATCCGACAATATCCAGCGCAATGGATTTGGATGCATCGACGGTGGAAAACACAGAATTAGCTGCATTTTCATAGGGGTTTTTGTACCCTTGCTGCTCTGTGTAACGTCCTGTAAAAGCACAGAAACCCCAGTCAGTGCACCCGATGAGTCTGTAGAAGCTGCCCCAACGCAGAAACTCGGCAGGTTTTCTACACAACACACCGAGGCAGGCGTACTTAAATGGACGCTTGTCGGGGATACTTCAACATTTCACGGTAGTTACGTTGAAGTGGAAAATCCGACTGTTCAGATTTTTGAAAATGGTGTTGTTTCTATCACTTTGAATGGTGAAAAAGGCAAACAATTCCTGAGTGGCAGGAAAAAGGACAGTTTGCACCTGACAGGGAATGTCGTAGGGGTCAGTAAAGACGGCAAACTCTTTACTGAAACACTCTATTGGCGGAACCTCGCAGGTAAATTGTATGCTCCCGATGAAGCCACAGTCGTGCGTGGAGATTCCACCTGGCTCGGAACAGAAATGTTAGCAAATCCGACACTTGAAACTGTAACAATGAAAAATAATGAATTCACACTTTACCCAAAAGACGAGAAAACACATGAACACCATAATGCCTCCATTGAATCAGAGTAGCCCTAAACGCGGATCTCAACGCTGTCAATTTTGTGCCTCCGTTGGATTTCTCGCGCTTCTGGTCTTTCTTATTTCCGTAACTGTTGTTGCTGAAGAAGATGCGAAACCTCCAGCGACCAATGCAGTAGAGACACAAATGACGGAAAACGCTGGGCAAAAGGCAGACACCCCTGGAAATACCGATACCACGTCAGAAATGCCGAAAGAAAAGATCACCGGCACCGCAGATAGAATGGAGAGATATGATAAGGACGGTATAACGATCCTTATCGGCAATGCCAAGACGGTCCGTTATAACGCGCAAGATGTTGAGATCGGGTTCCTTAACGCCGATAAAATTACCATGAACAGCGATCCTGAAACTGGAACAACAACAGAAATTATCGCTGAAGGCAACGTAGAAATTCGAGACCAAGATATCTTCGCTACCTGTGACCATGCTATCATGAACAACCTGACGAATATCATTACGCTCAAGGAAAACGTCGTTGTCTTACAAAACAAGGATAGACTGGAAACCAAGCTTTTCACTTTCAATCGGACGACAGGTAAACAGACTGGCGAAGGTGGCGTTAAATTCAAAGTGAGCGTTACACAAGCAGCACCTGTCACCACAGAAACGGATGAGAATTCCGAAAGCGGTGAGGGGACTGAGGAAGAAAAAACTGCTGAAGCTGCGCCTGAGAAAACTGAAACTAAGGCTGAAGAAGAAAAAAAAGACACAGATGCTGAGACAGATGATGCGGATGCCGATGGGGAAGATAAATCTGATACAGACACTGGAAACACTGCAGATGCGGATTCCCAAGAAGCGACTGATACAGATACTGAAAACTCCGATGACGCAGATGCAGACCCTGAAGCGGATGAATCCGAAAACGATTAAACAGCTCAGTTAATCATAAGCGTAGAACATCATAGTTAGAGATCATGACAACAGAATTACAAGCACACAGACTCGTAAAACGGTATACAAGGAACGGTCCTATTGTTGTTAATGAGGTGAGTCTATCGGTACAGCAAGGTGAAGTTGTCGGGCTGCTCGGTCCCAATGGTGCCGGCAAATCGACAACGTTCTACATGGTAGTCGGATTGATTCGCCCCAATTCGGGTAAAATCACGTATGCCGAAAAAGACATCACCTTCTACCCGATGTATAAGCGGGCGCGGCTCGGTATCGGTTATCTCGCACAAGAGACATCAATTTTCCGTAAACTGACGGTTCAACAGAACATTGAGGCCATCCTTGAGGCACAACGGATGCCCAAATCTGAACGCAGTTCTCGTATCTATGAACTGACAGATGAGCTCGGCATCTCAAACCTGTTACAGCGCAAGGCATACACACTATCTGGGGGTGAGTGTCGCCGGGCGGAGATAGCACGAGCCCTCGCGGCGCAACCGGATTTTATTCTCCTTGATGAACCGCTTTCTGGAATAGACCCCATTGCTGTCGCAGACATTAAGCAACTCATCTTGCATTTGCGCGACCGCAACTTAGGGGTACTCATTACCGACCACAACGCTGCCGAAACGCTTGACATCGTTGACAGAGCATACATCATCGTCGATGGAAAGATTACCCTCGCTGGAACACCTACAGAACTCGTTAACGACCCAACAGCGAGAGACCTCTATTTTGGACACAATTTCTCCTATCGGGTAGAGTAGAAACGCTGCAGTAACACCGAAGGAGACGCATGAAATGTATAAAGCGCAACTTACCCAGACCCCTCAGCTGACGCAAAAAACGTCTATCACGCCCAGATTACAGCAAGCACTTAAAGTGCTGAATATGCCGCTGCAAGAGCTAACACATTTCATTCGTCAGGAACTTGAGCAGAATCCATTTCTTGAACTTGAAGACGATGCTGATGAACTCGGACCCACCCTTGAAGAATTAGACCCCGCATTGGAATGGAACGAACCTGAAGGTAATCTTGATCAGGAAGATACGGCTGTTGATATTGATTGGGATATGGCTTTTGAAGACCGCGTGTCACTCAGCGACCGAATGAGTACCAAACACGCAGATCCTGATGAACCTCCCCCGGATGTCATATACGAGTGTTCCCTGCACGATCATCTTGTTGAGCAGCTCGACCTCGCTTTTGCCGACATTATCAGTACAGAGACGGAACGCGCTATTGCAGAGTATATTCTCGGGAATCTCAACGACGATGGAAAACTGGAACTCAAACTGTTTCAAATGCCGTGCGAATGTTTAACCGCATTGAATTTAGGGGAGATCTCAGCAGAATTACACACGATTATTCAAAAAGGGTTACAAGCCGCAATCGGTAATAGTAATGTTAAATTCTCAAAAAACGCTACAATTTCACGGAAAAAGACAACACATACGCCCGCCGAAAACGAGGGGGCACCTATAAACTGTACATGGCAAGTTAACGATCCAGACAACAACAGGACTTATACCATCATATATGAACGTACATTGGGAAATCGCAAACCCGCTCTGAATTTCTATCAACTCACGTTGGAAGATATCGCCGAAACCGTTGGATGTGAAACAACACTCGTTGAAACAGTGCTTCGCGAGATACAAGACAACTTTGAACCCATAGGCATCGCACACCGAGATACAAGGGAGGCGTTGCTCATCCAGATCCGCAATCAGAAACCAGAAGAGATACAGGTAGTCGCGGAAAGTCTGAACGGTGAACCGTGGCAGTGTGAAGGTTTCGGAAATAAAAAAACGCCTGTACAATCTTTCGCACAAGAGATTATCGAAAACTACTACGACGCTTTTCTCAATCAGCAATGGCACTGCATCGCAGAGGCATTAAAAGTTGACATCTTAGTTATTGATACAGTCGTCAAGTGGATACGAAGACTGTCGCCTTATCCAGGTCGCTACTTCACCGATCCAATGACGCGATCGCTGAAAAAAAATTCTCATGTGGATACCGTTACCCCAGATGTAGAGATACAGTACCTCAACGGCAAGTATCAGGCTATTTCTGTAGACAGTTATATCCCCCGTTTACAGATGAATCCTTACTATCTCAATCTAATGCGGAATCGGCAAGACACACTTGATACTGAGGCAAAAGAATGGATAGAAAAACGCTATCGCGATGCATCGAATTTGCTCAGCAGCCTTGCCCAGCGCGGTAGCACAATCGCCCGAGTCACCGAGGCGATTTTTGAGGTACAAACAGAATTTCTGACAGAAGGCACTAAAAGTATCAAACCTTTAACACTCAGAACAATCGCTGAAAGAATAGGGGTCCACGAATCAACCGTCAGTCGAGTGACAAGCAATAAATACGTGCAAACGCCACACGGCATGTATCCGCTACGGTTTTTCTTTAGTAATGAATTGGCAACAACGCAAGGCGAAGCAATTTCTGCCAAGCAAGTGAAAAACCTTATTCAAGAGATGGTCGATGCTGAGACACCGAAAAAACCGCTGAGTGATCAAGCCATCAGTAATGCCTTAAAAACAAAAGGTATCCTATTAGCGAGGCGAACTGTTCAGAAATATCGGGACGAATTAGGTATTCCGACATCACGTGAAAGATCCGCTGTCCATGCAGGGAATCGCGCTGGTTGAACTTCCGACGAGAGTGGATGCGTTTTCAGGACTATTATAGTAAAATCCGAAAATAAGTTTACACTTGTCACTCGTAGGGCTGTTTTTGCTGAGGTGTTTCTTCGAGGTTACCCAATCCCTACGGTTCCCCATGTGTGCAAATAATTACGGGCTCTACTATAATATTAATTATCAGTTAAGAGGTTTTGATAAGTCCAAAGTCCCTTGTTGAAAACTGAAAGGATTTTTTTCGCAGGAAAAATCCGAGTTGAAAGCTGAAACGACTCTTTTGCCTTGAGCCTTGTTCTGTCATAATTAGAAAAGAAGGAGTATCGCGATGAAAGTAACGTATTCCGGACATAACCTAAAAATTACGGATGATATTCATGCATACATCCTAAAACGTGCTGACAAAATTGAAACCCGTTTCGGAGATATGCAGGAACTCAACGTCGTCCTCAAATCCGAGAAACATCGATTTGACGCGGAGATGATAGTGACAGCACCACGCGTGTCGTTTTATGCGAAAAGTGAAACGTATGAGATTCTGTCCGCATTAGACGCTGTAACAGATAAGATTATCAGTCAGATCCGTCGTTACAAGGACAGAGTCAAAGACCGACGGCATAATGCGCCACATCGCGAAGTCGTCGCACAACTCAACCCGGACGACGTGGAAACCGCAATCGAACTTGATGGTACTGATGCACCTGTCATCGTAGCAGCACAAGAGAAATTCGCATCGAAACCGCTGACAGTCGCGGAAGCCGCAACGGAACTTCAAGCTTCAAATACCGTATTTCTGCTGTTTTTAAACGCGGAAACCCGGCAAGTCAATTTACTTTATGAAATGGAGCAGGGGACCTACGGGTGGGTAGAGCCTCTCTTTGCCTAAGAGCTATCAGTTTTCAGTTAAGAGGTCTCTTTGTAACGATCTCCGCCCACGTGGAATATTTCAGGGCATCAATCAATTGTTACAGACCACTCTTAACCTTGACCAACAACTCGTCTACAGATACTTTTGCTAAGGCGCGAGTTCTTGGTCAAAACGGGCAACTAACAACTATGAGGAATGGTTATCAATTATCAGTTACAAGAGGAAACTGTGCTTAAACGAAAATCTCTTAACCGATAACTGACAACTGATAACTGACAACTAAAAAATGACGAATCTTCCAAAAATCTATGCCCCTCAAGAAATTGAGGGGAAATGGTATCAATTTTGGGAAAAAAATGACTACTTCCACGCGGCGGCAACTTCCGACAAATCGCCTTATGCCATTGTGATTCCGCCACCGAATATCACAGGTAGTCTCCACATCGGACACGCCCTTGATAATACACTCCAAGATTGTCTCATCCGATGGCGGCGCATGCAAGGGTATAACGCGCTCTGGATGCCTGGGACCGATCACGCCGGTATTGTTACCGAACTCATCATGGAGCGAAAACTCGCCGAGGAAGGGACGAGTCGCACTGAACTCGGTAGGGAAAAATTCACCGAGCGGATGTGGCAATGGAAAGCAGAATCTGCTGGCTATATCGTCTCACAACTTCAACAGCTCGGATGCTCTTGTGATTGGGAACGTGAGCGTTTTACACTCGATGAAGGACTCTCGAAAGCCGTTCGCACCGCATTCGTCAAACTCTATAATCAGGGACTCATCTATCGCGACACCTACATGGTCAATTGGTGTCCAGAATGTAACACTGCTATCAGTAACCTTGAAGTGGAACCGGTTGAGGTAGACGGCAACTTTTACCACATTCGCTATCCTGTGAAAGACAGTGATATCGTCCTTGAAATCGCCACGACGCGCCCAGAGACAATGTTAGGCGACACGGCTGTTGCTGTGCATCCCGACGACGAACGCTATCAACACGTCATCGGAAAAACAGCACATCTACCGCTCTGTGACAGGGAAATCCCGATAATCGCCGACCCTTACGTGGATAGAGAATTTGGCACCGGGGCCTTGAAAGTAACACCCGCACACGATCCTAACGATTATGAAATCGGTTCGCGGCACGACCTCGAACAACGGACGATCTTCACACAAGACGCGCATATCAGCGAAGCGGCACCCAAAAAATATGTCGGTTTATCCCGATGGGAGTGTCGCAAACGGGTCGTGGAAGATTTGAAGAACTTGGATTACCTCGTCAAGATTGTACCCCATCGGCACGCTGTTGGGCATCATGACCGATGTGATACGATTGTTGAGCCTGCTATCTCATTGCAATGGTTCATGAATGTCCGACCCCTCGCGCAACGCGCCATAGAAGCGACCCAAAAAGGCGAAGTCCGGTTCATTCCCGAACGCGAAACAGATCGTTTCTACCACTGGATGGAGATTATCGAACCTTGGCCCATCTCACGGCAACGTTGGTGGGGGCATCAACTCCCGATATGGTACTGCAACGCATGCGACGCAGTTACCGCTGCAATGGAAACGCCACAGCGATGCGAGTGTGGTGCCTCGGATTTCCGTCAAGACGAAGATGTCCTTGACACATGGTTCAGTTCAGGGTTGTGGCCCTTCTCCACTATGGGCTGGCCAGAAGAAACCGAAGAACTGAAAACTTTTTATCCGACCTCTGTTCTTGTGTCGGGTTGGGACATACTCTTCTTCTGGGTATCAAGAATGATAATGTTAGGACTCGGATGTATGGATAAGGTGCCATTCCGAACCGTCTATTTGCACGGACTTGTCGCCGATGAAAAGGGACAAAAAATGAGCAAATCGAAAGGAAACACCATCGACCCAGTAGAGACAATTAACACTTACGGGACAGATGCATTCCGCTTCGCGCTCGTAAATGCAAGCATGCCAAACCCTTATGTCACACTCCTGGAATCGCAAATTGAGTCAGGCAGACGCTTCGCCAATAAAATTTGGAATGCTGCTCGGTTCATCCTCATGAATTTAGAAAAACACCCGATTCCCGCCGAGATGGATGTTGTGGATACCGAACAGGAAACGCTTGAAATAACGTGGATACGGAGTCGCCTCAGCCATACCATTAAAACAACAACCGAAGCCCTCGAAAACTTTCGTTTCTACGAAGCGGCACAAACACTTTATGCTTTCCTTTGGCATGAATTCTGTGATTGGTATCTCGAATTCACTAAACAACGAATTGCGCAAGATGAACCCGCGGCACTCTGGGTCGCTGCAGACATTTTGGAACAGACAATGCGGCTCCTCCACCCGCTTATGCCCTTCTTAACCGAGGAAATTTGGCAACAACTCCCACGCAATAGAACTCAGAGCGATAATTCAGTAACAATCGCCCCTTGGCCGGAGCCAACAGGTGAAAATTCAACTGCAGAAACCACGATGGCAACGCTCACGGAAGTCATTGAGAGTATTCGCAGCATCCGAGGTGAGTTGAACGTCCCGATTGGCGCGTCTGTCGAAGTCCATATCCAATCGCCAAACAGTGCGGTGCGCGAGCGACTCGAAACGTATCTATCACAGTACTTACCGGCTTTCACACGGGTAGCTGACATCACTATCGCTGAATCTCTGCAGAAACCACCTGCTTCAGCTGAAGCGGTTATTGGGGAACTTGCCATTTATATCCCACTTGCTGATGTAATTGATCTGGAAGCGGAACAGGCAAGGCTTAGCAAACGACATCAACAGGCAGTGAAGGATGTAGCAGCAGCACAAAAGACATTGGATAACCCGAACTTCGTCGAGCGTGCCCCAGAAAACGTCGTTGCCCAAAAGCGGGCACAGCTTCAACGGCTGCTCATAGAGCAGGAAAAATTGGCACGGAGTCTCGCAATGCTTACCGAATCAGGAAGTGAAAATGGCGATTGAAAACAATGATAACTGCTTTGTTTGCGGTATGAAAAACCCATTCGGTTTTCAGGTAAAACCTGAAATTATAGGTAATGGGGCATCCGTTCGCATTGAATGCACACCCGCCGAACACTTGCAAGGTTGGGCAAACATTCTACACGGTGGCATCCTCAGTACCCTGTTAGATGAAGCGATTACCTACGTCGGAATAAGCACTTTTGATCAGCCCGCAGTAACAGCACAGCTTGAAGTCCGCTTTCGTAATCCTGCACCAACCGCTGTGAAACTTCATGTCTCCGCAGAGCGTATTAAGGTTTCCAAAAGGTTAGTGGAAGCAAAGGCAGAGGTTACGCTCAGTGATGGCACCCTCATTGCTACGGGTACAGGTAAAGTCGTCCCGGTCGGTGAGAACTTCGCGCCGAAAGTGCCAGCGCAGTTCTGAACTTTCTGGGAATTCTGATAAAAGCCCGTAATGAAATGGAGGGACGGCATTTGTACACAAACTTTGGATACATCAAAGCCCTTGACCCACCGCAAGGTAACTTAAAAACATGGAAAATCCAATATCTGCGATGAATCCAGAACGGCATTTCACTTGGGACACCGATGTCCTCATTATCGGGAGTGGTGCTGCTGGGTTGCGCGCTGCCCTCGCTGCGAGTGAACACGCCGATGTAACCTTAATTACCAAAACTACATTGACAGAGAGCAATACCCACTACGCCCAAGGTGGAATCGCTGTTGCTATGAACCTTGATGACACAATTGCCTTGCACATAAAGGATACCTGTGTCGCGGGTGCCGGTCTTTGTAATGTGGAAGCGGTTGAGATGATGGTATCTGAAGGCATTCCACGCGTTGCAGAACTGTTAGACTGGGGCGCGAACTTTGATTGGGAAGGAACGCTGCCCCGCTTTACACGAGAAGCTGCCCACAGCCGCCGTCGAATTGTACACAAAGGGGACGCAACAGGGCGTGAAACGACAGATGTCCTTATCCAGCGCGTGCTAAATACGGAACGGATTCACGTCCTGCAAAACACTTTCGCCATTGATTTACTGACTGACGCGGATGTCAATTTGGAAAGAGAAAATACGCCCACATGCTACGGGGTCACGGCAATTGTAGAGGAACAAGTCGTCTGTCTTCGCGCCAAAGCCACAATTCTCGCGACCGGCGGGCTTGGGCGGATTTACCCATGTACTTCTAATCCAAAAGTAGCAACCGGCGACGGATTCGCTGCGGCCTGGCGCGCCGGATGCGAAATGATAGATATGGAATTCGTCCAGTTCCACCCAACAACGCTCTTCTTGGATGGGGCACCTAATTTCTTGATCTCAGAAGCCGTTAGAGGCGAAGGCGGCAAACTTTTGAGCATTCGTGGTGAACGCTTTATGGAGAAATACCACGAGAAAGGTGAACTTGCCCCACGGGATGTCGTGAGCCGTGCGATTCAAAACGAGATGGACTTGACCGAATTCCCCTGCGTTTTCCTCGATATTACCCATAAATCCGAAGACTTCATCCTTGAACGATTTCCGACCATCTCCGAGACCACAAAACACTATGGTCTCAATATTAACGTGGACTTAATCCCCGTCCGTCCTGGCGCACACTTCATGATGGGCGGCATCCGCACAAATACAGATACACAAACCAACCTCAAAGGGCTTTATGCTTGTGGAGAAGTGGCATGTACAGGGGTCCACGGGGCGAATCGTTTAGCAAGCAACTCGCTGCTTGAATGCCTCGTCTATGGGGCCCGCGCTGGCACAAATGCTGCAACATTCGCAAAGAGTTATCAGCCATCGGTTATCAGTAGTCAGTTACAAGAGGGGTCTGGGACTGCCACGAGAGACGCTTTAACTGAAAACCGAAAACTGAAAACCGAAAACTATTCTATAGAACCGATCAAAAAGGTCATTCGAGAGGCACTCTGGGAGAACGTTAGCATCGAACGAAACGGCGAAGGTTTACAAGAAACCTTCGCCGAATTGCAAGACTTAATGGAAAGTTTAGGGAACGTGCTAACGCGTCCAGAAGTCGCAGATGTCGCAACGATTGAAACAGTTAATATGCTCAACGTCGCTTTGATGATAACACAATCTGCTCTTGTTCGGACAGAGAGTCGCGGTGCACACTATCGCGCCGATTTTCCGGCACAGGATGATACCGAATGGCAGCGACGCCTCCTCATTACACGCGACAACCCACCAGAAACGATTTCCTTATAGGACCGTAAACTATCAGCGATCAAAAACCTTCTAATCGCTTTGCTCCTATCTCCGTCGCCGAGTTCACCGCGGGCGGTTCGTCCTTTTTCCCATAGATTTCGACATAATTATCGTAACTGTCAATCACTTTCTTGATATGAAGCCGAGTTTCCCGAATCGTAATCTTCTCAACGAATAAGTCGATATCCTTAATATTTTTCGTTGACACCCATCGCTCCATGCGTCCGGGACCGCCATTATACGCGCCGATGACGTGCATTATATTCCCATCAAACCATGAGTTGAGTTCGCCAATATATTTCGTGCCCATTCTAATATTAACATCAGGTTGCTTAAGCATTGAAGTCCGGAACCGTCGAATCTTAAGTTTCTGGGCGAGTTCTCGCCCAGTAGCAGGCATGATCTGCATTAACCCAATCGCACCTGCCCAACTCACTGCCTCAGCATTGTATCGGCTCTCTTCCAAAATCATAGCGGCAATCAAGAAAGTATCAACGTTATACATCTTGGCATACTTCTCAACAGTATCGGCATAGTAGCGCGGGTAGAGCTTGTGTTGAAGTTTTTCCAAATCCGCGCGTGTCGCATTTGCGAAAGCGGAACTTTCAAGCGATTTTTCGGTTACCTTCCGCGCTTTATCGTACATCGCGAGACCTTCATAACACGCAATCAAATCATGAAAACATTCCTGTTCAGGAAGTGAAACTGTGTTAATGTGGTAATCCAATTGCGGAATAGCGTCTTCATAAAGTCTCAGTTCCATCAACATCGGCACCTGTGCTGGACACGCCTGACGCTCCGGCAATTCCGCATCCTGGACAGCTTTCGGTTCCAATTCGGAGCCATCCACTCCCAAAATCGCCTTCGCCCTTGCGGAGTAGTACCAATATCGCGCCTCTGCTACTTCCTTGTACAGTTTCCGTGCAAGCGCGGGCTTGTTTTGGCGTTCACGTATCTTTGCCATCCAAAAATGCGCACCCATTGCATAGCGATTGCCGGGGAAGTGTTCCTTCAAGCCTTTGAAAGCATTGTAACTCTCTTCATAGCGACGCTGATCAAAACGCTGCCAACCTGTTCGCCATGCCGCCACATCCGCGTATGGGCTCTTGGGTGCGACCTTAATTAAACGTGAATACGCATCCAGTGCTAACTCCAATTGGTCCCGTTTCTCGCGGATTTGGGCAATATCGTACAGCGCATCATCAACCAACTCGTCCTCAGGGAAGGTTTTTACAAAGTTCTCAAGTCTGCTGGTGGCAGTCTTCAGGTGCCCTTTCTGGCGATAACTTTGCGCAATTTGATAGGTCGCACGTGGAATATAACTGTTTTTGCCACCGAGTGCGATCACAGCGTCAAAGTTCTTAATTGATGCATTCGGCCACTTGCGTCCCTGATTACTCCGGCCAGTCAAATAAAGCGCGTGGGCACGCATCTCCAAATCGACGGTTTTGGGTATCAGTGCCAATTCATTCACGGCAGACCGCCATTGCCTATTGGCGAAAAACACCATACCACAATTAAGTCGATCCGTTGCCGTAAGCTTTAGGGATTTATGTCTTCTGGCAAGCAGTTTCAACCGACCGAGCGACTCTTCGGCAACGCTATACGATTGCTTTTCTTTAATAAGTTCACGATACGTATTAAACGCATCAGAAACATTACCCAACCCTTCATCACAGCGTGCAAAAGCGAAAGTCGCCTCTCTCGCGTATTGCGAATGTTTAACGATGTCTACTAAGTACGACTTCGCAGTTTTGTATTTCTTCTGCTCAAGGTGTAGCTGCCCTAAAGCCCACTTTGCCGCTGCGCTATAGAAACTTGTCGGATAATCCTCGACAAGTTGCGTATACCATTTTATTGCCCGTTCTCTATTATTCATACTTTCGTAAAGTTGCGCGAGACGGTAGACAGCGCAATCTGCCAATGGATACCTCAGTGAGGCGACCCGCGCGTAGTGGCCAACGGCTTTTGGGCGATTCCGAAGTTTCTCATAGTTATAACCGAGCGCATGATGGATTTTAAGTTTATCCGACTCGGACAGACCTGATTGCAATAAGCTTTCGAGTTTTAAAACGGCGCGTCTGCGTTCCCCTTTATCAATGAGCGCAAAGGCTTCGCGCCACGCATCACTACGCGCTTCTTCTGCGAAAGCCAGCGTTCCTTCGGCAAAGCAGCTAAAAGCCAATAGAAGCAAACCCCAAAAAAACTTATGGATTATAATGTTTGGGTTTGCTCTTTCGCTGGACTGACTTCGATTTCTGCTAAAGAAATTTATCATATTCTTCAGCGTCAAAACTCCATGCTTCAGCTTGGAGATGTAGACGCTATTTCTCCTTGATATAAGTTGCTGAATTTGCTATAATATCTATTGTATTCGGCATGGGTTGTGAGTTGATGCACTGGTATATTGCTTGATATTGAGACAACTACGTAAAAGCCTATACACCTCATAAATATCTAAAATATGCTTGACATGTGTTCGGGAAAGACGCGTCATGGCGAATCCCAAGAGAATGTCCAAAGGTTAATAACCTTTGACAACACATCAAAATGTTCATAAGGCACTTCGGTGCGAGGGCGGGTTAGCGTCCTTTGTGCTTAGGCATAGTAAGCCGGTTGTTTTTGGCATTCTCAAATCAATCGCAATGTTGTTTGAAGCCACAAGTGCTTTCGCATAACTTTGCGGAAGCCTCGCCCTTTAGGGCGGGGTCTATCACATGTTTCATTTCACTCCTTCTTTGAACCTTCCTGATATTGTTTTGGACAGATTCAATAGACCGATGATGCGTTTTACCTTCTTACTTTCAATTGTAACGTTTATCACTGGCAAAAAGCAACAAAAAAGTAAATGAGGGTAGGCACATTCATGAATAATAGAAATCGCTTGCTAAATTTCAGGGCGTTATGTTACACTATTAACTCAGACTTAACCGACTGTCCGATTCAGATTGAAAGCACATTTTCAGCAGTAAGGAGCAGTTCCTAAATAGTTCTTTTTCTATGGGTTTCTTGTTTTTTCTGTGTTTTTGTGGCCTAATTATCGTATGAAACACTATAAAACACCACGAGAAACATCGGAGATTCTCGGTATTTCTATAGGCAGACTCCGACGCTTGGCAGAGAATGGCACAATCTCTACGATTAGAACGCCGGGTGGACAAAGGCGTTATGTCGCGCGTGCTTTGACAGTTCGTCCTTGCACCGCGAACCTTGGTGCAAGCAAGTCGCTTATACCTTCTGCCACGTAGCAGGTTGCATTGGGTGTAGGTAGGCTAAGACACTGACGGGTGTCGTAACAGGGGATTAAGGACCCTTTAAGAATTCTATGGGTTTCTTCAGAAAAACATAGGTTTTTAAGAACAGAAATTTAATGGAAATTGTAGCACTTGGGAAAACAGGTTTAAATGTCTCACGACTTTCGATAGGTACCGGATCGAATGGCTGGAATGGTCGTTCAAATCAGACAGATTTAGGATTTGAAACGTTCCGGGACCTACTGCTATTTTCACACGAAAAAGGCGTAACATTTTGGGATTCCGCCGACCAATATGGTAGCCATCCACATGTCAAAGCGGCACTTGAAGCATTACCGCGAGAAAGTGTCACTATCACCACAAAGACAACATCCCGCACACGGGAAACAGTAGAAGCAGACGTGAAACGGTTTCTTAAAGAAATCGGCTCCGATTATGTGGATATTGTGCTGCTCCACTGCCTCACACAAGTAGACTGGCCACAACGCTATCCAGATGCAATGGAAGCACTCGTCCGTTGTAAAGAGCAGGGATTGATCCGTGCACACGGTGTCTCTTGCCACGACTACGGGGCATTTCAAACATCCGCAATGACGGAATGGGTTGACGTTGTCCTGGCTCGGATTAACCACGCCGGCGTTAGCATGGACGCATCCCCCGCGGACGTGATCCGAACGATGGAACAGATGGCATTTGCAGGCAAGGGTATTTACGGTATGAAAGTCTTAGGCATGGGTAAATTGGCTACAGACGCTGAGAGCCAACGCGAAGCAATCGAATTCGTGATGGGACTACCGTGTGTCCACGCAATGACGATTGGCATGACCTCGGAGAGTGAAGTGGAAGCGAATGTCGCTGTGGTCAACGAATTGTCGGAGAAGGGTTTATAGGAAGTTTTATTTTATTATGGCGCGAGATGTCCTGCTTTGCATCTCAAGGTGGGTGCTCGCGCTGTTTATCGTAGTAGCCATCTAAAACGAGAGTAAATCCATGGAAAAATATGAAATCGTTATCGGTTTGGAAATCCACGCCGAGTTATGCACAGAAAGTAAACTCTTCTGTAATTGCGCCTATACCTTCGGTGCAGCGGCGAACGACTGCACCTGCCCCATCTGCTTAGGGATGCCCGGAACATTACCGGTCGTCAATAGACGCGCCGTCGAGTTTGCGGTTCGCGCCGGTTTGGCGATGGCATGTGAAATTACCACCGCCAGCAAATTTGATCGGAAGAACTATTTCTACCCAGACCTGCCGAAGAACTACCAGATTTCGCAATACGACATTCCAGTGTGCCAAAATGGACAAGTAACATTTGAATTTGAAGGAGAGCCTCGCACCATTGCGCTCCGCAGAATCCACTTAGAAGAGGATGCAGGTAAATCTATCCACGCCGAAGTTACAGGCGATCCGACCCGTAGTTTCATGGACTTCAATCGCGCAGGTGTCCCACTCCTTGAAATCGTAAGCGAACCTGAACTCCACTCCCCTGAAGAGGCGATTGCCTACTGTCGCGCCGTTAAAGAAATCTTAGAATATATTGAGGTCAGCGATTGTAACATGGAAGAGGGCAGTCTACGATGCGAACCGAACCTTTCTCTACGACCCAAGGGCAGTAAAGAACTGGGCACGCGCACAGAGATCAAGAACAAAAACTCGTTCCAAGAACTGATAGATGCGATGGAGTACGAAGTGAAACGCCAGGCGCGGATTTTGGATGCCGGCGAAGAGGTCGTCCAAGAAACGCTCTTGTTTGATCCAAGTACAGGTAAAACCGTAGCGATGCGCGGCAAGGAAGAAGCAGACGACTATCGCTACTTCCCTGAACCTGATCTCGTTCACGTTGAGATAAGTGATGAATGGATTCAGGAGGTTCAACCGACGCTCCCCGAACTCCCCGCAGCGCGGCGCAAACGTTTTATTGCAGATTACGGCATCTCCGCCGAAAACGCCGAGTTCCTGACGACTACCCGAGCCCTCGCTGAATTTTTTGACGAAGCCGCACAACTCAGCAGCGAACCGACAACCTGTGCGAACTGGATTATGGGGGACCTCACCCGACTTCTCAACACGGAAGAAATTGAGATCCAAGATTCAAAAATCACGCCAACACATCTCAGTCAACTCATCCAATTGATTGACAACGCGACCATCAGCGGCAAGATTGCCAAATCTGTGCTTGATGATGCCTTTGAGACAGGCAAAATGCCAAAAGAGATTGTCGCTGAAAAGGGCTTAGCACAAATTACGGATACCTCAGAGATAGAAGCCATTGTCTTACAGGTTGTTGAGGAGAACCCTGGTCCCGCCCAAGATTATCGTGACGGCACGAAGAAAGCGATCGGATTCCTCGTGGGACAGGTGATGCGCGCCACTCGCGGAAAGGCGAATCCACAACTCGTAAATCAGATCCTCGCCCGAGTTTTGTCAACGGATTAAGGCACTTCTATGAATATAGCCCAATTAAAAGACAAACTATCTGAAATTAACCAGATGGGCTATGTTGTTTCACTACGAAAAAACAACACTGGCATAGGCTATACATTGGAAACTTTACTTGGATTGGAGGAAAATAACCTTAAAACTCCTGATTTTGGAGATATAGAACTGAAATCTCAGAGAATTGGAGTCAACAATCGGGTAACCATGTTTACCTTCAATCGTGGGGTTTGGAAAATAAAAACGAAGGAATTGATTGAGAAATATGGCTATATAGATACAAATGGTCGACCATCCCTATACTGCACTGCCAACAGCAAACCGAATAACCAGGGACTTTTCGTAACAGTTGAGCATGAAATCGTCCGGCTTTATCATGTAGATGGAACCCTTGTTGCTGAGTGGTCGGGAGAACGTTTGATTGATAGATTCAGAAGTAAGATGCCTTCCCTGATTATTGTGAATGCAGACACTCGTATTAATTCAGATCAAAAGGAAGAATTTTGGTTCAAGGAGGCATATCTATTAACCGAACCAGACGAGGATAATTTTTTGGATCTCATTAAGAAAGACATCATAATCGTTGATGTTAGAATGCATCTGCGAGAAAATAGGGTCGTCAGAAATCACGGAACGGGTTTCAGAATTGACGAAAGATTTTGGAATCTATGCTTTGGTAAACGAGAAAAACTGATATGAGCACCGACAATCTAAAATATAAAGACGAATCGTGGGACTTTCGAGAATCTGATACCAAAGAATACACGCACTGCTTCCACACGTACCCGGCAATGATGATTCCGCAAATTGCGCGGAAACTTCTTAAAACGTATGGCGCAGACGGTGGATGGCTGCTTGACCCCTATTGTGGCACCGGCACCTCGCTGGTTGAAGCATCCCTATGCGGCATGCACAGTGTTGGATGTGATATTAACCCTCTCGTACGCCTGATAGCAACTGCTAAGTCAACACAGATTTGTCCATCGACTTTAGATGAAACACTCGGCAAGTTAAATGATGATCTCTTTCAGGTTGAATTCCAAGAAGGCAGGGTCCCTGACGCTCCGATTCCTGAGATTCCGAACCTTGCGTATTGGTTCTCCGAAGAAGTTATTAGATATCTCGCGTATCTACGCGCTTGGATTAACAAGGTAGAAGATGAAGCCGTCCGAAACTTCATACTGGTCGCGTTTTCAGAGACGGTTCGAGAGGTATCGTATACGCGGAACGGAGAGTTTAAATTATATCGCATGCCTGTCGAAAAACTTGAAGGCTTCAAACCTGACGTGTTCGGTATCTTTAGCAAGAAACTCAGCAGAAATCGGCACGGCTTAGCAGCGTTCCTCGAAAAACGGAAAAACGTTGAGGTATTGGTATCCGAAGCAAACACAGTCCAAGGTGAACTCCCAATGCCTCGACCTCTCGGAGGCTATGATGTCGTGATTACATCTCCGCCGTATGGAGATTCACAGACCACGGTGGCGTACGGACAATATTCGCGGCTGGCAGCGGAATGGATAGGTTTGCCGAATGCTCGCAAAATTGACAAACTCGCAATGGGCGGACAGCATTCAAAAAAAATATTGAAGGATTCTCCAATATCACCCGCTATTGACAAAATCCGTTTAGTCGATGAAAAGCGAGCGCGGGAGGTGTCAGCATTTTACATTGACCTTAGGTGTAGCATCAATTCAATAGTTCAAGTACTTTCACGACATGCTACAATCTGTTATGTCGTAGGCAATCGCCGAGTCAAAGAGGTTATGCTGCCGACCGACGAATTTATCGTTGATGCCTTTCGTCAGCACGGTTTTACGCATAAGGCGACCATCGTCAGAAACATACCAAACAAGCGGATGCCGAAGAAGAACAGCCCTTCCAACGTTGCAGGTGAAACCTCCACAACGATGCACGAAGAAAACATCGTTGTTTGTCAGAGGACGCATAATCGCAATTTTTAAGATGCTGAAATCGGAGCGAAAACCCAATATTTAAAAAAATGTCAATAGGACAGATTACCCTCACATCTGTAACAAAACGGTTCGGCGACACAATCGCAGTTGATGATGTATCACTACAGATAGAGGGTGGTGAATTCTTTTCGCTACTCGGACCGAGCGGGTGCGGAAAAACGACAACGCTGCGCATCATCGGCGGGTTTGAATATCCTACTGCTGGGGAGATCTATATTGACGACGAAATGATGGCAGAAACACCACCCTACCGCCGCCCAGTCAACACGGTTTTCCAAAACTACGCCTTGTTCCCACATAAAACAGTCGCACAAAACATCGCATTCGGACTACAAATGAAAAAGGCATCGAAAGCAGAAACTTCAGATGCCGTTGAACGTTCATTGGATTTAATTCAGTTGCCGGGATACGATGATCGGAAACCGAGCGAACTCTCCGGTGGCGAGAGGCAGCGCGTCGCACTCGCACGCGCGCTCATTAATGAACCGACCATCCTGCTGTTAGACGAACCGCTCTCCGCACTTGATCTGAAACTCCGAAAACAGATGCAATTGGAACTCAAGGCGTTGCAACGCAAAGTCGGCATCACATTTGTCTACGTTACACACGATCAAGGCGAGGCGTTAGCGCTGTCAGATCGCATGGCAGTGATGAACGATGGAAAAATCCTTCAGGTCGGAACACCGTCCGAAATCTACGATTCACCCCAGAGCCGCTTCGTCGCAGACTTTATCGGCACCTCCAACTTCCTTGAAGGCACACTCATCAGCGAGAATGAAATCGCCTTGACGACAGAACCACCGCTTAAGGTTGTCTGCGTGCCGAATAGTGACGTGCCATTGAACACACCTGTCACCATAGCGATTCGTCCAGAACGTTTTGACTTGCGGACAACCCTTACCTCCAATGCCCCTAATTTCTTACGCGGCGTGATCCAAGATGAAAGTTACCTCGGTACGACGCTGCAATACACCGTGCAAACAGGCTACCCGACCCCACTCATCGCACACCAACAGAACACAGGCGCGAGAGACACACACCGCTTTCAACGCGGCGACAAAGTCTATCTACAATGGACACCAGAAAACGCAATCGTTTTGAAAACCGATTAACTTTCTGTTATAAACGCATTCTTCAATTTTGGCATCCAGCGTGTAAACAATACTACGGCTTTAGCATCTTGGCGTTCTGGCGAAAATATATATCTGCCCCTGTTTTTGACTCTATAAGATAACGTATAGATACCCATAGCGTTGTATCCAATCGCAACAACTCCCACAGCATTCATGCCAATCGCGATAACACCGACTGCTCCTGTCCCGAAAGCGATAATGCCACAAGCCGTAGCACCGCAAGCAAAAACACCCACTGAGATAATCCCGATAGAAACAATACCTATAGACAGCGAACCGATTGCAACGAAACCGATTGCGGTAATACCTGATACAATTTCGCCAATAGCCAGACGGGAATGTGGTATCGCCTTTAATACTAACGGGAATCCAAATCCTGAGAGGACTAAAACGCCCCAAGTCACACTTAACACTATCAAATAGGACAGAAACGTCTTTTTGAACGTTTCAGAGTTGAAAGTTCCTTTCATAGTGTTTTCCCTATTAGAATACTCGGATGAAAGAGTAATACTAACCACCCGACAACGGCAGTTTGACTTTCCCGTTATCACGCTGCTGCGAGGTTAAGAAGCCGATGATAATCTGGACGACTTTGTAACCCTCACTCCCAGGCGAAACAGGTTGACCACCCTCTGCAACAAGACCTACTAACTCTCGAACACCTGCGGGGATACCCGTCATATCCCATGATGGTGCCTCAATCGTCTCAACGGCATCGTCTTGGTGGAGCGTTGCTCCCTTGTCACTGATGAGAATATAACCGTTGGTGCCGACAATCTCTACACGGAACCCAGAGAGGGTCGTCTTCGGTCCACCCGCATAATAGCCGCGCACACCGTTCGCAAAGTGGATATATCCGTGTGCCGACGGTTCGGTTGCTGGTACATGTCCACCATCGCCTTTATACTCGTTATAATCCTCGTAGCCGTCCTCTAATTCGGCAGAGACCCATTCGGGTTCTGAGTCAGCGAAATAGCAGATCGCATCAACGAGGTGCGTTCCGTTACGGAAAAGCATTGCGCGTCCGCCGCTCAACGTGCCGATGACATACTGGACATCGCCGATACGTCCACCACCGACAATCACATCGTGCGTATGCCGCCACAACGGTTGCCACCGACGGGTGTGATCGATTGACAGAATGGTACCGTTTCGCTCTGTTGCCTCCATCATCCTGTCCGCATCTTCAACACTCGTTGCCATCGGCTTTTCACAGAAGATACCCTTTACACCGGCATTCGCCGCGTCAACGACGAGGTCGGCGTGCCGATGATCAGACGTTGCCACCGTCACGACATCTAAATTCTCAGCAGCAAGCATCTCCTGATGGTTAGTATATAGAGAAATGTTGTCCCAATTGTCCTGATATTTCTCTTTGAAAGCATCTAACGTACTCTGAACAAAATCGCAGCCCGCGGCTAACTCAACATTCGGCAGACCGACGATCCCCGATGCATGTGTCGTGCCGATACCGCTACACCCAATAACCCCAACGCGTAAATTTGCCATGTCCATATCCTCCCTGTAACTTCAAACGACGAAAAACTAAAAACAAGATGGCTATGAGATTCACAATTTTATCATAGCAACGATTATATACCGTGCCGAAATAGAAGTCAAACTTTTTGTAGGAAATCGGAGATAATTCAGCAGGGCATGTAAAGTTTTTGACGCGCGATAGATAAAAATGCTGTCCTGTAGCATAGGAAACCGTTAGCCTGTGCAAAGTATCACTTGTAGCATAGGAGACCGTTAGTCTAGGCAAAGTATCACTTGTAGCATAGGAAACCGTTAGCCTGTGGCACGCATTTCTCAATCCGTGAAATCCGAGAAAATACTTGATTTGCGGCGTACTCACCTGACCCCTTGGTAGCATAAACTTTTAGTTTGTGCCAGTCTGAATGCCTGTTATAGGCATTCAGACTGTTTGAGAGTGCCCAATTAATTATAGGTTTTAGTATAAATACTATAGTTTGGACAGTTTCTGTCGAGTTCAATAACCTGTTTTCAAAGCATCTCTGATTTTTCTGAAAGTTTATCACACAACGTAACTCACAGAAAAATAAACTCGACTGCACCGAGGGCCAGTCCCGTAGGGACGAAATGTCTATAGAAAAGGCGGACCCCCGCGGCCAAGCCCCGTAGGGGGTTTTTGCTGGGGTGTTTCTTCGGCATGTCTATCCCACTAAAAATTGTCCAAAGTTTAGTATAAATAGCCTTGCGGAATTCAGCAAAACGATTTGATACAAACCACAAATTCTGGTAAACTATATACAAGTGAGATTAACGATTTTTCAATACGGAGGTAAAAATTATGGCCAGAATAGTTGCTAATCCGGGAATCCTTGGCGGAAAACCGATTGTTGATGGCACACGTTTGAGCGTGGAGCATATATTAGGATTATTGGCGAGCGGTATGTCACATGAAGAGATCATCGCGGACTATCCAGAACTAAGTGAAGAAAGCATCCGGGCGGTCCTCGCCTATGCTGCACGTGCACTCGAGAACGAAATAATCATTGATGTTGTCTCTTCCCGTGATGGAGCTTCTTAACAATGCTGCACATCTTGACGCAGATGGGAACGTATAGAAAAAGAAACTATACTACCATCAACAATTTTCTTGCCGACGACTATTCCTTCAGTGATTTTATCACCAACGCCATCCAAGATAGATTGTTTAGGTTCAACAAGGGTTGCTTTTGGAAACGGTTTCGCGGGTCCTATCTGTTCCATCAATTTCTTAAGGTAATTTGATGGAATCGCGAAGTTGAGATTTTGTCCACCGCGGAAGGTTGCCACAGAAACACCGATAACTTGTCCTTTGTCACTTAACACGGGTCCACCGCTGCTCCCTGGAGGGATCGGCGCAGTGAGCTGCAGAATTTTATCCGTTCCAACTTTTCGGATACTACTGATGATGCCTTGTGAGAACGTGCCTTCCAATCCCCGTGGGTTGCCCACGGCATAAATAGGTGAACCAACTTGAACCATATCGCTATCACCAAGCGAAATTACCTGCACTCCGGGAACTGAAATTTTCAGGATGACCAGATCGCGCTCCGCGTTAACCGCTGTGATGCCTTCAATGTCGTATTTCGTCTTTTGATCTACCAGTCTGACGTAACCTCGCGAAGCACCCTTAACAACATGAAGATTTGTAGCAACCTGACCATCACGGACAAAGAATCCACTACCAAGTGAAAGCGGTTGACCGTTAGCATCTTCCATGACCAAAAGTACCGTAGAAGCCAACGCTTTTTTCGCAATTTGCTGTGGACTTTGGGCATTTGCTACAGTCATTCCACAAAGAAGGAGAAACATTAAACCTATGAAATATAGGAACGGCTTTTTGTTATATTCCATTATGTAGTCTTTCTTGTGTTAAGTTTCACTCCCATAATTTCGTAGCCCAAATTAATTTTAACGCAAAATTTGCGTCGTTTGGCTGAACCACTGGAAAAATTTCCGAATCCGACCAGGGCGAGAGACCCGAATTTCGGAAATGTCGGGCAGAACTATTGTTATGGATTTCCACACCCCATCAGCATAGTCTGGATTATCTTGGTGGAATGCAATCTCTTTCGTTTCAGGAATTGGTTCACCATCAAGTAGCATGCCTTCAACGTGACATTGGATAGCTTCGACCGCTTGATTTTGTGCGTCCTCCAATGTATCCCCAGCCGTTATGCAACCGGGTAGATCTGGAACGGTTACACAGTAGTCACTATCTGAGTCTTTGTGAATCACAATAGCGTAATGCCTATACATAGAACACCTCGTGTACTTTGCTTCTTTTGTTTTTTCCAATCTGGATCCCAACCATCCCATCCTGCTTGCCTACAAATACTTAGCAAAGTCTGTCTCCGTAGGTCTTTGTTGGGGTGAGGAACAGTTACTCTACCAGGCTTGTTAGGGTGTTTGTAGTGGTGATGACTTCCAACAACATGAACTAACATCCACTTTTCTTTTCTTAATCTTTTTATAACCTCGCGACTTGAGATTGCCATATTTCAAAATTAACTTATCGAAAAAATGCCAGAAAATGCCTTAATATCCATCAGTATACCAAAAGACGTGATGCGATTTGATGCCTTGTGATAGAGGTTGCGGTTGGTTGTGTAACAGATTCGGGATTGAATCAAATGAATTGGAAAGCGCATCGGGCTGATTGATGCGATACATCGTACTGCCGTGTTCGTCAATCACAGGTGCATTGAAACCGTCTGCGATAGGTGCTGGATAGACGACTTCAAGCGATACCTCATCTATCTGTGCGATTACATTAGATAGCATATCTTCAAAAAGTTGCTTACCTCTCTCCTGCGCGAAAGCTGCTTCCGAAGCGACGAATTCCTCAACATTCAGTTGGTCTTCTCGGCGAATGACAGAAACATAACCTTCAATACTGCCGTCGCGTTCAGCCACCCAAGCACTCGGCGACTCCGTCCGCACCCACTCCCGCCAATACGCCATATCGTCTCTAACAAAAGTGCCGTTGAATTTACGTGCGTATGCGTCGTAGATAGTGGCAATCCGCTTGACTTCGGCTCCATCATCAAAATTAGCAGGACGCACCTCCCACGCCACCTGTTTTTTCGCCGCGAGAGGTTGTCTCGCATAGTAACGCGGCACTCTCTCCCATCCCTCAACCGAGTAGATACGTTGGCTGCCGTGCAGCGAAGACATAACTATATCGCGGGATTCCATGAACTGAATTGAATCCTTGAGAAGCTGCGTCGCAAGTCCACGCCGCTGGTATTCTGGGCGTGTGCTGACTTCGCCGATGCCACCAACAGTTACCAGTTCACCGTGCAGAAACATCTTACGAATAAAAACACGAACCGTGCTGACGATTTTACCCTCGTCAACCGCAATTCGGATACCCTCTGGGTCCCGCCACGGGTCGTTATGCCAATGGTTAGAAAAGTATTGGCGACCGCCCGTAAAGACGTGCGTGACATGGTCCAGCCACTTCTCTAACTCATCAGGATAAAGGGCGCGAAACTCCATATTTATAGATACTCTCACTTTTGGTGGACGGCACAGGGACTGTGCCTACTACTTTTAAAACTTTATAGTCAACTCGCCAAGGAACTGGCGCGCCTGATTACGGCTCCCAAACACTTCATAGAGATCGCCGGAAACATCGTAAAATCGCCGGATAAAATTACGGCTCGTTTCTGCGGGATTGAGATCAGCATAACGGAGCCATAGGTTTGTCCGGGACCAGATATCCCAATTCAATTCGATAACTGTGGAACTTGCATCGCCAGTGTCAATTCTACGCTGTTTGTTAAGGTCCGGGTAGAGGGCATCCTGCGTCAAATCAGACGTACCATCGACCCGTCCAATAGAAAAATTCAACTCTTTATACCGATATGGGTTCGGATTGGTGATAAATTTCAGATTCGCGGCGAAAGCGTTCTCTAACGCCTGTGTCCCAAAATCGTAACTGTCCTCTCTCTTTGCAGGCGTGATATAACGTTCATCCTGCTCGCCATACGTTAATTCGTCAAGGAATGTCAAGTGCCACCGTTCAGAGAGACTATACGTCCATCCAAATAGATTTTTAAGTTCCAATTGGCTGAGTTTATCGTCAACATCCGTTGAAAAATCGATGTCTTCATAATCTTCCAAGTAGTGATTATGGAGATTGGCAGCACGCAGGCTATAAAAACCGTTCATGTGAGAAGGCTTCACAGTAAACCCTGTGACAGAATACTGCGCGATGGTAAAATCACTATCATCCCGTAGATAGAGATAGCCCGCGGCATCAAGATCCAAGAAAGTCTGATCGTGCTTCTCTTCGCTGAGTTGGTCTGTCTCATAAACAATCCGTCCGATATACCGTCCCCTGCCATCAAACTTTTGGATACGTGAGATGACATTATGAAAGAGTGTCAGCCGGATGTCTTTGCGTTTCAGTTCTTCAGCAAGTTCTTCTGTGTATTCTGCGTCGGTTTCATCGGCGTAGTAGCGACTGTATTCTGCTTCTTCCAACAAGCGGACGCGTCTATTCAGGGCAGCGGTATCGGCAGCCACTGCAGGATTCTGTGCAAACGGACCGTATTGAGCCCGCGTCGCACTCGTGATCGTATCGGCGAGTTCTGTTTGACCGGGTGCGCTCTCCGTCAACTGCGTCAAGGTCGGTGAAAGGACGACAACCTCTGGCAGCCCACCGACTTTTCTCCGAAATCGGCTGGCATCTTTAACGAGAATTTCGCCAGTCGGCAGCGCAACAAGTGCCATCGGCTTCATGAATTCGCCGTTCCCACGGCCTTTTCGTCCGAAGCTGCCGAGCGATTTCCCTGCTGCATCAAACCTCACAACTCGGTGATTACCAGTATCCGCGATGAGAATATTTCCGCGCGCATCAATAGCAATGTCGGAGGCATCCGTATCAAATTCACCATCGCCCGCACCGTATCTACCGAAAATGGTCATCTTTTTCCCATCGGCACCGAACTTGTGAATACGTCCCCGCTCCGCGTCCAAGACATAGAGTTCATCTTGGGCATTGAGCGCAACGCGGAGAGCTCTATCATGTCCTCTCGGTTGAATGGCAAAAGCACTTTTTCCCGCTTCGTCAATGATGATATTTCCTGGCAACACAACCTTTGGATAGACATCTATTGTGTCAACAAAGTAGGTGTCTAACAATTCACCGATTGGACCGAATTTGTGGACACACGGTGCGAACATATAAACTTTTGGGTCAGCGGTTTCAGCGATATGCTGCACTGTTACATCAGCAACGTAAATGTTCCCGGTGCTATCCACGGCGAGATGCCCAGGTTTCCGTAGGATATTATCTGGGGATTCGGGGACTTCTGGAAATTGAAGTAGAAATTCTCCGGTCGCTGACAACTTCTGGATGAGCCGGTTCTCGGTGTCGCTAACATAGATGTGTTGTTTATCAAAGGCGAGGTGTATATCCTTGCTAAACCGTCCTTGGGTTGAACCTTTGCCAGCGAATTCACGCTCTAATTGGATAAAATCGACTGAAAATGCGGACGGTAATCCGACGCATAGCGAGCAGAAAACGGATAGAAAGAGTAAGATAACAGGGTGTTTTTTCATAGGTTCCTATAGAGTTTTTACTTTAATCTTTTAACCGTGGGATTCTTTTTTAATGATACGCGGTATTCATCCGAATGTCAAGGCAAAACTCTCCAGACGGATGCCTAATCTGGTAAAATCCGATACCCCGTGCTAATCCCAGTAACCATCCCGATAATTGCCCAGAGTCCAGCACATGTCATCTCCCCAAGGACCAGTCCAAGGAATATCGGTCTCGCGCTCCGATACGCCTTCAATCCACCATATTTCACGATACTAAACTTCAGTCCCCAACCCAAGAATATGGAGAACCAGAGCTTAAACGTCGCCCAGGAACTCAGCATCGTATAACCGAGCGGATGCAGGGGCCACCACACAAAGGTTTGACGCATCCACATTAAAAAGACCGTGAAACCACTGCCAAAGACCATAAACCCGGTGTTCGTCCAATTTGTACTTGTCTTCGGGCTGGTGAGGAGTCCTTCAAGTTGCCGCATAAACCAACTGCCACCGGTATAAGGCGCGCCATGTGCATAACTAATTTTGATTGCAGAGTAATAAGAAACAGCGAGTCCGATAACCATCGCAACCCCCATCGCGATCAGAAGTTGCCGACGTTTGACGCGAACCTCGTCTGCTGCTTTTAACCCGTTCATAATATTCGGCATCATAAATTCGCGAAGGTCTAATGTGAGGCACACCGGATGCATCATTATCGAAGTCAACGTAGAGGGGTGGATTTTTGAGGTACCGAGGGTTGTCAGGTAAAAACTCTGCGGTGAAAACGAAGGATTGATAAACGGGATTCCGCCGTTGATTACCTGCCACGTCAGCACAATATACATCGCCAGCAGAAATAGCACGAAACCGACCGCAAATAAGAGGGACATCCCCATCAGATGGTTGAAAAATATAAGCACACAGATACCGCCGAGAAGTCCGAAGATTGTGACACTATGTGGAAGTGCTTCATCGGAGGGTCGAAACTGGAGCATGTTTTTAATGTGGTGTCTCGCCTTCCAGAGCGCAATAGCGACGAATGCCAGACACGCCCCCGCCTCTTGTGCTGCACTAAATGACTTACCTGTCCACTGTACTCCCGGGCCTGAAGTGAGTTGAAAACCGAGCATTACACCCAAGAGGCATTGCAGTTTGTAAAAGACAAAGAAAAACCATATACTAAACGATACCTCTAAGGTGAGCAGATAACTAAATCCGACCATCGACCAGAAGATAACAATTTGAAATGGACGTAAGGCACTCCAAGGACGCTCAACGAGGTACTGGTTGAGCCAAAAATCGCGTGGGATATGTGGTGTGTTCGGAAAAAACGTATGCAGACCGTTCATTGTATGTAGGAACACAGGAAACGCAAAGCCGAACCAGAGCGCACTGTTCTTAAAAAGCGGACCAAGGCTGCCGCGACCTTGCCCCGCCATTTCCGCTGGTAACTTAACGAGCGGAAATGCACAACGCTCGTGCTCCACCCACTGCTTGCGGAGTAGCACAGAGAGACAGATCATCACGAAATAGACAACCAACACGTACGCGCTCCACGTCAAGATCGGGGTTATCCATGCGCCCCAGGGCACCGATTCACCTGCAAACAACCCTTCAAAGAATGACTGGGCTGCAGTATGGTCTTGTACCACGCGCCAATGCGGGATATAGTGGTGAAATAGCGATTCCCAGTCGTTTTCCGGCGTAGCAAGATACTTATAAGCCACCATCGGGCTGAGCGCGTAACGCATCATCCCTGAAGACGGGATACCTGCCGGGGCAAGCATGATGCACCAAATCGTGACAAGTTCTCCGGGTGAAAACGCTGAGGCAGGATAAAATCGTTTCAAGAAGACGTTGATGCCCAACACAAAAATCGTCAGGACAAAGAAGGGGGCGACTGGGAAGTGTCCACCTGCAAGGAAGATGTTACGGATGACGTAATCGTTGTAAGGCGCGAGAAGACATTCGGTAGTCGCACACGCTAAGCCTATCAATACTGCACGCCATGTGAGGCTATCTCTGACTTGTTGTTGAATCAAGTGATTGCCTTTCAAAATAGAGTTCCGTAAATTCTCCTAACCTTGCTGCATACTATATCACAATCATCTTTTTTTCCATAGAAGATTTTCCGTTTTCGATTTGACTAAAAACGAAAGTTTTGGTAAACTGCATCAAAAGGAAAGGATATGAAACATCTCCGCTATTCACACAACACGTTCTACATCGCGCTTGTCCTACTCATGCTTGCTGCTACCCCAATATGCAGCGAGGCAGAAGTCTATCCGTATCCTTACGGCAAAGGTAACGAAATAGTCACCCTCAAAGGGCTCCCACTTGATCTAACACGGTATGACCTGATGGGCAACGGGTATATCCCACATAAAGGTGGAAACGATTTCATCATGATGGAGCAGTTCGATAAAAACTGTGGTCCCAATAGCGTCCAGATGCTGCTCTACTATCACAGAAAGCATCGGCGACTCAAGGATATCTGGAAGGCAGGCGGCATCCGAACTGTCACATTCGGAACATCACCGAGCCAACTCCGAAAGGCACTCAATGAATCAGGCGTTTCCGCACGCTGGTACAGCAAACAGACACTTGATGACATACGCCGCTACATTAGAAATAATCGTCCGCCTATTATGCTCCTGAGGCTTTCAAATAGAGGGTATCACTGGGTGGTCGCTGTAGGCTACGATACCCGGTGGGACGAAATCTTGATTGCCGATCCTAACGGACACTTCAAATGGTGGAATGCTGATCAACTCAACGCGCATTGGACCCTGGAATGGCAACCGGAATATGAGACAACAGGCGAGGAATGGTACGAATTCCAAATCGATGTAGGTCTAATCAATAGCCTCCACCTTAATCCGAATACGGTGGTCGTCCCGTCAGAAGCCCCTTCTTTTCAAACGAGTTACCGTGATTACTGGTCGGACATGCAGGCGATTGAAGTCTACGGTGAAATCAAATTCCGAGGCGGTAGGCGCGAATGGGAAGAGACGCTCACATTTCAAAATCCGTTTAGTATTGTACAGGTCTCGGATATTGAACTGCTAACCTCCACAGGTACAGCAAGCGTAGACGGATGGACGCGGACGAATGACCGCTCAATTAAACTCTGGGGTGAGATTGAAGACGGGTGGTTTTTGCGTGGCAGAATGTGGGTCATCGTTCAAACCTTCTACTTTAATGATGTTGATACCACTGCAGACATAAATGCTGCTAAGGCACCACCTGTACTACCCGCAGAAACAGCGCTCTTGCCGAATTATCCGAACCCGTTCAACCCAGAGACGTGGATACCGTATCAGTTGGCAAAACCGGCGGATGTCAGCGTATCCATTTATTCCGCAGATGGAAAGTTGGTCAGGACCCTTGCGTTAGGACCTAAACAGGCAGGCATCTACCACGACAAATCCCGCGCTGCCTATTGGGACGGTAAAAACAGGCAGGGCGAACCTGTCGCAAGCGGCATCTATTTCTATACATTGTCCACGGAGTCCACACGCGACTCCGTTACAGCACGCAACTTTACTACCACACGCAAAATGTTAATGATGAAGTGAGCCCCGTGCCTCTGATTTTTAAATCTCGAAAGCGGACGTTTTCTTGTAAAAGCCGTCTGTAGGCAAGATTTCTGTCCTCCCCTACCTATTTGGGCAATTCAAACAATTTCGCCACCTCACACGAAAAACCTTCGACCACATCTTCACCACTGAGTGTGTCATTACAGGTCAGCAGCTTGATGTCAGTTTCAGAACGATACACCATCACAATCTTCGATCGCGGAGCAATCACCCATACCATCTGTGTGCCGGCTTCCAGATACGCAAACGCTTTTTCCTCAACACGATCAAACATATCGGTTGGCGAGATAACTTCAACCGCCAGATCTGGGGCGACCGGCGAAGCCTTGCGCCGTTCTTCCGGAATACGCTCAGTAGAGAGAAAGGCGATATCCGGTTTGAGCACCCGATCTCCTACCAGAAAGCCCGTCTCTGCGAAAAACACCGCCCCGAGTTGATGCTCATACACATACGGACCTAAACGTAGAAAAACATTGGCACCAACCAAACCGTGTTCCACTGAAGTCGCTGGCATCTGGATCAATTCTCCTTGAACGTATTCATATCCTTCTAATCCATTTTCAAGAAATTCCTCCAACGTCATCGTAACGTTTTCAGGGAGAACTCCTTCTTGATCAAAGTGGTGATATTCTAATAAATTCATATCTTTAGCCTCGGCACTATAGAAAAAGTATCCAAGTCCATAAATCAGTGTATATAATATAGCCGATTTTTACCGGAGGGGTCAAGCCATTTTTTTTTGTTTCAAAGCGCAGAGACCTCCACCGGCAACCACATCAAAACCGTTGTTCCTGCACCGAGCGTGCTTTCAATCTCAACGTTACCGCCATGCTCCTCAAGAATCCGTTTCACATTTGCCAAACCGAGACCTGTGCCTCGCGTCTTTTTGGTAAAAAACGGTTCAAACAGATGTGCTAAATCTTCCGCTGATATGCCAACACCGTTATCAACAACCTTGATGCCGACCCGATCTTCATTCACAATTGTAGAAACTTTCAATATACCGCCTTGCGGCATCGCTTCCATCGCATTCAAGACGACATTCATAAACGCTTGCTTCAATTTATCTGAATCAAATTGAATTTCTGGAGTTTCAGGTAACACGTCTAATTCTAAGTGAATTTGGTGGTGTGCTAAATTGGCTTCCATCAAGGCTAAGACGGCTTGCAGGACAGGTGAGAGGGGTTGTTGCATAAGGTTAAGTGCCGTCGGACGAGCAAAATCCATCAAGCCTTTGACAATCGTATCGATTTGCTCAATCTCTTCGAGGATATAACGCAACGATTGTTGATGCTTCTCGACGGTCATCTCCGGTTTCTGCATCAGCATCTGTGCCAACATCCGCATAGATGACAATGGATTCCGGATCTCGTGGGCAAAGGAGGCGGACATCTTGCCAGCTGTCGCCAAGCGTTCCGCTTGAATCAGCTGATCCCTCGACTGTTTGAGATCTCTGGTCATCTGATTGAACGCTGCAGCGAGATCCCCGATCTCGTCGTGTGTTTTAAGTTCGCACTGCTCGTCCAAGTCTCCCGTCGCGACGCGCGCCGTCGAATCAACCAAAACCTTGATCGGGTTCGTCAAATTTTTTCCGATCAGGTGACTAATAAGAGCAACCAGTCCTATAACAAGAACAGCGATGCTGAGCATGTACCATGTAAGCGTCCGTTTCGCTTCAGCAATAGCTTCCATCGGACGCAATATACAATGAAACCGTCCGAGTTCAAGGGGCAAGTAAAAAACTTTATACGGTTTCCCATCAAGTGTAACGTCTCGTATAACAGATTTTCCATCAGGGTTCTCTAAGTGCGGTCTGACTTCACGCAGCCGCATTTTATCCGCTAAATTCGTCCAATCTTGTTCTACATCGGAGAGGTGGTCGAGCGTAGTACCATTAAGCGTATAATCAGAACCAAAAATCATAATCTCAACGCTATAGGTGCGTTTTATTTTTTCTTTGTTCTCGTCAAAATACATCTGAAAATACCCTGTTTCCCTGATGGTATTGAGCCATGCTTCCGTTTCACGTGTAAACTGTTCACTGTACTTCCAAGCAAAGATCTCAATAGCAACCAAAGATAGCACAACAGCAACCAAAGCAAAAAGGAGCAAAAACGGAAGAACAATTTTGGTTTGAATGCTATACCGACGCATTGGAACCCTCTTTTCTTAGATTGCCACTATCAGCCGATTGTAAAAATTTCGCACGTCGATTCCCGCCGATCATCTGATACTCGCGCGATAGGTTCTTTTTGGAGCACACAAAATCTCGGTTTTTCTGAAATTATGCACCCTTTTTGCCTACAAATCGCGTCACTAACAATTGAAGGCTCTCTTCAATTCAATTTCAAGGAGAATATGTTGGCGCAAGTCCTATCAGGTGATTCATTGAGGTCGTTGTTAGTATAATCCAAAGCAGTTGATATGTCAACCATGATTATTTCGTTACAGGTCCTCCTATATTGAAAATAATTGGAGCAACTTGTCCGCGTGAGTGATATTTAAATCGAACAAAATCCGATCAAATACGTCTAATGTACTGGAATTTAGGAACTTTTTGGCACGTACGGTGTGTATTAAATAATTCTATAACGGTCAGTGACCCCCTGCTAAAGCATGGGAGCTTGTTCAATACGGCAGCCAAGCCTATAGGTTGAACGAGGGTAACTCATTGACTAGAGTAAAATATCACAATGTCGGTGTGTGCCGACACCAACGTATCTGTTAAAACGGTATATTGAAGTGGTAGTAAATATACTTAAAGATGCTCCCCAAGTCTCAGGTAAATGCGGACATTGTGATCTCTAAGGGGCAATATACACCCACAAGGGATTTTACCTGTTTTCTCAAAGACACTGGGTCAGGTCGGATTGGAGATGGTGACAGCACTTCCGAAAAGAAGCAGCCCATCGGAGAGAATCGCCTACGGGTCTGTGGCGAAAAAACAACCCGCACCTCACTTCGGGGAATCTACAAGAAAAAAAGGAGAGGGCATTCCTCCCCTGCCTAAAGACAGGGATCTCCTGCCCGAAGAATTTGATGACACGGTCAACTGAGGCACTTGAAAATTAACTTTGCGCTCTACGGAGAAAATAGACATGACCTTTACTCCAAAAAACACCACTTTTTACACAGATGTCGAACTTGAACAGATTGATGAGAAAGCACTTGTCAATCAGTTCCAGAACGGTGACACAGAGGCTTTTAATCCTCTTATGCTTAAATATCAAAAGAAAATTTACAATCTCATGTACCAACGGGTTCGCGATCAAGAAACAGCAAAAGATCTCTGCCAAGAGGTTTTCCTGAAAGCGTTCAATGCCCTACCCAACTTCAAAGGCGGCTCCGCATTTTATAGTTGGATCTACCGGATCGCTATCAACTGCAGCATCGATTTTCAGCGTCAACGTAACCGCGATAAGGTGCTTACGTTTGAAGAATTACCCCTTGAAGCGGACGAGATGCTAAAAATGACCGACTCCTATCCGTCTCCTGAGAGACTTCTTGATGAGAAGGAACTTGGGCTTATCATCCGAAAGGCAGTGAGGAAACTCCCACCCGGTCAGCGTCGGGTCTTTAATTTGCGGCACCGACGTGAACTCGCGATCAAAGAGATCGCAGCCCTGCTAAACAGGTCGGAGGGCACGGTTAAAGCACACTTGCACCATGCACACCGGCAGCTTCAGGGTATGCTGCTCCCATACTTGCGAAATGAACCACTCGAGTGGAACCAAGAAATTCGGTAGAACCAGAATCCGTATACCGAGCAAGCGTTCAGAGCACTAATATCCGAACTTTCCACCAAATTATTTTTTTTTTTGCAACGGAGAGCAACAACACAATTGTCTCTAAGCCCTTACAACAACTGGGCTTATGCCGATAACCTATCTATACCCAATGTTACACTGGTGTAACATTTTTAGGACTTACGCACTTCCGCTTAAAGTCCCGCTGATAAGAAAAATTTAGGGGGTTTAAAAAGCAAAAATCTACTGCCGCGTGCTAAATTCGCTTAATTCTTGAATTGTTACAAATCACTCTTGTGGGAGGGTGTTTGTGCTTGGGTGTTTCCTTATTTCTTTAAGGAACCCCGATTCTTGTAGATAGCAGCGCGGACCTATGCCCGATAATGCTCTCAGAAAACCGAGAATTGAATGGCTCTGGATTAATTGAATATATAACTTGACAAAATACCCCAGATATTGTATAATATATACGTTTAGGTGATACGAAGAACGAAACATAGGTGGGATGGCTGAGTGGACGAAAGCGGCGGTCTTGAAAACCGTTATGGCGCAAGCCATCGTGGGTTCGAATCCTACTCCCACCGCCATTATGGAGAGGTGCAGGAGTGGTTGAACTGGACTGCCTGCTAAGCAGTTATGGCGCAAGCCATCGTGGGTTCGAATCCCACCCTCTCCGTCTTTAAAGCAACAAATCAGACACAAAAACGTATAGGCAAGGCGTAGCTGCCTAACGCTTCAATACCGTACAATACGCGCCTGTAGCTCAGTGGATTAGAGCATCTGACTACGGATCAGAAGGCCAGGGGTTCGAATCCTCTCAGGCGCTTCATAAGCCATTTGTTGGACATAACTTGGATAGCGATCTTTTCTGGATGCGACACGCACTTGAGCTAGCGAAGCAAGCCGCCGAGAACGGTGAAGTACCCGTTGGGGCAGTACTCGTTAGCAACGAGGTCCGCATCGCGGAAGCCTCCAACCTGCGTGAACAGTCTGGTAGCCCTATCGCTCATGCAGAAATGCTTGTTATACAAGCGGCATCCGAAAAAATTGGGAACTGGCGATTTACAGACACAACGCTTTATGTGACGTTAGAACCGTGCCCAATGTGTGCAGGGGCTATCGTCTTAGCACGCATCCCGAAGGTGGTTTACGGCACGGCAGACCCGAAATCTGGGGCAGCCGGCACACTCTATAATATTCTCCAAGATGAACGGCTAAACCATCGGGTTGAATTGGTAAGTGGTGTGTTAGCAGATGAGAGCAGTGCGCTGCTCAAATCCTTTTTTCAGGGACGCCGCCATAAACTGTAAAAGTAGGAGCGATCTCCGAATCGCGACTTCAAATTGAATGGCTCTGGTATACGACGCTATCGTTATGACGCATCATAAGGAGAGATGCAGGAGTGGTTGAACTGGACAGTCTCGAAAACTGTTGTGGCGCAAGTCACCGTGGGTTCGAATCCCACTCTCTCCGTTTTTTGATATTTTCAAGGTGAACGATAATCAGTCATCGCAAGATGCTGTAGGAGGGTTTTGTAAACCCGATAAATTTTATAAACTCTGGGGCAGTAGCTCAGTTGGGAGAGTGCATCCCTCGCACGGATGAGGTCACGGGTTCAAATCCCGTCTGCTCCATACATGATAGTTAACAGTTATCAGTTACAAGAGGTTTTCGATAGTTCCAAAGTCTCTTAACTGAGAACTGAAAGATTTTTTTTGCAGAAAAAATCGTACTGACAACTGTTAACTTCCTCTAACTGACAACTATAAAACGGAGAGATGCAGGAGTTGGTTGAACTGGCATGACTGGAAATCATGTGTGCTGTTTTGCAGTACCGTGGGTTCGAATCCCACTCTCTCCGCCAGTTTCTTATATCTAATACCTTGGCTATGCTAAGTGGGGAGGTAGCGGTGCCCTGTATCTGCAATCCGCTATAGCAGGACTGAATCCCCAGGATGCGGCCTGTTTCTGTGGGGCCTGTCCCACGTACGTAGTGTTGAGGGTTGGGTCTTGAGCAACGAATGCTTGTTGAACCCCGTCAGGTCCGGAAGGAAGCAGCGGTAGATGAGTTGTTCGTGTGACGCAAGGGTGCCTGACCTGAGCTAACGGCGCGGGCAACGCCTGGAGAAGCTTGTCAACTCTGGGTGCATAGCCAGTTTTTCGGTATATTAACTGGACAGACCACGTCTCATCCCCGAAACCAAGCCGTAGAGGAAAGGATTGCGCCATGTCTTACGAGGTTCTCGCCCAAAGATGGCGTCCGCAAAACTTCAGTGACGTTGTCGGACAGGAACACGTTACCACAACGTTAAAAAATCAGATTCTGTCTGAACGCGTCGGGCATGCTTATCTTTTTTGGGGACCCCGCGGTACCGGTAAAACCACTGTCGCACGTATCTTTGCCAAAGCTGTTAACTGCCCTAACCGTGTCCAAGAAACCGAATTTGATGCCGTCCAAACCGCAGAACCTTGCAATCAATGCGTATTCTGTAACGACATCTCACAGGATCGCTCCCTTGATGTCCTCGAAATGGATGCCGCCTCCAATCGCGGGATCGATACAATTCGGGACCTTCGTGAAAACGTTAAACTCTCTCCTGCCACCTGCACCTACAAAATTTATATTATAGATGAAGCGCACATGCTCTCACCAGAAGCATTCAACGCGCTGCTTAAGACACTCGAGGAACCTCCCCCACACGTCATATTCATCATGGCAACGACCGAGCATGCCAAAATCCCGAAGACGATTAGCTCCCGCTGTCAAGATTTTGATTTCCGACACTTGGAAGATGAAAAAATAATTGCGCGCTTACAGTTAATTGCCAAAGAAGAAGAAATTTCAGCGGACCTGGAGGTCCTCACGCTCATCACCCGTCAATCCGAAGGTTGTCTACGCGATGCTGAAAACTTGTTGGAACGTCTCGTCTCATCTGCTGGCAAGGATTTGACAACGGATGCCGTTGAACAAATTATCGGACTCGGTTCGAGTGCGCTCCTCCAAAAACTTACAACAGCAATTGCGGAAAGAGATATTTCAAAAAGCCTGAAAACGCTAAACGACTTAACGAAGCAAGGGACAGATCCGTCGCAGTGTTTGGATCAACTCATCGGCTATTTTCGAGACCTACGCCTTTTAGCAATTGATGACAACTTAAGTGATCTAATTCAAAGTCCCCAATCAGATTTATCAGAACTCAAGCAAAAAGCAGAACAGATGTCGGTCAGCCGACTGTCGCGGATCATTAGAATATTGATGCATACCGACCGCGATATTAAACAGTACGGTTACCCACAACTCCAATTAGAGGCTGCGTTCATTCAACTTAACTCACTTGAAGAGGGTGTCCCGCTTCAAGAAATTGTTGACAAATTGTCCGCCTTAGAGCAGAAGTTTGATGCCGCTGGGATTTCTGCACCCGCACGACAGCAACTTCCGCCTTCAGAAGTAAATCTGTCAGACCGGCAAACTGCATCACCGCAGACACCTCGTCGCACAAGTAAGAATATTTTTACCTCCACCGAACCTGATCCGGCAATACATTATACAGATTCATCTACGACTGCTGCACCGGATTCAAATGTCCCAAACCCATCGTCAACGCCACAAGGAACCCGCGATCTTGTAAATCTGCCCCTGTTTTGGGAAGAGGTAAAATTAAAATTACCATCGGGCAAACTCAGATCTGGCTTGTTAGACAGGTCTGTTCCCTCTGTGAACGGGAGTGACGCTGTTCAAATTGCATGTTCACCGACAAACCTCTCAATATTTACAGAGGAAGACAAGAAAATCATAGCCAACCTTCTAACGCAGGAAGTCGGAAGACCCGTGACAGTCGAGGTGGTTGCGTTAGATACTATCTCGGAGTCAGCATCTGCTCAAGACGCGACTGAGAAAGTAGAACGAAAGACACCAATGATACGGAAAGCTGAAGCACAAGACGATCCGCAGCTCAAAACTGCGCTTGAACTTTTTGATGCCACAGTCTTAGAAACCCAATAATCGCTGCTTCCCAAACTGGGACAGCCTATTTTATAAGTAAGGAAACTTTTATAACACCAAGCATTTTTGTAACAAATAGGAACGAAACACGGATGTACACATAATCCAAAGTCGCTTGGTGATAGGACGAAAACTATGAAGATGAACGACCTGATGAAACAGGCGCAACAAATGCAAAAACGGATGCTTGAAATCCGAGAAGAACTCGCAAACCGAACTGTTGAAGCAACTGTCGGCGGTGGAATGGTCACCGCTGTTGTTAATGGACAACAGGAAGTTATCTCTCTCCGGATTACACCCGAAGTTGTTGACCCAGAAGATACCGAAATGCTTGAGGACCTCGTTGTTGCAGCAGTCAATGAAGCCCTGCAACAATCGCAAGAATTGATGTCCGCGGAAATGAGCAAATTGACTGGCGGTCTTAAAATTCCCGGACTCCCATAAGAATGGCTGTCGGCTGTCAGCCGTCGGAGACCATCAGCAAACAGGTTTTCGCATAACCAAATACCTCTTTTACTGATGACTGATGGCTGATGACTGATGGCTCTTGCCGCACAAAGAATCCATGCAAGAGTACCCGAAACCGCTGGCGAAGCTTATCACTGAACTCCAAAAGTTACCGACGATTGGTCAGAAAACAGCGCAACGTTTAGCGTTTTTTATGCTAAAGTTACCTGACACTGAAACCGCCCAAATCGCGGAAGCCATCGCACAGGTAAAACAACAACTCTGCTACTGCGATGTTTGTGGCACGATTACCGATACAAATCCGTGTTATATCTGTACCAATCCACGCCGAGACCCACGGATAATTTGTGTCGTTGAAGAGTCGGATGACCTTTGGGCTATTGAAAGAACTAACGGGTATAAAGGGTTATATCATGTACTTGGCGGCGTACTCTCACCGTTAGACGGAACCGGACCTGATGAACTCGGAATTAATACACTCTTTCAACGTATCAAGGATTCCGCCGTAAACGCTGAACCGGTGCAAGAAGTAATTCTTGCAACGAATTGGACAACAGAAGGACAAGCAACCGCCCTCTATCTTACACAACATCTCGAAACGTTTGAAGTCGCTGTTACGCGTATCGCTTACGGTATCCCAGTGGGTGGGGATTTGGAGTACATTGACGAAGTAACCCTTGCGAAAGCACTTGAAGGCAGGCGGAAAGCTTAAATGAGTAAACGATGGTCCCTACTATTTTTTGTTTATCTGTATTGTAGTCTGTTGAGTGTTGCTTGCGCGGCACCAGATTCAGATAGCCAAAAAACGGAAGTAAAAGAAACCACTGAGTCCAGTGTGAGCACTGCGCGTCAAGCGAATGCAACCTTTGATGCCCAACGTGCGTTTGCAATATTGGAAAAGCAGTGCGAATTCGGTCCACGGCCCCCAGGTTCAGCAGCGCATCGGAAAACGCAGGAATATTTGTTTACAGAACTTCAGAAATACGCAAACAGTGCAGCACTTCAGCCGCACGTGTACAAGGCAAAAACTGCCACGTTGCATCTGAACAATATCTTGGCAGAATTCGGCCCCCCCACGGGGGAAACACTGCTACTTGCGGCACATTGGGATACGCGACCTTTCGCCGATCACGATCCAAAACCCGAAAATCGGGATAAACCGATCCTCGGTGCCAATGATGGGGCTTCAGGAGTTGCCATCCTCCTCGAAATTGCCAGGGTCTTGAAGGCGCACCCACCACCGCGACGTGTTGTTATTGTCCTTTTCGATGGTGAGGATTACGGTAGGTCTACCAACGATATGTTTATCGGTTCCCGGTTTTTTGCTAAAAACCTCGGAAAATGGAAGCCAGACTATGGCATCCTGTTAGATATGGTAGGCGACAAAGATTTAATGCTCCCCATGGAACGCTACTCTTGGACTGCCAATCGTGAGTTTACTGAGGCTATATGGCATCGCGCAGCAACCCTCGGTTTGGGACCCTTTCAACAACGCTTGGGGGATGCTATTATGGATGATCACGTGCCGTTAATCAAAGTCGGTATTCCGATGGTTGATATCATTGACTTCACTTACCCTTATTGGCATACAATTGAAGATACTGTTGATAAATGTAGTCCCAAAAGTTTGGAAGTCGTCGCGACACTCGTTATTAGCATTATTTACGATGGATTGTAAGATAGTTCAGCAACATTAAATAATAAATTCCGATTTTCTATCGGGCACGAACCCCGTAGGGGCGGGGTTTCCCCGCCCGTTAGCGACTAACAACCAACAACTACTAAAATGAATACCTATCACAAACATTATGACGTTATCGTTGTCGGAGCGGGGCACGCAGGGTGCGAAGCCGCGCTCGCCGCCGCGCGAATGGGTTGCGAAACGCTGATCGTCACAATCAACCTCGATACAATTGCCAAGATGTCTTGCAACCCGGCTATCGGTGGACTCGCCAAGGGACACCTCGTTAAAGAGATAGATGCCCTCGGCGGGGAGATGGCAAAAAACATCGACAAGACAGGGATTCAATTTCGACGCTTGAATACCAAAAAGGGACCCGCGGTTCGCTCAAGTCGCGCGCAAGCCGATAAAAAGGCGTATCAAGATGAAATGAAACGCGTCCTGGAAGCACAACAAAGGCTTGACATCAAACAGGTATTGGTCGAAGAACTCCTCGTTGAAAATGGGCGGTGCATCGGGATCCTGAGTCAGACACAAACTGCTTACTTCGGAGAGACTGTAATTCTGACGACAGGTACTTTCTTAAAAGGCATCATTCATATCGGTGATGTTTCATATAGCGCAGGCAGGGCAGGTGAATCTTCGGCAGAAAAACTCTCAGAAAGTTTTTTGAGCCTCGGCTTTGAAATTGGGCGACTCAAAACAGGCACACCGCCACGGGTCAATGCCCAGACGGTTGATTTCAGCGTAATGGAGATCCAACCCGGTGACGAAAACCCTCTTCCCTTCTCATTTTCAACCGAACGGATCACGCAGCCACAACTCCCATGTTACCTTACTTATACAAACGAAAAAACACACGATGTCATTCGCGAGAATCTTCACCGTTCGGCAATGTACAGCGGTCGCATCGTAGGGATTGGTCCCCGCTATTGTCCATCAATTGAGGATAAGGTTGTTCGCTTTTCTGAAAAAACCGAGCACCAAGTCTTCGTAGAACCGGAGGGACGGGACACGGATGAGATTTATCTCAACGGTATCTCCGCGAGCCTTCCTGAAGATGTACAGGTAGAAATGGTGCATAGCATCAAAGGGTTAGAGAACGCTGAGATTATGCGCTTCGGATACGCCGTGGAATACGATTTCGCGCCAGCAACACAACTCCAACCAACACTTGAGACCAAAAACGTGCCAGGACTCTACTTCGCTGGACAACTCAACGGCACCACGGGTTACGAGGAAGCCGCCGCACAAGGACTTATCGCCGGAATTAATGCTGCGCTAAAGGTTAACGGCGAACAACCGCTTCTTCTGGATAGAGCACAGGCGTATATAGCCGTGCTTATTGATGATCTGGTTACGCTCGACATCCGTGAACCTTACCGGATGTTCACTTCGCGCGCTGAATATAGATTAGCGTTGCGAGAAGACAACGCCGATTTGCGGCTTACTGAAATCGGTAGGCAAATCGGGCTGATTGATGACAACAGATATCACCAGTTCCAAAAGAAGGCAGCAGACATACAGGCAGAATTGGAACGCTTACAGGAGACGCTTCTTAAGCCAACCACAGCGACTGTCAAGAATTTAGAAAATATTCTCAAGACAGGCGAACTAAAGCAACCGACATCATTGGCAGACCTTTTGAAACGTCCAGAACTTCGTTATGAACATATAACACAAATCGCATCACCCAGTGAAACGCTGCCACCCGCTGTGCAGGAACAGGTGGAAATTCAGATTAAATACGATGGGTACATCCAACGGCAGCAGCGACAGATTCACCAATTTAAGAGATTGGAAAATTTCCGAATCCCGGATACATTGGACTATGCAAACGTTCAGGGGCTGAAAACGGAAGCGCGAGAGAAACTCGCAAAGATTCGTCCCGCCTCTATCGGGCAAGCGTCACGACTGCCCGGCGTTTCGCCAGCTGATATTTCAATCTTGACGGTTATCCTTCATCAACAGAGGGCGCGGAAGTAACTCATATAAGTTAAGAAGTCTGCTGTGGCAGTAACAACATATTTACCTGCCACAAGAGGTCTCTTAACTCTCACTGCAAGGCAAACTGACAACTGATAACTGACAACTAATGTTGGCACAGGATACGCACGTCTTAAAAGAGACGTTCAAGCGACATGGATTTCCATTAAGCACGTATCAAGCCGAACAGTTTGACAAGTATCGTGCTGAACTGCTTCGGTGGAATGCGCGTATGAACCTGACCGCAATCACAGATAACAATGAAATTGTTCATAAGCATTTTCTTGATGCGTTAAGTGTTTTGGAACATATAACACTTAAAAAAGGGGACACCGTGATTGACATCGGGACAGGTGCCGGATTCCCAGGAATTGTATTAAAAATTTACGTGCCTGACATTCGATTAACGCTCGTTGAAGCATCAAAAAAGAAAGGGAGTTTCCTAAAATTTCTAATCCCGCAACTAAACCTTCACCAAAAGGTGAACGTCTATCAAAAGGTAGACGTTGAAGTACTTACCGAACGTGCGGAGGTTTGTGCGCGAGACCCCGATCGTGTTGGTGCTTATGATTGGGTTTTCACCCGTTACGTCGCAACTATTCGAGACTCTGCTGTGTACTGTCTGCCGTTCCTGAAACCGACCGGAAGATGGGTGGCTTACAAACTTGGACCGGAAATAATAGATACCGAAATTGACGACAGCGCGACGCACCTCAGGGCGCTGGGTGGAAACATTGAAACCGTTTTCACAAACCCAAAATTCAATCGAAGTTATGTTGTGGTGCACCGCGTTGATACATGAGCACGGAAAAGATATTATTTCGTCTGCTTAGAGCATATCTCATAAATACGATCCCGGTACAGGAGGTTTATAACCACACCGGACTTTCTTAAAATAATGGCGTTTTCTACTTCATAAAGGTATTTATGCAAGGCGAGGTCCCGTCCCCCGTCTCTATGTTATTTGAGGTGTGGCTGAACTACGATACACTCGGACAAGATGCAAAAAAAACACGACATCCTAAAGGGGAATACTAAGGGTGAGTCCTATGAATCTTGATACAACAATCGGAGAGGAAAACATCTCCACGCTTCATATCGAGGGCAAGATTCTTGGAAATGCCTCAGATGCATTTCGTAAGGAAATGGAGCTGCAGCTTCAAACAGGACACGATAAATTAGTCGTTGACTTAACGAACGTCCCGCTAATCGATAGTAGTGCGTTGGGCGCAATAGTGACGACCTTGAAGTCCTGTCAGGAATCGGGAGGCAAACTCGTTTTGCTCAACCCTCAGAAAGCAGTCCAAGAAGTTTTGGAGGTAACACACCTCGCAACCGTTATTGAGATATATGATACGGAGGAGTCCGCGCGCGACGCTTTCATGTAAGGGAAAAACGGAAATAGCAGTCGGTTGTCAGGGCGGTTTTTCTGCGAAAAACCTTTCGGCTATCAGTAAAGAAAAGAGGTGTTCTGTAAAGCTTGCGTCTTTGCTGACAGCTGATGGCTGACGACTATTCGCCCAGAAAGCGCGCTGTCCGGCACTATTCTTGGAAACATGAAAGACAAAAATCGTACAAAACGTTTTCGGTTTAAGGTTGGACTACGTGGTCAACAGGTCGTGCTTTTTTTGTTGGTAGCACTCATGCCGTTGTTCGCTATTTCATTGGCGATCAAGGTGTTAGGTGAAAATGCGTTAAAAGACACCGTTGGTGAAAACCATGTGCTCCTTGCACAAGAGAAACTCGCACGTGCGGACAATGCCATCTCCGAGAAAATCGCAAAGATTGAAGCTGAACTCCCAAACATCCGAGCAGCAGTCGTGTATTCTAACACTGCTAACGGAGAGGTAGCCGTATTTTTCGATGTTTGGACACAACTCGTGGATAGCATCCGTCTACTTGAGACATACGCGGGAGACAAAACTGAGGTAACTATTACCAATGCATCCGGACAAGTGCTCCGATCAAACAATCAGGAACTCGAATACTATACAAAAAGAGGGGCACCGCGTCGAGTGAACAACACAGTCTGGTGGCAGAAAGCCTATAATCACGGTGTCGGTTACCCGTTCGCTGAAGACATCCGCTATGACGCATCACGGAGAGTACATCTGCTCCCAATCGCACTCCCTATACGTACGGCTTCTAAAGTCCCCGCTGCGCCAGGTGAAAAAAATACAGTCGGGGTACTGAGAATTGTGATTTTACTTCCTGAACTGAAAAATATAGTCGAATCCAGCCTCGAGTTGGAAGAAACGCAGACGCTTTTAACAAACGAATCTGGTAAAATCATTGCCGCTTCACCAGACAGCGGGTATCGAGTAGATACCGACATAGAGATGAACAACGCAGCAGAAGAAGCGATTATTGAGGCAAAAAAAGGCAAACACGGAAAATACTACTATTATGAAGCCGAAGGGGAAACAGATAGTTTCAACGAACCGCGGGTTTATGGTTGGGCGCGAACCCGACCCTCACCTGCAAAGTGGAAAGAGCGACAAAACTTCAGCAACTGGATCGTTTTTATTTCTCGACCGACTTCCTTTGCTTATGCAGGGGTTGAAAAATTAAACAACTATATTTTTTATGTTACCATTGTGTCAAGTTGCATCGTTGTACTTATTGCATGGTGGGCAGCACAACGGATAGCAACACCGATATTGAAAGTAGCAGAAGGGGCGCGTAGCATTGGACAGGGCGAATTTGACAGCGAAATCGTCGTTGATAGCGATGATGAAGTCGGGGTCCTCGCTGAAGAATTCAATGAAATGCGCCGGAATCTGAAAACCGCAGTTGACAAACTAACGCAAGAGGAGAGAAAACTTACTGCCATCGTTGATAACCTCGGTGAAGGACTGATTGTTGTTGAACCTTCAGGGCGTGTGCTCTACGTTAATCCTGTAGCTGAACAACTCCTTAATCTTGGAGAAACCGGTGATTATGAAAACTTTATCACACTTGATACTGAAACCGAGACAATCCGCTGGACAAAGGTATTAGAACCAAGCGAGGAAGCCCAGACCTCAGACACGAGAACAAGAACCGTTGGCATGAAAATCCTGTCTTCTTCGCAGCGTGAGGTGACACAGCATCAAACGATGATTGCAGAAGTGGATGTCAATGAGCAACAGCCAAACGGGGACGGCACTCGGGTGCTACGCATTATCGCAAGCCAATTTCCTGATGAGAGCAACAACATCGCGGGCACAGTTTATGTTTTTGATGATATTACCAATGAACACGAAATAGAGCAGATGAAATCGGAATTCGTCTCTCTCGTATCCCATGAATTGCGGACACCACTGACATCCATCATCGGTTTCATTTCGCTCATACTTGATGGAAAGACCGGCGAAATTAATCAAAAACAATATGAAAGTTTAAGTCGCGCCCTCCGCCAATCAAAACGACTCGCTCTACTTATCAACGATCTGCTTGACATCTCTCGAATTGAAGCCGGACGGATTGAGATGAAGCAGGAACAGATACAGATAGACTGGATAGCAAAACGGAGAATCGAAGAACTGCGTCCACAAGCAGATGAAAAGACAATATCTCTGCTCTTGGAGGCACCGGCGAACCTACCCGTGATGATTGGCGATACAGACCGGATTGGACAGATTTTTATTAATCTCATCGGAAACGCCATTAAATTCACACCTGATAACGGAAAGGTGACGGTCAGAATATCAAAATCTTCACAGAACGGGAGCGAAAGCGACGGCTTCCACATCGAAGTTATCGACACAGGCCCCGGTATCGCCGCTGAGGAGCGAGAAAAAGTCTTCGATAAATTCAGACAACTCGGAAGTGTACAGACACGGCAACAGGGTGGGACCGGTTTAGGACTTTCAATCGCTTCTGGAATCGTTGAAGCGCACGGTGGAAAATTATGGGTTGATGCCGGGGATAATGGACACGGATCCAACTTCCAGTTTTTTATTCCGTTGGAAAAGGGGACAAATGGCTGAAACGATTTTAGTGGTTGACGACGATCTGGATATACTTGAACTGTTAAAGATGAACTTAGAACCGGAGGGGTACAATGTACGCACTGCAAGCGATGGCGAGAGCGCAGTGCAAAGCGCATGCACAGACCCACCCGATCTTATCCTTCTCGATGTAATGATGCCACATAAAGACGGTTTCCAGGTCATTGAAGAACTCAAAGATATAGAGGAAACAAAAAGTGTTCCTGTCATTTTAGTTACAGCGCGCGGACAGACGGAGGATAAAGTCCGTGGCTTGGATACTGGGGCGGACGATTACATCACCAAACCGTTTGACTTACGCGAGGTAACTGCCCGCGTTGAAGCCGTCCTCGGCAGAACTCGACCGATTAAATATATCAATCCACTTATACGCGCGATGGGGGAAGGGTTTAGCGAGGAAGGACTCGAACAACTCGCAGGGCATCTACAAGCCGCCGCTGCAATTCAAAAAAAATTGCTACCTGAACAGGCTCCGCGTCTCGACGGGTTTGACATCGCAACACTGCTGCAAAGTTCTACATCTGTTTCTGGCGATTTCTACGATTTCATCCCACTCAGCGAAACACAGATTGGGATTGTTCTCGGTGATGTAAAGGGCAATGGTATCCCGGCAGCACTACTGATGGTGATGATTCGGACAGCACTCCGCTTACTCTGTCATGAGGAAGACACGCCCGCTGCAAGCCTGAAACGGATTAATGACTTAGTGGCGCGTGATACTGAGGCAGACCTGTTCGCAACGATGATTTACGGCATATTAGACACCGAGACTTCAACCTTTACATACGCAAATGGAGGGCACTGCTATCCACTTCATTGGAACAATGCTCGAAGTATAGAGGTTTTAAAAGTAGGTGGTATGTTGATAGGGGCATTTGAGGAAGCAACTTTCACGACTGGCACCTGTCTCCTGGCACCCGGCGATGTTCTCGTGTTCTATACAGATGGTATCACTGAAACGGAGGCTGGTGACGCTCCGGTTTCCGATGGAAATCACAGCGAGTCCATGCGTTCAGAACAAGATGACATACACGAAGATGCTATACTGACCGATATATTTTACGGCAGTGATAGGCTTGCTGCCTGCCTTTCCAAAAACGCAGCACTGTCAGCATCAGCGTTATGCAAAGCCGTTGTTAGCGATTTAGCACGCTTTAGTGGAAGCACACAAACCCGTGACGATAGGGCTTTAATTGTTATAAAACGCGACGTTTAAATCACAACGGGCAAGCAACATCGCTTGCCCGCAAAACAAACAATGAAAGAACAGTTTCCAGTTTCCAGTTTCCAGTTTTCAGAGGTTTTGGATAGTTCCAAAGTCTCTTTCTGGTAACTGGCCACTGGTTACTGGTAACTTCTTGATCATAGAGAAGGAGCTTCAAACGTGGGCGAGAGAACTGAACAGGTTATTACGCTTTCTCTCCCAAGCTCAATGCGACATGTTTATCTACTCAGGGCTGTTGTCACTGAAATCCTAAAAGAGGCGGACTTTGATGAAGGCACCCAAGAGCGGATTAACCTTGCTGCCATTGAAGCGGGTACAAACGCGATCGAAGAACACGGCGATAGAGAGGATCCGGGCAAATCAACAATTTTTCAATTAATTCTTAATGAAGATGGACTCACCATCAACACTATCGACGAGGGTGAGGCATCCACGCACAAAGCGCCCGAAATTGAACAAGTTATTACGCTTTCTCTCCCAAGCTCAATGCGACATGTTTACCTCCTTGATGTCGTCGTTACTGAGGTCTTGAAAGATTCGGATTTCGCTGAGGAGATCCAAGAGCAGATTAACCTTGCTGCCATTGAGGCAGGTACAAACGCGATCAAACACGGAAATAAAGAGAATCCAAGCAAAAAGGCGATTATGCAGTTCCTTCTCGATGAAGATAAACTCACAATTATCGTTGAGGATGAAGGCGAGGGATTCACACGCAAAGAAGTTGCGGACCCACTTGACCCAGAGAATTTGCTCAAAAGCAGTGGGAGAGGTTTATTCTTGATGGAAGCCTGTATGGACTCTGTTACTTACGAAGCCAACGGCACTATCATCAAAATGGTTAAATATAAGACATAAATAGTTATCAGTTATCAGTTATCAGTTAAAGAGGTTTGCTGTAGTATTCCATCAACTTATAGATGCCACCAGAGAGCTTGACACCCCAAGACCTCTCTTAACTGACCACTGACGACTCTCACTGCAAGGCAAACTGACAACTACGCTAAGGAATTATCATGCAAGTCAATGTTCGAAACAAAGGCAGTATTACAATCTTAGATATTGAGGGAAAAATTATTGGGGCAGATGCCTTGGCACTTAAATCCATCATTGATCAACAGATTCAAACGCTCAGTAGCGAGGCAGAACACGGAGAAAATCTTAATTTAATTTTCAACATGGAGCGCGTCCAGATGATGGATAGCACCGGCTTAGGGATACTCGTCGCTGCTTATACGACTATCCGCCGGAATGAGGGACGCGTGGTGCTGCTGAATCTGGGCGGCAATATCAGAAGTCTTATTGTTATGGCTAAACTGATGACGATTTTTGACTGCTACAATACAGAAGCAGAAGCCATCGGTCATTTCTTATAGGTTTAATAGTTATCAGTTTTCAGTCCGATTTTCTCTCACTGCGAGGCATGAAAAATCTTTCAGCTTTCAGTTAACAGAAAGACTTGATGAATCAGATCATCCTCTTAACTGATAACCAACAACCGATAACTAAAAACTACCCAAAAAATATGGAAACAAGCATTTCTACTGACACGGAACAGAGCCTTAATTTATGGTATAAATGCACACAGTGCAAGGAAGTTGTTTTCAGAGGTGAACTCGAACGCAACCTCTATACTTGTTCACACTGTGGCGCGCTGTTTCCTTTACTTGCGGAGAAACGGCTCGAATACTTGTTGGACGATCCATCAGCTGCAAAAATCAGATCAACCAAGGCTGCTGGCTTCACCGCCGAAGGGACGATCTCTGAGTATCCCGCCTGTCTCTTTATTGCTGATATAGATGTGATTCCCACAGAAATTGATGTGTCCTTGCTGCTGGCAGCTATTGAAAACGCCTTACAGAAACGAATTCCACTGATCACCGTCGTCGCCTGCCAACCGGAGGGATATGAAGATACTTTGAAGGAAACCCCCTATTTGACAATGCAAATGGAACAACTCGCCGAGGCTTCACTACCGCATATCACAGTTATGACTGAAACGGAGGTTTATCCACTCGCCACGCATCTCCCAATCGGCGAATTGGTGATCGCGGAAGGGACAGTAGCCATCAAAAAATCGACACCACCAAATCTACAACCCGCACCACATGCCCCAGAAGAACAACTCATCACACAGGCACCAACACTAAAAACAGGTATAGAACCTGATATAAGCGTCGATTGTTATATCCCGCGCGAGGAGCTCCCTAACGTGTTAGGGCTATTTTTAAAATTTTTTTCGGCGTAGCGGATAGACACTGCGTCACCTACAATTTACAAATAAAAATGGATTTTTAAATAATTGCCTCATCAAACCGCGAGGAACTTTAAAAAACGCTATGAGGACGTTCAGAACTCTCGACAAAAAATCCGATCGAACCGCTTTCATCACACAGAAGTTTGAAGAGACCTTCGGGGGTCCCCCCACGTTCGTCGCATCCGCCCCCGGTAGAGTGAACCTTATCGGTGAACATACTGATTACAACGACGGTTATGTGTTTCCTGTCGCGATCGATAAATATCTTAACGTCGCCGCGCGTAAACGATCTGACCGCCATGTCACGCTATACGCGTTGGATGTCGGTGATTCTTGGGAGTTTTGCCTTGACACGTTGAGTGCTATACCACCACAAGCACCCGCTTGGAGTCATTACCTCATCGGTGTTGCATCCCTTCTCCAAGCATCTGGGAGAGAAATCGCTGGGATAGATGCGGTCATCACTGGTGATGTGCCAATTGGTGCGGGGTTAAGTTCTTCAGCCGCGCTTTCAGTCGCTGCGACCTTTGCCTTTCTAACCGCGGGTTCTGAACCTGAAACAGGAGAATCGGAGGCTGAAAAAAAAGACCTCGCAGCATTGTGCCAACGCGTAGAACATGAATTCGCTGGTGTTAAGTGTGGTATCATGGATCAGACGATTTCGCTGTTAGGGCAAGAAAACCATGCCCTATTTCTTGATTGTCGTTCGCTTGAATATGAGCATGTTCCGCTCAATTTGACAGAGCACGCTATTGCGATTTGCAACACGAAGATAAAACGGGAACTCGCTGCCTCTGAATACAACAAACGGCGTGCGGAATGTGAAAAGGGTGTAGATATTCTGAGTCAGTGGATACCGGGCATCTCTTCACTGCGTGACATCGCGTTAACGGATTTCAAAAAACATGAAGAAGAATTACCGGCATTAACACAAAAAAGATGCAGGTATGTAATTGAGGAAAACGCCCGCGTGTTAGATGCTGTTTCTGTCCTTAAAGGACGCAGCCAAAGTACATCAGATAATACAAATGAATCGCTTACACAATTTGGGAATCTAATGAACGCCTCACATAACGGGCTGCGCGACGATTACGAAGTTAGCTGCAAGGAGTTAGATCTACTCACAGACATCGCACGTAGCACTTCGGGTGTCATTGGGAGTCGTATGACAGGCGCGGGATTTGGGGGATGCACAGTCAGCATTGTTCATCAAGACGCTTTAGAGATGTTCCAGACCCGTATAACAATGGAATACCACAAACAGACCGGCATTGAACCTGAGATTTACCTCTGTAACGTCAGCGACGGCGCACAAGTTTTTCGGCTTTTTTAAATATTAGGTTTCTGCTCCGATTTGTCTACGGAATGAGACTTCAAGTTTAACCAAGAACACGATTTCAGATATTTATAGGACTTACGCATTCCCTCTTAAAGTCCCCCTGATAAGGGGCGGGGAATGCCCATAAGGCATTCATACCGTTGATTCTTTAGGGGGTTTAAAGAACGAAAATTACCGCTTTTTGCGTCTAAATATCCGATATTAGAAGATAATGCAAGCGTTCTTGGTTAAAAACCCACCTAACCGAACCACAAGGAAAGTTAAAAATATCGAAAAAATGGAACATAGTATCGGCGTTGACCTTGGCGGAACGGATATCAAGGCTGGATTGGTTTCATCGGTAGGTGATATTTCTTGTCGCGTCGTAGTCCCGACAGACGTAGAAACAGGTGGTCCGAAGGTAGTAGCATCACGGATCGCAGAAGCCGTTCGCCAAGTCCTTTCGGAAGCAGAAACTGAAGGCATCCATGTCGCATCAAAGCCGGATGCCACACAGCCAACATCAAGCGAGACACTGGTATCTGAAATCCATATTGGAGTTGGACTCGGTTCACCCGGACTCATCATCGCTGAAACGGGGGTCGTCCACTTTTCACCGAACTTTCCGGGGTGGAGTGATATTCCGCTTATTACTTATGTAAACGCAGAACTGGTGAAACTACAGCCTTTACAACTCCATACCCATAAGAAGTACAAGCCGATACTGCGCGGTATGGACAACGATGTGAATGCGATGACTTTGGGTGAACTGCATCACGGTGCGGGTGTCGGATATAATAACCTTGTCGCATTGACACTCGGCACAGGTGTAGGCGGCGGTGTGGTAATTGATGGTGAGGTTTATCACGGGAGCCAAAATACTGCCGGAGAATTAGGGCATACTGTCGTTGAACCTAATGGACGTTATTGTGGTTGCGGTAATCAGGGATGTCTTGAGGCTTACGCGGGTGCGAAAAATATTGTTGAACGTACCCAAGAAAAGATAGCGACTGGACGCAGAACGACTTTAGCCACCGCAGCGAATGCCGGAACAGCATTAACACCACGGATGATAGCTGAAGCCGCACAAGCAGGGGACGAACTCGCAATTGAGATTTTTGCCGAAACGGGGCGGTATATAGGCATTGCCCTCACCTCAATCGCACATATTCTCAATCCGCAAATCGCGATTATCGGTGGTGGCATCGCTGAAGCTGGCGAAAAACTGCTGTTTGAACCTATCCGCACTGAACTCTCTAAACGTGCAATGGATATACCGGCGCAAATGAAAATTGTGAAGGCACACCTCGGAAACGATGCTGGTATTGTAGGTGCTGCGATGCTTGCCCTTGAAGGATCTTTTAAATGAACTGTTATCTTGTTTCTCGGCTATTGTCGGAATAAAATCTGCCAAATTTCATAACTTGTTTGGACCAATGGAGGCACACCATGAAAAACGGATTTATCCTTTCCAACTTTTTTTATCTGACAGCTATCCTCAGTCTCCTGCTCTGTTTCGGTTGTGGAGACACAGAAGACGAGCAAGAAGTAATCAAACCGAACTATAATACGTTCGATGAATACCCCCTACAATCTGATGATCAATTACCACAATTGACAGACATAGACTTGAAAGACGCTGAACAATGGCTACACTTAACGCTCAAAGACTGGGGAAATTTAAAAGACGAAGATTGGGAAAAGTTGAAAGACAAAGATTGGATCAGGGTAACAGACGCGGAAGTTAAAGAACTCATGAACCTCAATGTTCCCCCAGGTTGGGCCTTTGACGGAGCAGACGAAGCGTTACGCAAAAAACATCGCGAAGCTAAGTTCTTTCAACAATTCGGAGACATCCCACAGGTTCGTTACATCGTAGAGTCTAATCGAATGCGGCGAGGCGGAATTGTAACACTTGAGCGTGCTATACAAGTAGTCGCTAAGTCGGCAGCAATGTATTTTCTATTTCCGGGTCCTGGTAATCAACAGGCATTTGAAACAACAAGAAACCTGCTACAGGCTACAATAGAACAAGAAGAACGCTGGCTCTAAAAAGAAGAACTTCGCCTCTTAGATCAGCTCAGAATAGAAGCCCCTCAAGCTTGGGTAAAAAGCATGCGTGCTTTTCTTATTGAACCCATAGCGAGTAGGAGGTAAGAATTCAAATCAAATGGGGATCTGAGGCGGAGAGAAAAGGACACAAATGAGCTCCCTTTCGTTCCCTATCGGACTAAATTCTCGTGTTTTACTCAATATGACTTCAATAAAGGAACTTGAAAAAAATGAAAAATGAGATACATTATCGGGTGTCTGTCTTACAAATTCTAGCGGCACTCTGTTTAGCATTCATTCCCTTAAGTTGTGCAAAGGTGCCAGATTTCATAAAAGATACCTTCCAACCAGAAGTGATTGTCCCAGTCTTTGATCCGGATGCGCATATTATGCGGCAGACAGGCACCGTCGGTTATGCCAAAAACGGCATTAAGGTAATGGTGGTCCCGCTCAACGATGTGAAAGCAGTTGATGCGTTCGGTGTCTTTATCTATAACGGGACCAACCACTGGATCTCCTTCAAAAAGAAGGATTGCCTGATGCTTGATGGGACAGGGAACTTTACGAAACCTATTGACAAATCGCAGGAATCCTTTTATCTAAAAAAGAATTTTAGACCGCCTCTGCCTCCTGAATTTGCGGCAGAAGTGTTCCGATGGGACAAGTCCATCAGAATACAAGGTGATCCAGCAGTACTCCCCAGAGAAGACATTGAGAAAACAACCGTGATGCCGAGGCAATACGCGAGATTCTACCTCTATTTCCGTAAACGGAGTATTAAGTATAGCAACTTACGGATCGTTGTGCCGGGAGTCACAAGTGAGTTCAATGACCAACAAACGACGTTCGTTTTCAAATTTAAGGTGCAACGCGGCTAATATCGGGACCCCGCTTACCAGTTACCAGAAGGGAAGCTTCTTTACCGGTTACTGGCCACTGGCCACTGTTAACTACTCCTTCTGTTTTTTTCTCTTGGTTTCCCTTTGTTTGAGTTGTGCCGTCCCCGAAGGTGAAGTTGCGCCGCCGGGAGCCCCACCTGTTACAGGGAAGGGTCAGATTGAAATTCTCCCATCGAACCGTGAACGCGAACCGCTCCCTATCGTCGGTATTCGCTACGTCAAAACCCTCGGCACTGCCGGACAAGGCGCGGGTGAATTTCAGATGCCCTTGGGACTCGCAATAGATGAATCAGATAGAATCTACATCGCCGATGCCGGGAACAATCGGGTACAAGTTATTGATGCCGCTGGAAATTACATCACCGAATTCGGAGGACGTGGGTGGCAGACAGGCGAATTTGATCATCCATCAGATATAGCATTGAGTTTCCAACGGAGTTACCGCCACCTCTATGTCGTAGACACGCGGAACAATCGGGTACAATACTGCAATTTCATTGATCAAATTTTTTATCCGCTTAGCCAGAGTATTGAAGGCACCCTGTTAGACCAGCCCGAAGGCATCGGTATCGGACGCAATGGCGAGGTGTATATTGTAGATACCGGCAATCATCGCTGGATTGAATTCAACGTCGCGGGGGTGTCAGTTGTCGCACGCGGCAGCTTCGGGAGTGGTACAGAACAACTCTGGAATCCTACAGACCTCGGTGTTGATACCCACGGGAGTGTTTACGTCGTCGATACAGGCAACCATCTCATCAAAAAATACGACTTTAGCGGCAATCCTATCAGTGCTTGGGGCAGTGAAGGAGACAGACTCGGGCAGCTGCGAGAACCGAAGTGCATCGCCTTAGATGACTGGAATTATCTTTACGTAACGGACAGCGGTAATCGACGTATCCAAGTCTTCGCTCCTGATGGTAAGAGCATCACAGAATTTACCACCTCTACACTCCTTGAACCGATAGGCATCGCCGTCTCGAAAAGTGGACGTGTCTTTGTGAGTGACGCGGAAGCGAACGATATAAAGGTGTTCCAAGTCTTCCGTCAAAAATAGCCATCGGCTCTCAGGGCGGTTTTCTCTCACTGCGAGGCATGAAAAACCTTTCGGCTGCCGGTAAAGAAAAAAGCCGTTCTGTAACGCTTGCGTCTTTGCTGACTGCTGATAGCCGATAGCCATTTCCCCCGACAGCCAATATGCCTATCCGACTCTTTTTTTTCGTTTCCTTCTGTTTGTGCCTGCTACCTTGTCCCGAAAGTCCGGCACAAGAATCCGCTGACGACAAGACTAAAGTCCTCAAACTTCCCACCTTTTCCGTTCTCCAGAAAACAGAATCCTTTGAACTGAAAGATAGTGAACTGGAATTTACAGTAAAGTACCCGCCGATTCTCCCTGACAGTGAACAGTTGGTAGCGGCGAACGGAAAAACCCTTGTCCGAAATGTGGACTATCAAATTGATTTCTATCCGGGAAAGATTACTATAGTAAAGCAAGATTCCATTACCGATCCCTATAGATTAAAGATAACCTATCGCACGCTGCCTTTCGCAATAAAAGAGGTCTATAAACGCGACCTTTACGGTGAGCAAAACCCCGATAGCCTTCGGTTTCCATCAGCGCAGGAGTCATCAGTGAAAGAGAAGTCTGATGAGACAAACCGATTTTTAACTGACAACCGACAACTGACAACTGACAACTATTCTCCCGATAGCCAATTAGAAGTGTCCGGAAGTCAAACATCCGGTATCTCAGTCGGCAGCGGGCGCGGCGTGACACTGAACCAGGAACTCCGGGTCAATGTAGAGGGTAAAGTCTCCGAGAATATCAGTGTCCTTGCACTGCTGTCCGACCAAGATTTACCAATTCAACCCGAAGGCACAACCGAGAATATCCAAGACATTGATCAGAAATTGGTTCGTATCACGCATCCGAACATGAGAGGCACATTAGGCGACTTTGAGGGATCACTCGGTGCCTCGGAATTTATCTTTTTCCCACGTGCGCTCGAAGGCGTACAAGTCGAAGGCGATTTCAAGTGGGCGAAATTTCACCTCATTCCGAGTGCTATCCCGAAAGGACAGTCTACAAGTTTAGTCCTTCGTGGAGAAGAAGGACGGAGCGAATACCGGATTACGGTTGATGGGCAATACGTCATCGTGAAAGCAGGGAGTGAAATCGTCTGGTTGAATGGCGAGCGGATGCGGCGCGGTGAGAACAACGATTACGTCATCCGAGAATATGGGGATCCGATCGTCGAATTCAACAGCAAACACCTGATAACAAGCAACGACACAATTCGGATTGACTTTGAATATATCCCTGAAGAACGGGCCTATCAACAGAATCTTTACGGACTCAGCAGCGTCTTCACACTACCCGGAGACTGGATAAGTCTCGGTGCCTCTTATGCCGTTGAGGCGGACCTGAACCAACCTGAACAGGCTTTAATCCAACTCAGCGACGCGGATCTGGAGGCACTGCGTCAAAATCTCCTTGATCCTGAAGAAGACGGCAGATCACTCCTCACGGCACCGCAAAAACATACAGTATGGGGTGTAGAAAGTCGCGTGAATATCACCGAAAAAGCGTGGATTGAAGGTGAACTCGCCTACAGCAATCTTGATAAAAACACCTATTCCACCGTAGACCGTAAAGAGGTGAGTCAGGCGTGGAAACTGATCGGCTATGCGGACTGGGACTTCGCTACATGGACAGAGAAATTCCGACCTAAATTGAACACAAACTTTGACATACGCGCAATGGATGCCGATTTTCTACCTGTCGGCGCATCAAGTGGTAACCGTTCCCGTTCCCGTTATGAAACGCAATACGCCAAAGAGGGTTTTGATGATGCGTTTCTCTTTGATACTGCACGACACTCACAAATTGCCCGAGATGAAAGAACCGCAAACTTTGACATCCGAGTGATACCGACGGATTGGTTCGCGGTTAATGCCGGAGTCGGTAGGAGCGAGGAAAACAGCCGTCAGCCGGCACGCCTGCTTCGCAGTGAGAACAGTCAGTCAGAAGGATCTGATTCACCAGATGGTTTCCAACAATTTGAAAGAACCACTCCTACCAACGCAACGATCCGTGATAATTTCAACTGGGGCGTAAACTTCAATCAGCGTTCAGGCAGTGGAAATGTAATCGCTACCCGCACACGAGAAAGCAGGTTTACAACGGGACGACCGAAGGAAGCTATAGCGTCAGAAAAGGCATCCTCTAAAGGCGCGCAGCTCCTAAGGAAGTTGCCGAATTTCCGTTGGGATGATTATCGGAGCAGTTCACGGGTCGAGAGTGAAGATTCAACACAGACAGAATCGCAGCAAAAGTCGCGACAGGAGGGCAACCTGTCCTATCCGATCGGACCGTTCAGAATTATTGGGACTTTGGGTAGATTGGAATCAAACGAGGCACGCAATGCGACACTCAACCGAAAGCGGAACCGTGCGATTGGACGTATTAATCTCGTTGATTTCAGTTGGGTCTCCGTCAATACCAGCTACGAACTTGAGGAGGCTTATGCGAAAGAGCCGTTGCTCACTGTGGACAACCAACCCATCGGTCTATCCGATTGGCAGCGAAGCACTACAGCGCGAACATGGAAAGTCGGTCTCTTTTCACAACACAAATCTTTTCTCAGCGGCGGCGTGAATCTGAGTGCGAACCTTGCTCGCCGAATGCTGAAGGCACACACGGATATCGGCGCAGATACGACGACGCAACTCGCCGATATCAACCTTCAATTGACACCACTCAGTCGGGCAATTGACATAGAACTCACCTACGAGTTAGATAAAAAATTGACAAGCCAACGCCACGAAATCTATACCAACATTCATCCACACACCGGACTTCTCCTTCAACCTGGCGAAGGCTATTACGTGAAATTGGACGATCTGCACTATGTAGAAGATCCCGAGGAAGGCACCTACATCAAAATCTACCAAAATGTCGGTGATAAGCCAACAACAGCGGTAGATGCGGAATTCCGTATCCGTTTTCAACCGCGTCAGTACTTCGCACGGCGTGCAAGAGCGCGGCAACAGCAGCAACGTGAGTCAATGCTGAAACCCGACAGTTTGCGTCCAACACGAAATAGCAGTCAATCCTCAGTAGTCAGCAGTCAGCAAGATAGCAATCAGCAGTCAGCAGTCAGCAATCAGCAAAGAGGGTTTTCTGTTAACCAGAAACCTCCTGTTACTGATAGCCGAGAGCCAATGGCTGACAGCCGTTTAGAGTGGTTTTTGAGTGCACTCAGAGGACGAACACGACTTTGGCTAACAGAGGAACAAGAGGTAGAGGACGCTGTTTCTCTATATCTACTCCAAAATCTACAGGGGCCAGATACACTTTTTGGGCGGGTGAACCAACATCATCAACTCGAATTTGTCCCCTCAACGGCATTCAGTTTTGAAATTAACTTCCGGATGGGAGAGACGCTCAACAAGCGAATTAATAACCAAGAACGCCACAGACAACACAACACCTGGGATGTCAGTTTCTCCGTGAACCCTACGAAACGCCTATCTGTCAGAGCAAATTGGGAGCAACGTCGAGAAAATGAAAAGTATAGCCAATTCAATTTTGAGGACCTCGCGCAGGGAACCGATCCTACCGAAAAGATGGGAGATCCTCCCGCTACACCTATATCAGACCTCCGTCAACTTGAACAGATAACTGAACTGAACCTCCGATATGATCTGAACAACTCACTGGAGTGGAGCGGTATTGGCGGCTATAAACGGACAACCGACGAGGAACAACTTGACGAGGAACCTGAAGCCAGAACGCGCACCTTCTCTTATGAAAACCGAATCACATACAGGCTTATCGGTAAAGGACGCATCGTTTTCAACTATAAACTCGGCTACGGTCAAAGTAGCGGTGGCATCCCCTTCGCGCAATACACTTTTTATGAGGGCATTAGTCACGAAGTACGCACAACAGCAGATTATAGGCTACGAAAATTCACAGACCTACTGTTTCGCCTCAATTACCGGCTGCTCTCCACAAAGCAGCGCAAACCTGAACACCGCTTAGAGATGACAATCAGCGCGGAACTTTAACGTGATATTGGTGGGGATGTTTAGAACTTTATCTCTGGTTCCTGAAATTTCCCTTTGAGCCATTCAAGAAATATCTCAGTATCAGTAAAGCCATCAAGTACCTCTCCCATCAAAACCGGCTCCCGCAGCATAAGCCAGATGAACTCATCGGCACGTTGCCGTTCGTTACTTTGACCCATAAGGATTTTGTTTATCTTGATGATGTTCCGCAACTCAATGTCTCGACTCAATCGTTGAAAATCCGCATCAAATGCCTCAAAACCTTCTTCATTATCCTTCGCATGTTCGACAAACCATCCGAAAATAGGGGCTTTCTTAAAAGCCGGGATAAGGACTTCATCTATCACTGTGTCTTTATCTGTTCCATGATAGACTAAAATCCTGCCCTTTTGGAAGTTTTGGTGTAGACGGTGCGCCACAACAATGTCCGTTCTTGTAGGTTTCCCGAAATGTTTATGCAAAACAACTTCGTATACTTCAGCATCGGGCGGACTATTTTCAATAAACGTTTTAAGATCTTGATGCAGCACGTCTGGATAAACACTTCTGAGAAACGCAAAATAGATAGGATCCGAACGCATTCGATGAAGTGTCTCAAACCGATCATCTAAAATTGGGGGCGGGTACGCTTTCTGCAACACTTTGAACGTCTGCTCGTACAAATCTTCGCCCGTAACTGCTATCTCCTCAGCTGCGTCCTCCGGTTCTAAGGTTACATCCGTTTCACCAGAACAACTGAAAAACAACAAAATGGGACATAGCCCCAAAACAACGAATAGATTATAAATTGCCTTCAAAAGGGTGGATATACTTCTCACAATGATGCTCGCTCCTAATTGGGCTATTCGTCGGTGTTGGCGGAACCGGTGACAGCCTCATCCCAATCCCACAAAAAGATTGTGCCATCCTGCGCTGTGCTAACCAACATTTCCCCGTCAGGCGAAAATTTCAACGTCTTCACTTGCTGCGTATGCCCATCAAGCGCAGCGATTCTGTCTCCAGTCTTGGCATCCCATAATTGGATTGTACCGCTGCCATGTCCACTGACGAAAATTGCGCCATCTGGTGAAAACACCAACGGACCTGGATAATCATGGTATGTCCGCCAGCCTCGTTTATGCACGGTGCTAACCGAAAAAAGTTTATGACCGGTACGCACGTTCCATAAATGGAGTTGACTCGGCGTACCCGCAGCGAGCAAGGCGCGGTCTGGTGAAAACGCCAATGCCGAAATATGCCTCAGATGCTCTTGTTCCATCGGTTCTGTCAGTTCTGAAAAGACGGTCAAAGCTTCACCGGTCGCAACGTCCCACATTCGGATTTCCCCTTCTGTAGTTCCACTCACAAGCCATCTACCATCTGGCGAAAACGCCAATGCCAAAACCATTGGCAAATTGCCGCCGAAGCCGGGTTTCAGGTCATCATTAAGAGGAATTACCAATTCATCGCCTGTTTCCGTATTCCATAAGCGAATGTTGCCAACTCGCGTAGGAGTCGCCACCGTTTTAGTTCTATCGTCAGGAGAAAAGATAAGTTCGCTGCTCCCGCGCTGCAACGTCGCAAGTTCGTCTCCAGTCGATACATCCGTCAACCGAATTAGATTATCCGGCTTCGTATCAGAGAACCCAGTAGGGAACCCACCGAAAACTATCGTACCGTCTGCCCCCGCACTGACGAGTTTCGTGCCATCCGGCGAAAACGCTAAAGCTGAGTACCAATCCCGATGTCCTCTATTTTGGCGTAGGGGCGAGGTCACCTCGTCCCTACGCCGCGCTGTTTCCACATCCCAAAAGGTAATTTCACCGTTAAACGCCGCGCTGACGAGTAGGGGGTTTTTGCTTGAGGGTTTTTGCTTGGGTGTTTCTGCGGATTTCTTTGAGGTGACCTCGCCCCTACGATCCTGAAGGAAGGTTGCCGCTTTTATGGATTGTGTGTGTCCAGTGATAAGGGTATCTGCTGGAACCCCAGTCGCTGTCTGCCAGAATCGGATTGTGCCATCCGTACTCCCGCTTACGAGTGTACGACCATCGGGTGAAAATGCTAACGCCGTAATACCGTTGATATGGCCGGTGAGCGTCGTGAGGGGTTCTCCGGTAGTGGTATCCCACAATTGGACTGTTTTATCGGTACTGCCGCTGGCAAGTATTTTTCCATCGGGTGAAAACGCCAGCACATTTGTCGGTCCAGTATGTTTCTGCAGCGTCATCGAATCCCTGTCACCAGTAGTATCCGACAATCGGACTGTCGTATCTGTGCTGCCACTGGCGAGACGGGTGCCATCCGGCGAAAACGCCACAGCTAAGACCCAATTCTTTTTAAACAGCGGATTCCCAGGTTTATCTAATGGCTGAAGCGGCAAATCTACGTGTCCTCTGAGCGTCAATAACTTTTTACGGGTTGCTGCGTCCCATAACTGGATCATCCCGTCCCGTTTTCCGATCGCGATTTTATCGCTCGCCATCGCGTAAACACCATTAAAATCCTCCGAACTAAGGAGACCGATCCCGAACAACCCAGTTTTAAGGTGTTTTGTTTTCCCTTTCCCGTTCTCAATATTTAATCGCGTAATTGCACCCGAACTACTCAAACCGACCAGCGTTTTCCCGTCTGAAGAGAATCGCAATACGGAAGCATCCCCGTACAAGTCAATCAGCGGCACTTCGCGCTCGGTAGCGATCTCCTACAATTGGATGAGCGTCTCCGCAGAAGAGCTGGTTAGGAAACGGCCATCCGGCGAAAATCTGAGGGCTTGACACATTCCACCGGCAAACAAAGATTTCTCCTCACCCGTTTCCACATCATACAGCCATACCCCGATATTGCTACCGACTGCGAGTACGGTGCCATCCGGTGAAAACTGAATTGTAGTAATCCCACCTTTTCCGAAGCGCGCTTTTGCGGCTTTGGGCAACTTCCAATGCGCGTGGTTTTTAACTGTCTCATCTGCTTCTGCTTCTGCAGCCGAAGCTGAAACGTCATTAGGCTGTTGGTTGGAGATCTTTCCCTCGCTCGGTGTCCGAACACTCCCAAATTGCGTCCGAATATCCGGCTTGGCTTCAAGGTTTAGCACAACGGGTGCTTCAATCAACTCGACTGTCATCTCTGATGGCGCGTCGAAACTATACGGCTTTTGGAAACGCGACATATACTGATTGCCTATGCCTAACATCAAAAAGATGACGGCTACCGTAGAAACGCCGATTGCCCACGGTACTAACGGCTTACTGTTAGAGGGTGCAACCGGTTTCAACCGCGAAATCTCGCACATGATATTCTCTGTAAGATTCGGTGTGATTTGAAAATGGTCGAGTGCTTCTCTAATCATCGGTTCCTCCTCTTTTAAACGGTTTCGTGCACGTCTCAAACGACTTTTAATGGTACTCGCCGACACGCCTAAGAATCGGCTAATTTCCGTAACCGTCATCTCGCCAAGGTAGTGGAGTGCCATCACTGTGCGTTCACTCTCTTTTAGCTTCGCGAGCAGCTTTTTGACGACTTCGCGTTGTGATTCCGCTGTGGTTTTCATCCGCTCTTCTACAACGTGTCGAGAATAAGCATCTTCTTGTATCATCGTTGTTTCTGTGTCCTTCAACGGTTGCGTCTGTATCCGTTTTTTGCGGAGCCATGTGGCACATAAGTTCGCTGTAATCACATAAAGCCATCCAGAAAACTGGTTCGGATCTTTCAGGATATGGAGTCTCTGATACACTTTCAGGAAGACCTCCTGGGTGATGTCCTCGGCGATATGAAAATCCCCGATTTTTCGCCAAGCGAGTGTATGAACCGGCTTTTGATATTTATTCACCAGTTCCGCAAAAGCGGTTTCATCACCAGCGAGAACTCGTTGAATAAGTGCAACATCGTTGTTTTTCATCAGATACCTCCCAGAAAGCGATAGTTGATTCATGACATATCAACCTATAGTGACGCAATTTAGGGGCAAAACGGTTGCTTAATTCTGAAAAAAGAGTGGACTTTGAAGGAAAGAGAAGAGGGTAGGGTTGGAAATGGGCGGCATTTAGCACCGCCCTGACAAAATTTCACTCTCCAGACGAGGACGGATATTGATACGGAACAATCTTAACAATTTCGTCGCCAGAATTCGCCTCGAAAAAAGCGACAATATCATCAATCATCTCACTCTTGATTTGATGCCCAGTATTTTCGTAGGTAACAAATTGCGCAGAAATCTCAAGTGCCTTGTATATTAACTGACTCATGTCCCACCGATCCGGCATCATTTTCGCTCCAATGAGGCTTTTGACCAACTCGGCATCCACCGCATCGTAGGCATCTCGATACGGAATAGTATCATTGTCATCCAAAGCTCCCATGTAGATGTACTGCGAAACGCGTTTATATGCCTTTTCATCAAATGCTATATCAGCGATCCCTTTTACATCCGCGATGCCGACTGGATAACGCATCGTGACATCATCCCAACGCTCTGTCGGAAAGGTCGGAATGCTATTGATGCCGCCAGTTGCGACCGCACGGACAACCGTTGGATGTAAAATCGCAAACCGATTTGCAAACGTCCCGGAAGCCGAAAACCCGTTCATGAAGACTTTTTCATTCACTTTTACGTTATTATGCCGCAAAAGTCTTTGGGCATGTGCAATCATATTGATGAGCTGCAAGTCGATTCTCTTGAGGTCGCCATCCTTAATCAGGAGGGTGTCTCTATCCAAGGCATGCGTGTAGGCTTGCCATTGATCTTCGTCGGGTTTCGGAGAAACAGGCACGAGCCATTGATCTCCACCGGGCCTCGGAAAAACAGGCACGAGCAACGGGCCCCTCAGTCTTTTGGCGATGACAGTCGCATGAGATGCCTCAGCCAATGCCTTTGTCTTTCTATCAAGACTTTTACGAGTCCGACTTACCCCTGTGTTGCAGGGTTCCACGAGCAGGTGAACCGGTTTGTTCAAGTCTATCCCTTGGGGGATGAACAGGTAATAAGGGAAGTTAAAACCCTCTGAAGGATTCACAGTAACGCGGCAGAGCAGTTCATTTGAGAGGTCCAATTTTTCAATATCTGCTACATAAACAGGCGTGGTGTCTACAAAAGTAGGTGTAACCGGTTCGGGACCTTCGGTTGTGAAAGTGAGCGTATATTCTGGGAACGCAACGCCTGCCATATTCCTATAGCCTTCCGCCAATATAAGCCTATAGGTTTTTGAAGGTAATAGGGGTCGACTAAACGGGATAACAAGGGTTCTACCGCCGTCTATCCATTTAAGGTCGCCTATGGGTACACTTGCATACGCAATATCAACACCCATCAGCGCTTCACTAAAACCAACCCGTATGTCCTCTATAACGATTGAAACTTTTTCAGATAAATCAGGTATAGTCCTTATCACTTTCGGACGACTGGAACGTAAAAAGTCACGATCCAGGGGCTGCTCGCTATTTTCGACAACCTCGCACTTTTCAATAATTGGTTTTTCTTGATGCTCGTTTTGCAATTTGTATGTCCACATATTACCGTATTGCAAAGGGAGATATTCTTCACCTCTCGGAACATTGTAGTCAAGCAATTCTGCTTCCGTGGTGACACCGTTGAAACGTTCATAGCGCATTTTAACGACACCAACACCTTTGGCAAACCACAAATAGCGTGTGCCTTCAGGGTTTGTAAAGATCGTTTTATGCTTAAGGCAGTCCGTGAAAGTCCCTGCAGCAACTTCTACCTTTTCATAACCCACTAAGGTCGCCTGTATTTGTGGGGCCCAGGGACCTTTCTGTGTCCAGGTATCTCCTATAACCAAAGGAAACCTGAAAAGATCGATATTATTGTCGAGAGTATAATGCCCTAACATGTTACCGCTCCCGGTGCCACTATAACCTGTAGACGTTAAAACTTCACCTGTTTTCGTAAGAGAGAAGCGTCCGTCTGCTAAAACTTCCCCACTTTCTGCTTCATGCCTGCTCGCCTCAAGGATGATGTAGCGATGACCTGCCTCGGTAGCAGTAGGTTCCTCAGTTTGATCTACCTGCGCGGCAGCAAACAGCGTTGTATCTTCTGGTTGATCGAGTTGTTGACTGAACCCGTTGTTTTTACTGGGGGCTGCCGCATTTCCGAGTTGTGTCCGAATATCAGGTTTGGATTCGAGGTTGAGCACAACGGGTGCCTCAACAATCTCCACGGTCATCTCTGAAGTCGCGTCGAAACTATACGGCTTTTGGAAACGCGATAAGTATTGACTGCCGACACCTAACATCAAAAGAACGACTGCTAACGTGGAAGCAGCGATTGTCCACGGCACCAGCGGTTTACCACCTGATGGCACAACCGGTTTCAGGCGTGAGATCTCGCGCATAATATTCTCAGTAAGATTCGGTGTGATTTGGAAGTTGCCTAAAGCCTCTCTTATCATGGGTTCCTCCTTTTTTAAGCGGCGGCGCGCACGATAGAGCCGATTCTTAATCGCAGCTACCGAGACCCCTAAAAACTCGCTAATCTCCTCATGTGTCATTTCCCCGAGGTAATAGAGCGTGATGACTGTCCGCTCACTCTCCTGAAGTTTTCCAAGCAGCCGCTTGACGACTTCGCGCTGTGATTCTGCCACCGTCCGCTCGTTTTCTTCAATGACATATCCAGAATACGTCGCTTTTTCTAATTGTGCGCTGCTTGTTTTTTCCAAGGACTGCGTCCACAAACGTTTCTTGCGGAGCCACATCTTGCAGTAATTTGCCGCTATCACGTAGAGCCAACTCGCGAACCGCTGCGGTTCCTTCAGCGTCGAGAGGCTCTGATAGGCTTTCAGGAACGTATCCTGTGTGATATCTTCGGCAATGTGGAAATCTCCGATCTTCCGCCATGCCAACGCGTGCACCGGCTTTTGATATTTTCTCACAAGCGCGGAGAACGCCGTATCATCGCCATCAAGCACGCGTTGGATCAGTTGCGTATCGTGATTTTTCATCGGACACCTCTGAAAGGGAACGTTCATCATTTCATATCAACATATAGTGATGCGACTTGCGTTAAAAAAGTCTCATAATTCTGCAAACTTTTGATATGCAAGTTTCGGAAACCTACAAGTTTCGCCGAAAAGACATGGATCCATATAAAGCGGCTTGAGATTCCGTTCTACTGAAAAAGAGAGGTAAGGAGGATTTGTAGTTGCTTCTTTCTATTAGTAAAATTATAGCACAAATTTAGCGATAGAAGAAGCGTAATAGAAATAGGGGAGGTGTAATGCTCAGACAAAAGGGATCAAGGGGACGGAGGCAAAACACCTGCAATCCGCAAGTGATTACCTCCGCTACAATCTTTTTTACCATTATTCGCTTTCGGATGAACCCGTGAGGACCTCATTCCAATCCCACAAGAGGATTGTGCCATCTGCGGCAGTGCTGATGAGCGTTGTCCCATCCGGTGAAAACGCTAATGTCTGCACTCTTTGCGTATGCCCATCAAGCACAGTGATCCCGTCTCCAGTTGTCGCATCCCACAATTGGATTGCCCCGTGGTCAAGTCCATTAAGAAGAACCGTGCCATCTGGCGAAAACACTAACGGTGCGGCAGAACTCCCGAAAGTCCTGAGACCTCGCGTATAATCAGTATTAATCGAGAAAAGTTTATCAGTGGTATCCACCGCCCATAAATGGATGTGCTCTTGTGTTCCAGCGGCGAGTGAGGCACCGTCCGGCGAAAACGCCAATGCCGAAATACGCCCCAGATTCTCTTGCTCCGTCGGTTCTGCAAAGACAGCCAAGGCTGTACCGGTCACAACGTCCCACATTTGGATTTTTCCGTCTTGCGTTCCACTAACGAGCCATGTGCCATGCGGCGAAAATGCCAATGCCAAAACTCTGGGTATATTGTGAGGAATACCGGCTTTCAGGTCAGCGAGAACGATCTCCTGTTCATCACCGGTTCTTGTATTCCACAACCGAATTTCGCCGAGACCACTAAACGCCACCGTTTCGCCATCAGGAGAAAAAGTCAGCTCTCTGACCCCTTTGGTATACTGCAATGTTGTCAGTTCACGACCTGTCTTTACATCCGTCAGGCGAATCAAATGATCTTGATGCCAAGTAGAAAGCCCTGTCCGGAAGATTTTAGTTCCTTCCGCCCCTACACTAACGAGCTTCGTGCCATCGGGTGAAAACGCTAAAGTTGGATACAAATCCCGATGTCCTGAAGTTTGGACACTGGACCTTTGCGATGTTTTCACATCCCAGAAGGTAATTACACCATTAAACGCTACACTTGCAAGGGCGGAATTATCCTCAAAGAAAGTCGCTGCCTGTATCGACTGCGTGTGTCCAATGATACGGTCAGGTAGTGGAGCCTCAGTCTCTGTATTCCAGAACCGGATCATGCCATCTGCGCTGCCGCTCACAAGTGTAGTGCCATCCGGTGAAAACGCTAACGCAGTAATACCGTTGATATGTCCAGTAAATGTCGCGAGGGGTTCTCCTGTGGTGGTATCCCACAATTGCACTGTTTTATCGGTGCTCCCGCTGGCAAGCATTTTTCCGTCCGATGAAAACGCTAACACGTTTGTCCAACCCGTATGTTTTTCGAGTGTCATCCATTTGTTCTCGTTCGTCAGATCCCATAATCGCACTGTCTTATCCATACTTCCACTGGCGAGGCGCGTGCCATCGGGTGAAAACGCCACCGCCAAAACCTGATTTTTTATATTCGGCCTAAACGCTGGTACGCGAGGCGCGGGGTTATCAGGCGATTGAAGATCGAAATCTATATGTCCTCTGAGGGTGGGTAACGCCTTGTCGGCCGCTGTATCCCATAACTGAATTTTCCCATCCGCCCGCCCACCGGCGACCTTATCGCGTGTGATTGCGTAGACACCACCTTCCGAACCAAACACGCCAACTGGTTCACTCTTGAAGAAAGGCCTCGCAGTCACCTTTCCAGTTTCAATATCCAAACTGTTAATTCCCCACCCTGAACCGCCTACACTGGCAAGCGTTTTCCCACCTGAAGAAAACCGTAACGCTGAAGCGGTATCATAGACCTCAGGGAATAACACTTCACGTCCGGTCGCTATCTCCCACAATTGGACTTTTGGCGCGTCAGAAGATTCACCGCTATTGGCAAGAAAACGACCATCCGGCGAAAATGCAAGGAATTGACACGCGCCCTTAAACAGGGACTTCTCTTCACCTGTCTCCACATCGTACAGCCATATACCGATGTTACTCCCGACTGCGAGTTGCGTGCCGTCCGGTGAAAACTGGATCGCATTAATACCGCCTTTTCCGAAACGCGCTTTCGCCTCTTTGGGCAGATGCCATTGAGAATAGGCTTTAACCGTATCATCTGATTTTGCCTCTGCAACCGATGCCGAAACATTGTTAGGCTGTTGGTTAGCAGTATCGCTTTTGCTTGGCGTGGTGGTATTTCCCAGCTGCGTCCGAACATCCGGTTTGGCTGCAAGGTTCAGCGCAATGGGTGCTTCAATCAGCTCAACTGTCATTTCTGATGGCGCTTCGAAACTATACGGCTTTTGGAAACGGGATAAGTATTGCGTACCGACACCTAACATGAAAAATATGACGGCTATGGTGGAAATACCTATGGTTCCCCACGGCACGAAGGGTTTGCTATTAGGTGATGCAACCGGTTTCAGACGCGAGACCTCGCGCATGATATTCTCTGTAAGGTTCGGTGTAATTTGGAAATGGTCGAGTGCTTTTTTAATCATCGGTTCCTCCTCTTTTAAACGGTGCCGTGCACGCCTCAAACGACTTTTAATAGTGCTCGCCGATACGCCCAAAAATCGACTTATCTCTTCAATTTTCATTTCACCAAGATAGTAAAGTGTCATCACTGTGCGTTCACTCTCTTTCAACTTCGCGAGCAGCTTTTTAACGACTTCGCGCTGTACTTCAACTGCGGTTCTACTTCGTTCTTCGGTAATGTGTCGGGAATAAGCATCTTCCTGTAGCATCGTTGTCTCTGTGCCCTCCAACGGTTGTGTTTGTATCCGTTTCTTGCGGAGCCACGTAGCACATAGGTTTGCTGTAATCACATAGATCCACCCAGAAAACTGGTTCGGATCTTTCAAGGTGTGAAGGCTCTGATACACTTTCAGAAAAGTGTCCTGGGTGATGTCCTCAGCGATATGGAAATCTCCGATTTTTCGCCAAGCGAGTGCGTGAACCGGTTTTTGATATTTATTCACCAGTTCCGCAAAAGCGGTTTCATCGCCAGTAAGAGCTCGTCGAATAAGTGCAACATCGTCATTTTTCATGAAGCACCTCCAGAAAGCGATAGTTGATTCCTGACATATTAATTATAGTGACGCAAGATAGCGCAAAATAGTTGCTTAATCGAAAAAAAAGAGGATTTTGGAGAAAAAGAGAGGGATGGCGGTAGGAAGGGCGGTATTGTTGCACCGCCCAAGAAAAATATACCGATTTCTATTATTCGTCAAAATTGAAGTGCAGCATGCCGCTGCCCTGCGTGCCGACGTACACCACGTTCCCATCAACAGCAAGCGAAGTTACCCGCTCTGGCACCTCTGACGCAATCTGTTTCCACGTGTCGTTTTCCAATCGATGGACATCTGACTTGGAGACACCATAAACCTTCGTACCATCGACCGCCAATTGCCTGATAATGAGAGGCGTTCCCGCTGCATCAGTGATCGCACGCCACTGTTTTCCGTCACTGGACGCAGCGACCCCTGCATCCGTTGCTACATACACCGTGGAACCCACGAACACTATATCATTGAAATTTTTAACAGGAAACGGTAAGGCCGGCGTGAGATTGAGCCAATTATTTCCTTTATCAAACGAGACGACGAGGTGTCCATCGCGTTTGCCGACGTAGACGGTGTTGCCTGAAACCGCAAGTTCAAATCCACTCATCATCTTATCCCTTGAGATTTCGGAGGTTTCCTCCATTTCAGTGTCGTACCATTCTGCCTTACCGGGCTCCCATCGGAAGAGTTTATAGTTGTATTCCATATAAAACGTATCACCGCTAACAGCAAATGCACCTTGCAACCCTCCATGGATAAGTATTCTACTCACCGCTCTATGGATAAGTCGTCTACTGGATTCTGGATCGCCTTCTACAAACTGCTTGAAGAACTGGGTTGCACCAGAAGTGCTTTCTTGCAACTGTTTAACAAATGATTTACCTTCCAAGTCAAATGAGAGTTCTCTTCTTTGAGATAGCAGGTTCCATAACCCTCGCGAGTGAAAAACCGGTGCATCTTGAATCTGTATCAGTGTCCTGCCATCATTAGAAACCCGATACAGACGCGCTTCATCGTTAATTTTCCCTTTTGCATAAATCGCGCCATTGGATGCTAATATATCAAGAATTTGGGGTGGATTTTCTCGATAAAATTCAGTAATTTGTGTTTGCGGGTTGACAGCACGCCATGTTTTACCATTATCGATAGATTTAACGACCTCTCTGTTAGTCGATTTAACGACCCCTCTGTTAGTCACGGCGTAGAGTGTTGTCCGGGTGTTTTGCCCACTGTTTGTCCTGAAGGCGATTAAATTCGTCACGCAACTTCTCGTCCCTGGATTAAATCGTTCCCACGACTTACCCCGATCAATAGAACGATGAATTCCGGAGTTACCCCATGTATAAAAAGTGTTTTCATTCAACGCCTCAATTCTGGCTACAGTGTAATCCACAACTGAAATACCCGTGTTTTCCTCGCGTATCCACGTGTTTCCATTGTCAATCGATCGGACAACTGCACCATCATTCCTACCAATCACCAATACTGTCTTTCCGACTGCAGCGAGTTCAACAGATGGATCGTGTCCCATAATGGGCCATGCGTTTGTAGGGGTTATATCTGTCCACGAATCTCCTCTGTCGGTTGAACGGAAAAGCCACCACGACCGTTTCTGTCCGCGATCCATTTGCCGCAAAGCAGGACCATCAAGTTTGTCCCAGTCCAATGCTGCCATAACATAGAGTGTGTTCTCAGTCCCCGCCAACGCATCAATCCGTTCGGCTTCAGGAACAGGAAATCGCAAACGTTGCCAACTATCAACATCAAGGCGGTAGAGTCCGATGCTTGTTGTTGTAGCGAAAAGGGTATCTTGGATTGCGTACAAGGTATCTATTTCATCCATCAACCCCTCGTTTACAACTACCCACGTCTCTCCTGCATCAAGGCGGCGAAAGTACCCCAGATGAAGTCCAGTACTTGTTTTAGCAAATAGTGCGTTTTGACTTACTTCCAAATACTGTATTTCGCCTGTCAATCCGTCTCCCACGGCTATCCATGTCTTCCCGGCATCCGTAGAACGGTAAACCGTATCAAAACTGAGATAAAACGCACCGTCCACTATCACCAATCTACCGGGATCATTTTCAGGACAGGGACCAACTGAAAGCCATGTTTTGCCACCATCTGTTGAAGCAAAGATTTCATTAGATACAACCATATAGAGAGTATTGTTCCACTCTGCCATCAGGGTTCTACCATCCCAACTATTCGTTAGGGTCCCAATGCTGTTGACGTGCTGCCATTCCGTTCCACCAATGGGTAATTTATAGATTTCGCCGCCATCGTCAACAATGTAGATTTCTCCTTCAGATGTCCGGAATCGCGTTCTTAGGGACGGACCGCTGGGGGCACTCCCCTGAACCCATTGCTGTTTGGGGACAGAAACATCTTCTCCGTCGGTTTGTGCAGCGGCAAATAGCACCTCATCGGGTCGCTGACCGGCACCATCATTTTTATTCGGCGCGGCAGCATTTCCGATTTGCGTTCGGACATCCGGTTTCGATTCAATATCCAACACAATGGGTGTCTCTATAATATCAACCGTCATCTTTGATGTTGCGTCAAAACTATAGGGTTTTTGGAAACGGGATAAATACTTCATGCCGACACCTAACATCAAGAATATTACGGCGATTGTGGAAAAGGCGATTGCCCAGGGCACTAACGGTTTACCACCAGACGGAGCAATCGGTTTCAGACGCGAAACCTCACGCATAATGTTCTCTGTAAGGTTCGGTGTGATTTGGAAATTCTCTAATGCCTCGCGTATCATGGGTTCCTCCTTTTTTAAGCGGCGACGTGCACGGTAGAGACGATTCCTGATTGCCGCCTCCGATACCCCTAAAAATTCGCTGATTTCTTCGTATGTCATTCCCCCGAGGTAGTAGAGCGTGATGACCGTCCGGTCACTCTCTTGTAACTTCGCAAGCAATTTCTTGACGACTTCGCGTTGTGTTTCCGTTGTCATTCGCTCGTTCTCCGCAATGACATATTCCGAATACGTCGCTTTTTCTAACTGTGCACTGCTCGTGTCTTCCAACGCCTGCATCCACGCCTGATTTTTACGGAGCCACGCCTTACACTGATTCGCGGTGATGACATAAAGCCAACTCGCAAAAGACTGCGGTTCCTTCAGCGTAGAGAGTCTCTGATACGCTTTCAGGAACGTATCCTGTGTGATATCCTCGGCGATATGGAAGTCTCCAATCTTCCGCCACGCCAGCGCGTGAACCGATCGCTGGTATTTTCTCACGAGCACGGAGAACGCCGTATCATCGTCATCAAGCACACGTTGGATGAGTGCAGCATCGTTATTTTTCATCGGACACCTCTGAAAAAGGAATGTTCATCATTTCACATCGACATATAGTGACGCGATAAGCGGAAAAATAATCTCACAATTCTGCAAAGCGTATGAAAAAAAATGAGGAGGCAAGCACCTGCAATCCACAGGTAGTTACCTCCCTAACAATCTGTTTTACCATTATTCGCTTTTGGATGACCCCGTGAGGACTTCATTCCAATCCCACAAGAGAATTGTACCATCTGTGGCAGCACTAACGAGCATTGTACCATCCGGTGAAAACGCTAACGTGTTTACGCCTTTCGTATGCCCATCAAGTGCAGCGATTTTCTCTCCCGTCTTAACGTCCCACAATTGGATTGTACCGGTGGGGTAAAACCCACTAACAAGCACCTCGCCATCCGGCGAAAATACCAACCGTTCCAACAGTTCGGCAGAATTAGTGGAGGGCCTGTCTCGCCTATGCCCAATGCTAATGGGGAGAAGCTCATTAGCCGTATCCACTTCCCATAAATGGATGTGGCCATGTGTTCCCGCGGCGAGCAAGGCACCGTCTGGTGAAAATGCCAACGCCCGAGCTCTCAGTGCCTTCGACTTTGCAAAGGCAATTAGTGCTGCACCGGTTGCAACGTCCCACATTTGGATGTCTCCTTTTGAAGTGCCACTGACGAGCCGTTTACTATCTGGCGAAAACGCCAATGACCAAACCCAGGGTATATTGCTAAAACCAGCACTCAGATCAGCGAGAGGGATCGCCACTTCATCACGGGTTTCCGTGTTCCACAAGCGAATTTCACCCGGACCCCTAAATGCAACCGTTTTGCCATCAGGAGAAAAGGTCAGTTTTTCGGCGCCCATAGTGTAGCGCAAGGTTGCCAGTTCACGCCCTGTCTTTACATCCGTCAGGTGAATAAAATGATATGCCCGATAAGAAGCAACAGGCTGGCGGAAACTTGTGCCTGCCCCGAAGATCGGAGTCCCTTCTTCTACGCCTAAACTAACGAGTTTTGTGCCATCGGGTGAAAATGCTAAAGTTGGGAACCAATCCCGATGTTCCGTATTGTGGACAGTGGACTTTTTCGATGTTTCCACATCCCACAAGGTAATTACACCATTGAACGCCGCACTTGCAAGCGTAGAACTATCCTGAAAGAAAGTCGCTGCTTTCGTCAACTGCGTGTGTCCAGTGATACGGTCAGGTAGTAGAGCACGAGTTTGTGTATTCCAGAATCGGATCATGCCATCTGCGCTGCCGCTCACAAGCGTGGTACCATCTGGCGAAAACGCTAACGCAGTAATACCGTTGATATGACCCGTAAATGTCGCGAGGGGTTCTCCCGTAGTGGTGTTCCACAACTGCACCGTTTTATCGGTACTCCCGCTGGCAAGCATTTCGCCGTCGGGTGAAAACGCTAACACATTTGCCCAACCTGTATGTTTTTCCAGGGTCATCCATTCGTCGGTGTTAGTGAGATCCCATAATCGCACCGTCGTATCCTCGCCTCCACTGGCAAGGCGCGTGCCATCGGGTGAAAACGCTAACGCCAAAATCTGATCGTTAGGTCGTGATCGGCGAGGCGAAGGTTCATCCAACCGCTGAGATGTCAAATCTATATGGTGGCCTCTGAGGGCAGATAACGCTTCGCGGGTGGTTGTGTCCCATAACTGAATCTTCCCATCCGTCCGCCCACCCGCGATCTTATCGCCTGTAATTGCGTAAACTCGATTTATCGGACGCAACCGGCCAATTGGCGCAGGACTGACGAAAGTCTTCGCAGTCACCCATCCAGTTTCAACATTCAAGCTGATAATTGCTTCTCCTGAACCGCCCACACTGACAAGCGTTTTGCCGTCTGAAGAAAACCGTAACGCTAAAGCAGTATCATAGACCTCAGGGAGTAACACTTCACGTCCAGTAGCGATCTCCCACAACTGGACTTTCGGCGCGTCAGTCCCATATTCACCGCCGTTGGCAAGGAAACGACCATCCGGCGAAAATGCAAGAAACCGGCACGCACCCTTAAACAGGGACTTCTCTTCACCTGTCTCCACATCGTACAGCCATATACCGATGTTACTCCCGACTGCGAGTTGCAAGCCGTCCGGTGAAAACTGAATGACGTTAACGCCGCCCTTTCCAAAACGCGCTTTCGCCGCTTTGGGCAGATGCCATTGAGAATAGTCTGTATCCGTTTCATCTGATTGTGCCTCCGCAACCAATGCTGAAACATCGTTAGGCTGCTGATTGGCGGTATCGCTTTTGCTCGGCGTGTTGACATTTCCCAACTGTGTCCGAACATCTATCTTGGATTCAAGGTTCAGCACAACGGGTGCCTCAATGCGTTTAACTGTCATCTCTGAAGCAGCATCAAAACTGTAAGGTTTCTGGAAACGGGATAAGTGTTGACTCCCAATACCCAACATCAGAAATATGACAGCGATTGTAGATGCAGCGATTGCCCACGGCATTAACGGCTTACTGCCTGATAGGGCAACGGGTTTCAGACGCGAAATCTCACGCATGATGTTCTCTGTAAGGTTTGGTGTGGTTTGGAAATTTTCTAAAGCCGTTCTTATCATGGGTTCCTCCTTCTTTATAGTAAAACTTAGAATTATGTAGACACTTCTCCCTTAACAAATACCTGTTCGTAGTAGGGCAATTCATTGCCCGTTGTGCCAAGAAGTGCCCCAATATTTTTAGGTTTCACTATAAACGGTGGCGCGCACGGCTGAGACGACTTTTAATCGCACCGACCGACACCCCAAAAACTTGCTGATTTATTTTGGTGGCACGTCCCACAGGAGAATAGTGCCAGCAAAGCGAGAATGCAGATTTGTGCTCGCAAGGGTTTTCCCATCAGGTGAAAAGACCAATTCTTTAATAGGACTCACATACGGATTGAATGTCGCGATTTTGTGTCCTGCTGGTAGCGACCACAGATGGATTGTCCCACCTATATCGCCACTTGCAAGAAAAGTGGCATCGGGTGAAAACGCCAATTTACAGACTTCACTTGTATGTTCTTTGAGCGTAATGGGCTCTCGTTTTGCGATGTTCCATACATAAATTGTTTTGTCTCCACTCGCAGCAACAACCGGAAGCTTTCCGGCGCGCACTAATGCTACGGCACCGACCTGTACATCAAAAGGCTGCGAGCCGAACAATCCTTGTAATTTATCCATCACATTCGGTTTCTCCTTAGAGATGCTGAATATGGCAAACGTTTCACCAGTATCCGTATGTGATAAGTGGACATCCGTTCCTTCACCAATCGCAAGCACTTCGCCGTCCGGTGTGAATGCCAAAGTAGATGCCAACGCGGCACTCTTGTTTGGAGAACGACCTGGAAGTGTGCATAAGCGTCTACGGGTAAGAACATCCCATATCTCCATCACGTCATTCCGATTTTTAACAGCCAGCTTTTCACCATTTGGCGAAACGGCGACTGCATACAAGGCATGACCTGATCTCTCAAACAATGTCGCGAAGAGGTGATATATTGCCCGGGTCCGAGGCATTGGCACAGCAGTCAAATCAGGTGCTAACAGCCCTGGCAGCCCTTTACGAGGCATGTCCGCGAGGGCGTAATCGGTACTATATTCTCCAGTAGCGACATCCCATATTTCAGCTTTGCCGGAAACGGTAAAAGCGATGAGAGTCGTACGATATGCCATAGCAGCAAGCGGCGTGTTATATTCGGAAAACGCTAAGCCAATAATCTGGCTGCCCCGTTCCATCGGCACAGCGGCTCGTAAATTGGGTTCAATGTGTTTTTTGACACCTTCAATGCGTCCGGGAAGTTGCATTCGCAATCTTTCGGTGGCAGTACTCGTATCCCACAGATGGATTTTGCTACCTGTGCTGCTCGCAATCGTTTTCCCATCGTGCGCAAACGCCAACGTAGTAAATCTGTTCGTATATCCTGTCGTTAAGGTGCGTTCATGTTTACCCGTTTGTGCCGACCACAAATCTACTGTGCCGTGATGGTTTATAGTGATGACGGTTGCGCCATCCACCGATAACACAAATTCCCACAAACCGCCATCCGTATTTTTAAGTGTAGCAACATGCGAATGCGTATCCGTATTCCATATCTCAATGTCGTCTAAACCCGAAACAGCAAGGGTTTTCCCATCTTTTGAAAATAAAAGTATCGCCGGATTCCCGTAGAAATTTGAAACCCGCTTTGGAAACGTTGCCAACTGTTCTCCGGTATCAAGGTCCCAAAGATGGACGTTTCTGGAAGCCGCAGCCGCAAGCATTCTACCATCTGGCGAAAAACCGAACGCTTTTATCTCGCCCTTAGGATTCGGGAGCACGGCTATTTCGCGGTTCGTGCGTCCATCTTTGACGCTAATCGTTCCGTCTTTGTTCTCGAAGGCAAATATAACACGGTCGCTATCGGCAAAGGCTTTTACTCGAACACTGGTACGTACATCTTTAAATGGATTAAATTTTGGCAGTTTAGTGGTGAAAGTCTTTAACTGTTTTCCAGAAGAGGCATCCCACATCCAGACCTTCGGAACATCCCACATCCAAGGGCCACCACCCAGCAGAGGGTGTGAAATTTTGTCAATTATCCCTTCACCGACGAGGGTTTTTCCATCATCCATGAATGCCAATGTCTTGATCCAATAATCAGGCATCTTGAATGTTGACAGGAGTTTTTGACTTTCAACATTCCAGACGTGACATGTATTATCCCCGCTGGCGGTCGCGAGTAGTGCCCCGTCAGGAGAAAATGCGATCCGTCCGATGAGAGCCGTATTCTCTGTAATAAGTGCAATCTCAGCCCCTGTACTGACATCATAAAGCCAGACCCCTGTGGAACTCGCAATCGCCAAACGAGTGCCATCGGGGGATAGCTGCATATCGGTGAAAACGCCTTTCCCGATCCGTGCTTTGGCACCGTCAGGTAATCCCCATCGGGTATAGGTTTCTTGATTGGCTAAAACCTGATTCGCCAGCATTGGCAGGACTATTATCATCAAAATAGCAAGTGCTGACGGCACTGATGGTTTATCAGCAGATTTGGCACCTGGTATCTCATCGTGCTTTGTGAAATTCAGCGTGATTTGAAGATTGCCTAAAGCATCGCGAACCATGGTTTTCCTCCCGTAAGTAGTGACACGCGTAACTGAAACGCCGCTTCTTTCACTCAATTATTATACCATAAATCTAACTAAACTTCAGATAGATGTATAAAAAAATTGACACAGATGCGAACGTGTGATATAAAAGACAAAACGCTGCGCGTGTGCTTCGTGGAAAGCAAGTCTTCGTCAGAACCCACGCCTTCACGCGCGGGGAGTGTATCACGATAGAGAGGTATTTAGATGACGTATCAACCGCTGGCTGAAGTCCGAAAAGTGCTTCGTGTAAAATGGTACCGGAGCAAAATAGACCATGCAACTTTACGAAATCTATCAAAACGGAGTGACTGGCAAGGTTGGTTTCAGGCAGGTGGGCATCTTGCGCTCTGGCTATTGACGGGTAGCGCGGTCTACTTTTTTTGGTCACAAGCGATGTGGTTCGGCTTTTTTCTTGCCCTATTTATGCATGGCACCGTCGCCAGTTTTTTCAAAGGGACAGCCAATCACGAATTGGGACACGGCACCGTATTCCGTACCAAATGGCTGAACAAATTTTTTCTTTACCTATTTAGCCTCATAAGTTGGTGGGATCATTTTGACTATGCCAGTAGTCATACCTATCATCATCGCTACACCTTATATCCCGAAGGGGATCGCGAAAACCTTCTTCCGCTTGAACCTAAATTGGCTTCCTTGTTTGTTCTTCAACTGTTTACGGTGAATTTGTTCACGCAACCGGGTCGTACTTTTAGCAAAGGCGGGTTTATTGCTGCAGTTATCTGCACGATCCGCAGTGCCTTTGGTAAAGAAGGGCCGCCAGATATTCCGAGTCAGGAGTGGTTGGCGTCATTACATGTTGACCAACCCGAAGAGTATAAAAATTCGATGTGGTGGTCTCGGGTGCTACTCCTTTTTCACGGCACGCTGCTTGTCGTTTCACTCGCCACGGGCTATTGGGTTTTTCCGCTCATTATCACTGCCAGCGCATTTATTGCGAACTGGGGATCCTATGCTGTTTCTATGCCCCAACATTGTGGGTTAAAGGAAAATGACCCTGACTTCCGCAAATGCGCACGGTCAATCACGCTCAATCCCTTGGCAGAGTTTTTGTATTGGCGTATGAATTGGCACATTGAGCATCACATGTTTGCAGGGGTCCCCTGTTACAATTTGAAAAAATTGCATTGCCTGATTGTCGAAGATATGCCCGAACCGCGCACGCTTTTCGGGGCTTGGCGAGAAATGCGCGAAACTTGGCAAAGACAGAAAACCGACCCTGACTACTTTTTTGATACGCCGCTTCCGCCAACCGCTAAGCATATACCTGCCGAAGCATCCGATGCTCTGGAAAGTTCCATTGGAGAATTGGCACCCCAAGGGTTGAAAACCGAGTCCTTTTAAGACTCTCCAGCATTACCGCTGTTTCTCGAATCCAAACATGCTTTCGAGACATCCGCGCGGTTAAGGGGTTTGGATAGGTGTGAGAAAGGGCGATCATTTTAGCACCGCCCCAACAAGATATACCGATTTTTACTATTCATTAAGATTGAAGTGCAGCACGCCGCTGTCCTGCGTGCCGACGTACAACACGTTCCCATCAACAACAAGCGAGGTCACCCTTTCCGGCACTTCTGAAGCAACCTCTTTCCACGTGCTATTTTCCAATTGATACACTGCTGTCCTGGAAACACCATACAGGGTTGTCCCGTCAACTGCCAATCGCCCGATAATGGGAGGCATTCCGGCTGCATCAGTGATAGCACGCCACTGTTTCCCGTCGCTTGACGCAGCGACACCTGCGTCGGTTGCTACATATACCGTGGAACCCACAAACACCATATCATGAAAAACTTTAACAGAAAACGGTAGGGCCGGCGTGAGATCGAGCCAATTAGTTCCCTTATCAAACGAGACGACGAGATGTCCATCCCGCTTACCGACATAGACAGTGTTTCCTGAAGCAGCAAGTTTGAACCCTCGCCTTATTGTGTTCTTGGAGAGTTCAGCAGTTTCTTCAACCCCGGTATCAAACCATACCGCTTCACCCTGCTTCCATCGGAAGAGTTTATAATTGTATTCCATGTAGAAGATGCCACCGCTAACAGCAAACGCGCCACGCAAGCCGCCGCGGAGGAGTTCACCCGACCACTGGAGATCCGGTTCTGCCAACTGTTTGAAAAACTGGGCTGCACCATGAAAATTCTTTTGGAACTGCTCAATAAATGCCTTATCTATTAACGCCACTGGGTAAAAGACCGGTACTTCTTGAATCGGTAGTAGCGTGTTGCTATCTGCAGAGACGCTATACAGGCGCACTTCTTCAAAGGGAACCTTACCTTTCGCATAAAGCACATCACCGGACGATATTATTTCGTCAATAAGCGGTGGTTCTTCTTTCTGAGATGCTTCCATTGGTATTTTCACCTGAACAGTTTTCCAAGAACGACCATAGTCGGTAGTTTTAACTAACTCTCCATCGACCCGCGCGTAAAGAACTGTAGATGTATTTCCTCCCTTATCCATTTTTCTGAATGTGATTAGGTTATCAACTCGACTCTTCATCTTTCTGTTAAACCGGTGCCACGATACACCACCATCAGTAGAACGAAAAATACCCTGGTTTCCTCCTGCATAAAAGGTGCTTTTGTTCAACGCTACAGCTTCGGTTACACTGAAGCGTGTAGGAGAAATACCGGTAGTTTCCTTGTGTGACCATGTATCTCCACTATCAATTGAGCGAACCACAACACCATCACTCATACCGATTACCAAGAGCACTGTTTCTTTACCGACAAGTCTGATATGTGGTGGATACCCAAGGATCGCCCAAGCATTTGTGGGAGTTATATCTATCCATGAATCTCCCTTGTCGGTTGAACGGAATATCCACCAAGATCGCCTTTGCCCTTCGGATATTTGCTGGCGGTCATCTCTGCTAAGCTTTCCCCAGTCTAACTGTGCCGCGACATAGAGCCTCTCTTGAGTCGCCGCTACTGATTGAATAGTTTCGGCTTCAGACACCGGCAATTGTAAGCGTTGCCAGTTGTCAGTGTTTAAGCGGTATAGCCCGGTTTTTGTTCCAGCAAACAGTGTATTTCGGATCTTGACGAAGGATTCAATTCTCCCCGTCAATCCATCGTCTATGATCGTCCACGTCTTACCGGTATCCTCAGAACGGAAAATACCGTTATCAAACCCAAGATAAAACGCCTGATCTGTCGGTACTAATTCAATCGGATGTCTATAGCCTTCGTGCCAAGAGTATAGTAAATTCCATGTTTTGCCATCATCCGTTGAAGCAAAAAGCTCATTAGACGGGACGAGATAAAGGGTATTGTCCCACTTCGCAATAGGCGGATTGCCGCCCCAAGCGGTATTCAGTGAGCCAATGTTGAAGATGCGTTGCCATCTGTTTTCATTGTTTGCTAATTTGTAGAAATCACCCATACCATCAACAGTATAGAGATTCCCTTCAGGTATAGCAGATAAAGCCATTATGACTATGCCTCCGGGTTCGCTTGTCTGAACCCACTGTTGTTTTGAGACAGGGACCTCTGCCTTATCCCCTTGTGCAGCCGCCAACCACACTGGAGAGTCATCAGGCTGCTGGTTGGAGATAATGTCTCTACCTTGCACTTTGGAACTTCCGAGCTGCATCCGAACATCTGGTTTGGATTCAAGGTTTAACACAATCGGGGCATCAATAAGCTCAACTATCATCTCCGAGGTCGCATCAAAACTATAGGGTTTTTGGAAACGCGATTGGTATTGTGTGCCGATACCCAATATTAAAAATACCACTGCTATTGTAGAAGCAGCGATCGCCCACGGGACGATCGGTTTACCGCCTGACGGGGTAACCGGTTTCAGACGCGAGACCTCACGCATGATGTTGTCTGTAAGGTTCGGTGTGATTTGGAAATTCTCTAAAGCCTCGCGTATCATGGGTTCCTCCTTCTTTAAGCGGTGGCGCGCACGACTGAGCCGACTTTTAATCGCACCCACCGACACTCCGAGAAACTTGCTAATTTCTTCACACGTCATCTCCCCGAAGTAGTGGAGGGTCATGACAGTTCGCTCACTCTCTTGTAACTTCGCGAGCAGCTTTTTGACGACTTCGCGCTGTGATTCTGCTGTTACGCGTTCGTTTTCCGAAATGACATATCCAGAATATGTGGCACTTTCTAATTGCACACCACTGGTAGTATCCAACGACTGCATCCATAAACGCTTCCTACGAAGCCATGCCTTGCAACAGTTCGCGGCTATTACATAAAGCCAACTCGAAAAACGCTGCGGTTCCTTGAGCGTCGCCAGTTTCTGGTATGCTTTCAGGAAGGTGTCTTGCGTAATCTCCTCGGCAACATGGAAATCGCCCACCTTTCGCCACACAAGCGCGTGAACCGGCTGCTGGTACTTTTTTACCAATTCAGTAAAGGCGGTATCATCACCTGCAAGAACGCATTGAATCAGTCGAGCATCGTTGTTCTTCATTAGACATCTCCAAAACAGGGAGTTCAATATTCCACATTGACTCTTAGTGACGCGACTTAGGCGGAAAACGGTTGCAGAATTCTGCAATCTTTTGAATAGCAAGTTTCGGTTTGTAAGCTTCACCGAAAAAACGCGTGTTCACGTAAAGAGAGATAAAACATACTTGCAGCGGGAACCCATTTATTTTTTCTTGCGCTGCCAACAGCATTATACCATAAACTTATCTGAGGGTACTTCATTACTCACGAGAGTTTGTGGGAAACAGTTAAAGGCGATCTAATATAGTGGGTCCCGCAAAAAACGTAATAAAAAATGTAGTATCTTAAGTCCTGTACGAACGGAAACCTGTTTATAGATGCACGGTCCGCGTCATCTTCAGTCCTTGTAAGGGCGACATGTTTATGGCTTATGGAAGAACCAAACGGTTTTGACAGAGACAAGAACGTGAGATGGGAAAAAATTGGTTGAGAAACCTAAGGTGAAAAAGGGCGGCATCGTCGTACCGCCCAAGCAAAATACACGGGTCTTGATTATTCGTCAAGATTGAAGTGAAGTACGCCACTGTCCTGCGTGCCGACATACAACACGTTCCCATCAACAGCAAGCGAGGTCACTCTCTCTGGCACCTCTGAGACGACCTGTTTCCACGTGCCGTTTTCCAATTGATAGACCCCTGACTTGGAAACACCATAAACCTTTGTGCCATCAACAGCCAAGTGCTCCATAATGACATTGTTCCCTTCTGCATCGGTGACGATATGCCAATGTCTTCCACCATCTGATGTAATGATACCTGCGTCTGTTGCTACATAGACCGTGGAATCCGCAGACACTATATCATTGAAGGCTTTAACGGGAAACGGCAGAGCTGGCGTGAGATCAATCCAATTATTTCCCTTATCAAACGAGACGACGAGGTGTCCGTCCCGTTTGCCGACGTAGACGGTGTTCCCTGAAGCCGCGATTTTGAGTTTTGTGAATGCTAATTTCGGAGTCAGTTCAACGGTTTCTTCCTGTTCGGTGTCATACCATTCAGTATCACCCGGTTCCCATCGGAGGAGTTTATAGTTGTATTCCATATAGAACGTGTCGCCACTAACAGCAAACGCACCTTTGCGGAACCCTAATTGCGTATATATATCCGGCTGTCGGGGATCCCATTTCACCAGCTGTCTGAAGAACTCGTCCGCGCCAGGAGACTTTTCTCGCAACTGCTCAATAACCGATGCATCTGGTAAATTAGACTCGTTCATCCTTCTTTTCATCCTTATTTCACGCATCTGGAACGTTAATTCCATTGCGTCAAGGATTGGCATGCCTTGTATCGGTACAAGCGAATTGTCATCTGTAGATACACGATATATCCGCGTCTTTCCTCTACCAAGCGAATTCCCACCTTTTGCATAGATTTTACCACCAGATTCTATAATGTGGGTAATAGCCGGTATCTCTTCTCTGTCTGGTTCCGTCATCGGTATTTCTATTTGGACATCCTGCCACGATGTACCCCTATCCGTGGTTTTTACGACTTTTTCTTCTTCATATCTCGCGTAGAGCGTCAGAGGCCTGTTATCCCTCTTATTGTTTTCCCTATGTGCGATGAGATTACCTATTTGACCTGTATCTGCGGTGATGTTTACTATGTCCCATGATTTGCCCGCATCGGTGGAACGATGGAGCCCACTACGCCAACTCCCAACATAAAAAACGCTCTCGTTTACTGCTATCGCAACGTCTACATCAGCATCCATTGAAGGAGAAGTGTCTGGTAATTGGGGCGGTAGCCATGTGTCTCCACTATCGGTAGAACGCACCATTCCTTGTTCCATCGCCAAAAGTGTGTCACCCGCAGCAATAAGTTTAACAAAAGGCGGCCATCCTTTTACTGTCCAAGCGTTTGGGGGGGTTATATCTGTCCACGAATTCCCCAAATCAGTTGATCGGAGTATCCACCAAGTCTGCTGCTGTCCTCTGGAAACTGCACGAGGATCCGCATCACTCATCTGCGCAGCAACATAAAGTTTATTTTCTGTTGCGGCAACTGAACGGATCCGTCCGACGGATACTGGAAACGCCACACGTTGCCAACTGTCAGCACTGAGGCGGTAGAATCCGTTGCTGGTTCCAGCAAACAACGTGTCTTGAATATTGACGATAGAGCGGATATACCCCATATCCCCCATCATTAACCCATCGTTTATTGCCTGCCATGTCTTTCCGTTATCTTCAGAACGGAAAATTCCGTTCTCAAAAGCAGCATAAAACACCTGCTCTGTTAGTATCAAGCCAATAGCATCATAATGTACGTCTGGCAAAGTGTGTACCAAATCCCACGTCTGACCATCGTCCTTTGAAGCAAGAAGTTCGTTTGCCAGCATAATGTAGAGGGTATCTTTCCACTTTGCGAGTGGTGCAGCTGGCGGACGAGAATTTACCAGGGACCTAAAATCAAAAATGTGTCGTCCCTTTTTTCCATCGGCTCCTAATTTGTAAACTTGCATATCAGCAAAAGTGTAAAGCTCACCCTCAGGTGTAACAAATAAACCCTTTGCTGCGCTTCCTTTGATTGGTCGTGCTTGAATCCACTGCTGTTTTGGAACGGAAACGTCTTCTCCATCTGCTTGTGCGGCAGCAAATAAGACCTCATCAGGTTGCTGACCGGCACCTTCGTTCGGACTCGGCGCAGCAGGGCTGCCGAGCTGCGTTCGGACATCAGGTTTCGATTCAATATCTAATACGACTGGCGTTTCAATAATATCAATCGTCATTTCTGAGGTCGCGTCAAAACTGTACGGTTTTTGGAAACGAGATAAGTACTCCGTGCCGATACCTAACATCAAGAAGATCACGGCTATTGTGGAAATGCCTATGGTTCCCCACGGTACCAACGGTTTATTGCCGGACGGCGCGACCGGTTTCAGACGCGAGATTTCTTGCATGATATTCTCGGTAAGATTCGGCGTAATTTGGAAGTTGCCTAAAGCCTCTCTAATCATCGGTTCCTCCTTCTTTAAGCGCTGCCTTGCTCGGTGAAGCCGACTTTTAATCGCACCTACCGAGACCCCTAAAAAATTACTTATCTCTTCGTAGGTCATTCCCCCGAGGTAGTAGAGCGTGATGACGGTGCGGTCACTCTCTTGCAATTTTTCAAGTAGTTTCTTGACGACTTCGCGTTGTGCTTCTTCTGTCATCTGCTCATTCTCCGCAATGATATGTCCAGAGTAGGTCGCTCTTTCTAACTGTGCGCTACTTGTCTCTTCCAACGACTGAATCCACGTTCGCTTCTTCCGAAGCCACGCTTTGCAATGATTTGCGGTGATGACGTACAGCCAACTCGCAAAGGACTGTGGCTCCTTCAAGGTAGAGAGTCTCTGATACGCTTTCAGGAACGTCTCTTGTGTAATATCCTCAGCAATATGGAAATCTCCGACCTTCCGCCACGCCAGCGCGTGAACGGATCTCTGATATTTGCTCACAAGTGCGGAGAACGCCGTATCATCGCCATCAAGGACGCGTTGAATGAGCTGAGCATCGTTGTTTTTCATCGGACACCTCTGAAAAAGGAATGTTCATCATTTCAAATCAACCCTTAGTGACGCGACGAGCCATTAAAAAGTTTCACAATTCTGGAAATTTTTATTTAGCGAGTTTTGGAAACCTATGAACTGCGCCGAAAGATGTGGATTTATGTAAAAAGGATTGAAATTCCGTTCTGCTGTAAAAGAGAGGTAAGGAGGATTTATAGTTGCTTTTTTTTCTGAGTGGAATTATAGCACAAATTTAGCGATAGAAGAAGTGTAATGGACATGGAGGAGAGGTCGTGCTAAGACAAACTGTGCTTTATAGTAAAACCGAAAAATAAAAGGAGGCAAGCACTTACAATCCGCAAGTGATTACCTCCACTATAGTCTGTTTACCGTTATTTGCTTTTAGATGAACCTGCGAGGATTTCATCCCAGTCCCACAAGAGAATTGTGCCATCCTCTCCTGTGCTGACGAGTGTTTTCTCATCTGGTGAAAACGCTAACGTCTCTACCTTTTGTGTATGCCCATCAAGCGCAGCGATGCTGTCTCCTGTTGTAACATTCCACAATTGGATTGCTCCGTGGTCAAGTCCATTAACAAGGACCTCGCCATCAGGTGAAAATACCAACGGTTCGGGGAAACTATGGAAAGTCCGATTGCCTCTTTTATGCACAGTGCTAATGGAGAAAAGCTTATTACCCGTATCCACTTCCCACAAATGGACCTGCGTATGTGCCCCAGCAGCAAGTAAGGTCCCATCCGGGGAAAATGCTACTGCAAAAACACCTCCCTGATCTTCTTGCCCGGTTGGTTCTGCAAAGGCAATCAGTGCCTCACCGGTCGCAACGTCCCACATTTGGATTTTTCCACCTTCGGTTCCACTGACGAGCCATCTACCATCCGGCGAAAATACCAATGCCGAAACTATTGGTATATTGTGAGGAACACCGGGACCCAGATTCGTCAGATCAGCGAGAGGGATCGTCTGTTCATCACCGGTTTCCGTATTCCACAAGCGAATTTCACCAAGACCCGTAAACGCCACCGTCTTACCATCAGGTGAAAAGGTGAGCTCATCGGCTCCCATAGGATATTGCAAGGTTGCCAGTTCACGACCTGTCTTTACATCCGTCAGGCGAATCAAATGATCTGTCCGCCAAGTAGAAAACCATGCCCCGAAGATCATAGACCCTTCTGCCCCGACACTAACAAGTTTCGTGCCATCCGGTGAAAAGGCTAAAGTCGATAACTTGTCCCGATGCCCTTCAGTATGAACAGTGGGTTTTTGGAGGGTCTTCACATCCCAAAAGACAATTTCACCATTAAACGCCACACTCGCAAGCGTGGAACTATCCTTAAAGAAGGTCGCTGCTCTGACCCATTGCGTGTGTCCAGTGATACGCTCAGCAAGTGGATCCCCATTTTCTGTATCCCAAAACCGGATCATACCATCTGCACTACCACTTACAAGCGTGGTGCTATCTGGCGAAAACGCTAATGCCGTAATACCGTTAATATGACCCGTAAATGTCGCCAGTAGTTCTCCAGTGCTGGTATCCCACAACTGTACTGTCTTATCGACACTCCCACTGGCAAGCATTTTTCCGTCTGGGGAAAATGCTAACACGTTTATCCAATTTGTATGCTTTTGAAGCGTAATCCATTTGTCGCGGTTGTTGATATCCCATAAACGGACAGTTTTATCTGTACTTCCACTGGCGAGGCGAGTACCATCGGGTGAAAAAGCCAAGGCTAAGACCTGATTTTTTTCACTTTTTTGACTGCGCGTAAATACGACTGCATTTTTTTCAACCTGCACAGACGATCGCGGTCGACCTACAGATATATCGGGCGGCTGAAGAGACAAATCCATATCTCCTCTGAGGGTAAATAACGCTTTGTGTGCCGTTGTGTCCCATAACTGAATTTTCCCATCCATCTGCCCAATCGCGACTTTACCGCGTGTGATTGCGTAGGCTTCACCTCCGCCTTTAAACACAGCAAAGGGGTCACCCTTGAAAGGCCTTGCAAACGCCTTTCCACTTTCAACATCCAAGTTGATAATTGCATTCCCTGAACCACTCACACTGAGTAGCGTTTTCCCATCTGAAGAGAAGCGTAATACTGAAGCGGTATCATACGAATCCGCAAGCAACACTTCGCGTCCGGTAGCGATCTCCCACAATTCGACTTTCGACACGTCAGAATATCCACCGCCATTGGCAAGGAAACGACCATCCGGCGAAAATGCAAGGGCTCGGCACCCACCCATAAACAGGGACTTCTCTTCACCTGTCTCCACATCGTATAGCCACATACCGATGTTCGTTCCCACAGCGAGTTGAGCACCATCAGGCGAAAACTGAATCGCATTAATACCACCCTTTCCCAAACGCGCTTTCGCCTCTTTGGGGAGTTCCCATTGTGAGTAGTCTTTAACCGTATCGTCTGATTGTGTGTCTGAAACCGATGCCGAAACATTGTTAGGCTGCTGGTTGGCGGTATCGCTTTTACTCGGCGTGCTGACATTTCCCAACTGCGTCCGAACATCCGGTTTGGATTCAAGGTTTAGCACGATGGGTGCTTCAATGAGTTCAACTGTCATCTCTGATGCAGCATCGAAACTGTACGGTTTTTGGAAACGGGATAAGTATTGCGTGCCGACACCTAACATCAATAGGATAACTGCTAACGTAGAAACGCCTATTACCCACGGCACCAATGGTTTACCACCAGACGGCGCAATCGGTTTTAGACGTGAAATCTCGCGCATGATATTCTCTGTGAAACTCGGTGTGATTTGGAAATTCTCTAAAGCCTCTCGGATCATCGGTTCCTCCTTCTTCAGACGTCGTCGAGCCCGGTAAACGCGAGTTTTAATGGTTCCTACTGATACGCCTAAAAACTCGCTGATCTCCTTATACGTCATTCCCCCGAGGTAATGAAGTGTGATGACAGTGCGTTCACTCTCCTGAAGTTTCGCAAGCAACTTCTTGACGACTTCGCGCTGTGCTTCCGCCGTTTCCTGTTCGTTTTCCGCAATAACATATCCAGAATACGTCGCGCTTTCTAACGCCGTGCTATTTATATCTTCCAACGACTGCGTTGATAAACGTTTCTTACGGATCCACATTTTGCAGTCGTTTGTCGCTATCACATAGAGCCAACTCGCGAACCGTTGCGGTTTCTTCAGTGTAGAGAGTTTCTGATACGCTTTGAGGAATGTATCCTGTGTGATGTCTTCGGCGATATGGAAATCACCGATCTTCCGCCACACCAGTGCGTGCACCGGCTTTTGGTATTTTTTCACAAGCGCGGAGAACGCAGTATCATCGCCTTCGAGAACGCGTTGGATGAGTTGAGCATCGTTGTTTTTCATCGGATACCTCTAAAAAGGGAATGTCCATCAATTCATATCAACATTTAATGATGCGACTTGAGATGAAAAGGTCACATAATTCTGCAAACTTTTATTTTGCAGGCTTCGCAAGATGATGCGGGTTCCTGAAAACGGTTTGAGATGCTGTCTTGGTGATAACGAAGGGTAAGGCGAATTTGTAGGTGTTCGCTTTGTTTCTGCTATTAGCCTGTTAGCAATATTATAGCATAAATTTAGCTAAACCAAGTGCATCCATGATATGTTGGAAATGTAGACCGTGCGGTGAACTAATGACGACGGCATCCGGTGAAGCAATGCTATTGTTTCCGCATTCCGTGCATGAGTTTAAGAAGGCTGCCGTCGGCAATTGAGGAATAACTGGCAAACATACCTTCTTCAAGAACAACGAGACGATGGTTCCCATTATTTGTAAAAATTATGGGTATCCCTTTTTTCTCAATATATCCCTCTTTATGGAGGTTAATGAGATAGCGACCTGGCGACAAACCACGACACTCATATTCTCCGTCAGCGTTGGTTGTGTCACTAAACACAATCCGGTTTGCGTCCTCAATCACAACTTTAACATCACTCAAGGGGGTATCAGAAGGATCCATCGCAAGAATCCTGCCACGGAGAACATTTTTTGCGTTTGACCAATCCGATTCCTGTGCTGGTGGAACGTCGGCCTCTGTGTTCTTCTCGGGAATTGAAAAGAACATACGGGCATCGGTGATTTTGCCCGGGTAAACAGTCATTGGGCAGATGGTGTAATAATCATTTTTAATGATCGTTACGATGTAGGGACCGGGAGACAATTTGTCACTTCGATAGTGTCCCTGTACGTCGGTAATGCCAGCCACTACGGGCGGATCAAGTCCAACAGCTCCAGTGATTCTAATCTCAAGTCCCTCCATTGGACCTTCGGGTTTAATGAGATTGTGTGCCGAGAATCGGAGGACACCGCCTCGGTTATCATTGTCGCCAGAAATCTTGACTTTGTTCATTGTTAGTGGGACATGATGGCGACCATCGTCAATCACTGAAACGGGTTTTCCTACACGGTCTTCGTATCCGGGTTTGTAGATATTAACAACGTACTGACCTGCGGGTAAACCCGCACGTTCAAAATGGCCTTCTTCATCAGACTGTGTCTCAAATTCCGCACCGTCTGTGTTTATGAATACAACCCGAACACCACTGAGATAATTTTCAAGGAGTGTTGTATCTTTAATGACCCCTGAGATCGTGCCGCCCTCTGACGTGGCTTGATCTTCTGGCGGATCGGGTTGCTGATTTAACCCATCGTTACTCTCCAAGGCATTGGCACTTCCAAGTTGCGTCCGAATATCCGGTTTGGATTCAAGACTTAGCACAATAGGTGCCTCAATCAATTCTACCCTCATTTCTGATGCAGCATCAAAATTATACGGCTTTTGGAAACGCGACATGTATTGGTTGCCTACACCCAACATTAAAAATACGACCGCTAACGTAGAAACGCCTATTGCCCACGGCACCAACGGTTTACCACCAGACGGTGCAATCGGTTTTAGACGCGAAATCTCACGCATGATGTTCTCTGTTAGATTCGGTGTGATCTGAAAATTGCCTAAAGCCTCTCTAATCATCGGTTCCTCCTTTTTTAAGCGGTTCCGGGCCCGGTAGAGACGATTTTTAATCGCAGCTACCGATACGCCTAAAAACTCGCTGATCTCTTCGTGCGTCATTTCCGCGAGGTAATAAAGCGTGATGACAGTGCGTTCACTTTCCTGAAGTTCTGCAAGCAGCTCCTTAATAACTTCTCGCCGTGTTTCCGCTGCTGTTTGCTCATTTTCCTCAATGATATATCTCGAATATGTTGACTTTTCTAACTGCTCACTGCTCGTGTTTTCCAACGACTGCGTTAGCAAACGCTTTTTGCGAAGCCACGCCTTGCAGCAGTTCGTCGCTATTACATAAAGCCAACCCGAAAAACGTTGTGGCTCTTTCAGTGTTGGAAGTTTCTGATACGCTTTCAGAAACGTCTCTTGTGTGATATCCTCGGCGATGTGAAAATCACCAACTTTCCGCCACACAAGCGTATGCACTGATCTCTGATACTTTCTCACGAGCACGGAGAACGCAGTATCATCATCTGAGAGCACACGTTGAATGAGTTCAACATCACTGTTTTTCATCGGACACCTCTACAGAAGAAAAGCTTATCATTCCACAGTCACACTTAGTGACGCGACTTAAAATGAAAAAGTCTCACAATTTATAGTAAAACCCGTAATTAATTATACACTTTTATAATTTCATCAATGGAAGTCTCAGCATTGTATTGACGTATCCGCTTGATGTTGGCGAAATCCTTCTCAATCGGATTCAACTCCGGGGAATACGGGGGTAAAAACAATAGATCCGCACCAGAACCCCGGATCAATGCTGCTGTCTCTGACCCTTTGTGGAAAGAGGCATTATCCATAATTACAACATGGTTATCATCAAGTAATGGACATAACATCTCCGAAAGCCACGTGTTGAAGGCAATCGCATCACAACTGCCCTCAAAAAGCAGAGGTGCCGTGAAACATCCATCAAGACGTGCAGCAATCAAAGTCGTGGTGGTATACCTATGGCTTGGCACTTTATCTTCAACACGCATACCTTTCGGGGCATAAGCATACCGACGGAAGGCGGTTTCACTGAAACCACTCTCGTCAAGATAAACTAACTTTTTGCCCTTTTCTGTCTCTTGCTGAAGTGCTGAGAGATACTCTCGCCGTTTCACTGGACACTGTTCTTTGTAGGTCGTGGTCTTTTTTTTCGCGTGATATTGAGTTTTTTCAACGCATACCAAATACCATGTTTCGAGACACCAAAATGGTCAGCACGCTCCTGTTGGGTAGCATCTGGGAAATCAGCGACGTGTTGCTTGAGTGCTTGATAATCAAGGTTTCGAGGGCCTTGAGGCCCCGGTTTTTTACACGTCAACGGGTCTTCAGCTGCCAACCAGTCATAGATGATGCCGCGAGAGATGCCAAATCGTCGTGAAGCTTCGGCTTTACTACCGCCATTAGCAACGAAATCAAGCACGCATTTGCGAAAATCTGATGAATAACTCATAAGACTTAGACGATACCATAAATCTCAGAATATGTCAAATTATTTGCGGGCTTTACTATAAAA
>PYIY01000074.1 GCA_003635195.1 Candidatus Poribacteria bacterium | reverse complement strand
TCGCTCATCGGCATAACGATGTCTATGATGATGATAGGCATCTGGATGATCCCATACTTTGATATTCTTCTCACACCTATAAACTATCCTGTTATTGCACATACACCCATATCATCGCGAACCTATTTTCTCGTAAAGTTAACGCAAGTACTTACTTACACCGTTCTGCTGTTAGGCAGTTTAAATCTGATGCCTGCTATCGGTGGTATCTGGGTGCATAGAGGCGAATTTTCTTTGTTTCGACTCTTTTTTCCCTTTGTTTACTTGCCCATCGTCTTTATGTCGGGTTTCTTCACAATTGGTGTAATGGCAACATTCGCCGGATATTTGACAAAACTCTACAGCAGAAAAGCACTCCGAAACATCGCACAATACGCCCAGTTTATATTTCCTGCCTTCTTTCCTGTAACGTGGATCCTCCTTTCTCGCTTATTACCGGATATATCAAAAGATAAACTGATCTCGTCTCTGAAATGGTTCTACGCGCTTCCGAACGGTTGGTTTGCTGGAACAGTTTCACTCGCACTTGGAGAAATAGAACGACATTTCTTGATTTTAGCAGGGCTCGCTATCATTTCAACGCTCATTTTGGTGTTGGTGCCACTTCGGAGTATCGCGAAGAGTTATGCTGAATATCTCTCCTATCTGTTAGAGTCCGGGAGCCGTCAAAAATCTAACATTCGAGTGAAAACGCCACTGTTTGCGAAACTGTTCCGGAACCGGACGATCCGCGCAGGGTTTTGCCTCTGTGCTGTGTATATGCGCCGCGATAGGAACATGTTGCGACAGTTTTTCGCATCGCTTGGAACCCTCATTATGCTCGTAGTTATGCTTGATCAAGGATGGGTTCTGCATTCCTTCGCCATCGGGCTAAGTCCAGGTTTTTCGACTATATTCTACTTCGTTGGATTTAGTATCGTTGGCGGTTTCATCGCAGCCATTAGGTACTCAGAACACTGGAAAGCGTCGTGGATGTTAGCACTTGCCCCACTTTCAACAACACATGACTTATGGCGAGGCGTACAGGCAATCGGGCTTTTCTACATCGTTGTGCCGTGTACGCTCCTTATGTTTTGTATCGCGACCGTTCTTTGGGGCGTTTTGAGTATATTCTACATCTTACCGGTATCAATCATGTTACTCAATTTCGTTATGCTTTACCCAAAACCGGTATCTAACTTGCCACTCGCCGAAGAATTCGTCCAAAGCCAGATGGCTGGCGAAACTATGATCCCTTTCCTATTGAGTCTCTTGATCATTGGCATCTTCATTGGCATCCAATTTCTAACTTACCTGTTGAATATATGGATTTATTACGGCTTCTATTGCGTCACGGTTGTAGGCGGTCTTACCGGTTTTGTCTATTTGCTACGAAAAAACAGACGAGTGGAGGAAACTGTAGATGCTTGAAAAAATCGTGGAAATGCTCGGTGCCTCGCCGACCCAGTACAGGCACATCCTGAATACAGAGAAATTAGTAGAGAAACGGGCTTTGAAAGGGAATCGCTGGGTCAACCTGTCACTTGGCTTAACCTGTGCACTTTTCTTTTTTATAGGGCTTTCAATCGCAACTATGCTGCTCGTTTCTTTAGATGTGTTCACCTACGCGCTTATCGGCATCACTACGTCTATGGCGATGATAGGCATCTGGACGATCCCATACTTTGATATTCTTATTGCGCCTACACATTACCCTATTGTGGCACACACCCCAGTTTCATCGCGAACCTATTTCCTTGTGAAACTAACACAGATCCTCACTTACACCGCCCTATTGTTAGGCAGTTTGAATCTACCACCCGCGATCGCTGGTATCTGGCTTCATGTTAGGGCATCTTCCGAGCTCCTATATCTTTTTCCGATTGTCTATCTATTTATTGTTTTCATGTCTGGCTTCTTTACGATTGGCGTGATGACGGTCTTCGCAGGGTATTTGACAAAACTCTATACCAAGAAGGGACTCCGAAATATCGCGCAATACGCCCAGTTTATATTTCCTGGGCTTTTCCCGCTGCTATGGATTTTCCTTCCCCGCTTATTTTCTCAACCGTTATCAGATGGCACAGTAGATAAATTAACATCGGCCCTGAAATGGTTCTATGCACTTCCGAACGGTTGGTTCGCCGGAGCAGTGTCGCTGGGGGTAGGAGAAATAGAACGCCATTTTCTGATTTTAACAGGACTGGCTGTCGCTTCAACGCTCATCTTGGTATTCGTTCCGCTTCGGAGTATCGCGAAAGGATATTCAGAATATCTCTCTTATTTATTGGAATCAGGCAATCAACAAAAATCTGAGTTAAGAGTGAAAACCCCACTGTTTGCGAGAATATTCCGAAATCACGCTATCCGTGCAGGGCTTTGCCTCAGTTCAGCATATATGTGGCGCGATAAGCACATATTGCGACAGCTTTTCAGTTCGTTTGGTGCCATCATTATACTCGTGGTCTTATTTATGCAAGACGAACCATTTTCTCTCAAGTGGATTCAAGACGCTTACGCCATCGGATTAAGTCCAGGCTTTTCCATGATGTTTTACTTTGTCGGTACAAGTTTTATAGGGACTTTCATTTTACCGGTCAGATACTCAGAACATTGGAAAGCATCGTGGATGTTAACGCTTGCACCGGTGGCAACAACGCGGGACTTATGGCGAGGTGTGCAGGCGACTGCCCTCCTCTACATTGTTGCTCCGTGTACGCTCCTTATGTTTTGCATTGCTACCGTTATTTGGGGCGTTTCAGGGGTCTTTTACGTCCTACCGGGGTTCACTATTTTGCTCTATTACGTCATTTTTTATCCGAAACCAGTGTCTAACTTGCCGCTTGCCGAAGAATTCGTCCAAAAACGGTCAACTGCTGGCGCGTGGATCCCTTTTGTATGTAGCGCGCTTGTTGTTATAGCCTTTGTAGGCATCCAATATCTAACTTACCTGATTAATATATGGGTTTATTACGGTTTTTATTCTGTCACGGTTGTGAGCGGTCTTATCGGTTTTGTCTACTTTTTGAGAAAAAAATGATGGGAACGAAGAAATTAACTTGACATACCCTAACAAGAATTGGTATAATTTAATATAGTAATAATTATCATATTTACAAAAAGGAAGGTGGAAATGAAGAACCGTGGACGTAAATTTGGTGGAGACTGGACAGATGAAAAATTAAAATGTGTGAGCAAATACCTGCAGGCATATACAAAAATCATGAACAAACAGCAGTTTCATTTTGCGTACATAGATGCTTTCGCTGGTACCGGTTACCGTGAATTAATGCACGATGGGGAGGCAGGTAAGTTATTGTTTCCCGAACTTGCTTCTACGGAGGTAACAAACTTCCGGTACGGTTCAGCACGTAATGCTTTAGAAGTAGAACCACCTTTTGGTAAATACATTTTCATAGAGAAAAACGCCAGCAGGTACGCAGAGTTAGAAAAACTGAAAGAAGAGTTTTTACTCAAGGACGGGTTTTCGGATGATATGATTGAGTGCGAAAATAAGGACGCGAACGAACATCTGAAAGTTTTATGTGGAAAAAATTGGCGCGCCCATCGGGCTTTAGTGTTTCTTGATCCGTATGGAATGCAGGTAGAGTGGGCAACTATTGAGTCTATCGCTGAAACTCAAGCTATTGATCTATGGATACTCTTCCCACTTGGTACTGTAAATCGTTTACTGAAAAATGATGGAGAAATCCGACCCGCACTACAAGCGAGACTGGACATGTTTTTTGGTGAGCACGGTTGGTACGACGCTTTCTATCAATCAGCTAAACAACTCTCGCTCTTTGATGAGGAAGATCGATGGCAAAAAGCGGGAAATATATTTGTGGCAATTGAACAATATTTCATTGATCGGCTACAAAGCGTATTTAATGGCGTAGCTACTAATCCACTTATTTTACGTAACTCAAAAAATGTTCCATTGTATCTTCTCTGTTTTGCTGCCGGCAACCAAAAAGGAGCACCAATAGCAGTCAAGATTGCTCAGGAAATCCTTGAAGGAATGCAAAACCCGTCACAACTAACGCTCTTAGATTAAGAGGTGAACCAATGGCATCCCAATCCTCAAAAATCGAGTGGACTGAATCTACATGGAATCCTGTCCGCGGTTGCACAAGGGTATCGGAAGGATGCAGGTTCTGTTACGCTGAGCGAATAGCAGCCCGCTTCTCTGGCAAAGGTATGGCTTATGAAGGCTTGGCTAAGAATACCAAAGCAGGACCGAGGTGGACACAACAGGTCCTCCCTATCCGAGAGTTGCTTAATGAACCACTCAAATGGAAAAAGCCTCGCCGAATCTTCGTCAATTCCATGAGCGACCTCTTCCATGAAAAGGTCAAATTGTCCTACATCCAAGAAGTCTTTGCTGTGATGAAAGAAGCAAATTGGCATCAATTCCAGGTCTTGACGAAACGAGCAAAGCGGCTTTTAGAATTCAACGCTGAGTTATCATGGTCTCCCAATATTTGGATGGGTGTTAGTGTCGAAGATGAACACGTGACGGATCGAATCAAAGCACTCCGCCAAACCGACGCGCATATCAAATTTCTATCACTTGAACCACTACTCGGAGCACTTCCGAATTTAGAACTGGATGGAATAGATTGGGTTATCGTCGGAGGTGAGTCCGGTCCCGGCGCGCGCGAAATGGAGAAAAAGTGGGTTATTGACATCCGTGAACAATGCGCGGATGCTGACGTTGCATTTTTCTTTAAGCAGTGGGGAGGCAGACGTAAATCGAAAACAGGACGGGAGTTGGAGGGTAGAACTTATGACGAGATGCCGGTCTGAACTTCCATCAAATCCGGCATCTTCGGGCGTTAACCTTAAACTTAAATTCTCGGCAAATCGTCAGCGAGTAAGGCTTCCGAAACAGATTTTTTCGTCGATTCTTGTTCAGGACGTTCGACGTGAAAATAACGGAACCAATCTTTAAAATCTTCAGCGGGAAAATTTCCATCGTAGCGTTCCTTGAACTTATCATGAAAATCTTCCATATAGAGACGCAAATAGCCACTCGTGCGTTCAAGTGCTTTCCAATCAAAGATATTTGAAGGGATATCAACAACCCCTCCTTCAAGCATATTACGCCGCATTTCTAAGTAATAAGAGTAGCGAGTCCCGACTATAAGATCAACGAGTCTATCAAAGATTTTTGACGGAATCTCAGCGAGACGACCTTTAAAAATCTTATGCCGAACTCCCATCTCCTTTTCCAAATCTCTATTGAGCATAAAACCGATAATAACATCAAAAATTTTTTCTATCATCTTCACCTGTCCTTTATCAAGTAACAAAGTATAAATATTGCCCGACCCGAGTTATGTTCGTGTCTATTTGCATAACAGGGACAATCAGATTAATTATATCATTAATCCGCAAACGCGTCAATTGAAAAATAGCAGTAAACAAATGTACAGAATTTAGATTGCAATGCAATCCGAATTTTGCTATATTTATACCATGCTTATATTTTATCTGGCAATCGCGGTGGTAGCGGTCCCACTCGGCGCAGGAATCGCTTTTGTATCCCAGATACAGCAAAAACATTTTGGAAACATATTCGGGCTAACCGCTGGCGCAGTCCTTGGTGTCGTCTTAGTCATGATGATGCACCTTTACACCGAAGTAGGATACGTCACAATCCTTGTAATGTGGGGCGGGTTCCTCCTAATCTCGGTAATGGACCACCTGACAACACATCAGCGGGATAAGACCGAGCGTAACACCGATAACAGGAAATTCGGGTGGGGCATCAACTTAACAGTCTTTGGCTTATCGCTCCACTCGCTCACGGATGGACTCGCTTTGGTTATTGCAGCAAGGGAAGAGGTCCTCGGTGGTGCCCTTGCATTCGGTATATTGATCCATCGCCTCCCAGTCGGGACACTTATTACAGTTGCGCTCCTTCGAGACCAGAAATTTGTTAAAGCATTAGTGAGACTAACACCACTGATAATTGGACCCGTGGTGGGCGCAATATTGGGAGAGCAGCTGATCCGTGGGGCATTTGCGGAATTAACCGATTATCTGACAGCATTCGCCGTAGGGACGCTTCTACATGTTGTAATGGATGGGTTCCGTGGCAAATATACTGCCGAAGCGACTCACTTGAGCCGCACCGCGAAAGTACTATTTGTCGTCGGATTCGTGCTAACTTTTTGTGTTATCTACTTCTTTCAGGGATTTGAGGGTGAACATCTTCATTAAATGGCTATCGACGAGAATAGCAGTCAGCAGTCAGCAGTCAGCAGTCGGCTTTCAGCGGGTGCTCTTTCGGTTTTCTGAAGCTCTCAAACCAAATAGGAAACTGAAGGTTTTCAGAAAAGACGCTTTGCTGATGACTGACAACCGACAACCGATAGCCACTTTGTTGATGGCTATCTTCTGCTTTGTGATTTCTGCGGTGCCAGCAAAAAGTAATGAAATTCCGATCGCGGTATCCGGCGAACCCAGGGCGACACTCCAGATTGGCGCGAATGCCTCAGAGCAGGAACGATTCGCCGCTGAGGAGATTCAAACCTTTATTCAACAGTTCACAGGTGCTAAACTCGCTATCCGTACCAATCGACAACAGACAGAAACCCCAACAGCGATCGTGTTAGGCACCCCCAAATCAAATCCAACGATTGCGGGACTACAAGCGAACATAGAACTCTCGCTCGGAAAAGAACTTGGAGACGAAGGCTATCGTATTAAAACGGTTGAGGTCGACACTGAGATTGTTATCGTTGTAACAGCACATACCGAAAGGGGCGTTATCTACGGCGCGTATGCCTTTATCGAAAAATGTATTACAGCGTTAACCGGCTTAACGCCGGTGCATCCTGAAGTAGCAGTTACCAGAGCGCAGGTACTACTCGTGCCGTTCATAAACGAGACATCGGCTCCGTTTTATCCTGTGCGTGCTGTATTGGAGATAGAAAATCCGGATTCGCTCGCACGCCACCGCATTAATATGAGTGGCGGCGAAGGTGTTTGGACAGGCACGGGGATTGAAGACGGGTTCGGAACCGCTTTCAAATATGTCGATACACCCGCATTTGAAGCACTCCAAGACGAACCGATAGCCCAACGACGGAACCGCATCACAACACTACAAGATCGGTTTAATGCCCTCAAGCGGCGTGGGATTGATGCTTACCTTTTTATGTATGTGACCGGTGAGCCGACGGAAGCACTGATTCGGCAGCGTCCGAACCTTTTGGGGCCAGAAGTGCTTTACGGGGCATCTCGGAATGAGGTATCTTACCGACCGTTCTGTTGGTCGAAACCGGAGTTCCACACACTCGCAAAAGAACTGATTCAGGCGATTGTGCGCACTTACCCAACACTTGCCGGTTTTCATCTCAGGTCATGGGGACACGAGACGCGCGCATGTAATTGCCCGGATTGTGGTGATAGAACGGAACAGGGACAAGCGAAACTCTGGCGAGTCTACTTTACAATTATTGATGCCGCGCGGGAGGTGCGTCCGGATTTCAAATTCTACATCTCCGGCTATGACAGCAGCTGGCTTAAGGATCCTAAAGGTGCCTATGCACGGCGGTTGCCGAAAGGGACTATTTTCTCGCGAAAGTGGGGCGCAGATGGCGAACCGGTCGCAGATGCAGCCGTGCCTATCCCACAAGTTAAGGCACTTGGTGAAATTGGACATCGCTTCATCGTCTTATCGCACGAAGTGGAAGAGGTAATGCCGTTCTGGATGATCGAGAGCGATCTGTTCGTGGAAGGTGTCCGGCGACTTGCCAATGATCCTGAAGTCATCGGTTTAGGTGGGTTTACCGTCCAAGGCGCAACACAGGGGTTGGGATACCTCGACAGACTCGTCAGCGCACGCCTCAATTGGGATATCGAACTCGATTATTTGCAGCTCCTTCTTAATGAATTGATAGCCCGATACGGTGCTGAAGCCGCACCACGTATTTTAAATGCCTTACGTGTAAACGGATGGAACATGGCGAGTTATTTTTCTGATTACGCTGGGTCCTTAACCGTAGGCGGTACTTACGGAAGCGGTTCTGCTGGACTCGCAACACGGTTCTGGACGCTGATCGGACCGCGAGCGGTTGAGGATACATTGGCTATCCCCGAATTTAAAATCGCCAAGTTTGCTTCAAACCGGTTGACCGCACTTTTGGCACCACAACAGCAATCCGCGAATGAGATGAGGGCGGCAAGCGAGATCGCAAAACCCTTTGACCTTGAGGCAACTGAAGATTTAAACGACGCTGTTCACTTGATGGAATTGTGGGTGTTGTTGTTTGAAAGCCGAACTAAATTAATAGAAGCCATAACACTCGGCTACCAACTCGGAACCGCAGAAGCAATCCGTGCCAAACTTATAAGTGCCACTGAGTTCTCAAAATCTATACAACCGCACATCAAAGGAATTAAGGAATTTATTCCACTGTTTGGGTATTCACATCGGACGATTGAAGCGGAGTTATTGAACACGTTAAATGCAGAAGCTACTTGGTTAACGAATTTCGATTATCAGACGCTTCAGAAGCATGATACAGATTTCTCGCCAGAGGATACCTCTCTTCAAGTTTGGGACATTCATAACTATCCAAATCCTATGAAGCGAGAAACGACATTTACCTATCAGTTGTCGCTGGATGCAGACGAAGTTTCTATCACAATTTATACAACATCTGGACGGAGAGTAACAGTTTTGAAAGGGGCTTCAGCAAACGAAGGCTACAATGAGCATCTGTGGGACGGACGAAATGATGACGGCGTGTTGCTTGCCAATGGGGTTTATTTTTACAGAATCCGCGCTGTCACCGGAGAACAAACCGCGCAGCTACTCGGACGTTTGGCAGTATTACGGTGATATGAAAAAGGAGGTCAATGATGCTTCGTGTGTATATTGTATATCTGACGCTTTTACTTTCAATTATCAGTTGCAAATCGCAAACACTACAGGAACATCTTTTAGAACCGCCACCCCCTCTTATCAATTTTGCACTGAGCCGAAACGGTGCAACCGCGGATGCCTCACAATCCGTACCAAATCATCGCGCCGAAGAAGTAATTGATGGCGATACCACCTCTGAGACGTGGGATGAGGGTAGTGGTTGGGGAAGCAGTTTAGAACATCTCCGCACCTCGGACCTGAACAAGCGTCCTTATGTGTCTGTAACACTTGCCAAACCTGTTGACGTTCGCAAGATTGTCGTCTGGACAATTGACTCTGAGAAGTATCCAGCACCACAATTCGGGTTGAAAGACTACCGGATTGAGCATTGGCACGGTACCGGTTGGGGACTTATCCCATCTGGTGATACCAGAGACAAACAGTATACAGCGCGAAATAACACCAAAGGCAAGCGAGTCCATGAAGTCCGGGACCGTCTAATTGCAAGTAAAATAAGGCTCGTTCCCGTGTCCTCGAACGATACAGTGCGAAATTATCAACACATGGCAGGCAGACGCCCTGTCTACGAGGTAGAAGGTGTCGCGCGGGTGATGGAACTTGAAGTATGGGGGTATGCCGCGCCGGAAGTATACACGCTTCAACAGATTGTACAGGGCATCCCTTCCGAATCAATAGGACATACTGTACCAACAGAGACACAGGCGCGGAAGGATCAAACCGAACCGACTATTAAGGAGATCGTCCAGAGCGTCTTAGACCGATATGAACGCGGATATGACATGGCTGATTTGGCACAAGTTATGTCCTGTTTCTCAGAGGCGTATCTATCGAACGGACGTACATATCAAGACGTTAAAACCAAGGTATCACACTTTTTTGAAACGTATCATCAGATTGACATGACGCTGACCGATGTCAACATCCATCCGAATATCGTTGACGATACCGCAATCGTAACGGGAGGATACACGTTGCAGTATGTCACAAAAGCAGATGGACAGGTTAAGCAGACATCAGGCAAAGTAACGCTGGTTCTCACGAACGAAGCGGAGGCATGGCGGATTATCCGAGCAGAGTAATCGGAATGTCAAACCCGACTTGAGAAGGAATTGAAATGGTACAAGAACAGTCCAATCTTTGGGCGAAATCATATATCAACGATGGATATTTAATGCTTCCAGATATTATTACATCGGAGGAATGCGACGCGTTGAAGGCGGAGATGCTGAAAATCTTTCGTGGCGATTACGCATGTGACGCAATTCCACCGATGCCAGAAACGACGACCGAACTGGAGGTCTTAGATAGAATCATGTGCGTCGGCGAACCGCATGTCTTTAGTCCCCTCGTCCGGTGTTACATTGAGCATCCCAAAATCTGTGAAGTGCTTCGAGTGATTGTCGGCGCACACATTCCATTTTGGGAGGGCGGCGTAAAATGCATGCAGTCGATGATGTTAAGCAAAGTCCCCGGACATACCGGGAACCCGTGGCATCAGGATGAACACCCGATTCCGACGCGTGATCGGTCGCTCGTCGGCGCATGGATAACTTTAGACGATGCAACAATTGAGAACGGTTGTCTCTGGGTGTTGCCAAATAGCCACCGCTCCGGTATAATCTATGACCGTTTTCCGCACGACAAACGCCACGAATTCGATAGTTGTCACGAAGCCGCAGGTTTTGATGACACTGACGAAATTCCGATTGAGATGTCGGCTGGCAGTGTCCTCTTTTTCAACGGCTACCTTTTACATCGCTCGAAAAAGAATCGCAGCAATGCCTACCGACGCATCCTTGTGAGCCACTACTGCTCGACAGCATCGTGGTTAGGCTGGAAAGGACAGCGGAATTACCGAGGGGTTATCACCGTCACTGGTGAAGACCCGTATATTGATGAAGGATATATTACACCAAATGTCTGGGCGCGATGGGAGTAGTGTTCCATTGTTTTCTTTGTAGAGAGCCTGTAGTCCGTAATGAAATGTAGGACGGATATATGGGAACGGACTTCTTAACCCAAACGTGTCTAACCAAACCGCAAGGAAAGTTAAAACATGAAATTGACAGAACAACAAGTGAATTTTTTCAATACGTTCGGATACCTTGCAGTACCTGGCATGTTTTCTCCGAGCGAAATGGAATGGATTATAGAAGAATTTGAGCTTACGATTCAAGAATTCGGGGGCGGTAAAAACCACGACGGGACAAGTCGTACAATGTTCGGCGGCCCCATTGAGCACCGTCCTCGACTCTGTACCATACTTGATGATGAACGGGTCAAAGGGCTTATCGGTGGAGTGATCGGTGAGGACTTCAACTATGCTGGTGGTGATGGCAATTATTACACCGGCGACACAGGTTGGCATCCTGACGGAGGTTGGGGCAGACTCTTCGCATGTAAAGTAACTTTCTACCTTGATGATCTGACGAAAGATACTGGATGCTTACGCGTTATTCCCGGCAGCCAAAACCCTTCCCATTTTGTCAGAGCACAGAAGATTGATCCAAATCAATCAGAAGCACTCTACGGCGTTCCGCCCCGCGATTTTCCGACCAGCATCGCCTTGGAAACCACACCAGGTGATATCGTGATTTTCAATCACGATACCTATCACGCATCGTTTGGTGGTGGCACTCGACGACGAATGTTCACCATGAATTGCACGCAACATTGCACAACCGAACCGGATTTAGAGACGTTACATCAATATCTGAGTGTCCATTCGGCAGGTGGGTACCAAATTGAGACCGGCGCGGGGATGTTTTTCCCACCAATGGTTGACACTGCAGATGAAAACCGGAGAATCCATCTTCAACAATGCAGCGACATCCATGATGAACTGTTCCCACAGTATGCGCGACGTTCTTAACATATATTGTTCAGAATTTGCACAAAATCCCTTGTTGGTGAGGTTTCCAACCTCACCAGCGACACCTAACGTGTAGAAGACATGGAGAAATTGCGTAGGTCGTAGCGTTTTTGTTGCAATTTCCGCTATTCTGTGATATTCTACAATATAGATTTTAAACCGTGGATTGGCATAATCTACCCGCTTGCAAATCTATGTTATACCATTTCTGTTAATAAATCTCTCTTTACGTAGAATAAACTTCCAGTTTGTTCTACATAACTACACATTTCTTGAAAACCGGCAATGCTATATCATCATTTAGAAATGGTATTAGATGAGAAACATATTTATTGGTACACCTCCATATAACAAGTCCTTAGGATATATCAGGAAGGCTGTTATCTCGGCAGCATTCATCTACGGGGTGAGCACGCTTTGTGCTGTCGCCTCACCACTAAAAGTTCGTACCCACTTACCCTCCAATTCTATCGCTATGAGCGATGATGCCTTAGCCACTTTCTTTAATCCTTCAGGCCTCGCTACAGGGCGGGGTTTAAACCTATACTATCTCCGAACATATCAGAGTGATTGGGCAGGCGATGACGCTTTTTTTCTTGCTGTCCCTGGCGTAGGCTTTGGCATGGAATTTGTTACTGCTGACGTAGACACAGACTTCACTCGCTATACATTTTCCGGCGGATACCACTTGGGCCAGGCACTCTACTGGGGTACAAGTTACAGTTGGATGAATTCGGATAATAAAGGTTATGACGCATTTCGATCTATCTCCCTCGGCGTAATGTACCGGCGACGTTACTTTTCAATCGGGGCAACGGCACGCGATCTGAACAGGCCTAAATTGCTTGGAGAAAAACTCGGTCGCACCTATGACTTAGGGGTAGCACTCCGTCCGGGGACATGGCGCACGACACTCTCAATTGACATGCAGAAGACACAAGGTGTGGAGGATTTAGCATTTAGATATGCTTTAGAAGTTCGACCTATCCGTGAACTCATGCTTCGCGGAACCCTAAACAGCGACCTAAGTTTTGATGTCCGTTTCGGTATAAATATCGGAAATTGGGGGGTCGGCACCGGGAACGCCTTCGACAAAAACCGAGACGCACAAACCGGGGTCGGCTATTTCCATTTCTCCAATGCTGTTAAAACGAAACCGATCCCCCGTCGCCGTGTATTCCTTGACCTACCGATGCAATCTCTCAAAGAGGTCCTCCCGATAGTGAAGTGGGACGAAGATGTTGCTGGTGTTCTCATTCGTATCAACGGAAGCGGGTATGGCATCGCACAACTCCAAGAGATGTCAGACGCTATCTTGGACTTCAGGGAATCGGGGTGTGTTGTACTCTGTTACCTCACTAACTGTTCCACCGGCGACTACATCGTCGCATCTACGTGTGACGGCATCTTGATGAATCCCGCCGCTGAAGTACGGTTGATCGGTTTGCGGACAGAACGTTCTTTTTACAAAGGGGCGTTGGACATGCTCGGTATCAGAGCCGACCTTGAAAGTATTGGTAAGTACAAATCGATAGCAGAGCCATTCACGCGGAAAGAGATGTCGGAAACACACCGTGAGATCCAGAATATTATTCTTGATGACCTTTATGAACAACTCGTAGAGGCTATCGCAGATGGGCGCGGATGGACACACGAAAACGTCAAAAAACGAATTGACGAGGGACCCTACACCGCACGTCAAGCACTCGCTATTGAACTTGTAGACCGCCTCGTCTATGAAGACGAACTCTTTGATGTTGTAACTGAACTCACCGATACACGCACCGATTTGGTGACATTAAGCGACTACGCAAGTAGAGCGATGTACATGCAAGACTGGCAGGAGCCACAACCAAAAGTTGCGATTGTTGAGGCGAAGGGATTGATGCTAACAGGCGATAGTTTTATCGATCCACTTTTGGGGACACAAGTGATGGGCGCGGATACAATCGCACGTGTTATCAGAGAGATAAAAGACAATAATGACATCAAGGCAGTTGTCCTGCGGATTGATAGCGGCGGCGGACTTGTTACCGCAGCCGATACAATATGGCGTGAATTAGTACAACTGACAAAGGTTAAACCTCTGGTGGTATCAATGGGCGATGTCGCAGCATCGGGCGGCTATTACATAGCAGCCCCAGCAGATACTATCGTTGCTGAACCCGGAACAATCACCGGTTCTATCGGCGTTGTCAGCGGCAAGTATAGTTTCAAAGGACTATATGAGAAACTCGGCATCCATAAAGAAATTCTCAAACGCGGTGAACACGCCGATTTTTACTCAGACTATGGAGACTATCCACCCGCAGAACAAGCAATCGTGCAGAAACAGGTTCAGGAGGTTTACGAAGACTTTATCAAAAAGGTAGCACTTGGAAGAACAAAGTTAACCGTAGAAGATGTCGACAGACTTGGACAGGGACGTATCTGGTCAGGTAGGCAAGCAAAAGAAAATGGGCTTGTAGACGAATTAGGCGGTTTAAGTCTGGCACTCGCCATTGCGAGGCAACACGCTGGATTAGGAGAAAAGTCGTTTGAAATAGTTCAATTCCCTAAAAGAAAATGGTTGTCACAAATATTCGGGAACCTACTGTTTCCATTTACGACATCATCTCGCACCAGACTTGGAAACGGTAATATAGAGGGCCCTGTACCCGAAACCGAATCGCCACTATGGTTTATCGCGCGTTACACAGGTTTAAACACCACCGCGCGACTTCTAAACATAATCAAAAAACATAGGCTTTTTCTCCTAATGCCTTATCACATAAGTGTAGGTGATTAGAACACAGTATGCTCGGATTAAGACCTTAGAACTGATACCCGGAGCAGAGTTAAAAATGCTGTCCGCTAAAAACCATTCAACACTGCGCCGCAAAATGGTTCAAAACCAAATCGAAGCGCGTGGTATCCATGACCCCCAAATACTTGCTGTCATGCGAAAGGTAGAACGACATCTCTTTGTAAAATCTCAATACCGCAATGTCGCATATAAGGATGGACCTCTACCAATCGGTTGCGATCAAACAATCTCACAACCCTATATCGTCGCACTGATGACAGATCTGCTGGCGCTCACGCCAACATCAAAAGTGCTGGAGATCGGCACCGGATGTGGCTATCAGACAGCGATACTTGCCGAACTGGCAAAAGAAGTTTATTCTGTTGAGATTATACCAGTGCTTGCCAAAAGGGCAAAAACACGATTGGAGAAACTCAACTATCGGAATGTCCATTTCAAAAAGGGGAATGGACATTATGGATGGCAGGAATACGCACCTTACGACGCTATACTTGTAGCCGCAGCACCTAAGGACGTACCGGAGCGACTCATTCAACAGCTCGCAATGGGCGGTAGAATGGTGATTCCGGTCGGCGATGCTGAGCAAAATCTGCTTTTAATCCGGAAAGATTTTCAAACTGAAAAGAACGCAACGCCGTCTATTCAGACAAGCGGGATCACCCCAGTCAGCTTTGTACCAATGACAGGCGAGTCAAAGTAAATCTCCTATTAAAATCCCACTACATTTACTATGTTTAGGGGCAGAACGGGTTCCCAATGTTTTCGCTTTGGGAGTTGCATAAATACAGAAGATATTGATTCAAAAGTGACACAAATCTTTATAATTTATGACAAAGGATGTAATAGATTTGAAACACACATTCCATTTAATTCTACTCATTGGGCTGCTTTTCCCATCTGCCGTCGCTGCTACATTCAATAATATTGGTGTCGGCGCGAGACCGTTAGGTTTAAGTGGCGCATTCGTCGCGCTTGCCGATGATAGCAACGCGGCGAATTACAATGCTGCAGGCTTAGGATATATTGATGCTGTCCAAGTCGGTGCGACAAGGGCGCAACGCTTCAATGGACTCGTCACCTATAATAGTATCAGCGGTATTATCCCGTTCGGGAGAATAGGTTCAATCGGCGCGAGTCTCGGTATCCTTGCAGAAGATTCCGAAATTTATCGAGAACAGACGATATCCGTTTCTTACGGCAACACCCTTTTCAAACAACTGGCAATCGGTGCGAATCTGAAACTCTTCGGGACCTCTTTTGACGAGACGAACGAATTCGTCGCTGAGAATCAGTATTTCACCCAAACATCCAGTTCAGCAGTCTCTTTTGATCTCGGAGTGATTGCAAAGCCGTTTCAGAGTTTGAGCCTCGGCGCATCTATAGAGAATTTACTTCCTGCAGATACAAGTATCTCTGACGTGGAGACAGACCCGATACCCCTGAATATCCGCGCAGGCTTGGCATACAGGCTTGAATCTATCGCGGAGATGAGCGCACAAGGCGCAGCAGTCAGCAATTTATTGAAAGGTAGTTTAGGCACTTTCGAGGTCGCTTCTCGTAACGGGGCAATTTATATACGCACAGGCATAGAGGTTTGGTTGAATAAATCTATCGCGGTCCGTGGTGGTTACGGATTAAAGAATGGTAGCGATTCTGCTACAACCCTCAGTTTCGGTGGAAGTGCTAAGTTACCGGTCAGCAGCGTGGCTCTCCAACTTGACTATGGATTTCAGCTGCTAAGCGGAGATTTTCAGGACAACATAACACAGCGGTTTTCTATCAATCTACTATTTTAGAAAAGGGTGCGCCTAATGAAAAACACACGGATTGTTTTAACATTTATTCTCAGTCTCTTCATCGCTATGAACAGTTATGGGGCGGTGACTTCCATCGGGGAGATAAACGTTGTTGGACAGACAAAGGGCATTGTGCCTGCCAGTTCAACGGTGCCACTGATTGTGACGCTTGTAATAGACAGGTCACTTGCAGAACTCGGTGAAGAAATTAAAGTTATTGAAATCGAAATGCCATCCGGATTCCTAACGCAGTCTTCCTACTTCAAAGGTATTTTGCGGGACCGTAACCCAATTGTAGCCCGAGCCGTCGTTTCCGGTGGAAATGTTCTGCGCGTTGAACTTGCAGATTTGATTGTTGATACCCAGAGCTCGATCTATGAAATTACCTTTGAATGCCAAACGCCGAACACTGTCACATTAGAGGCTAGATTCAGAGCGCGCCTCCGCAATCGTGATGACGCGCCTATCGGTGAATTTATACGAGAAGGGCAAGCAGATGGGAAACTCAATAACGACAAGTTCACCTTGCAGGTAATTCCAAATGTGCCACCTAACCCGGTTATAGGTTTCACCGCTGAAGCCGATACGACCGGTGAAAATGATGTGACACTCCGCTGGCAAAAATCAGATGATCCCGATGTCAACGGTTATCTTATCTATAGGGACAAAGAACTTCCTATTAATGTCGAGGAACGTTCTTCGACGACCTTTCGTGATGTAAATGTTCCCCCGGGAAATCATACGTATCAAATAACTGCTTACAAGACGCTTTTCTTGCAATCGGAACTTTCCGCTATACAGACAGTGAACGTATCACCGGATACCGCTGCACCCGAACCACCGATGATGCTTAGTGTTAATACTTCAAGCGAAGGTGTGGAAGTTTTATGGAAGCCGAGCGTTAGTCGTGATGTCATAACTTACCAAGTCCAGTTCGGTTCTTCAGGCACCGATCCCGAACCCCTTCCCAACGGCAAAATACAGGCAAAACCGGAAGATGAACTTACAGAATATAAATTGATTGATGACCGCGTATTGTCCATAGGCAGCTTTACTTATGCCGTCATCGCAATTGACGAAGCAGGGAACGCATCCGCACCGATACAGGAAAAACTTCGTATTTTTGATAAACCGTATCCAAACCCGTTTACACCACTCTCTCCAGATGAAGAGTTTAATCAGGTCGTATTTCCCGCGCGGACGCTTGAAGATGCTTCGGGGGAATTCATAGTGACTATCTATGACATTGATGGCATGCTTGTAAAGACCCTAACAGCACTGCCCGGTGAAACGAAATTGGTCTGGGACGGTCGCAATGAAGCAGCGGAAATTGTAGAAAGTGGCATCTATGTCTACCAACTTCAGGTAGGGGAAAGTTTTAAAACAGGGACGCTAATTGTCGCTAAATAGCGATGAAAATTGAAATTTGCTGTCACAGAGACACGGCGCAGTTAAATTTTTTCGACGCGCGCCACTGCTTACGACATAGGTCAGCTGTGCCGCAACTGAAAAAACTATTGACTTAATTCCCAATTTGAAGTTATATTATAATTTTAATTACCTATCGCAAGCCTTTGGCTTGTTAATACGCATTTAATTTTTTGTAACAGCAATTTTCAAACCCCTGCAAACTACATCAAAAAGGGCATGCTGTTAACCCAACATCAAAGGAGATACAATAAAAATGAACAGGCTTGAGCCACGCCCATTCTGGCGGATAACACGACTCGCAATCGTTGGTATCTTGGCAACATCTTTTACGGTTGCAGCAAATTGGGATATCCTTCAAAAACAAGACCCAGAAATTCGTGACTATATGTCGATCGCATTCACGAGCGCAAAAAACGGTTGGGCTGTCGGTGTTTCTCCGTTAGAATTAGACTATCCCGGCTTTGTCGGATATACGACAGACGGGGGAGCAACATGGAATAAAGCCGAAATCGATATTGAGGCCCAACTCGCCAATCTTTTTTTCTTGGATGAAAAGCACGGTTGGGCAATCGGTGAAAAGGGGATGATTGTCGCCACAACTAATGGTAGAGATTGGGAAATACAAACCAGCAAGGTTGACAACCCGCTGAAAGGCATCTACTTCGTCAATAAAGACGTAGGATTTGCTGTCGGTGCCAACGATACCATTCTCTCAACAAAAACGGGTGGACGGACTTGGAAGGTGCTTCAAGGTGGGATCATCGGTGCTGTTGGTGATGACGAAGCAACAATGTACAGTGCCATCCAGTTCCTTGACGAATCCACAGGTTGGGTCGCCGGCGTACACGTTGTCCCTCAAGTCAGTCAAAAGAGCGTGATTCAAAAGACAATGGATGGCGGACAAACTTGGGAAGCACAAGAGACTGGCGCAGAAGATGTACTTGAAGACATCTTTTTCTTAGATGACAAGCACGGCTGGGCTGTCGGTGAAAACGGTCTTATCCTCCACACGAGCAACGGTGGTAATAAATGGGCAGTCCAAAAAAGCGGCACCGAAGAAACACTGAGAAGCATCCGATTCGCTGACAAACATATGGGTTGGGCTGTCGGTGGAGATTTAGGGGTCGGCGTGATTGTGCATACCAATAACGGTGGTAAAAACTGGGAAGTCCAAGATCCGGGCGATCCTATGGTTCAAGGATTTCAAATGAACAGCGTCTTTATTTTAGACAAGCAGGTCTGGTTGACAGGTGGAAACGGTGTAATCTTGCTGGGAAAATAAATTACACTCGGCTTGATGACACCTCGCTGAGTAAAGACCGAACAGCTCACTAATATTAGGGCATCAGTAAATGGTTAAGGGACGGAGGTAGAATTTTGGAAACATCCACATTCGCAACGCGGATGAGTCGATTGGGAACAGAGTCCGCATTTGAGGTGCTTGCCAAAGCTAAACAACTCGAAGCACAAGGCAAAGACATCATCCACTTAGAAATCGGACAACCGGATTTCCCAACACCGATTAATATTATTGAGGCAGCTTACAAGGCGATGAAGGACGGACATACCGGCTATTGTCCATCTGCCGGTGTACCAGAATTTCGCGAAGTTGTCGCACAGCATATAACTGATACCAGGGGCATTACAATACACCCTGACGAAGTAACGGTAACCCCCGGCGCAAAACCAATCATCTTCTTTACCATACTCGCTTTAATAGACGATGGCGATGAAGTGATTTATCCTGAACCGGGTTTCCCGGTCTATGAATCCGTTATTGATTTCATTGGCGGAAAAGCGATACCGCTACCGCTTCGCGAAGAGGTGGATTTTCGGTTCCGACTCGAAGACCTCGCGGACGCAATCTCTGATCGAACAAAGCTGCTGATCCTCAATTCACCTCAGAACCCGACGGGTGGCACACTAACCCTTGAAGACCTTGAAGCAATCGTTGAACTGGCACAAAAACACGATTTTTATGTGCTGACAGACGAAGTCTATTCTCGTATCCTCTACGAAGGTAAACATTATAGCGTCCTCAACCTCCCAGGCATGAAGGAACGCACAATTTTGATCGAAGGTCATTCTAAAACTTACGCGATGACAGGGTGGCGGCTCGGCTACGGTATCGCGCCGCAAGCAATCGCTGATAAAATTACCCAGTTAACTATTAACTCAAACTCGTGTACTGCTACCTTCACACAACTCGCTGGAATAGAGGCACTGACGGGTCCCCAGACCTTTGTCACAGAAATGGTTACAGAATTTCAGAAACGACGTGATGCAATTGTGGATGGACTCAATGCAATTGATAGGGTCAGTTGTATCAAACCTCTCGGTTCCTTTTATGTGTTTCCCAACGTAACGCAATTGCCCCTTTCATGTGAGGCACTCGCTGATTATATCATGGAAGAGGCAGATGTAGCACTTTTACCCGGAACCGCCTTCGGCAAGTATGGTGATGGGTATCTCCGGCTTTCGTATGCTAACTCTTTAGAAAACATCCAAGAGGCATTAGGCAGAATGGAAACTGCAATCTCAAAATTGTAACTTTAAATATTGGGTTTTCGCTCCGATTTGTCCGTTGTCCAAATCGGGTTTTCGCTTAGGACCAAGTCGTTAGTTTTGAACAAGGTTTGAAGTGACTCGATGGCGAAAACTGTTGAGTAACTAACAATGAAACTTATCCGCAAGGAAATACAAAAATACCAGAAAGTTACCGCACGTATTCCAGCAAGTACAACAAACCTCGGACCTGGGTTTGACGTGCTTGGACTTGCCCTCCAACTCTACAGTAAAGTGACGTTGGAAGCCACTGAAACCGACACCCAAGTCGTTGTTAGCGGTGTAGACGCGGATAAAATACCAAGCACGCCCGAACATATCGCGTTTCAAGCGGTAGAACTTGTCTTTGACCGAAGCGGCACCAAGCGTCCAGAAGGCTTCAAATTGCAGATAGAGAATGGAATACCTGCCATCCGTGGATTAGGAGGTAGTGGGACAGCCATTCTTGGTGGGTTGCTAACGGCAAATGTGCTCTGCAGCTCTCCATTTTCTGATGTAGAACTCCTCAATTTTGCAACAGAACTCGAAGGGCATCCGGATAACGTTGCTGCTTCATTGTATGGTGGCATCGTCGTCTCAGCGCAGGAGAATGCCCAAGTGCATACGGTTCGATTAGAATGTCCGTCTGTGCTTTCGGTTGTGCTTGCAATCCCGGATTTCCCGTTATCAACGGAGCAAGCGCGCGGTGTGCTACCAACCTCAGTAGGTTTCGCGGATGCCATATACAATACAAGTCGCAGTACATTGTTAATCGCCAGCATTGCCACAGGACAATTTGAGATGCTACGCGTCGCCATGAAGGATAGATTGCATCAACCCTACCGTGCCTCGCTGATTCCAGGGTTTGATGATGTAGCAACAGCTGCTACCACTGCTGGCGCACTCAGCGTCGCTTTGAGTGGCGCGGGACCGACTGTCGCAGCCTATTGTCTGGAACATACGGAACAGGTGGCTGAACAGATGCAGTCTGCCTTTAGAAAACATCAAATTACATCTGATATTAAAATTTTAAAGCCAGATGTTGACGGTGCAAGTCTTCACGTTGAGAACCCCTGAGAACTCATAATTGAGAATTAATTTGGCGACTAAACGCTAAGGTGTTTTAGTCCAAACGTTTTGTCTTGGAACTATAGTAGATTTTATAATTAACAATAGACCGTTGATCGGCGTGCTTTAGAAGCGGCTTATCAGCAGATGTCTACATATTTTCCTATATCCTCATAGACACTGAAACGAATAAAAAGATGTCAGATTTTCATACAGAAAACATCGCATCAATACTGAACAAATTCGACTCCAGCATGGATCAAGGGATGACCGCGGAAGCCCTTGAGAAAGCAAAAGCGCGGTACGGCAAAAACGAATTCGCTTCAGAGAAAAAGGTCTTTCCGCTTAAGGCGTTTCTGGAAGCTTTACTGACATGGCGTATCATCGTTTTAGCACTCGCGACAGGTATCTTGATCGCTTTTTTTTCCAGTGGTACGAGTCGTATTACCCTTCATACGGTAGGTATTGTCGCAGCAGTTTTGGTTATCCATATCGCGTCCGAGTGTGCAATAGTGTATCGCGCTTGCAGTCGGGATGCTAATATCAACAAACTCATGGCGCATCGTATCAAAGTTATTCGACAAGGAAAATTTGAAAAATGTGCGCCCGAGGACATTGTACCCGGCGATTTACTCTCATTGACTGCTGGGGATTACGTGCCTGCGGATGCCAGAATCATTGAATCTGAAGGGCTTATGATTGATGAGTCCGCACTCTTCGCAACTGAAGGCCCCGTACAAAAGATCAGCACAGATATTCCACAACCTGCCTTACCACCAGAAAAACAGAGAAATATGGCATTTGGTGGGACATACGTCGTAGCAGGGCATGGCTTCGCAATCGTTGTGAAGACCGGCAAACAGATAGAAATATGGAAACAGCGTCAAAATGATCCGCCGACATCTGTCGCGAATACGCTCGCTGAAAGCGAAACACGAGATTTACATACTATAATAAGGATAGTCGGTATAATTGTCGCTGTTATCGCTGTAGTTGTCGGTTGGTGGTTTGAATATCAGAATCAGGTTACCGATTGGCAGTCCCTAATCCTTCTGGGTTTACTCTTCGCACTTGCATCTGCCCCAGGCAATGTGCCTGGATTGCTCCGATTGTCGTTTTCTAAACACGCCGAAAAATTAAGGGAAAAAGGGATCACACTCCGCAATTCAAACAGCCTTGAAAAGTTGAGTCGTATCACCCTCTTTTGTGCAAACGAAAATGGACTTGCTACAACACGCGCGCTCACAATTTCCAGTCTTTTCGTTGATGACCAACTTGTTGATGGTAATACGTGGCGAACGTGGTTAGATTCTCTGAAAGATCTTTCCGCTGCAGAACGACAAAAAGCAGTTGCAGCAATACCACAGGGTGCGAGAATTCCTCAAGGGGCGCCCCACTTAGTGTTCACTGCTGGGCTCGGCACCTCTGATGGACGGAATGTGGCTAACGCAGGTACGTCGAATACCGCAGCAACTTCAGGAACTGAGACTAACGAGACAGCACCTTCACCCAAGGCCGCTATCCAACAGAACATGGAAAGGCTCGGTTATCAATTGGACAGTGTCAAGTCTAAACTGCCTTTGGTAGATGCCTACCCTTCCACACGTAACTACGGGTACCAAATGCAAGTGTTTGAATCAGCACCAGAGGACTATCTTAATATTATTTTTGGAGACGCACAGACGGTACTTGATACCTGTGGTTCCGTACTGATTAATGGCGAAATCACACCCCTTTCAGACGACAAGTACGAGATGTACCATGAAATCATAGGCTATTTGCTTAGCACCAAGTCCCAGGTTTATGGTGTCGCTTTTCATTCCTCTGATGTTATTCTGAAACCACAAGAAATGGAGGACAATCCTATCTTTTTAGGATTTATAGGCTTTTCTATCAGCAATGATGAAGAGACAAAAACAGTTCTGAAATCCAGTCTTGACACCGGTCTTAAAATTGTCCTTATTTCGGAAAATGATGAGCGAGAGACTGTTGACTTAGCAAAGGATCTCGGTCTTGTTCACAACAGGAAAGCAGTAGCGTCGAGAGAAGAACTTGATGCCGTCCCGCGTGAACAAATCGACAACGAAACAGCAAAATGGTTTGCTTATTCACAGCCAACTTGGGAACAGCGCCGGAATATTGTCTTGAGTCTGAAGCGTCAAGGACACGCCATAGGATTTTTGGGTCAAAATAGAACGGATCTACGTGCAATGACTGTCGCTGATATCGCGCTCGCTAATAGTGCACAGGCATCACATGTTGTTCAAGCCGCTGCCGACGGGCTAATCAGCAATAAAGGCTTTCAAGCGGTAAGAGATGCCCTGCTTCATGCCCGTGAGGCATATCACAATGCAGCGGGGTTCCTACGTTGGAACCTCTCCTGTACGCTCTCCCTATTCTTCACACTCGCGGTTGGCACGATCCTACACTATCTCTATAAAATGCCGATGCCATTGACACTAACACAGATAATTTGGGTGCAATTGCTCACAACTCTACTACCCTCGTTAGGTATGGGCACGGAACAGATATTCGCGGATGAAAAACACCACCGGCCGACCCTCTTTTCAAGGGCACGCTTCCTCTCAAAAACAACAGGTGTAGATGTTATTTGCCGTGCTGTGACGATTAGTCTGATGTCACTCATCCCATTCTTTTTTATGTTGTGGCGTTCACCCGTATTGTCGGACACGCTCGGGGTTTCAACACTAATGAGAGAGGTGTTCTCAGGTGGAAATGCTGGAACGTCAATTTCCCCGGAGATCACGGTAGCGAGAACAGTGGTATGTACGACACTCATTCTCACGCAGTTGGCAACATGCTGGCAAGCTTTGCGCTATCCATGGGAATCCCTATTTCAAAGAATATTCGCGAATTCCCGGCTCATCCTTCTCTCCGTCGTCGTTATCGCACTTCACTTGGCAACACTCTATATTGAACCTGTCGCGCAATTTTTAGGAATGGCACCACTCAAATGGGAATGGCAATGGACGCTCCTGTTTAGTCTGGCATTGTTCTTACTGCCGTTAAATCTGGCAATAAATTCACGTCCAGATGACGATTAAAATCGGGTATCAACTACACCCAAAATCCATAGGTAGGAATTCCTGCGATAATCCCTAAGATTGTCCAGAGACTCCCGATTGTGAATTCCCCCAAGATTAATCCTAAAAAGAAGGGGGCTACCTTCCGATGCCGTACAACACCACCATATTGAAGGATCAACCATTTGATTAACCAACTCATGAAAAGACAACTCCACGTAACATGCATGCCCCAACTCGTGGAGATCGCAAACCCGGCGGGATGAAAGGGCCACCATACAAATCGCATCCGAAAGAACATCAGCACTGTTGTCAGCAGGAAACCGATACCCATAAATCCACTTTCAGCAATGAGTGTTTCTTCAGGGGCTTGCAACCACCCTGCGAGGCGGCGATACGGCTCTATCCCGAATGCACTTAAAGAGGGCCAGTAAGCACGCACTTCCATCCCCAGTCGGTAACCACGGTCAATTAATGCCCAAAACCCTGCCAACGAGCCTAAAACGGTCGCCAGCACTAAGGCGAAAATGATACGCTGCATTGTCATGTTTGTTCGTTCCATGATTTTGAAGCCTTCTAACTGATGCGGCATCGGATGACTCCGATGTGCCCGATTAATAAACCAAAACATAGAGAACATAATGAGGTTGTCTCTTCCCAATTGACGTGTGCCAACAGTCCGAGTCAGAATTTCATCAGGACCGGAATAGTGCAGATCATGCACAGGTGTCCCGAGTTCGGCGCGCATGCGGGTGATGGCGATCGAAATCATGTAATAGATAACAAAAAACGCGAACATTACCCAGAGCTCAGCGCCACCATAGTAGCAGAAGAGTACAAGAAATACCATTACAGCGATAAGACCGAGCGTCGCCCCGCGATAGGACATCGCTTCCTGTGTTTCGCGTCCTGAAGCACTGACAACGGTATTGTCCTGTTGGGTTAGTCCCACAACAGTTTTTGCAACGTGCAATAGATGTCTGCGACTTGCCCAAATTGCCAAAACGCACAGTGCGAGGTAACCACCCGCTGCTTGCTCATTCATGTACGGAAAGCGCGGTAGGGTACGTAGACCAAGCGCAGCACCAAGCACACGCATCAGCCGCCAATACCAAAAGAAAAACCAGCAGGAGAACGAAAGGTCTAAAGGAATGAAGAAACCAAGCCCGATTGCAAACGGATACAGTGAAAACGGAATTCTGCCCATAGCGTTCCACGGGCTTTCCGTAAAGATTTGAATACTCCGTATACGGGTTCTGAATTCGGGTAAGATCGGATATAAAAAGTTGATGCCGTTCCAGAGGGCGAGTCCACCAGCAATCCCAAAACCGAGCCACATCAACTTGTTCTGAAATAGACGATTCTGCGGTGTCTCTGTCAACTGGAGGGGGAGTTGGATGATCGGGTAACTTAACTTTTCGTGCTCAATCCACTGTTTTCGGACAATAATATTGATGCAAAGCATCCCGAAGATCAACACAGTGATAAAAGCAGTCCACCAAAGGACAGGTGTCGCCCATCCGAGTAATGTTTCAGCCGTATAGAGGGGCAATTCCCCTTCATAATATCCACTTAAAAGTGATGGGTCGCTGATAGTGAGCCACTCTGGAAGAAATGGTACAAACAGCTGCTGCCACTCATTTTCCGGGGTAGCAAAGCGGAACGCATGCCCTAACATCGGCACCAAAATTTCGAGCATGTCGTGTCCAGTAATCCCCGAAGCAATAGACAGCATCAGATAAACAATCACTAACTCGCTCTGGACCAACGCTATACTCGGCACAAAACGGCGCAATAATTGGTTCACACCGATAACCACGAACAGACTGAAAATCACATTGAAAAAGAGGGAAATCGTCACAGGGTGACCTGAATACCGAATAACCTCCATCTCAATCACCCAATAGCAGTTAATCGGTATGAGGATAACAGCAATAAGAATAGATTTAAGGGTAACACCATGGGCAGGAATTTGTGATGACACTGACGGTCCGGAAGTTTCAACTTCCATATACGATTGTAACTCCAATGGGCGCGAACTGAGGTCTTTTATAGTAAAATCCGAAAATAAGTTTACACTTGTAGCCTAAACTTTTAGTTTGGGTTTCCTTGTAGCATAGGAGACCGTTGGTTTCCTGTGGCATATAACTTCATAGTTCACATGACGATACGAGTGTATAAGTAATTACGGAATCTACTATAAAATTTCGTCTTATAATACACCAGTGAATAATTTTACACAAATTTATCACACCCGCTGTAACATGTCAACCTATAATTCGCCAGTAGATTGAAGGATGTCTGTCAACCGAGACAGCCACAGAAAATAGACTTTATTTTTATAACTTTTCCATGTTATAATGAAATTTGCTACATGTGCTTATAAGTTGTGCTTTAATCGCAACTCGCGATAATAAATCAGGATGCAAAGAACATGAACCCATTCCGTTATCTTAAAAGACAAATTGAAAAATTTTTTTATAAGGCTTACCAGCGACGTTTAGAATCCGAAGCCAATACGTGGAAAATTCCACGTCATATCGGCGTAATCCTTGACGGAAACCGTCGTTATGCCAAAGCCAGTGGACTTGAGAATGTTATCAAAGGACATCACGAAGGGGCAAACAAGTTAGAAGAAGTACTCCATTGGTGCGATGAACTTGGGGTTGAAATTTTCTCAATATGGATTTTCTCGTTGGATAACTTCAAACGCGCAGCACATGAGGTCGAAGGGATTCTTGGACTTATTGAAGGGAAAATGCGTGAACTTGTCACAATCGAAGGACTCCATGCGAACCAGATTAAGGTACGCGCCATGGGGCAGATAGAGCTGCTACCGCCGAGCCTTCAAGAAGCGATTCGGGAAGCAGAAGAAGCCACGCAACATTACGATAAGTTCATCTTAAATGTTGCTGTCGCTTACGGCGGACGCGAAGAAATCATTGAGGCTTTTCGTGGACATCTAAAAGCTGAAAGTGAAAGTGGCAAATCGGTGCGCCAAATTGCAGATGAACTCACTGTGGACAAAATTACACCCTATTTATACACATCAAACCTCCCCGACCCGGAGTTAATCATTCGCACCAGCGGTGAGGTGCGATTATCAGGGTTTTTGCTCTGGCAGAGCGTTTATTCAGAATTCTATTTTTGCGACACCTATTGGCCCTCGTTCCGGAAAATTGACTTCCTCCGTGCTTTGCGGGCATACAGCCAACGCAAACGCCGATTTGGAAAATAAACCCGCAACAGGCGGTTTAGAAAATCGCGTCATCACTTGTCATAAATCCATCAGTGACACTCCAATCATTCGGACGTTTCCGGGGTTTAGTTTTCCATTTTCAGTCTCGGTTTTTACCTCAGACCCGGTAGGTTCGGTTTCCTAACCGAACCGGATACTACGCGAAAACCTTGAAGACTGCATAACCCTCTTTAGTCCCGTAGGGTTTATTTGCTTGGGTATTTCTTCACAATGTTTATAGCAGCGTATCCGAACAAATATCCAAGCCCTGTAAGGGCGGCATGTTTATTACATTTGTGATAAAACGCTGCGAAAAACCACTAAATTGACACCTATGGTTCGGTTTCCTAACCGAACCGGATCCACCCTGCCCTATTTTCAAAAAAAATTTGACATCTCTTGAGAGTTATGGTATAATTATTTGTAAGTCAGATCGCAACATGTAAAAGATTGTGACCGCGACTCCTATTCCGAAGTTTTATGTAGGTGAGTGAAAATGAAAGCGCGACAACCGTTTCCGGTAATACTACTAAGAACAGCTGTGTTAGGTGCTATCTATCAATGGATGGCATGCCCGCCGGCACCGTATGTGCTCTCGGTTCTCACTATTAAGCCTACTGCCCCCCCCCCACTTTACATCTGATAAGTGTTTGGCTTCACAAAGTCCATACCGCTTCCGTTTTAACGGTTGCGTTATTGTTGTGCCCGCACGCGCTGCGTCTTCCACGCGGCATCGCGTCGCGGGCTTTTGGCGTTGCATCCCAGACCGCCCAACAGGCGCGGGCATTCGTGATGCGACTTTTTTATTTGACAGTAGTCCCTGTGCATGGTATTTTAAAGGCAGGGATTATTGTCGTCACCCGTGGAAGAGAAAAGGAGTGTTCCCCTATGCGAAAACACATCCGACGATGGTCTCCCATCGTTCTACTACTCCTCATGGCGACGCTCGGCTATGCGGTGCGCGCAAAAAATGCGATGCAGACCCCGTGTCGTCCAAGTCCCGAAATCTGCCAACCGTCACAACAACCGCCGTGTCAACCGATGCTCTGTCCCGATACGGACATCAGATAGATACACGCGGATAACAACGAAAAGGAGTGAAAACATGTTTGGACGCAAATACTGGATAGGTCTTATAGTATTTCTTCTGGCGATTGTGGGTGTGAGCCTTTACTACCTACAGACACGCCCGCCGAAAGACCCTGTTGTGATTATCAAACCCGTTGAACCTTTACCCAAATCAGAGGTGAAAGCACCGGTTGGGGATACCATGCAAGGTGGACACGTCCACGCTGACGGCACTTTCCATGCCGCTCCGCACGCCCCAGTAGAAGTTTCCGAAGCGGAAGTTTCAGCGGACGGGCAGAGGGTGCCGGATGTGCAGGCTGCGCCAGCGAACACACAGGTTGACGCGGCAACGCTGGAGTCCGCCGCACGCAGGCTGAAGGATCCCGACGTGTTTAAAGCGTGGCGTGAGTGGTCGAAAGAGGCGAGGGAACTCAGACGAAAACACATCCAAGCTGCTGGCGAATCAGTAGCACTACTACCAACGACAGAAGAGGAGTTTGAACGGATCAAGAATGACCCGGAGTGGCAGCGCAGACGTAGCGAGGCGTTGCACAAAACTGCCGAGATATACACAAGGATGAAAGCACATGAGAAGGAAAATCCCCTTCTTCAGTAAGGCGATACACTTTAAAGGAGTTTGATATATGAAACGCAAAACGACTTTTCTGCTTTACGTCCTTGTCGGGGTGATATTTCTTTCTTCGGCATGCTTGCTTGTGTATGTGCGTGCAGCGGGTCAGAATTCCAGTCACTGTGCTTCCTACCTGCAGGACTATCGTGAGAAAACAGAGGCTTATCAGGATGCGGTGGAGCTATTTAACCGTGCGCAAGTAGCAACCGCAAAAGCCTCTCCAAGTGGGAACGTTCCGCCGGACATGAAGAAATATGAGGACGAATACGATTCAAATCCCACCTCTTTCCTTAATTCGTTGAAGGATGGCTTATCTACACATCCGAACGTTCCATCGAAGACATTAGCACTGCTCACCGGTTTGGCGCAATCAGCTTCATGGTATAAACTCATGCAAGTGGAGGCTGCAGCGTATCAAATTACGCTAGCTGCCTTAACTGCACAAGAGACAGCCGAAAATGCACTTGCGAATTGTACCGGTCAGTCGATTGTGACGATCTGGTGTGAACGCGGTGCTGCCTGCCAGTTGGCATCGGAGGAATCGAGCAATACCAATCCAAAAGCGCATTATGTCTACGACTGCCCCGATCGGATTGAAGTGGGATACAACCTTTTTACAGGTAGCATCACTCAGGCGTGTCCGGGTGAGTGGTGGAAATGTGATGGCAAGAACGTCTGTCCTCGTAGTTCGGATCATGTTGTCGCTTGTAAAGGTAGTTGTGGTGATATGGTGGGTCCCGATCGCGTGGAGAGTTACCATGCGATTGTCTGTGAATCGAATATGGCATTCATAGGTTGCGGTCAAACGTATCGGAAATGCTCCAACACAGACAAGGTGGCACATGCTTTCAACGGCGGTAGATGTGCGCAGGCACCGCAGGCAACCCCACAGGCGTGTGGTCATACGTATGATCCGGGATCGAGTTCTGCCTACGGTCATCGTTCTATAAGTTATGCGTGTAGCACTCACACCTATTATGCCTGCCAAACGCCGTCAACATCGTCACATGAGTGGGTCTCAAGTTGTTCGGAAACAGAGAACGGCAACACCTGCACCAATAGTAGTGGGTATTATGCCTGTGCGCCGCATAGTCACACGTATCCGACAGCACCGCCACCGTCACCACCACCGACAACGGTCTCGTGTGGTCGGTCGGGTTGCACGGCATCGGTGAGTTCTGTCAATGAGCATCGTCTGGGGCCCTGCGGTGAAAGCACGTGTGGTGCGACAGGTTGGTCGTGTGCTGGGTATACAAATTGGTGGCAGCAGCAGCACCGCCTTCGGAGGTGCCGTCGTTCTGCCTGCCGTCAAACGTGGCGTAACTGCAGTGGTGGCAAACCCGCGACGTGTCTTGCCAACTCAAACTGGCGGTGTCGGGCAGAGTAGCCTTCAAAACGATGTCTGAAACACAACGAAACCTTTTCAATCGACGCGCCGGTCATCTTTGGATGGCTGGCGCGTGTGTCTTACTGGCAATCGTCTTTGTGGTGAGTGTTCCCTCACCCTCGCCACCGGACCCTGAACCCGCCAAGGTTCAAACATTGCCCGCCCCGCGTCGCGATGCCCAGCGACCGCCCGCCGTCTTTGATGTGGAAGCGTTCAAACGCACGATCATCGACAATAACCTGTTCCGTCCGTTAGGGTGGACACCGCCGCGCCCGATTGAACCCTATCGCTTACTTGGCACGATTCTTGCGCGTGATGCCAACACACCATCACAGGCAATTCTACAATCCACTGCGACAAAGACAACACACATCGTTTCATTAGGTGAGAAAATAGACGCATCGACCGAAGTTGTCTTGATAGCAGCCAAACAGGTAGTAGTTTCTACAAACGGGCAGAAAAGAACGCTGAGACTGCCGATCGGTTTCTGATGCCCGCCATCATTGGAAGCCCCCCTACTAATTTACATCTGATAAGTATTAGGCTTCACAAGCTCTATACAACCGTTTTAAGAGTTGTCCGGATTTTCTGTGCCCGCATGCTGCCCTCGTCTTCCACGCGGCATCTTGGGCTTTTGGCGTTGCATCTCAGACTGACCCAACAGGCGCAGTCATTCGCGATGCGACTTTTTTGTTTGACAAGCGTCCACGTGCATGGTATTTTAAAGGCAGGGACGCTTGTCGCCACGTGTGGAAGACATCAAAGCAAGGAGTGTCACCCTATGCGAAACCGCATCCACAGATGGTTCCCCATCGTTCTACTTTTACTGATAGCGACGCTCGGGTATGCCGTGCGCGCCAAAAATGCGATGCAGACCCCGTGTCGCCGAAGTCCCGAAATCTGTTCCCCGAAACCGATCCCGCCGTGTGAATCTATCTGTCCTGATGGGGACGCAAGATAACACGCCCGGGCAACAACTGAAAGGAGAATTGAAATGTTTATCCGAAAATACTGGCTCCCGATCTCGGTGTTTCTACTGCTGATTGTAGGTGTAGGGCTTTACTACCTACAGACCCGCCCGCCGAAAGACCCTGTTGTGATTATCAAACCCGTTGAACCTTTACCGAAATCAGAGGTGAAAGCCCCTGTTGGGGAGACCTCGCAAGGTGGACACGTCCACGCCGACGGCACTTGGCACGAGGGACCGCATGATGTGGCAGTGGAGCAACCCAGCACCGTCTCAGAAACGCAACCCCCTGTGGGTGATACCTCACAAGGTGGACACGTCCATGATGATGGCACATTTCATGCGCAACCGCATGAACCCGTAAACATTTCCCGTCCCCTCGATAATGCCACCCTCGCCGCCTATTGGAACGAGGACTTGTTACCTTTCAATGCCACCGCCGATGAGATTGCGAGTGAACGACATAAACTCAATCTCTTAATCGAGGAACACGAGACAGAACGCGAGCAGTTGAAATCGGAGCATGATGAACACATGGCAGTCATCGAATCCGACGAGAAATTAACGGATGATTTTGCGGGTCAAGTGTTGGCATCTCGGGAGCGTTTAAATGAATTTCTGAGAAAAAGCGATATTCTTTCAAAACGACTTGCCCGCGTCCGAGAAGTCGCGGCACAGCAAAGATAAGGAGACAGAGATGCAACGCAACACATTTACAATTCTTGCCCTCGTTACCGCTGTTCTCTTGATCGGTGTGAGTCTTGCGGCTTTGAGAGCAAGCCATACATCGACCGCTGCTGCCGCTTCAGATCGGCAAGTGGCTTATGAAGCCTATAACGAGAAAGACAAAGACCTGCGCGAATACAAATCAGAAGACGGAGATTTGGCACTACGATATAAATACCTCAAAGCCGAATGGAATTCTGAAATTGAGGATTTAGGCGAGAACGTTTTGATGGTTCTTGGTTTAAACCGCGCTTCACTTATCGCTGCGGGGATCAATACCCTCAAGGATGTCTATGACGGCTGGACGCTCTCCGATAAACTGGCCCAAATCAGTTCTCGACGCACTGAAATCGGGCGAAAAATAGCGGGTTTGAATTTAGAAGTGCCTCCACTCAAGACAGCATGGGAATCGGCAAAAACGCATCATGAATGGCATATTGCCCAAGATCAGGGGGAAGCCCCTGGAACGGGTGATAGTGTCGGCGATTGTGGACATTCCTACTCCTCTGGCGATGCTTTACAGCATAAGTTGTATACTGGGTTGTGTGGTCAGCATTCGTGGTTTCATTGTCTTAAGCCGTCATTTCCAGAACGAGAGAAACATAAGCGCCGTGTGATTACGACCTGTTCACACACCATTTATGAATGTCAAGGACTCTCAAAAGCCGAAAAAGACAAGCACACATATCAATCATTGCCGTGTGGTTCGCATTATGGTTACGCGTGTGAAGCGGATGAAACTCACGGAAAAGTGATCACGTGTCCGAAGGAGAACGGCAAAGCGTGTCTTTATGGTTCTTACTATGCCTGTTCAGAGCATTCTCATTCCTATCCCGCCGATACGATGGGTCCGTGTGGTCATACCTATCCGCCGACAAGTGCTTCGTCGCATTCGTCGCGATCTTTTGCGTGTAGCAGTCATACGTATTATGCCTGTCAAACGCCGTCGTCCTCAGAGACACAGCGTCATGCGTATGGGACGTTGCCGTGTGGTGTGCATTCAGGCAGAGGCTGCGCCGCCGCGTCGCGTCACACGCAACCGCGGACGTGTCCGACAGAGAACGGCAAGAAATGTGATTATGAGACATACTACGATTGTTCACCGCATACCCATTCGTATCCGACATCGCCATCGGGCAATACAACCTGTTCCGCGTGTAATGTGTCTTATGACCCGAATAATACCCGTCAGGTGAATCAGCACCGGGTGCGGCCGTGTCGTTTTGCTGTCTGCGGCAATACGTGGCAAACGTGTCAGGGGAGCGCGCCGATCTGCAATAAGCCGTATCGGAAACGAAACGGTTTGAGGTGTTATGAGTAGTCGCCAGAGAAACGATGTCAGAAACACACCGAACCCTTTTCAACCGACGCGTCAGTGGTCTTTGGATGGCTGGCGCGTTCGTTTTGCTGCTGATTGTTGTTGTGGTGCGTATTCTGTCGCCCTCGCCACCGGCCCCTGAACCCGTCAAGGTTCAAACCGCGGAAACCCAACCGCGTCGCGTCCAGCAGACCCCACCTGTCTTTGATACCGAAACCTATTACCAGACCATCATTGACAATAACCTGTTCCGTCCGTTAGGGTGGACACCGCCGCGCCCGATAGAACCCTATCGCTTACTTGGCACGAAACTTGCGCGTAATGCCAACACACCCCCACAGGCAATTCTACAATCCACTGCGACAAAGACAACACACATCGTGACCACCGGTGAGAAAATAGACGCATCGACCGAAGTTGTCTCGATAGCAGCCAAACAGGTAGTAGTTTCTACAAACGGGCAGAAAAGAACGCTGAGACTGCCGATCGGTTTCTGATGCCCCCGTCGTCATTGGAAGACACCCACCCGCGACCTCTGCCATGCATGCCGATATTTCGGTGCGCTGACGTTTGCTCGTGTCAAGTTTCTCGTGACTTTACCGCGACAAGTCGCGTGTTCCGTGCGTCCAGCGTCCGTTTCGCTCTCTCCACTTTGGGTTCGCTACACTTCACTACAACGCCGCGCCACTACGCATGTCCGCTATCTATCTGCTCGTGCCAACCGCCCCGAAGGTTCTCCAGCGCGCTCTTCAAGATAAAGAAACCCGCCCTGCACCTGTTCCCTCTCTTCCTACCAGGAGCGGAAAATGTCTATTTGTTTTTACGGTCAATTGTAAATAGCCCAAATACGCCTATAAAAGGGGTTGCTTTTTTCTCATAGTTCCTGATACAATAAAAATAAAGAAAACTCCAAAAAAATCAACTCTGCTTTTTTATTTCAATAAGGAGATGATTGTCTCCCTATTTTCCGATTTCAAATCCAAAACTACTGATTGCGCATAAATCAAGGAAGAAACACTATGAAAAACGAAAGACTGTTAGGTAATTTTATCGCCTGGGTGCTCCTGTTAACTTTTTTCATAACTGTGGCAAATGCGCAAACCCCTCAGCAGATATGGGAAGCAGCCGCGGGTTCCACAGTGCTATTGGAAATGAGAGATGCCAGCAACAGCCCAGCAGGACAGGGAAGCGGTTTCTTCGTCGGCAACGGATTGATCGCGACTAACTACCACGTTATCCAAAAAGCTGCAAAGGGTAGCGCGAAACTCGTCCATGATCAAAGGCGGTTTGAAATTGAAGGGTACACCGCAATGGATCCAGAACATGACCTTGCGATACTAAAGGTCGCAAACTACAGCATCCCGGCACTACCGCTCGGTAACAGCGACACAGTTGAGATTTCCGAAACGGTTTACACTGTCGGTAACCCGCGCGGGTTAGAAGGGACATTTTCACAAGGGCACATTAGCAACATCCACCCCGAGGGGACTCCCCGGGTGCATGGTAAAGTGCTACAGTTTAATGCACCAATTTCGCGGGGCAGCAGCGGGGGCGCGATCCTAAACAGCGCAGGTGAAGTGATAGGTATTGTTGCTGAGACCCGGGACGACGGACAAAACCTCAATTTCGCCATCCCAGTAAACAACCTCAAGGCACTGATCGCGCGGGCGGGACCTGTGAGACCCCTCGTTGCAGAATCTGATACGATTCCCAAAACCGCAGTCTCATATATCCTAAGTCTGATTATCCTGAGTGCAACCGTTTTCGGGATAGTCCACTTTTTGCCCACAGTGAACGTCAATACTCGGCTAACAGCTGTAGGGATCGGGTTAGGGTTCGGGGTTATCAAAACCATCCTCACACTCCTTGTGATGCACGTCGCGTTTCTAAATGGAATAGGGAGCTTTCTAATAAGAAACCCACCTATTGACATCATTCATGCAATTGGGTGTGAGAGCTGCTTTCATGAAAAACTTATCCATGCCTTGGGCTGTACGTCCCACTTTCCTGATTTATTACTTTCAGTTGTAAAATTTCCGACAGCCCTCGTTATCACGGCTTTTCTGCTTGGAATTGCCAATAAAGTTGTCCCCGGATTTGAACTTAACGGTTTTTTCAACACATTCTTCGTGGCAGTGTTAATTGTTGTCGGCGACAGTTTGATACGCTCAGTTATCCCATTTGTTTAAACCCATATATAAGAAGGAGCGAAGGCATGCGATTTGGGATCTGTACCAGTTTAGAAAATGTCAATCGGCTCGCAGAAGTTGGATATGATTACATCGAATTAGGGGTAGGTTCAGCGTTGATCCCTGAGTCAGACGAAGCCGAATTTCAGGAAATCCGCGAGCAGGCGGCGAACGCCCCTTTAAAACCGGAGGCCTACGCAGGCTTTATCCCCGGCGATCTACGCGTGGTAGGCGATACTGTGGATTTTCCACGTTTGTCTCGCTATGTGGAGACTGCCTGCCGCAGAGCCAGTGAAATTGGCGGAGAAGTGATCGTTTACGGGAGCAGCGGTTCCCGAAACATAACGGACGGATATTCACGCGAACGGGCGTTGGCACAGATCGCCGAATTCCTTGATATGGCTGCAGATCATGCCGAAACACACAACATGATTATCGTAATTGAACCGATTTGCTTGCGAGAAGGGAATATCCTCCGAACCGTTGCAGATGGGGTTGCTATGGCAAAACGGGTCAATCGTCCGGGCATCAAAGCGTTAGCGGATCTCTATCATATCTATCAGGAAGAAGAACCGATGCAAAATATTATTGATGCTGCTGAGTGGCTCGCACATGTCCACATTGCGGAGCCTGTCAAACGCTCTTACCCAGGAAACGACGATTTTGATTTTACAGATTTCTTCACTGCGCTCCAAAAGGCGGGCTATAACGGTCGCGTCTCATGCGAATGCAAGTTTGATAACTTTGATGAAAATATTGAGGTCGCTTTGAAAACGATGAAGGCTTACGTCTGATAAACTCTTGGAGGTGGTGTTTATCCTCACACGTGAACAAGGTAGAGTCATCCGGGCGCGAACAGGGTTTTATGACGTTCAACACGATGATATTATCCTACGATGTACGCTCCGCGGCACGCTCAAACGGAGACATCGCTCAGAAACTGGACGCAGAATATATGCTGATCCGGTGGCTGTCGGTGACCAAGTTATCTTCACGCAACTTGATGCTGAAGAAGGAGTGGTAGAGGATATTCTGCCCCGTAAGACGAAGTTCTCACGGCAATACGCAGGAACGCACGGCGACATTGAACAGGTTATTGTTGCCAATGCGGATCAGATCGTAGCCGTCGCTTCTACGCTCATGCCGCCTCTTAATTTTCGGACACTGGATAGATTTCTAATCTTGGCTGAAGCCGGTGAAATGGACGCAGTGATATGCCTCAATAAGATGGATTTAGTTGACACAACCCAACCGGAGGCATTTACCGAGACTTTTACTAATTATGAAAACTTGGGCTATCAAGTGATCTATACCAGTGTCTATATGCCCGAAAGCTTAGACACGTTGCGACACGTCTTAAAGGATAGATTCAGTGTTATCATCGGTGCGTCCGGGGTAGGGAAGTCCAGCCTGCTAAACGCGATTCAACCGGATTTAGACTTGCGAATTGGTGAAGTCGGCATCAAAACGCAAAAGGGGCGGCATACAACAACGCTCGTTGAACTCTTTTCATTGGACATCGGTGGTGAAGTCGCAGACACACCCGGTATCCGGGAGGTCGGATTATGGGGCGTGGACACTGAGAACCTTGAATACTACTTTCCTGAGATGGAACGACATCTCGGTCAATGTAAATACAGCGATTGTGCCCATGTCGCGGAACCCGATTGTGCTATTCAGGATGCTGTCGAAGTTGGTGAGATACATGCAGAACGCTATCGGAGTTATGTGGTATTGCGAACAGGAGATACTGTGGAAACCTAATCCAGTCCCTGTTGTAGCATAATCTGTTAGATTGTGCAATCTGACACAAACTGAATGAATGTAGCATAATCTGTTAGATTGTGCGACCTGACGCAAACTGAATGAAGATTAAGACTTTAATTCAGTAACGTAGGAGGGGTTTGTAACCCCGATTTTTTGCTTGTGTGGGGGGTTTGTAACCTCGAATTACCTTACAAACCCGAGAAATGTTCACGCGCGTGCGCTAACCGCTCGGGGACACCTATATCGATCCAACTTGCATCCGTGTGTAGTGTGTAAAGGTTGGAAACTGATGGAAAAACGTCGCGTTCCATAGAGAAAGTTTCTTGTCCGCTTGGAAAGGCGTCAGCGATGCTTTGATCAAAGAGATATACAGCACCGTTGACATATCCGGCGCGATGGATGGGTTGTTTCTCTCGGAAAGCCAAGATCTTGCCATCGTTATCAGATACAATTTCGCCGTAGGGACGGATGTCCGACACATGCACACTCAAAAGCAATCCTGCCATGCCTTTATGAAAGTTATCTAACATCTCTTGGAGAGAAAAACCCGCAAGCAGAATATCGCCGTTCAGAACAAAAAAAGGCGAGGTATCAATCTGTTTCATCGCGTTCTGAATCGCGCCACCCGTACCGAGTCGCTTCTCCTCTTTGGCATAACGGATACGAATGCCGACGTAATTGTTCCCTACCCGCTCATAAAGCACATCGTGAAGGTGCCCCGACGCGAGAATTGCCTCGGTGACCCCGGCATCCTTCAACAGCTGGATCTGCCATTCTAACACCGTTTTTCCAGCGATCTCCAGCAAAATCTTCGGAACCGTTTTTGCTGCCTCACCGAGCCGAGTCGCAAGACCACCGCACAAAATAATCGCTTGCATTTTTTTAATTTACCTTGCGGAGTAATAGCGTGGGAATGGCATTTGAAGTGCCTTTCTTAAATCTGAAGAAACACCCAAGCAAAAACCCCTCCACTTCGTTACGGGCTACGGGTTCTGCAGCTCCTATAAAAGAAGAATTGATTGATACCTACACCGACCTGTGGCCCGCGAAACCACGTGGATTCTCAAAAGCATCTACCCACAAATCGCACCACTCTTGATGTTCAGCTAAGACGGTTTCAGGGTTTTTTCGACTGCGTACGATGAAATCGGGGTGTGCTGTCCGGCCCGTGTGATGCCCCGTGGTCTGATAGCGTAAATCCAACGACCAGCGACACCGGTCGGACGTGTTCGGTTCTGAACGGTGCGGTGTAAAACGGCTCAATAAAATGAGATCGCCTCGGTAACACTCCAGCATGAGGGCTTCAACATCCGGCATTAACTCCGGTTTGATCATCGTGCCACCCTCTTTCTGATGAATCAGATACCCTATATCTTCCGTAATACCCGGTAATGCTTGAAGGCATCCCATTTCTATTGTGCTGTCGCCTAACGGCAGCCAACACGTAACAATCTCGGAGCCTTCCGCCTCCGGCATCATGACTCCCGCATCCTGATGCCACGGTACACCACCTGCCCAACTCGCGTTGCCATCTACAACCGGTGGTTTTGCACGCAGATGCTGAATCGGATTGCAGGTAATCTCCGGTCCAACAATGCCTTCAATGACATCTAAGAGGTTATCGTTCTTCAGGAATTCAAAGATGGCTTGACCGCGGTAGTGCATAATATCCAACCCGCCTGCCATCTCGCCAGACTGTGCGAGCAACAGTCCGAAACGCCTATCGAAAGGTTCATCTTCATACAAGTTTTCGATTTTACCCTCCTGTTTTAAGGCAAGGGCGCGTTCCGAAATCCAATCCGAAATCTCGTCAATTACTGGCTGAGTATCTTCATCGGTCAAGGCATCTTTAACAATCAACACGCCTTGTGTCCGAAAGGTTTCGCACTGTTCTTGCGTGAGTCTCATAAGGAAATCTCTCCCTTTATTTTAAATTTTCCTTGCGGTTCGGTCAGCAGCGTTTGTTGTTCCAGCTGCATTTCCGTTTTTTCCGCTTTCCACTTCGTTCCAAGCTGCGTTTTTGTTTTTCTTTAATAAACATTGAAAATAACGTGAATTTGAAAATAAAAATGTCCATGTCCAAGTCGGTTGAGTTCAGGGGTCTAAGATCAAAAAATGGAAGGCGGATCTACGAAAAGGCACATCAATATCTAAGCCAGCCCTACCGAACCGCAAGGAATAATTAAAAATATAAAAAGTTTTGTAGATATGATACCATATTAGGAAAAATTCAACAAGGAGCATTACAGCATGAAAGGCAAACAGATTGTGATGCCAGCGAAACGCTCGGCAACGCTGGAAGATTTTGAACTTGACGAGACGCTCACACCAAACCAAATTTTACTCAAGACGCACTATAGTTTGATTAGTCCTGGCACTGAGGGCGCGGGATATACCGGACTTGAAAGCGGCACGCGGTTTCCACACGGCTCCGGTTATACAGCAATCGGTGAAGTGCTCAAAATCGGTGAAAACGTAACAAAATGTGCCGTTGGGGATCTCGCCTTCTGTTATAGTCCGCACGCCTCTATCGCCAAAACAGAAGCGGTGCTTTTGGCGTTCAAGCCACCTTTGGATATAGACGAAAAACTGGTTCCGTTTGTCCGAATGGCAACCGTTGCGATGACCTCGCTGCGCGTATCGTCTGCTGAATTCGGGGATACCGTCGCGATTATCGGCTTAGGGTTGGTAGGCAACTCCGCATCACAACTCTTCAATTTGGCTGGCATGAAGGTCATCAGTATTGAGCGAGTGCCGCGTCGGCTCGAAATCGCCCGACAATGCGGTATCCAGCATCTGATTAATCCCGACGAAGAAGATGCGCTGGAACGCGTTATGGCACTAACAAACGGCGAAAAGACGACGGTCACCGTTGAAGCGATTGGAAACCCACGGCTTGTTGAAACGGCGTACCAATTGACTGGCAGAAAGGGTGAGGTTATCTTACTCGGTTCGCCACGTGGCGAATACGTCACCAATGCAACGGAGATTCTGAACTATAGCCATAGCATTGGGTTAGGCGCGATTACGCTTCGCAGCGCACATGAGTGGGTCTATCCGACGATGCACTCCGGTGAATCGAAGCACTCGCTTGAACGCAACTCCCACTTGGTGTATTCGCTGATATGTGAGGGCAAGTTCAAGGTGGAAGAATTGCTGACACACGTCATTGATCCAGAAGATGCACAATCCGCCTACGATGGATTGACAGATCGGAAGGACGAATACTTAGGCGTAATCATGGATTGGACGTAGTGCTACATTCCAGTGTCTTGCACGGAGCATCTCGTCGCGGGCTATTTTCGTGGCAGTGAGGATGTCCTCACTGCTGGGTCCCCTGTTCCGCGCATTGTGCGCGATAACGGGGTTGACAGATAAAACGGGTCAAGATTTATTGGTGACTCCTAAAGAGGCGAATCTATACACGACCCGTGTAAGACTGTCGGTGTTTGGTAGCTTCACAAACAAGATGCACACGCCAAACCCCGACACTTCTCGTTCATCCGAAGATCGTCCTTGATTTATCCGGAGAAAGTCTAAGCCTTACACAACTCACAGGAAACGGTGAACACTACGAAGGGGATCAGATGTTACGTGACATTCTCACAAGCCGAATCATTCTTATAGGACTGTTTTTTTTTATCGTGATTGTTAGCAGTAGCCTCATTTATAGTTGGCACGTCCAACGCACCACTGAAGCCGAGTTACAACAGACAATACAAGCCATAAAGGCACTAAAAAATAAGAACAGGATACACACACCAGAAGAACTGGACGCGCCCACAACACACGCTGTCCATGGAGAACTTGTAGACACACCCGAGCAAAGTACTGATACCCTGACATCCACAGAAAACAAAACGCTCCGCGTAGAAGCAACAGATATTCTTGATATGGCAGATGCGTTGCCTGACAATAAGGTTTTACGGGCACAACAGGTTTCCCCAGATGTCTCTGTCTCGCCTTATGGCTTCGGTCCCTATCCAGAATTGCCAGAAGGATGGGCAGCGGATACATTCCCTTCACCATCTGGGTTTGGGAAGACTCCACTACTCTCTGAAACACCCCGATTTATAAAAACAGAAGGAATCCCACCTTTATCTTCTCAAGAAACACACCTTTTGGAACAGTTAAAAACAGAAGTTGCCACATATAACACAAAAATCAAAAGCGGCGAAATTGAATTCTCGGTGACGGTAAGCCGAATAGCACTACAAGAAACCAAGCACCTCTTCGTAGAACTGTTTGAAAGGGTACGCGACAACCTTATGCCCAAAAAAGAAAAAGATGGGTACGCACTGCTAACGTATGAGGAAACGGGACATTGGTATATCACTTACCGTTTTAATGGAGAGACCGAGTTTTTTGATGTCAAAGCACGGGCAAAGCGCGATATGAATGGAAGCATTATCATTACACGGACAGGAAACAGAGGCTTGCGTCGTGACATCTGGCGGGAAACACACCATCAATTCCTAAGACACCGAAAACAAACGCTGTATATCCGAGAAGGCACGAAGTGGCGACTGTACGACAAATGGCAACAGTCTCTGCCTGTATGGATACCGATAAATGTTTTTGACAAGTGCTTTAATCCTCACTGGTGGCATCTTGGACACGACGAACCGCTCAATACATTCATTCACCGCCATAAAATAACAGATGTCAAGCGGGTTGAAAATAAAGGGAGCTCCCACTTCTATCTCCAATTATACCATACTGAAGCGGAAAATATAAACACTCCTGTTGCAAGGGCCACGACTCATGAAATCTGGATGCATCCCAAAGTGGGTATCTATCCGAAGCGGACCTTGATTGTCAATCGTAGGGCGCAACTCCAACCAGAACTGGAAATTGTCGAAAATTTCTTCAGCATAGCTGAAGCTAAACCAGTGCCGGGGAAATACTACTATTTGGAGACCATTGGGTTCCAAAGTCTTACGTCTGAAATCGCAGAATATGAACCCGGAATCTTCTTTCCGAAAACAGTTACTGAGGAATACTATGGTGAAGATAGCATGTCCGAAATTTTCACAGGCCTCCCCAATTCTGAGTATCCTGTGATAATGCGCGAAGCACTTCTACCCGAATGGTTCCGCAAAGAATACCAAAAAGCACCGCGTTTGAAGAGAGTCATGAACGTGCATCGTGCTGTCTTCAACATTCCAATGGAGCTAGACCTCCAGTACACACCGTGATGAACTGTTATAGTGAAGCCCATGGCAGCGAATAAAGAGTGAATCAGGACGGACACAAGGCGCAATAATGCACGTCGCAACCCCCTTTATCCCCCCTTATCAAGGGGGCAGGCGATTACGCCGCAGAATTGCGCGACTACGAGCCACTATAAAAACTAAACCGGCCACCGATCTTGGAACTGCGCAACCATCGCTTCAGGGGCACCGTGTTGTGCCAAGAAGTCCAAAAACGCTTGGTAGAGTCGGCGCGCCTCTCCCGTATCCGATTCAAACCGATTCTGCATCTGCTCCGGATCGGAAGGCAAATGGAACAAAGACTTTGGGGCACCTCGGTTTTCTAACAACAGAGACCAAGTGCCGTCAGTAATATTCCCATGCGGACTCCCACCGTCAGGACTCCATCCACCGACCCAAGCACCGTGCGTAACCGCATATTCGCGTCCCGTGTCAGTGTCTCCCATGATGGCAGGCAGGAGGCTGTTGCCTTCTACTTGTGCCCCGCGTTCTGCACCAAACACATCAATAACAGTAGGCGGGATATCGACGATGCTGGCAAGCGCGTCCGTGTGGCGTGGTGTTGCCTCTGGATGATAAACCAGCAGGGGGATATGGATAATCTCTTCATACATGCTAAGATTTTTAGCGAGCAGTCCGTGTTCACCCAATAGAAAGCCGTGATCCGCCATGAAGATTACCATCGTATTTTCCATCAAACCCATGTAGTCGATTTTTCGCAGCAGCTGCCCGATCCAATTATCAACCAGTGATGCCTCTGCACGATAGAGCGCGTTGAGCCGTTCCGTCTCACGTTCATTCATCGGATTAGGTCCGTAAGGCGGATAGATCGGTTCGGGGCCGTCATAATCGCTTGCATCGAAACGCTTTAGGTACCACTCTGGGGCATCCCACGGCTCGTGCGGATCGAAGGTATCCACCATCAGGTAGAAGTTTTCGTGTTGATAGTTCCGTTCCAGCCAATCGCAAGCCGTTTGCACAGTCTGTGCCACGAAAGTATCCGCCTCCGTCTGCCGGAAATCCGTATTTCTAATATGATTTCCGAGACCAGCGGGTAATTTATTTGGATGTGTCCGCGTATATTCGCGATACCGCAATGAATCCTCCGATTCATAATCGTAAGGATGTGTCTCCAAGCAATCGCCTTCCTGTCCGCGGATCCACTTCCATCCGGTGAACCCGCGATTGTAAAAGAAACCGTTGTTGATATGGTGTGGCGTATCTGCGATCATCATGCTGACAACGCCAGCCTTCGTTAAATCCGTCGCGATGACCGGTACATCTCGTTTGAGAGGTTCCCATCCGCGCCGACAAATACCGACTTGCCCCGTCACCAAATCTCCTCGGATCGGCACAGTTGGATAACTGCACACATACGCTTTGTCAAAAACGACACATTTTTCCGCGAAAGCGTTGAGGGATGGTGTATATCCTTTTCCGCCATAAATCGCGAGGTTATCGCGTCGAAATGTATCTGAAATAATGTGGATAATGTTCATATTGATGTCTCCATATTGTTTTCAAATCTAAGAAGAAAATGGCTGTCGGCTATCGGCTTTCAGCAAAGACGCAAGTGTTACAGAACGCCTCTTGTCTTGCTGACAGTTGACGGAAACCGATGGCTATTCTTGCTGGCTGCCGACTGCTGATTGCTGATGGCTAATCCTATTATACACTGTCTTCGGTTTCTAATGAAGCCTTTTCACCGGTGGCTATCTGCACCACAGCCGGTAACAATCCATAAATGCCCCAAAACGGGACCCCAATAGCATCACCGTTCAAGAGATTATTCACCGTAAAATGCACCATCAATGAAATCTCTGCTGCCATTAATCCGATAACGACAGAGCGGTAAAAACTATCATCTATCGTTTTGAGTGCTCGAAAACCGTAACGTAAGAAGGCAAGATTCAACCATATCCACACAGCTAACCCAACGATCCCCAATTCCGCCATGACTTGAAGGTATTCGCTATGTGCGCCGAGTTGGTACTGTGCCGTGTAACTCCCGACGAGTGCTACATCTTCTTCATAAAGCATCGCAAACGCGCCGTAGCCTTTACCCAAAATCGGATTTTCAAGGAACATCACGAATGCTTGTCCCCACCGTAGCAGACGCGCTCGGTTTGAAGCATAACTAACATCCACTGCTGACGAAATCCGCTCAATAATAATGTTATAGACACCCGGCAAATTCAGACATATCAGTAAAATGAGACATGCAGCACCGACAAACAGAATCTTTTTATGCGTAACGCCCCTGCCGAGTTGCAGGAGCATGAAACCGACCGCGACAATGACGGAAAGCCAGACCCCGCGCGAAAAGCACACCAAAAGTCCCACGCTGAAACAGACGAACCACGTTGTCCATAACACGCGATCATAAGTGCTGTTGTCAAACAGGAGGCGGCTGAGGCAAACCAAAAAGAAAAGCGCAGTGAAGGCACCATAAACGGAGTAATTCGTGAACGGCGCGCTCCGATAGGCACTCGTCCACTGCCACGCGTCGATGTGATAAATTAAGACAATAACTGTCCAAATAACAGCGATAGCGGCGGAAGGAAAGATAGCAATAAACAGTCGTTTTAGGGTGGCTCTATTTTGGATAACAGCATGCACGACTACACTGAACAGCATGTACACTGTCGCACGCAGCGCGCCTTTGAATGTACCAAAAAGATCAGGTGTATTAATTGCTGAAAGGAAAGTAACGAAGATATAGACGCAAAGCGGTACCAAGAACGGAAAGGTATTTTCTGATTTCTCTTTCTGAAGTGCCCGGTCAACTATTTTTTTTACGCAATAAACAGCAACGAGCATACCTAATAGCGGTTCTGTCGGTGTTTGAATTTCGAAGCGACTTGGAAGAATGTAACGGAATGAAAATGGCAGCGCAATTAGCAACAGATAGACCGCGAATTCCATGCTGAGGAAAACAAAGGCACCCGTTACAACCAGCAGACTCAGGAGTGGGAGTGGCGTGTCTGAGTGGCCGCCGATAATGCCACCGACTACGAGACAGATCAAAAAGAGGAGGATTCGCTTACCAGATTTCAAATTTCAGGGGTTTAGGACTTACACGATCCTTCGCTGGGTGCAGTTAGCAAACCTTACCTTTTGTGTGGTAATAGATGTCCTTCCGTAATTTTGCATCCCTCTTGTGGTTGCCAGTTAACAAGCCGCTTATCAGGCATCAAAAACCTCTTTAACTGATAACTGAAAACTAAAATGCCATTTTTACACCTAACCCGATTGCCGTGCCATCTAAAATCAGGTTGAGCGGTATCGTGCCTGTTGTTTCTACTGTTTTGAGTATCCGTTTCAACTCAAGGTTGAGCGCGAGATTATATTCCCATTGCAGCAATTCTGCACCGATGAGGACATATCCAGTTGGACCCGAAGAACTGTCATCGAAACTGATGCCTTGCTGTTCAATCAGATTCACTGCACTGCCGCTAAAACTCGCCCCCAAAAACCCGATGCCACCGCCGAAATAAATCGGTAAAAATTCGGACAGAAAAACGGGACGGTAGATGAGTTGATATGAAATCGGAATGAGTGTCGTGGAAAGATTCGCCGAGGTAGGTGGCGGAATATCAAGTTCCATCTGCCAATAGCCGAACTCAAAACGTGAGTCTAACTCCGATGTGTGTTCAAACACAACCGAAAACATAGGCAACAGTGCACTCGGAACGTTTGATACACCGACACTCTGGAGAATATCAGTCAACCCGCCTAACTCCGGTTTGTATGAAAACAGAGAAAGTTGAAATGAGGGGAAATCAAGATGTTTTCCCAAGAAGTCTCGGATGGGTGACGGGCGCAAAGGTGGGGTGTCAACAGCATCCGCGGGTGTTAGACAGAGCATCAGGAGCAGCAACATGAAACATACGAATACCAGACGCATAAAAATATAGTCCTTATCCAACGAGTGCTGTAGGACAGTAATATGACAACGATGGGCGGGCAAGGGACCCGCCCCTACGTTGATATGAAACAGTTAGGCTACATCATTGCGCCAGCGGGGAGCAGAATGACTTCAACCCTGCGATTCATAGTTCTGCCTGCGGCAGTGTTTTGCGGGGCGATAGGTTTGGTATGTGCCATGCCAACTGCCTCTATTCTGGCGGCATCAATTCCTTTGGATTTCAAGTATTTTGCTGCCGAGTTGGCGCGTGCTTGTGAGAGGTCCCAGTTGCTTCTATAACTTCCACGCAGGACCGGCGTGCCATCGGCATGGCCAACCACCATAATCTTTGCATCTGATGCCATGAGTTGATCGATGACACCGTCAAGCATCCCTTTCGCTTTGCTGGATAAACCGGTCTGTCCACTGCCGAAATTGGCAGTAACCACGAGCATCGGTTTTTTGGTTGCTTCCGTTGCAACCATATTGACCTGCCCCTTCAAAGCCATCACATCGGATTGCAGCTGTTTTATCGCCGCATCTTGTGCTTTGTCGGACGCCTCATGTGCCATGCTCTGTTTATCCACTTTGGCCTCTACGCTTTTCACAGCGTCCATCGCCTCTTTCCCTTGCATGTCAATAGCCTTCGTTAGGTCGGCGCGGAGTTGTGCATCATTTTCTTTGGCTTTTTGGTCTGCAGCAGCAATTGTGTCGGCATCACCCTGTTGAGAAGCGGCAATGGCTTCTTCTTTTCCTTTGGTGATTGCCTCTGTTGTGTCTTTACTCTGCTGATCGACTTTGCCTTCTAACATCGTGATTTTGCTTGACATGTCAGAATTGGCCTGTTCCATCTTTGTGACATGTTCATTCTTCCACATTTCAAACTCTTCTTGGTCTAACTTGGCGCAGCTACTAACAACAAGCGCCACTCCCAGAAGAGCGATAATTGTGAAAGCGGTTCTACTTAGCATGGGTTCCTCCTAATTTTTACGACAATTTTGAGCGTTACTTGCAAACCAACATTAAAAGCGTTGGTTTTACAGTTACGCCAAAATAATAGACTCTATTTTCCTCGGAATTCTTCTCAAATCCCGTTTTGAGCGGATATATGCAAACGGAATAATTGCTTTACCCGCGCACAAACAACGGTTTTCAATGCCCAAAACTGCATCGCGAACTTGCAAGATACGGGAAACCTGCAAACGATTTATTCGCACAGGTGCTTGTAATATAAATTATATCACTTTTCGTCAAAAAAAGTCAAAAGTTTTTTTCTACCCTGCCAGAACAATAGGATTAGATGTTAAAACATCCTTGATTTTTGATGCAAGATAAGATAGAATTGCGTAACCGCGATGCCTGAAACCGACACTGATAGAAAGGCGATGCCAATATAATGATAAACCAAGGACCGCTAACAGCATGGGACAGATAAGCATTATCCTCATCGCAGGGCTACTCTTTCTTTTCTACTTTGAACCGCCACAAACAAACGTAAACATCAGCGATATGCAGGTGGTACTTTGGACAATTGTCCTGACAGGTCTCCCTGTGCTCATTACGTGTTTCGTGACATCGTACGTCGCGCGAACCTTTCCGGCGGACAAAGAGGAGAACCTACCGAAACTCTATCGCCTGCGACGCTTTATGATCGTTTTTGAGTGTATTAGTTTAGCAGCGTATCTGTGTAATTTATATCTACTGAATTTGCCCGCCTTGATCGATAAACACCTTGCCTTCTTTCCCATGAAGAACCTACGCCAAATATTCGCGTTACTTCCACTTCTGATCGGACTTATCTGTATCCGACTTGCATTCTATCAAGCGAATCGACTCCAACCAGGGCACTACCGAGAGGTCGTCACACTTCAATTCAAGTTTCTGCTTTTTCCCTTGCTACCGATGTTAGCTTATCTCGCCACAATAGATGCTGTGTACTGGCTCCCATATTCAGTGCAGCTATTCATTTTAGAGCACCCTTATGTGCTAATCGGGTTGATTCTACCGGTGATTGCGTCCGCTTATATCCTTGCCCCGCTATTCATGCAGTTTCTATGGAAAACCGAACCACTGGCGGTAGGTTCAACGTTGAAGGGAAAATTAGATTTGTTGACGAAACAGAGTGGCATAAAATATCGGGATATTGTAGTCTGGCAGACCGGTTCACTGTTAATAGCGAATGCAGCAGTCGCGGGTGCTTTTCCGTGGAACCGCCGAATTTTTCTCACGGACGCACTCCTTGAGTACTTTACAGATGAAGAGATCGAAACCGTTGTTGCCCACGAACTTGGACATATCCGCTATAGACACATTCCGACGTATATGCTGTTTTCGATCTTTTATCTATTGAGTTATCTGTTTTTCTTTGTGCTTGTTGAAGAACCGTTGGTGGCACATTTCGGAGAATCACAAATCTTGCCAACGTTATGTTCGTTAGTTTTTCTAATCGTCTACTTCGTGTTCATCTTCCGGTATTTATCAAGACGCTGTGAACATCAAGCCGACCTATATGCGGCTGCGCTCACAGGGAAACCAGAAGCATTCAAAAATGCCTTGATGAAACTTGCCGTGCTGAATTCGGTGCCAAAATCAATTCGACGGTTCTTTGAAATGTTCAACACACATCCGTCTATCCACCGGCGCATTGATTTTATCAACCAGTGGGTAGAACAGAGTTCCGCCATTCAACGTTATAAAAGCTATCTACTTGAAGTCAAAATCTTAACTGCCCTACTTCCGATATTTGGTATCCTCGCGTTGCTGTTGCTCCGTTAGGTAGCAAAACCGATACTGAATTAACTGAAGTTCAGTGATCCACAATCGCCTTAATCGGAAGTATGCTCTTCTGTAGTGAGGGAAACCTCTCCAGGTTCTGTTTCCTCTTCAATCGCAAATTGCAGTCGTTCTACTATCCGGTGTAATGGCAATTCATACTCTTCTTGAAGACGACGCTTTTCATCAGCGATGTGGAACGCGACGAGCAACGGAACCCTTGCTTCATCAAAGCCCCTCCTCAGATAGGATTCGACTAAACTTTTGACATAGTCAACAAGTTCACCGATGGCTTCCGAGGTTAATTCCTCAGTCGGTTTGATCGTATAAGGTGTTCCGAGTATAACAAATCGAATCGGTTTATTAAGATCTTGGTCTTGCTGTTCCATTATATCGTTATTGACCCCTTTCGTATTTTTTTAAGGCTTATAGGGCCTGATGCATTGTCTCCGTACACGGTGCAATACCCGTCCACGTTTCAAAAGCGATAGCCCCCTGATGTACTAACATACCGATGCCACCGAGAGTTTCGCAGCCGCGCGCAGCAGCGGCTTGCATGAGTGGTGTCACCGGAGGCGTATACACGATATCGTAAACGATAGTATTCGGTTGCAGCCAATCGGCAGAAATTAACAGAGGATGGGTCGCATCCATGCTCACCGTTGCAGTATTGATGAGGAGCATGCTCTGACGAACAGCAGCAGGCAATCGAGCATCTTCAAGCCCCAATCCCCGCATGGAAATACCCGTTTTTTGACGCATCTCCTCAGCTAACGAAACAGCTTTCTCCACCGTACGGTTGGTGATTGTAATCGAAGCCACACCCGCGAGTGCCAACGCGACAACCACTGCCCTCGCGGCACCTCCTGCACCTAAAACGACAACATTTTCACCTATCGGTACAGACATGTTTCCCTTTTCCTCTAAGGCTCTCAAAACACCTGGGGCATCTGTATTATCGCCGTGTATTCCTTTATCTGTAAAAGTGAGGGTGTTCACTGCTCCAATGAGTTCTGCCTCGCGCGAAATCGATGTAAGGTGTGAGATGACTGCCTGTTTATGCGGAAGTGTTACGTTAATGCCAACAACGTTGATTGCCTTAAACCCTGCGATTGCGTCTGCCAAATCATTGGGGCGGACATGAAAAGGGACATATACATAATCAAGCCCCGCTTTGGCAAAGGCAGCATTATGCATCTGAGGCGACCTGCTGTGTTCAACGGGGTCACCAATAACGCCGACGATACGGGTATGTCCTGTCAATAGGTGTTGCTTTTGCATTATTTAATGATTATAATATCCATCGCAGAGAAGTTTCCAGTTTCCAGTCACCAGAGAAGATATGTTCTATTAACCGAAAACCTCTTAACTGGCTACTGGTTACTGATCACTGGTTACTGATCCAAGCAAGCCTTCAACTGTCTGTTTCGCCGCTTCCATTTTAGGGTAGCGAATTTCCCGATAGCCGCGGACCTCTTCCACACATTCTAACGCGCGAAGGTGTTTATCGTATGCCTCTACATCTGTCGGCGCGAACGTGTCAATCACGCGGGAGATATACCACTCTCGGAATGCCTTCTCTTTTGCATGCCATTCCGGTAGCAACCGTCTTAGAAACTTCATCCGTTTCATCAAGTTTAACTGCCAATTGCGCGTGTCAATATCTGCCTCAAAGTCAAGTCCCATAACAGTAAAATGCGGACGATTGAGATGGACATATTTAATCCTGTCTCCGTTTTTGGTATCAACCTTATATAATTCCTTGTCCCGCGCAAATTTCTCTTCACTTGTCAAAAGATGTGCGACATAGACTTCGTCCTTAATCAGCATTACCTTATGAAGATATCTAATGGCGGCTTTTGTGGCACGATAGTCGTATGATGCTGAATCGTGCGCGTGAACCTGTTTTACCTTCTCAACATACATCTGTGCATAGTTAATGCCTTCAAACTGGATAAGATCATAGACATAGAGTGCCAGCAATCGATGAATATTGTCGGGACCAACATCCATTGTTTCCACGACATCTTCAACGAGTTTTACATACCTTTGTGCCAAACGCTTTCCACCGCGTTTTCTCTCCAGAATCTGTCGTTTTTCAGAGAGCATTTCAGCATAACTTGGCTGGCGGGGTGTTTCATCCGCGAGTTGTGGGGAGTCGAGCGCGAGTCGCCGTCCGACATTGAATGCTTTCATGTTGGTCTCTAAATCGGCGTGCGGCACCATCTGCTTGAGTGCCAATTGGAGTGGTTCCAGTTCAAGGGGTATCAATCGGTGTTGAAAGGCGGTACCCAAGAGCATCATGTTCGCGTACAACTTGTTGCCGAACAGCTGCTCAGAGATGGTAAACAGATCAATACCGAAATACGCCTCGGATTTGGTATGTATCTGAAGTGTCTCTTCAAGCGTATCTGGATCAAAATCGTCCTTGCCAATCAGGGTTGTTATTGTCTCGGTTTTCGCGGTGTTGACCACAGCAGCGGTACGATCCGGGGATGCGACACGGAAAAGTGACCGTGGTGTAATGCCACGGACAGCCTCTAAAATGTCAAGTCCTAACAGAAGATCCGCTTTGCCATACGGGATCATCGGAGAAGCGTGAACGCCTGGTTGCATATAGGCAAGATGTGTATAAACCCCACCGTTGCGAATTGCCAATCCTTTCCTATCACAAAACGTTACATCGTAGCCTTGGAGATACCCCGCAACAACAAGCACCTTGGAAATAGTCCCGATGCCCATGCCACCGACCCCAGCAGCGTAAGTGTTCCAACTCCGTTCAAACCGTAGTGGTGGCGGCGGGGGTAAAGGATCATCACGCAAGAGGTCCCGGTAACCGGATGCCGTCGTCTGTGCTTGTGGTGGACGTTTGCGTGTGACGATAACCTCTTCAAAAGCTGGACAAGCGTATTTGATCCGCGCGCATGCGCCATCAGAGACGCAATTCGACTGATCAATGGCGACCTTCTCGCCATAATCGGTGTTAACGATTTTTAAACCGGGACACCCTGTAGCTACGGTACATTCCCGACAAAATTCGCAGACTTCAGGTGTGATATTGATATGCTTTTCGTGTTTCAGGAAACCATCTTTGGCTATAGTCTTACGTTGTTCACGACGGAGGCGGCGGTGGTAAGTAATCGCACACTCTTTATCAGCAATGACAATTTTGACCCCCGGTTTAAGGATGGTCTTTTCAAGGTGTTTTTTGTAGTTTACGCGATCCTCTGGGTTGGTGCGCACAATATCTATTTCAGAATCGCCAGCGAGCCCTTGCGCAACCTGCTCAATGTCTTGTGCGAATGTCGGATTGCCGAGAAGGTCAAGTTCACCAGCTGGTGTCGGTTGGTGACCCGTCATTGCTGTCGTTTGGTTGTCTAAAATGATATAAGCGATGTCTTGATTGTTTTTGATTGAATCTGAAATTGCAGACATTCCGCCGTGAAAAAAGGTCGAATCGCCCATGAAAACGATCTGCTTGTTCTTAATAAACGGGTCGATGCCAGCACCGGAGCCACCGCCTAACGCCATTGCGGAGAGGTTGTGCATCAACCGCGGAAACGGTTCATATTTGAGCATCGAATAGCAACCGATATCACCATGAAAGACGAGGTCTACCGGTCCCGAATTGTGACGCTTCTTCATATAGTCCGTATCCATAAATTGTCTTGTGATTTCAAGGAAGACACTCGAAGAATCGCGGTGTGGGCAACCCGGACAGAAGGTAGGTGTCCGTTGTGGGATATCAATTTGTTGTTCTGAAACTTCCTTTTGAAGTGCTTCTTCACGCGTAAGGTGCCTCAAATCAACAAGGGGGTTGCTCACTTCCGAATAACCGGTGGATTCCCGCGTAGCGAGGCGGTGTTTGAAAAGTGGGATGAGTTGCTGAATGAGGATAGACGCATCCAATCCGGAAGCTGCAGGAATGCCTGCTAAACCGTCAGGGAATTGTTTACCCCAGACGTTTACGTACCGCTTGATGCCACCATCTTGGTACATTTGGGTCAGAAGTGCTTTAATTTCGTTTTCTAAAAGTGGGCGTTTCTCTTCAACGACGTAGATTTCGTCAACTTCTTCCGCAAACGCTCGGACGATATTCGCGTCGATTGGATGGGTCATACCAAGTTTGAGAACTGGGATGTCGCCGTATAAATTCAATTCCCCCAGCGCGTGAAGGAGGCAACTGTGTGCTAAACCGGCACTGACAAATCCGAGCGGATACCGTTTTTTACTTGCGGTATCCCCAACAAACTGAATTGTATTAAGTCCAAGATCCCTTGCTGTTTCAAGAGCGGCGGGCAGTCGTTCCTGCAACGTTTCCATCTCAATCTGGGCGGTATGCGGCGGTAAGACGACCCGTTTATCGGCATCAATGAGTTGAGTATCAAGGTTAACTTGCTTCAGACCCGTGATGTCAGGATAAATGTTCGGTTGAAGTTCAACGTTTCCACCACCGCTCGCTTGGTTTTCAGTCGTTAAATAGCAAACATAAAGATCGGCTGCCGCGGAAATCTGAAAAGCACAGTTAATCCAATCCTTAAGCTCCTGAAATGTACTCGGTTCAAGAAGCGGCGTATAGACATGCCGTGCCAAAAATCGGGAATCGGCAGGCACCTGTGTACTGTGCGACCAAGTATCATCACCAACGACAACGACAGCTCCGCCGGTTGTCCCTGCAAGATTGCTGATTGCCAATGCATCGGAGGCAACATGCAAGCCGACGCTTTTCATGAACGCGATTGCGCGGACATCTGCCATCTGTGAACCATTCAGACGCGCAATACTTAACGCTTCATTGTTGGCTATCTGCGCGATAATACCGTTGTTTTTCAACAATTCGGCATTACGTTGGATGGCATCAAATACTTCGGCAAGTGGGGAGCCGGGATACCCCGTGAGAAGACTGACACCACTCTCTAAGGCACCTTTGACCAATAACTCGCACCCAGTATAGACATGCGTTCCGCTGGCTTGTGTAAACCTGTCGTCCATATTTTAACTTTCCTTGCGGGTTAGCTGCTTCAATCGCCTTTTCGTAACCCTGCTTCGCAGTAAGAACCATTTCATTACGGACTATCATTTTCGGGTTTTTTATCAGACAATAACTCTCGCGCATGTGCAAGTCCTATCTCTGTTTCTTCGCCACCGTGCATTCGGGATATCTCATTAACCTGCTCTTCTACCGTTAACGGTTTCGCTGTAATCAGCGTCCGTTCATCAACTACCTTTTTTTCGACTCGGAAATGCTTGTCAGCAAAACGGGCGATCTGTGGGAGATGTGTAATACAGATTACCTGCGAAAACGCCGAAAGTTCCTTCAATTTCTTGCCAACCACATCTGCAACTTTGCCACCAATACCGCTATCAATCTCATCAAAAAGTAGGGTAGGAATCTCGTCAACTTGGACCAGCACCGTCTTTAAAGCGAGCATGATCCGAGAGATTTCACCACCTGATGCTATTCTCGCAATCGGACGCGCTTCGGAACCGACGTTCGGAGCAATCAAGAATTCAACAGCGTCCATCCCGTCGGAACGAAACGCATAACGTTTACCATTGACTTGAAAAGGACCGCGCTCGTCTGGAATGTGTTGAACGGATGCTTGAAACTCCGCTTTATCCATACCAAGTGTACGAAGTTCCTTCTCGATCCGCTCTGACAGATGTTTCGCGACGTGTAGCCGTTTCGCGGAGAGCGCAGTAGACAGATGTTGTGCTTCTTGAATTGTTTTTTGAATCTCTGTTTGAAGCGACTCTTGTTTCTCTGAACCGAGTTGTAAGGTTTCCAACTTTTGTTCTGCTTCAGCATGGTATGCCAGTATCTCGGAAATAGTGTTGCCATAACGCCGCTTGAGTTTTGCAATCAGGGCGAGCCGGTCAGCGATCTCATCCAATCGCCTTTGATTGAATTCCACAGTGTCTGCATACTGACGGATCTGTAAAGCAATGTCTTCTAATTCGTAGAGCGATGATTCCAAACGATTCTGTAATTCCGAGAGGCTGCCATCAAGATCTAATAAATCTGTAAGCGCGTTCGCAGCATCTTTCAAACGGTCAAGCGTAGACAAATCCGTTCCCATGGCCCCACCGTCAAAACCGCCTGATCGGTTGCTGCCATCGAGTTGGTCGCATATATAGTTTGCCGACTGAGATAACTTCTCCGCATTTTTTAGGACGCGGGCTTCATCTGCCAGTTTTTCGTCTTCACCTTCCTCCAGATTCGCCGCAGTCAGTTCTTTAATCTCAAATTCGAGGAGATCTTTTTCGCGTTCTGATGCAGCCAGAGTGTCCGCGAGGGATGCTGCCTCTTGTTGCAAAGCGCGTAGTTGCGTATATACCTTGCCAACCTGTTGCCTCGCCTCACTGCTCCCACCGAAATCGTCCAAGAGCTTGAGGTGTGTTTCGGTACGAAAAAGCGATTGATGTTCGTGTTGCCCGTGGATGTCAACAAGCAGGGTTCCGAGTGCCTGCAGTTGCTTTAAATTCACCAAACGTCCGTTGATATGGCAGCGGCTCCTACCGTTTGCGCTGATTTGCCTTGAAAGAATCACCATATCGGATGCGTCCAACACATCGCTAAATCCAAAATCGGTGTGCCACATCGGGTGTGTATCGTCAGGTGCGACACTCGCTTCTACCTTTGCAAAATCGGCACCTTCGCGCACGATATCGGCGGAGGCTCTCTCACCTAACACCAATCCAATCGACTTGAGGATGACCGATTTACCAGCACCTGTTTCACCTGTGAAGATATTCAACCCAGATGCCAACTCCAATTCGAGTTCATCTATAAGGGCAATGTTGCGGATAGAGAGTGTTTCAATCATGCTTTTTTCCAGTTTCCAGTTTCCAGAAAAGAGGACGCTTCACTGGTTACTGCTAACGGGTTACTGGTTACTGATACATCCAAAACCTCTTAACTGGCCACTGGTTACTGGCCACTGGTTACTGATAACTATCGTTTGATTCCTTCACCCAACATTAATTTTTCACGCAAGGCTCTATAGTAACTATGATGTTGCGAACGGATAAGCCGAATTGTCCGTTCCGCTTTCTGTACTTTTATGACTGCGTCCGCAGTGAGGCTGTGTGTCTCACGTTGCCCGTCTACAAAAACATCAACGCTCTGATACGCGGCACGCATCTTGACAGTTATCTCAGCATCACCATCGGCAATAAAAGGACGCACGGTCAAACTGTGCGGTGCTATAGGTGTTAGCAGGATCGCCTCTAACTGCGGGGCAACAATCGTACCAGCACAAGAGAGCGAATATCCTGTTGAACCACTCGGTGTTGCGATTATTAATCCATCAGCATTGTACGGTATAAAGAGTTCGCCATCAATATGCGCGTCTAATTCAATGAGGCGCGTATAATGACGGATAACAACATCGTTGAGTGCGAAAGCCCGGAACGGTTTTTTTAATTTTCCTTTGTCCGAAAACGCGACTCCGCTATCCGGGTCTAAAGAAGCACGCGTTTTTGGGCAAGGTTCGGTAAAGTAGGTTTCTGCCTGTACGTTCCTGTCCGTATAGCCGCCCTCCATTTCATTACGGGCTATGATTTTGTTAGAATCTGCAATTTCTTCTTGCGGTTCGGTTAGGTTTACTTCGGGCTTCCCATCCACAACGACTTCTAACATCATTCGATGCTCTATCCGATAGTCCCCCGCCAAAGTCGCCTTCAAAGTCGGATAGAGTTGATCAAGCGATGCATCCGTCAAAAACCCGAGCGTCCCAATATTAATTGCTAAGATCGGGACATTCTCAATCTGTGGTGTATGCGCTGCGCTCAGTAATGTGCCATCTCCACCGAGAACCAGCAGCATATCTGCTTGTTCAACCACCTCTGTTTTTGAGATACCCGTTTGCGAGCCCCCCAATTCGATGGCTTGTTCCTCTGGAAGCAACGGGACGATGCCTCGTTCTTTAAGCCACGTAGACACGCCTTTGACGACACCTGCCGCATTCGCTTTGGTAGTATTGACAAAAAAACCGACCTTTTTTATTTCTTTCATCTCACCATTTATAGGCTACCAGTAAACGGATCGTTTTCTAATTCTCTAAACGTATAAATAAAAGAATAACGCTACCGCCGACGAGAAAAGCTCCCACAGTGATGAGTAGGTTCATATCGAGCTGCGGTAATATGTGCGCAGTATCTATGCGTTCCCCGTCAACCATTGCGAATTCGCGAAAGGGCCATAATCCGTAAAGTGAACCCACCATCAATCCGATGAGAAAGGCGATTGTGAGATCGCGGTAACGTTCTAACAAATAGTTAATCAATCGTGTAAATGCCAGAAGCCCAAACAGGCATCCGAGCGTAGCGAAAGCGAGTATCAGAACGCTTCCTAACATCGCCTCGGTTAAAACACCGTTGATCAATTTTGGAACACCTTCTATCAGGGTGTTTATCGCCGTTAAGAGCGGAAAATAGACCCCGAGTGCAAGCATTAAAAAAGAACCACTGATGCCGGGCAGGATCATCGCTGAAATTGCAAGTGCTCCGCTTCCAAAAAAGAGTCCGAGCTCCCAATACGTTGGAAACCTACCCGTGTGTTCAGCACTGTCAACCGTTATTGTTTCGTTCTGGGTTTTATAAGCGACCCGTTCTAACTGCTTTTCACCCGTACCAATGGAGAGGCTTAATATCAGGGCAACGGCAATCAATAGTACCAGCAATTCCTTCCAACCGAATGCCTTTAGCATTCGTGCTGGGACGAGAATAGATGTCAAGATCAACCCGCTAAAGAAACCGTAAGTCGCATCGTGGTAGTTGTTCAACAGATGGACAATCAGTTTTGACGTAAGCAACAGGGCAGCGATCGCGCCGATTCCCAACAGTGCAAGGAAACCGAAGTCAATACGACGAAGTTCGGCTCCTGCTTCCGTGAAAGCGGGTCTTTTGAATCTTAGGACCCCAAGTAATTTCTTTACCGTTGAGAGTCCGATACGCCGTAATGCGTCGATAAGTCGCTCATAGATTCCCAAAACGAGAGCAAGGGTTCCGCCACTCATACCGGGGATAATATTGGCAATACCTATCAGAAAACCGTTAACAAGAAGTCGGAGTGAATTCATATTTTAATTGTCAGTTACCCCATCTGACGGTATACGCGTTGACCCTTGAGTCCCCTATCCGCGTGATACGCATGTCAAGCTGCTATTTATGATAAATAACCGTTTTAGAACTTTACACGACAGGAACGCTATCACGAGCTTAGCAACCAAAGCCTCTGTAGCAACCTTACACTTTGATATTTAATTATACTACAAATTTAATTTAAAGGAAAGTCAAATTATTTTTCAAGATAAACATAAACTAATTGTGGCGGACTCGCCCAAACGCGATCTGCATTCTTAACCGCCCCGGAACTGAAAAAAAAGCGCAAAATCTGATAAATCCTTAAAACTAAATGCGCCTGATTATTGATGAAATTTTTCTTGCTTTCTTAACAAATTTATAGTATAATTAGTAACAGAAAATTCCCTATTTTTTAGCAAGAAAATAAGGATAGCAAGTCTCTGGAGGGAAACCCGCATATTATTTTCATGCAAATAATTCGTTTCTGTAAAAACGAGTTTCCAGATGCTTTTAGTCTTAGGTTTTTCCGCTGCTTTATCCCTCGCAAGCGGGGAGATGGAGAGCAAACCAGAAACTCAATAATTAAAATAATAGGAGGCAGGCATGAGACAAACTGTCGCCGTTAAAGGCGCGCGAGAAAATAACCTACAAAATATTGAGCTTGAGATTCCGCGAGACCAACTCGTCGTCGTTACTGGTATCAGCGGTTCCGGTAAATCTTCATTGGCATTTGATACGGTTTACGCTGAAGGGCAGCGCCGGTTTCTGGAATCGATGTCCACGTACGCGAAACGCTTTATTACGCAACTCAAAAAACCTGATGTTGATTTCATTGACGGCTTGTCCCCTGTTGTTTCTATTGAACAAAAAACAATCACAATGAACCCGCGCTCCACTGTCGGAACAATGACCGATTTGCAGGACTATCTCCGTATGCTCTTCGCGACAATCGGTATCTCGCATTGTCCTTATTGTGAAGTTGAGATTCCCACTCGTACGCGCCATCAAATCTTGGAGCGGATGCTCTCACTACCAGAAGACACTGAAGTTGAAATTCATGTGCCAGTCTTCAAAATCTACGGCGAAGATTACGACTACCTCTTTGACGACATCCGGACGAAAGGATGCAGACACGTCAAAATTGATGGCATTGAACACGACATCAGCGAAGAAATTGAACTTGATCCAGACCAAGAATACGACCTCCAAGTGATTGTTGATAAATTCTTTGTCAAAAAAGATATTGATAAACAGGTACTTGCCTCTCTTGAGCACGCGATGCTTGTAGGAGAGGGCTTTATGCGATTTGATGTCCAGTTCCCAGAGGATGCCGAAGCGGACGCAATAGAGCAGTTGGAAGGTTTCGGATGTCCAAAGCACGGCATAATCATGGCTGAACTCGGACCGCATCACTTTACCTTTAACGAACCGACCGGGGCATGTGTAACTTGCTCAGGACTCGGCACCTACTTACAGGTACATCCGAATTTACTCGTTCCCGACAAGACGCGGAGTATCGTCGATGGCGCATTCGTCCACCAAGCATTCAACTATGATCCCGATAGGTGGGATGGCAGAACAATGTACAGCCTTGCTGCCCACTACGGATTTGATTTGAACACTCCGTTTGCGGATCTTCCAGAGGAAGTTATTGATATCCTCTATCACGGCACACACGGCGAAGAATTCCCTATCCGACAACCTGAAGGTGCACGGCCCGTCGAAAAACGCCATCTCGGCAGAAAAATTCGTTTCGATGGTATTGTTACCCGTATTGACAGACACTATCGCCACTACCGAAAGCGCGGAGAGGCACACTCTGGTATGGAGGAATACCTCCGAAAGGTTATGGTAGAACGCACCTGTCCAGATTGCAACGGCGCGAAACTTAAACAGCAGCGACTCCTTGTTACCATCGAGGGTCAGACTATCCACGAAGTCGGGGAACTGCATTTTGAGGAATTAAGAGATTTCTTGTTAAGCATTACAGACATTCCCGAAAAACAGCGGGAAGCAGGCAGCCGTGTCATCAATGAATTGGTAACCCGGATTAACCTCCTCCTCGGCATCGGACTTGATTATCTCAACCTCAACCGCCGTTCCGCAACGCTCTCTGGTGGTGAATCACAGCGTATCCGCCTCTCCACACAGATCGGTTCCGGGTTAATGGGTATGCTCTACGTCCTTGATGAACCGAGCATCGGTTTACACCCGAAAGACAACGCGAAGATGATTGAGACTTTACGAAAATTAAGGGACATCGGCAACACTGTTATCGTCGTTGAACACGATGAAAGCACAATCCGTGCCGCAGATCATATCATCGAACTCGGACCGGGACCCGGTATCCACGGTGGAGAGGTCGTCGTCCAAGGCGAACTTGAAACGATACTTGACTGTACCGAATCGTTGACAGGTCTCTATTTGAGCGGAAGACGAGAGATTCTATTGCCAAAAGAACGGCGCGGTCTGAACGGTAAATTCCTAAGTATTATAGGTGCCAGAGAAAATAACTTGCAAGACATTGACGTTGATATTCCACTCGGGATGTTTATCTGTATTACCGGTGCTTCAGGGTCTGGTAAGAGCACCCTCGTCAACGAGATTCTCTATAAAAAGTTGTATGCTATCTATCACGACAGTCGGACGCTCTACGGGGACCATGATGAACTCGAAGGGCACCACCACGTGGACGATGTTATCAATATCGATCAGTCGCCAATAGGACGCTCCCCACGCTCTAACCCGGCTACCTACATCAAATTCTATGATAATATCCGCAAACTCTTCGCCAACACACCGCTCGCACTTTCAAGAGGCTATACTGCTTCCCGATTTAGTTTCAATGTCAAAGGCGGACGGTGTGAGGAGTGCCACGGTGAAGGCACTATCACCACTCAACTCCATTTTATGCCGGATGTTGAGGTCGTCTGTCCAACTTGTAAGGGTGCTCGATATAATGAAGATACGCTTGACGTTACTTACAACGGCAGGAATATCTCCGAAATCCTTAATATGTCAATTGAAGAAGGTGTCAACTTCTTCGCTGATCAGCGGTTAATTCATCACAAGCTCAATGTTCTCAACCAACTCGGTATGGGATACCTCCAAATTGGACATCCTGCGACGATCCTCTCCGGGGGTGAAGCGCAGCGGGTAAAGTTGGCAAGCGAACTCGGCAAACTCAAGCGAGGTAAACATAACCTATATATCTTAGATGAACCCACCACGGGACTTCATATTGCAGATGTTCAAAAACTTTTGGATAGCCTTAATCGCCTCGTTGATAATGGGCATACTGTCCTTGTAATTGAACATCATCTCGATGTCATCAAAACCGCTGATTATGTTATAGATCTCGGTCCTGAGGGTGGGCATAAAGGTGGCGAAGTATTGGCGCACGGCACTCCTGAAGATGTCGCAGCAGTCGAAGCCTCCTTCACCGGGCAATTCTTGAAGGAATATCTTATCTAAGCAAAATACATCATCTGCAACGGTAGCCGACAGTTCCCGTCGTGTTCCAGTTGTAGGTGATGCCTTTTCGCCTTGCCTGAAACGGTGTCTTGCAATCAAAAACAGATCGCTATTGAAATTTTCCCCTTGCCAAATTAATTCCAAATCGTATATACTTTAATAGCACGAAATTAAGGTACTGTACCGGCTGCTGGCAAATCTTTTACGGCATACCGGCGTGTGCCTCTTTAAACATCGCAGAACAAGGGGTAGACATTGACCGATAAACTATTAAGATCCTTAAATGATGTTCAACGCGAAGCCGTCCAGCATGCCAACGGACCGCTTCTTATCTTGTCTGGCGCAGGCAGTGGCAAAACGCGCGTCATCACACACCGTATCGCTTACCTCATCAAACACCACGGTATCTCACCTTTCCGTATTCTCGCTGTGACTTTTACAAATAAAGCTGCAAACGAGATGAAGGAACGGTTGGATGGACTTGTAGAAGGCGGCGTTAGTCGAAACCTCTGGGTGTCAACTTTCCATGCCACTTGTGCGCGCATTCTTCGCCGAGATATTGAGAAATTAGGCGAGAACGCTGAGTCTGAAGGGGTATCCGGATCCAAAAAACGTGCCTACACCCGCGATTTTACTATCTTCGATACAGGTGAACAGGCTACGCTTGTCAAAGATGTGCTTCGCCAACTCAACTATAGTGATAAGCAGTACAACCCGCGCGCTGTCCTCAGCCTAATTAGTCGTGCTAAGAACGAATCTATTTCACCGAAGAAATATGAGATAGTCGCTGACGGTTATTTTGAGAGAGTCGTCGCGGAAGTCTACCCACTTTATCAAGATGCACTGCGTCTGAACAACTCCCTTGACTTTGATGATCTGCTGCTTTTCACGGTGGATCTCCTGAGTAAGAACTCCGAAATACGCGAATTTTATCAGGACAAATTTGAATATCTCCTCGTTGATGAGTATCAGGATACGAATCGTTGTCAGTACGAACTCGTGCGTCTGTTAACAGGAACAAAACAGAATATCTGTGTCGTTGGGGACGATGATCAATCTATTTACGCCTTTCGCGGGGCTGACATCAGGAATATCCTTGATTTTGAGCAGGATTACCCAAACACCCGTGTTCTGCGTTTAGAGCAGAATTACCGTTCTACACAAAACATATTGGACGCGGCGTGGAACGTTGTGCAAAACAATAAAGCGCGAAAACCGAAAAAACTCTGGACAGAACAAGAAGATGGTGAACTGGTTACCTGCTACGAGGCGATCGACGAAAGTGACGAGGCGGGTTACGTCGGCACACAAATTGAAGATTGGCATACAGAAGGCGTAGACTACAAAGACTTTGCTGTCTTTTACCGAACCAACGCGCAATCCCGAATCTTTGAGGAGGCATTCCGAGCGGCAAACATTCCGTATCAGATTGTCGGCGGTGTCGGTTTTTACGATCGGATGGAGATTAAAGACCTCCTTGCCTATCTCCGTGTGATGTGCAATCCTAACGATTCTATGAGTCTTCGGCGTATTATCAATGTGCCGAGTCGTGGTATCGGTGCTACAACCCTTGAGCGACTCATTGATTTTGCTGCTGTAGAAGATATTACGCTCTTTGAGGCGATTCAACGCGTTGATGAAATCACCACGATTAACCGCGGCATCCAATCGAAAGTAAGACGTTTCGCTGAAATTTTTGATGAATTTGATGCTGCTGTGCTACCTACCGATGCCCTCGACTATGTGTTAAAAGTAACCAGTTATCTTAAAAATTTGCAGTCCCAAAATAGTATTGAGGCGCAGAACCGCGTCGAAAATATTGAAGAGCTTATTAACGCCGTTATTGAGTATGAGGATAATGAACCCGAACCGAGTCTTTCGGATTATTTACAAAACGTGGCACTTATCGCCGATATAGATACAATGGAGACCGACAGCACGGATATGGTGACGTTGATGACCTTGCACAGTGCAAAGGGTTTGGAATTTCCATTCGTTTTCATCGTCGGTATGGAAGAGGGGTATCTACCACATCAGCGTTCCATCAGTACAGAATCCGAATTAGAGGAGGAACGGCGACTCTGTTACGTCGGGATCACGCGGGCGATGGAACAGTTGTATCTCTTGCATGCCAGATCTCGGAGAACGTTTCGGGAGACAGAATATCGCGTGCAATCTCGGTTTATCGCTGAAGTTCCAGAACATCTCATCAAGCATGTTGATCGGTACCGCTCTCCATTTCACGAATCGGTAGGCTTGCATGAAGAGGGCACTGAGGACGCAGATGATTATTATGTTGACCAGATTGTTCATCACCCGATGTTTGGAAGAGGTAAGGTCACAAAGGTCAAAAAGACAGGACAGGATGTTTATGTTACTGTACGTTTTAGTCGTGTTGGCATGACGAAGCAATTCGCCGTTTCACTTACCCCGGACCTAACAGTGTCTGATTAATACTGAAATTTAGACTATTTTATGGCAGTCGCAGTTCATAGCCTGTCAGGCTGTGGAAAATGATCGTAAAGCCCAAGCATCGCGCCGGAAAACTGGATATACGGGGAGGCACATGCTTCGCAAAACCCATCTGAACGAACGGCAAGGAAAATTAAAATAATGGCAACGATTACTACGGAAGGTGTACGCCATGTTGCGAACTTGGCGCGCCTTGAATTTAACGATGAAGAGACGGAACATTTTACTGAGCAACTCGCCCGAATTCTAGACTATATCGGGAAGTTAAATGAACTCGAAACAGATGATGTGCCACCGACATCGCACATCCATCCGCACCAAATTTTCATCATGGGATCGCAAGAGGGGGCAGCGCACGTCGCTAAACCGGATGTTGTTAAACCCTCCTATCCGCGCGAAGATGTCCTCGCGAACGCACCTGAACCTGAAGAGGGATATTTCGGTGTACCGAGAGTGGTTGATCGCAGCCATTAAATAAAAGACCGAAGCCCAAGCAACGCGCCGGGTTGGATATACGGAAAAGAATGCTTATACCAAGTACCACCTCACCGAACCTTGACCGAAAACGCGCGCCACATTTTAAACATCGGAAATCGTGTTTTCGGTCAAAGGAAAGTTAAAAATGCTTTATGAATTGACGGCACATGCCTTGCATGAGAAACTCAAAAATCGGGAAATCACTGCTGTAGCGTTGGTTGAATCCCTCTATGCGCATATTGATGCTGTGGAACCTCACGTCAAAGGCTATTTGACGCTAACGAAAGACCTGGCTTTGGAGCAGGCGAATCGTGCCGATGCAGGATTTCAAAAAGGCGACGAGATGCCGCCGCTTGCCGGTATCCCGATCGCGATTAAAGATGTGATATGCACCAGAGGTGTGCGGACAACCTGTGGTTCTAAAATCCTTGAAAACTTTGTACCGCCTTATGATGCAACTGTCATGACGAAACTCCACGAACACGGGGTTGTTATGGTCGGTAAAACGAATATGGACGAGTTCGCGATGGGTTCCTCCACTGAAAACTCGGCATATCAGATAACGCACAACCCGTGGAATCTGGACACCATCCCTGGTGGTTCCAGTGGCGGTTCTGCCGCAGTTGTATCGGCGGATACGGCTATCTGTTCACTCGGTTCGGACACTGGCGGTTCGATTCGGCAACCGGCAGCACTCTGTGGTGTCGTCGGAATGAAACCGACGTATGGACGGGTCTCTCGCTATGGACTCGTCGCTTTTGCCTCTTCACTCGACCAGATTGGTCCCTTTACCAAGGATGTCACCGATTGCGCCTTATTGCTCAATGCTATCTGTGGCAGCGATGCGATGGATGCGACCTCTGTTGATGTACCTGTGCCGGATTTTACGCAGAGTCTCATCAATGACGTGAGCGGCTTAAGAATCGGTGTGCCGAAGGAGTATTTCACACCGGCGCTGGACACGGAAATTGCAGATAGTATTCATAATGCTATTGCTGTTCTTGAAGACCTTGGAGCGACCGTCGAAGAAATATCGTTGCCACATACGGAGTATGCGATCGCGACGTATTACATCATTGCTCCTGCTGAAGCGAGTGCGAATCTCGCGAGATACGACGGTGTCCGCTATGGATACCGGAACGATAACCCCGAAGACCTAATCACGATGTACAAAAAAACACGAAGCGAAGGGTTCGGTGAAGAAGTGAAACGTCGGATTATGCTCGGCACCTTCGCTCTGAGTGCAGGCTATCAAGATGCTTATTACAAGAAAGCACAGAAGGTACGGACACTGATCAAATCTGATTTTGATGCCGCGTTTGAGAAGGTCGACGTTATCGCAACACCGACCTCACCTACACCGGCGTTCAGAATCGGAGAACGGACCGCAGATCCTTTACAGATGTATCTTTCTGATGTGATGACAACGCCTGCAAGTCACGCTGGATTACCCGGTATCTCTGTGCCGTGTGGTTTTGTCGAAAGTGGGCTGCCCGTCGGATTACAACTCCTCAGTGCCCCTTTTGCAGAAGATAAAGTTCTGCGTGTTGCCTATACTTTTGAACAGAACACCGAACACCATCGGCAGAAACCACAAATTCAAACGAATGGAGCTGCTTGACGATGAACACTGTGATAGCCCCGCTTGGTGGACTCCTTGGCGCAATGCTTGGTGGCGTGCTTTGGGCAAAGTATATCCAGTGGACAGGACATACCGCTGGCTTCATTGCCATTGGTATCGGTGTGTTTACTGGGGCTGGAATGCTGCTGACAAGTACGCGAGGGCTGCCACAAAACTCAAAAACAACATGGCGTGTCGTCGGTCTGGGGGCTGCGATTTTCGCGATACTCGGTATCTTTATCGGAAAGTATCTGGATGTTCAGTGGAACGCAATCGCGCAAATCGCCGAGCAGCTCCGTCAGGAGAATAATATATCATTAGAACAAGCGATGCCCATTGCGACAACGCTTTTCAAGGGACAGTCTGTTTGGGAATTGATGCAAACGCGGATGAGTTACATTGATCTCCTTTACGGGGCAGTCGCTGCCTTTGTCGCTTTTCGGATTCCAAATATTCAAAGATTACGAAACTTTTTTTATTAATTCAGATTTACATAGATGCTATATCTCTGCGGCTTGATTTCCAACAGCGGTCTGCCAAAGTGCGACAGGAACAGGTCTGCAGGAGGGAGAAAAATGAAACAGTTAATAATACGTTCTGGTTTGCAAGCTTCAGCCAAGATCACTTTTCACATTTTGTTATCTATATTTCTCGTTTGCATGTGCCTACCACTCGGTTGGAGTTCGGAAGATACCAAAAAAACTGTTGACGATAAGGTGTTGGAGAGCATCGCCCTCTTTTCAGAGGTCTTGGGTCGTATCCAGCAGTCGCATCTCGATACGCCGGATAGTAAAGAGATCATAGAGGGCGCAATCAAGGGCATGCTTCGCGAATTAGATCGATACAGTCAATTTATTCCGGATTACCTTGAATTTCAGACCCAGAACCAAGGGAAATACGCTGGACTCGGTATGGTCATCGGTATTCGGGAAGATATGTTGACCGTGGTTACGCCTTTTAAAGGTTCCCCTGCTGCGTTGGCTGGCATTCAGAATGGGGACATCATCAGTCACATTGAAGGTGAATCGACGATGCCACTTTCCTTGAGCGATGCTGTAGATCAACTTCGCGGTGAACCCGGTACCTATGTTTCTATCACAATCGTCCGTGAGAACGAAAGTCGTCCAATTGAACTTACCATTACCCGTGAGGTCATTCGAATTCCCAGTGTCGAACACCATGTTATCGGCGATAACATCGGATACATCAAAATCAATCAATTCCTTGATACGACAGCAAATGATGTTGATAACGCGCTTGCTGGGTTCAAGGCGAAAAATGTCCGTGGCGTTATCCTTGACCTCCGATCAAATCCAGGCGGCCTACTTTCTTCAGCTGTTGATATTGCAAGCGATTTCCTGACACCCGGTCAACTCGTTGTTTATAGTAAAGGGCTTGAATCCCGTGAGGACTTTCGCGCAAAAGGCATAAAAAGGGAGAACTTCCCACTAATTGTCCTTGTTGATGATGGGAGCGCGAGTGCCTCTGAGATCGTTGCGGGTGCTATCAAGGATCACGGACGCGGACTCGTTATGGGCATTAAGACCTTCGGAAAAGCATCTGTTCAACGCGTATTCAAGTTGCGTAATTCAAAAGCTGCCGTGAAATTAACCGTTGCGCGTTACTTTACACCGAACGACGTTGACATTGACAAGGTTGGTATCATTCCCGATGTCGAGACAGCAGGGTTTAGTCGGTCTGAAAAGGGGGTGCTGCGGTCGAAACTCCAAAATCACGAGAAGCTTAAAACCTTTATAGAAGAAAATGGAGACGATGTGTTAGAGAAACTCACTGCTGCTGAACATGCCGCTCGCGATAACTTACAAGCCGGAAAGCTGCTACGGAGTTACCAACGCTTAAGCGATGCGCTTGCTGAAGAGCAGATTGTTCTCAGGGATCTCGGTATTAAATACGGACTCGCTCAGATCACGGAAACATCTCAGGACGAGTTGATGCATGACCCGCAGATCTTCGCCGCGATAAATCAGTTGAAGGTACTTGAACTCTTTGGAAACAAGAACTAATGGAGGTAAGCTGATGCCTGAAGTCCAAACACCGCTATCAAACTATATTGACAGCACGTGGCAAAAATCAGCGACGGATGAACTGCTTGACGTTATGAATCCAGCAACTGGGGAAGTCCTTGCCCAAGTCCCGCTTTCACCTGCTGAAGAAGTGCATCAAGCTGCTACTGCTGCCGCCGCTGCGCTCCACGAATGGCGACGTACCCCGCCCGTCCAACGCGTTCAATACCTCTTTGCCTTGAAAAATCTTTTGGAAGAAAACATTGACGACATCGCGAGAACGATTACGTTGGAATGTGGGAAAACGCTTGACGAGGCAAAGGGTGAAATGCGACGTGCCATTGAAAACGTTGAGGTGGCGTGCGGGATCCCGACGCTCATGCAAGGTACAAACTTAGAGGATATCGCCACCGGTATTGATGAATTCATGATTCGTCAACCTGTTGGTGTGTGTGCTGCTATCGCGCCTTTTAACTTCCCAGGAATGATTACCTTCTGGTTTTTACCTTATGCAATCGCTTGTGGTAACACCTACATCGTCAAGCCCTCCGAAAAAGTACCACTCACGATGCAAAAGGTGTTCCAATTACTTGAGCAGACAGGACTTCCTAAAGGCGTAGTCAACCTCGTTAATGGGGGGCGTGAGACGGTAGATGCGATCTTGACACATCCGGATATCCGCGGCATAAGTTTTGTCGGTTCCACTGCGACTGCGAAAGCCATCTATGCGAAAGCCGCTGCAAACGGAAAACGCGTCCAGTGTCAAGGTGGCGCGAAAAATCCGCTAATTATTCTCCCGGATGCTGATCCGCAGTTCACTGTCAATGCGACAACGGAGAGTGCTTTTGGGTGTGCCGGTCAGCGGTGTCTCGCTGCATCTCTCGCGCTAACTGTCGGGGGCGCGCGCAATTGGTTTACAGAAGCGATCGCTGACACTGCTACGGATCGGGTCGTCGGAAATGGATTGGAGGAAGGGGTTGAAATGGGGCCCGTTATCACTGCTGAAAGTAAAGCGCGAATTGAAGGGTTAATTCAGGCAGGGGCAGAGGAAGGCGCACAGCTCCTTGTTGATGGTAGGTATCCGAGCATCTCTGGCGGTGAAAACGGTAATTTCATCCGCCCGACAATCCTCAACGGTCTTAACCCAGAAGGCGAAATCGCTAAGACTGAAATCTTCGGACCCGTTTTAGGACTTATTCATGTTGAGACAATTGACGATGCTATCTCGCTCATCAATAGTGGCAACTACGGCAATATGGCGTGTCTATTTACCAGCAGTGGCGCGTCTGCTCGGAAGTTCCGCTATGAGGCAGAGATCGGAAATATCGGCATTAACATCGGTGTTGCTGCCCCGATGGCGTTCTTTCCGTTCAGCGGTTGGAAGGATAGCTTCTTCGGTGACCTCCACGGTCAGAGTTGGGATGCTGTAGATTTCTTCACGCAGAAGAAAGTCGTCGTTGAACGCTGGGCGTGATTTTCGTGGCAGTATCTCTCCAATTGGGTAGGCGCGCTTTGCAAGCGCGCCGATATTCTTTCCAGGCTCGGTAGATGCGGTGTTTTTGCTGGGGTGTTTCTTCTAGGAACCGAAAGCCGAAGCCATCCCACCCGTTACTGGGAAGCGGCACCGGACTTCGTCAATAAATTACCGTATTTATCGCCTTCCTGCTCACCACGGCTGCTTGTATGACGGCGCATTCACAAAACGCTCCATCCCCAATTCCAAATCAATCTCTGTATTTGGAGGCAACTGGACGCGGAGATACATGCTGTTGATCGGAACCGTTCGCGCCGCCTGTCCGGTGTTGACGCGTGCTGAAGTGAGGTTATGCTCACCCATCGAACCTGCCTGTACAATAACCTCCCTTGATGCTGTTTTATTAAGATTGACAAGCTGCAATTCCGTTGTATCCGCTGTTAGCTTCGTAACCAATGCTCCCACATCCGGTGGAAGTCCGGGACGCTGCTGTTGTGCGTCAAAGTGCCGCAGCCGTGTCACGAGCAAACCGCCGTTGTAATGTGGCAACGGACCGCCACAGGTAAGTTGAACCAGGCCTTCGCAGGTGACTGGGTTGCGTCTCTGGAAATAAGCGTCCCCATAGCCTGCTGGATCCTCATCATCATTTTCCATGTAGTTGAGTCGTTGTTCAACTTGGGAGAGGTTGTGGTTAAGAATCGCTTCTGGATATTCAGGATAATCGCCTCGCATATACGCAAGCCACCCGCCATCACGACCGCCGCTATCCTTGGTGTGATGCCATGCGTTAATATCAAATTTTGACCCCGTCTTTTTTGCAATCTGCTTCGCACGGTCTTGGTCAGCATCATCCATGGACATTGCCCAAAGATGTGCTACATCAGACGGATGCATCGGCATGAATTCAAACCAGCCATCGATCTGTAGAACGGTGCCGTCCTCGTTTGTTATTGGATACTGCATCCACGGACCAGGAACATAGTTTGCAATTCCAGGATCACCATACTTCTGCGGCACATAAAGTTGGTCATTGTGTTCTATACCGTGCTGTATGAGCACATCAATCTGAGAACGCGGGAAGTCCATATATGTCAAATCTCTGTGAAGGAGTGCCGCATTCTGTCCAGCAACACTAATCGCCTGACCAACGCTATGCCAACCGTGGGGCCAACTCCAACCATAACGTGAACCATACCACTTACCGTCTATATGTTCACCGATGATGCCCGAAAGCCCAACGTTATCCGGCACAATCCCACCATTTTCCGTTGTGCGTGCTATCCAAGCCTCAACATATTCCTGAACCCACGCCTGATATTTTTCATCACCTGTGAACATATATGCATTGGTCGCAAGCGTCGTTGCAGCGAGATTACCGACTGCGTCCCCTTTTCCTTGTCGTTCATAGATTACCCGTCCCATCAGATCGCGCAATTCTTCGCTTTCCAGCATCACATCCCGACTTGTGCAGCCCGGAACATCGATAAACGGCAAATTATAACCCATTGACGGATAAAAAGATTCTCTTTCAAGGATCCAAAACGCCGGTCCTTTACTGCCGTTCATCGCGCACTTGATGATTTTGTGTTCCGGGTCGTAATTCAGGGCATCAGGGTCTTCGTTCAAAAAGAATCCTGCGAACCGTATCGCGCGTTCAACGTTCTCTGTATGGGTCGGATCCGCCATGCACAACATATAAAACAGATAATTCCCTTCGCTTTGGTGAAACCAGTCGTATCCGGGTTGATACTCCTTAACGACCATTGGATAGTCGTGTCCTGAACCGAATCGCGCCATGTCTTTCGTTATAACATCAAATTCGGTTTGTGCATCTACCAAGAACTGTGCGTCTCCACCAAGCATATAGAACAGGGGCCAGTTATGGAAACTTTCATAAGCATCGTCTAATCCATCAAAGCTTTGAAAATCTGGATGTGTTGGCCAATACAACGTTCCATCTGAACGTGTGTATTTCTCTAAAACCTGCGGCGCTGCGTCATTGATTTTGTCAATCAGTTCACGTTCAAGAACTGCCCACGTCGGTGGTGTCTGGAGTTGTGTCTGTGCTTCAATCGTTGGAAACGTCATCTTTTTGCTCCTAATAGAAGTGTAAAGCTTTTAGGCTGTAATTGGTTGCAGTATATCATATTTAGGTTTATTGGTGAAAGTTATGTTTTGTCTATCGGAAACAATTTGCGATTTCAACGTGTATTATGGTATAATTACGTGTAGGTAATTATCCAGCAAACAATTCGCCTATGCTGAAAGTCGCGAAGTGAATTTCTTTCTCACAACCGATGATAGGCTGTCCAGAAGAGTAAAACGTTATCGGAATCGGCTTCACATCCATGTTGAGAATCCTTATACATGGTTATGGGAGACAGAGAATGGACATCTTAAAGATGACGGATCTTGAACTTTATGAGGTTGGGATTAAGGAACTTACAGAACAACTTGGACCCGCGTATACTGCAAAGTTTCTCCAGCAGTGTAAACCGAGCGATTACGATTATACTGCCGAGCGGCATAAGTTGTTGGCAGATCAGCCTAGTATTGCATCAAGATTGAATTTATGATAAAGTTGTTGACTTTTTTCGATGTTCTGTGATATATTCTCCCTATGCTTTGAATCCCATCTCCAAGAGGTCTGCGGTGAGAAAACAAAAACATAAAGTTGACCTGACGTCTGAAGAACGTCAGACGCTACAAACGTTAGTTCGCAAGGGAGAGCACTCTGCGCTGAAACTCATGCGTGCTCACATCTTACTGAAAGCCGATAGCAACGGTCCCGGCTGGACAGATGCGAAAATCTCCGAGGCGTTCGGATGCCATGAACAAACCGCCTATAATGTTCGCAAACGTTTTGCGACGGGTGAGAGGCTCGCTGCCTTGGAGCGGAAACCCCAAAGTCGACCGTCTCGTTTGCCGAAACTTGACGGTGCGAGTGAGGCGCGTTTGATCGCGTTAGCGTGTAGCGACCCGCCTGAAGGTTTCTCGCGCTGGACGTTACAACTCCTTGCTGATGAACTTGTTGCGCTTCAGATCGTTGAGAGTCTGTCTGCTGAAGGCGTCCGACAGATTCTAAAAAAAACGCCTTACGTCCGCATCGGTGGGCATACTGGGTGATCCCGCCGGATGAAGATGAAGCCTTTGTTGCGGCGATGGAGCAGGTCTTAGAGGTTTACCAACGCTCTGAAGACCCGAGGTGTCCGGTTGTCGCGATGGATGAACGTCCTGTGCAGTTGCTCAAAGACCTCCGGTCTCCCGTGCCTGCGAAACCCGGGCGCATCGCACGCAGAGATTACGAGTATAAGCGCGTCGATGTCGTTTCTGCTTTCTTATTTACCAACCCCCTTCAAGGGTGGCGGCGCGTCTCAGTCCGAGAGCGCCGCACTGCCATAGATTGGGCGGAGGAAGTCAAATATATTTTAGACGAAGTTTATCCCGATGCCGAGCGAGTGACGTTAGTTTGTGATAATCTCAATACGCATAAAATCGCGTCTGTCTACAAAGCGTTTCCTGCTAACGAGGCACTTGAGTTGTCTTCGCGGTTAGAGTTAGTGCATACGCCGAAACACGGGAGTTGGTTGAACATTGCTGAGATTGAGTTGAGTATCTTCTCTCGACAGTGTCTGAACCGTCGGATCCCGGACCTACAGACGCTTCGCTCAGAAGCAGAAGCTTGGCAGAAATATCGCAACGAGAACGCCGGTCGCGTCGACTGGCGGTTTACAACCGATGACGCACGCATCAAACTAAAAAGACTATACCCTAAAACTCAAACTTGATGCAATACTAGTATTGACGAGATCGTGGAGCGTATCCACCGTAGAGAAGTAGAGCGAAAAGAGGAAGAACGCATCAAAGCCGAACGGATTGCTGCATGGCGCGAGGGTTTATTAGAACTCACCAATATCGAAATCTATGAACTCGGACTGAAAATCCTTGCCGACAAGCTTCATGTATACGGGTATGTTGGGTTCTTACAACAGCACTTTAAACATCTCAATAACAACCAGTCTATTGACTCACTGTAGCAATCCTTACCTGATAGTGATATTAATAGTGTTAAGTAGACTGAAAATCAGATGATGAAACAGAATAAATTTCCCCCTGGCTGGGACGAGGAACGCGTGCAAAAGGTCATTGATTATTACGAAAATCAGACGGAAGATGAAGCCGTTGCCGAAGATGAGGCTGCATCGCAGAATGAATTCGGCATGCTAATGGAAGTTCTTGCGGAATTGGGCCCCACAGTCTGTGAGTGGATACTTGATGCCTTGATTGATAGTCAGTAAATAGGAGAACACAACGCGTAATGAACACTCAATCCGATTCTCAAAATGAACTCAATAGGGTTTTAGAAAAGATTCAAGAGATAGTGGAAAAATCTGCTGACGGAGACTACATCTATCGGGGTGAACCTGAAGAGCATCAAGAACACCCTTACCATGGAAAGGTTTCCTCAAGTCTGTACCGCTCATTATTGACTGATTCTATAATGGAAGAGGGTATAGAAGAGTACCGTAAAATTATTGAATCTAATATTGCGAACATGGAAAAGGGGACTTTGGAATCGGCGAAAGAGTATTTGTATGAACCCGGCAGCGAAACAATCAGTGATTTTGAAATCTTAGCGCGACTCCAACACTACGGTGGCAAGACCAATCTTATAGACTTCACAACTGACTACCTGATTGCTCTCTTTTTTGCTTGTGATGGATCCCATCACAAAGATGGCAGGGTTATCTTACAAAAAGGAGAATCAGAAGATTACCAATCGGAGACACCTTCAGAAGCAATTAAACGGGTGGAATCCCAAAAGAGTGTACTGCTCCGGTCGCCAACAGGCTTTATCAATCCAGACGTTGTGGTGGTTATTCCAAAGGAACTTAAACTGTCCGTGCTAAACTATCTCGAAAAGTATCACGACATATCTACCAAAAAGATTTACAAAGATGTCCATGGATTTATAAAATGGTTAGGTAGGTACTTTGATCCTACTCTTGAGTTTGGTAAAGGGGTAATCTGTCAAAATAGAGCAGGTTTAGAAAATAACAGGCAGGAGAAGTTGAAATGGTATGAAAAAGCTTATGAGCATTTTACCGAAGCATTGAGACTAAAATCAGATTTCATCGAAGTTTATATTCATCGCGGAGTTGTTTTTCGCGATGTTGACCAGTTTGACCCTGCTCTCAAAGACTTTAATGTTGCAATAGAGGCAGCCCCAGAATTCCCCAATGCGTATAACGAGCGCGGAAGATGTTATGCTAAAATGGGTGATACTGAAAAAGCACTAAATGATTTCAACATTGCTATAGATTTGGATTCAGAGAAGGCAGATTTCTATAACAATCGCGGCATAACTTACAAAGATATAGGTGAGATAGATTTGGCAATACAAAACTATAATAAAGCGATAGATTTGGATTCAGAGTTTCCAGAAGCGTATAATAACCTGGGTGTTGTTTATGATGAAAAAGGCGAACATGATAAGGCTATTGATTACTATAGTAAAGCAATAGCCTTGAGATCCTATTATGCCAATGCGTATAATAATCGTGGAAAGGCTTACCGTGATAAGGGTGATGCTGTTCATGCTATTTTTGATTTTAGCGTTGTTATCCTATTGAAACCTGATGATGCTACTACTTATTATTATCGTGGTGAGACTTTATTGCGCATGGAACGATGGAAAGAAGCTAGGGCGGATCTAAAAAAATCCAGCGATAGAGGTGTGGATATCATCGCTTTATTTCATAATGATCACCAAAGTGTTGAGGACTTTGAGCAGAAGAATGATCTTCAGTTACCGGAAGACATCGCGGCGATGTTGAGGCAGCAGTAAGTCTAAACCCCACCGAATAGGGAGTATAGTGAGATGGGAACACACAAACCTAATGATACCGAGTCATATTACAATCGCGGCATCGCTTACTACAAAAAACGTGAGCATGACAAAGCCATCGCAGACTTTAGCGAGGTTATAAAACGTGAACCCAATCATGCCGATGCCTATTACAACCGCGGCAACGCTTATTGCGATAACGTCGACTTTGACGAAACCATTGCCGACTTTAGCATCGCAGTAAAACTGGAACCTGAGTATGCCGATGCACACGGCTATCGCGCAGACCTTTACCATCATAATACCATTTCTAATTGAATACTTTTCAATATGCATGTAGCATAACCTGTTAGGTTGTGCCACCCTGGCCCTTTCAGAAAAGGGGTGATTTCGATTAAAAGGAGATAAAATGCCGAATTCGCGTTACTCATTACACCAATATTCTGTTGATACATTGTTGAATTGGATTAAGACCGAGGAGATAGTTATTCCCGAAATCCAAAGACCCTTTGTTTGGAGCGCACCTAAGGTGCGAGATTTTATTGATTCACTTTACCATGGCTATCCTGTCGGGTATCTTATTACCTGGCCGAAGTCAGATATATACCTCCGAGGCGGCGAATCATCAATCCGTAAACGGGTCCTGATTGATGGGCAGCAACGCACAATGGCACTTCGAGCAGCATTGTTAGGAAAAGAAGTTTTGACCAAAAAATATAGAGAACAGCGAATTCAGATAGCTTTTCATCCTGATAAGGAAAGTTTCGCAGTGACGACTAATGCTATCCGTAACGATCCAGAATGGATTTCTGACATCTCCGTTGTTTTCAATTCTAATTCGAGACTCCTCCGATTAGTTGACGAGTACTGTGAGAAGAATAGCGGAATAGAGGGATATGAAATCCTTATGCCTATGCGTAGACTTTATGAAATTCGGAACAATTCTCTCGGAGTTATTGAACTTATGGCAGACCTTGATATAGATACTGTCATAGAGATTGTCGGCCGTATAAATAGAACGGGTATACACTTGCCTACAGCAGATTTCATTAAGTCTAGGATGGCTGCTAGCTATTCGACATAGGTTATGTTCGGAGGCATTCAATTCTTTGGGAAAACCCCTGGGGGTCTCTAATTGATGTCAGATGACGAATATCTAAAAATCCGCGTCATCGGCTTCATGCGTGTCATCCGTGATTTGCTGTGGACTCGCCCAAATGCGACGTGCATTCAGACAATTTGAAAATTGAATGCCTCTGATCTGTTCCTTTGTTGTGATATACTAACCCATTAAGCATTCTACTTTGTCTTACATTTTGGAGTCTGGGTCTACTTGTGCAGCACAATTTGCAGCCTTGGAAAATTTATCTTGATACATGTTGTTTAAGCCGTTTTTTTGATAATCAAACGCAAACTCGAATCCAGCAAGAAACCGAAGCTATTGATTGGATCATTTCTCAGTTTCGTGTGGGACGTTGGGATTGGATATCCAGTGATGCTTTGATCTTTGAGATAAATCGTATTCCTGATTTGGATCAACGTCTCCGCATCAAAGTGTGGTTGACTGAAGTGCGTCAGGCTGTTTCCGTTGGAATTGGTGAAAAATCAAGATCTAAACAACTTGAAGTATTAAGCTTTGGAGAGTTGGACGCTTTGCATCTTGCCTGTTCTGAAAGCGGTTCTGTAGATGTCTTTCTCACAACAGATGACAAATTGCTTGGAAAAGCGAAACGCGATGCTTCACAACTTCACGTCCATGTTGAAAATCCTTATACATGGCTTCAGGAAATAACAGAAAATGAACGCGATAGAACTGACAGATGATGAACTTTATGAAATAAGTCGTAAAGTCCTTACGGATAAACTTGGTGCCTCTCAAGTGCAACGGTTTATTCGGCATTGCAAACCGGGTAAAGGCGATTACTCCATCGACCGGCATAAATTGTTAGCCAACCAACCTGATATTGACACTATCGTCAAGCAGATCCAAGATGGCCGGACAGAAAGAGAAGCAGAAGAACGCGCACGCGCCAAAAGATTTGCTGCACCTCAAAGTGAAATCCGAGAAATGACAGATAGTGAGGTTTATGAAATCGGAAGTCAAGCCCTCATTGATAGATTCGGAGTTTCTGGATTAATCAGGTTTATCAGAATCTGCCAAGAGTTGAATGGTGGTCCCCCTCGGCACCTAATTAAAAATAGGGAAGACGCTGAAGGATACATTAAACTTTACACTGCAACCCTGACCCTCAATCCAACAGTGGTTGAAGACTATATTAAGCGCGGCAACGCTTATAGTTACATCGGGGAGCATGACAAAGCCATTAAAGACTACAGTGAAGTAATAATGCTGAAACCTAATTATGCCAAAGCATATTACAATCGCGGGAACGTTTACCGTGATAAAGTTGATTTTGACAAGGCCATCGCAGATTATACTAAAGCGATAGAACTGAAGCCGGATTATGCCGATGCATATTACAATCGCGGTAAACTTTACGACGAGGCAGAGGCGTATGACGAAGCAATTAAAGACTTTAGCACGGTGATAAAACTTGACCCAGAGCATGCCAATGCGTATAAATATCGCGCTACTGTTTACTGTGATAAGGGCGAGCGTGACAAAGCCATTAGAGATTTTATCAAGGGACTGGAACTTTATCCAGATGATGACGAGGCTCATGATGCCGGATGCAGCTTGAAAAATGCCGCATAGACAAGTCAGCGTATATCGTGGAAGGTTTTGACAATTGCTGAATCATATATCAGATTTTGCCAAAGCCTACGCTTCCTTCAGCATTAGTTGATTACATATGAAAAAAGGAAGAAAGTGCTAAATCAGTAGTGATATTACGAGAACGGTAAATCGAAACCTTGGTTCCCTGATTTCAAATTCTCCTTTTTGGCTTGATATGCTTTGCATTGTTGTGGTATGTTAATTCAGTAGAGCGGAACACGATTTTACATATAGGATTCTCTCAATACCCACCCTAGCACATAGGAGAAATATGTGATTTTTACCAACGAACAATTCACAATAATCAACGCAAATGTGCTGACAACACGCGCTATAGAAAAAGACAGCATTGATCTTATCGTCACATCACCGCCATACAATGTTGACATAAAATATAACTCAAATGACGATGACCTCTCTTATGCCGACTATCTTGCCTTCTCTGAGGAATGGTTCTCCCGATGCTTCCAGTGGCTTAAGTCCGATGGACGTTTCTGTCTCAATATCCCTTTGGACAAAAACAAAGGCGGTCAACAACACGTCGGCGCAGATCTCACCAAACTGGCCACCTCTATTGGGTTTCAGTATCATTCTACTATTGTCTGGAATGAAGGCAATATCTCCAGACGAACTGCTTGGGGTTCATGGATGAGAGCATCCGCTCCCTATGTCATTGCGCCTGTTGAGTTGATTGTTGTCCTTTACAAAGATCAGTGGAAAAAAACAAGCGGAAGCGGTGAATCCGATATGAATCGAGAGGAATTCATGGAATGGACAAACGGTCTTTGGACTTTCCCCGGTGAAAGCAAAAAACGGATTGGGCACCCCGCGCCTTTTCCTATAGAGCTCCCGCGTCGCTGTATCAAACTCTTTAGTTACGTAGGCGACACAGTCCTTGATCCGTTTATGGGAAGTGGAACTACATTAATTGCTGCACATTTGAACAAACGGATGGGCATTGGAATTGAGGTTGATGAACATTACTGCAAACTCGCGTGGGAACGTATAAACCATGCTACGAGTCAATTACATCTATTTGAAAGAGAGAAGGAATCTCATGGCGAAGACAATTCGTGAACTTGTGTTAGAGTTTTTCGTGAATCATCCAAACGAAGAACTCTCTCATGGACCTGTGGTTGATTGGGTGACAGAACAATATGTTCAAGAGCATGGTAGTCCCCCGAGGGATCCGTGGCGAACCATTAGGCAGCTCCATCAGGAAGGAAAACTGATCAAAGTCCGACAAGGTATTTACAAGTACGACCCAAATTACGAACATGAGGTTGTGTTGTTTGAATTTTCTCCGCGGGACAGAGAAGCCATTTTTGAACGTGATGGTCACCGTTGTGTTGTCTGTGGACGAGGACCTAGAGATGGCGTTGCACTTGCTGCTGACCACATCAAACCGAAAGATAGAGGCGGCACAAATACTATTGAGAATGGTCAAACTCTCTGTTATGAACATAATTTGCGCAAGCGTAATTATTCTCAGACCGAGGCCGGCAAAAGGTATTTTATTAGGATGTACGAGACAGCATTGGAAAATCAGGACAAAAGGATAATAGCATTTTGTCAGGCCGTTTTTGATGTCTACGATGCACATGATGTTAACGGTCATATTGAGCGACCTGATACAAAAGATTAACTTGTGGAGATTGCTATGACTGAACCTATCAAAGCAGCCCCAACAGCGCGTGGAGGCCGTAGTCTTGATGGTATAAGAAACATTCTTACGGACGCCCTTTACGAGATGGGGTATGATGACACGTTGGTAGATACTCTGATAGAGAGGAATATCATTAATTTCAGTAGTGTTAACTACACGAGCGATGTTATGGATAACCTCATTGAGCACTATGGAGAGTCCGTTTTATGTGGTGGGCTTCCAGACGCTGTTATCTGTGAAAGTTTAGATGCTTCTTTGATGGGAGGAGTAGGGAGAAGTTGGCGTGCCTCCAAGGGCGACACTTTTCGAGAACGCATCCTGTACATGATCGCTGAACCAGTTGAATCACTTGGCTTGAAGATGGTTGAGAATGATGAATTAGAGAGTATCAAGTTAATGCCACAATTAGATGCTGTTAAGCGAAATGTGGTAATTGATTATGACGAACTCGGGATGCAGCTACCTGATACTGATATTATCGTTTACAGACCAGAAAATTCTCAGATTATCGCCATTATTTCAAGCAAAATCTCCGTAAGAGAATCAGTTGTTCAGGTAGGTTATTGGAAATTCAAACTTCTGGAAAGTGAAAATACAAAACATATCAAGGTTTATCTAATTACACCTGATGCAAACAAAGACCTGACAAGGATAGCCCCTGCAAAGGAACCACGGGTCATTGCAGAGATAGAGCTTGATGGTACTTATGTACTAACAGCAGAGAATCTTGAGCAAAGCGACAAGGTTAAACTGTTTGAACATTTCATTGAGGATCTTAAACAAGTCATAGGAGAAAACCAATAACATAATGAAAATAGCGAATGCCCCATGTTCGTGGGGTGTGCTTGAGTTTGAGTTGGATGGTGATGCACCCGACTATACACAAGTATTAGACGAGATGCACGCCATCGGTTACATTGGTACTGAATTAGGCGATTGGGGGTTTATGCCGACGCATGCAGCACAACTCCGCGACGAACTTGCGAAGCGAGAATTAACGCTGTTAGGCGCGTTCGTCGGGGTCGCACTTGCCGATGCGGAGTCGCACGCAGCAGGTGAAGCAACGGCACTGCGTCATGCACGCTTGTTAGCAGATGTCGGCGGACAGACACCGTTCATCGTACTTTCAGATGACAACGCCACGACAGAACTCCGTACCCGCTATGCCGGTCGCGTCCGACCTGAACACGGATTAACGCCAGCACAGTGGGATATTTTTGTACACGGTGTGCACCGGGTCGCGCAATCCGTGAAAAACGACACTGGACTTCGCACCGTTTTTCATCCGCACTGCGCCGGATATATAGAGACAGCAGCAGAAGTAGACACATTGATGGAACGCACGGATCCTGACCTCGTCGGGTTGTGTTTCGATACCGGACATTACCGATTCGGCGGCGGTGATCCGATTGAAGCGTTTGATCGGCACGCGGATCGGATTTGGCATGTCCACTTCAAGGATTGCCATCCTGACATCGCTGCCCGTTCTCGAAAAGATGAGTGGGACTACTTTGCGTCTGTCGGTAACGGCGTTTTTTGCGAGTTAGGCAAGGGGGATGTCAATTTTTCGGCGTTCCTTGCTGAGTTGCGAAATCGGGATTACGACGGTTGGATCGTTGTGGAACAGGATGTCTTACCGGGGATGGGCAGTCCTTATGAGAGTGCAGAACGGAACCTTCGGTATCTAAATTCAATTCTATAACAGTAACAAACAACGTTAGCGGTAGGAGACCTCTAATGAACAAATCTTCAAAAATCCGTGTCGGTCTTATTGGTGCTGGACGTATCGGTACACTACACATTGAACACCTTGTCCAGAATATACCAGAAGTTGAATTGACCACGATTTGCAGCTTAAACCTCTCTAACGTAAAATCTCTCGCCGAACAGTATAATGTCCCGAAGGTGACAACCGATTACAACACTCTCTTGGCGGATCCACAGATTGACGCTGTGCTTATCACCGCTTCAACAAATACACATGTAGAGATGAGCCAAGCCGCCGCGAAGGCAGGGAAACACATCTTTTGCGAGAAACCGATCTCCTTGGATCTGGAGCAGATTGACGAAACCTTGGCGATTGTGGAGGAGACTGGCGTGAAGTTTCAGGTCGGTTTCAATCGTAGGTTCGACGCGAGTTTTAAACGAATCCGTGAGGCTGTCGCCTCTGGCGAAATCGGCGAACCACACATCATGCGTATTACGAGTCGAGATCCGGCACCACCGCCGATTGAATACGTCAAAGTCTCAGGTGGCATTTTTCTTGACATGACGATCCATGATTTTGATATGGCGCGTTATCTGATTGGGGACGAGGTTATTGAGGTCTATGCGGCGGGCGGCGTACGCGTTGATCCGAAAATCGGCGAGGCAGGCGATATTGACACGACGGTTATCACCTTAAAATTCCAAAATGGGGTTATCGGAACAATTGATAACAGTAGAGAGGCTGTTTACGGCTACGACCAGCGCGTTGAGGTATTCGGTTCAAAGGGGATGGTTACCGCGGCGAATCCACCGACAGATACCGTTACCTTTAGCGGTAGCGACGGGACCCGTGCTGCATCGCCTCCATATTTCTTTGTGGAACGTTACAAACCGGCTTTTCTCTCAGAATTACAAGCGTTTTTTGCGTGCATCCGAGAGGACACACCACCACCCGTTACAGGCGCAGATGGTCGCGCACCTGTCGTGATGGGTTTCGCAGCATTAAAATCGCTTCGCGAAAATCGTCCAGTTCTGTTGTCAGAAATTTAAGGGGTCTTTATTCACCCTCACCCCCGACTTCACCGACTTCGATTTCAATCTCGTCGCGATTCCTGATACGCTCCACGAGGCCGTCGCGGATGTCCACAATCCTATCAGAGACATCAAGCATTTTCAGGTCGTGTGTTGCCGAAATTACAGTAACGCCTTGCTCTGTATTCAAGCGTTTAATGAGATCAATAATCTCGCGTCCTGTAATGGTATCAAGGTTTGCTGTCGGTTCATCGGCAAGGACGATACTCGGATCGTTGGCAAGTGCTCTGGCAATAGCGACGCGTTGACGCTGACCGCCTGAGAGTTCATCGGGTAGGTGGTACATCCTGTCCCCTAAACCCACCATATCCAGCAACTTTTCCGCTCTTTCATTGCGTTCTCTTTCAGAAATCCCTGCGAAGATCATAGGCAGCGTCACATTTCCGTGCGCGCTCCGCACATGCAGCAAGTTGTAACTCTGAAAAATGTAACCCACGCGGTGACATCGAAACGCTGCAATCTGTCTTTGGGAAAGTTGGGACATATTTTGCCCATCGATGTAGACCTGTCCCTCGGTCGGTCGGTCGAGTGCGCCGATCATGTTAAAAAGCGTAGATTTACCGGAACCGGAGGGCCCCATGAGCGAGATATACTCTCCGCGTTCAATCTCAATATTGATGCCATCTAAAGCACGAAGAATGTTTGAACCCATGCGGTATTCTTTGACAACATCTTCAGTTTTCACAACGATATCATTCATAATTGCCTCCGTGCTTATACCTCGGTACGCATCGCTTCAGCAGGCGGGAGTTTCGCAGCACGCCACGCCGGGAACGATGAGCCAATCACTGCCAAAATCATACCGAGTATACACCCCAGCAGAATGACGACTATCACGCCGAGCTGCATCGGTCCGTTTTCAGGTTGTGCCGGTAATAGCGGGAAATAGAAAAATAGGTCTAACCCATAGTCTTTAAGTCCTAAAAGGACTGCACCGAGTGTTCCGATGAGCGCACCGATAAGTGCCCCGGAAAACCCTTGGAACCCTGATTCAAGTAGGAACAGTCTAACCACGAATCCGTCTAACGCACCGAGACATTTCATCGTGCCAATCTCGCGGAACCGCTCCGTTACCGCCATCAGCATTGAGTTGGCGATCCCTACGACACAGACAATCAAGGACATAACAATGAGCCATATATCTTTTGTGGAAATACCTTGTTCCGTTGTCTCTTCAAAAGTGTTAATTGTTGATTGTCGTCCGCTCTCCTGTAGCGCGACACCGATTTCGTTATTTGTCCATACCGAAACCAAGAACGCAATACCCAATGTAATGCCTGCTGTCGTGATTATTGAGCGACCAAAACGGATTTTTAAACTCTGGAAACTAATCCGTAGTGATTCTACGAAAGGCAGATCAATCTGTTCTTCAATTGGTGTTCTTTGCTGCAAATCTTTGTCTCCTTATTTTTTATGTCTATGAGTGTATTGTATCAAATTTACAATTTCAAGTCAAATTTTTCGTGTATTAGGGGCATTTATGGTAGATTATAGAATTACTTATACATCCTCTGTGAACAGAAACCCCCCTAACCCCCTTCTCAGGGGGGAATTTGGACATCTTGGCAATGGTTTGCTCGCTCGTGGATGTCAAGATATTTTTATAATTCACCATAGTTAGGACAACTGAAAACTAACTGCTGATAGCCGACTGCCTCTACACTATTGACTTTTCAATTTTGGACTGTTATACTGAGCGTAAGGCAGGACAAACCGATGCTCCGAAAATCTTTCTCTATCTTACTGCTATTATTGTGTTGTGGGACTCCGATTTCAGCACACGATGCTTTCTATCCACATCATCGTGAGGATTTTGAGAACATGGCGCGACGTCGTGAGTTACGAACAACCGTCCTTCTCAGCACGGCCGCTTTTCTCTGTGTTCTTGGGGCAGTCGTCTACGTTGCCTTGCGAAAAAGCACAGAGGATAAGGATGTTGATGAAATTGATGCAAGGACGGTTCAAGAACACTTGGAGCGCGCCACGAATAGCGCAGTAAATGCTGCGCGACAGTCTCTTGACACGAGAGGAGACATCGCGGAAGCTGCCTCAGTGTGTTTCACAACCTATGCAGATATGTTTGGTGTGACATGGCGACCGCCTTCTTATGAACAGCGTCGGCCTGAATCAGTACCGTACCAGATTCGATGCAAAATTGGATCGGATATTGTCACCCTCAACATTGACAGTGAAGTCGTTCAATTGAAAGCAGAACACACACCATCCAAAATGAGTTTGAGTTCGCAAGAAGCACCGAAAAGTGTAAGCGCGACTGTTGTTCTGAAAAGATTGAATGGGGGAGAGACGTAGGGTGTTGAACTTATTTTGTAAGTCGGTTGATGAGTGAGGCACTATAGCCTGCCCCGAAACCGTTATCAATGTTTACGACGGTGACACCAGATGCACAACTATTTAGCATGCCTAATAGGGCAGCGAGTCCGCCGAAACTTGCGCCGTAGCCGATACTGGTGGGTACAGCAATGACGGGACAGTCTACCAACCCACCCACAACACTCGGAAGCGCGCCTTCCATCCCCGCGACAACAATGATAACGCGGGCTGTTAGGAGTTTCTCGTGATTGCTGATGAGGCGATGTAATCCTGCCACTCCGACATCGTAAAGTCGTTCCGGTGTGTTTCCCATCATCAGTGCCGTTTCAGCGGCTTCCTCTGCAACCGATAGGTCGGACGTACCGGCGGAGACAACGAGAATCCCCGGCGTGCCTTCATCTTCAGATTGTCTGACGGTGATCGTGCGGCCAAGGTCGTTATAGCGTGCCGCGGGCTGAATTGCTTTCACCGCTTCATACATATCAGGGGTAGCGCGGGTTGCGAGAAGTGGGTGGCCGGCGGAGAGGATACGCTCACTGATCTGTTTGACCTGTTCAACAGTCTTCCCTTGACAAAAGATGACTTCTGGGAAACCTGTGCGGAGTTGACGATGGTGATCAATTTTTGAGAACCCTAAATCTTCAAACGGAAGTGTGCGAAGAGATTGCAGCGCGTCATCCACTGCAATCTCTCCACCTTTAACCTCTTCAAGCAGGGTTCTTAACTTTTCAATGTCCATTCATTTAACGATCTTCCGTCGAATCCTCATGCTTTAGTTTGTCGGATGTAGACGGCGAAGGTTGTGATTAAAATTAAACCTTTTTCAGTCTCATTCGTCTAATCTTATAGTGTTCGGCATTGGTTGTGATTGATGCGTTGTCGGAACGCTCGTCAGTCGAGACAATCACGTAAAAGCCCGCACGCCTCTATATTGACGAAGCCCTTTCGGGTATCCGTTGCATGTATAGAGTAGCAGGAGTAACGTCCGCACTCGTTGACAAATCACATGCCGTATAAGATCAGGCACTTCGGTGCATAGCTGGCTTGGCAGCTATTGTGGAGCGAAAGTAAGACGGTGGACTCTCTGAGAAAACCGCAGTTGCTATGAAGCACAAGCCCCTACCTTTTAGGTAGTGGGTACCTTGACCAATATGTACGTCCACTGCTCATTACGTTCGTAGGGCGGGACGGGTCCCGCCACAGTTAAAGTTAGCATTCTGAGAAGAGACCCTTAAGCTTCCTCAGAAGCCTCTTCTTCTCCATCATTGCCCCCAACGCCCGGGATGGATTCAGCAATTTTAGAGCGGACATCTGCAGAAACTTTACGCCCTGTTTCGACAGCAGTTTTTACCTGTTCTCCTGCTTCGTGGAGACGTTCTTTTGAGGTATCTACAATAGTGTGAACACTCTCTTTGCCTTGTTCCACGAGGGTCTGGGCACCTTGTCGTGCACTATCCGCCGCTTGATGCGCTAATTCAACCGTCCGGTTTTTCGCGTCAATTGAGGTATCGCGAATCTTCTGTCGAGTCTCCTTGCCCGAACTCGGGGCATATAGTAGACTGATGACAGCACCTGCCATAAAGCCGGTGAAAAAAGCGAAAACCATTGTTAGCCCGTTGTTCTGTCCATTGTTGCTCATTTTTTTATCCTTTCTATTCGGTTAAATCTGTTTTGATGTTACTTACAAGCCAAAACTTATGAATTAAAAAATTGGTGCCGCTTGCAAGCCAAACTGAGTGTTAAAGTTTACGAAAATCAGCGTTAAAAGTTTCAATTCTCACATGTATCTCTCAATATAATTTAAAAAAGCGTTTCTATCGTGATTAAACGTTTTAATGCTTCATGAGGATGACATTCAGACTTTATTTAATTCACTTACGCGTTAGACGCGTCGGATATCGGTGTATCTTCCTCTGAATTATGTGCTTCTTTGGAATTATGTGACTGTCCAGAAGCGAAACTATCCCAGCCCGCTTTGATGCCTTGCCACAAACTTACGATATCAGCCAGTGAGACCGCTATCTGGTTGCGGAAAAACGTCGCTTGTTCAATCGTCTGACCAGAAAAACCACTCACTTTCTGAACCAATTCTTCGAGTTGTTGGATACTTTGATTCAGGGCACCACTCATTTCTTGGATATTATGCACGGTCGGTTGAATTTCCGATTCACTGATCCCTTGTAAGGACGCTGTCAATCCGTTTAGGTTTTGTAGGAGTTGGGGTAACTCCTCATTTACCGCTTTCACAGTCTTATCCACATCAGTAATTAATTCCCCGATTTCTTGGTTGACCATGTTTTCTACGGAGTTCAACGTGTTTCGGATGCTATTTAGCGAATTGCGAAAACTACCGACTGCTGCACAGAGATACCCCGCAAGTGCCGTAAGCGCAAGTAATAAAACACCGAGGCTAAATTTCCAAAAAATTGAACCAATAAAGTTCCAATCCATAATTCCTCCTTTACAAATTCGCTGGTAGACGAACCCTTCAAGCGCGGTTCCCCTAAAAAGGCGCAGCCTACAAACTTAAGTTTGAAGTTGTTTTTTGACGATTTCACCTGCTGCATCAATTGCCGCGTTCACTTTGTTCGGATCTTTGCCGCCACCTTGTGCAAGTTCAGGACGACCACCACCGCGACCGTCTGCTAACTGTGTTAATTCAGAGATAATTTTGCCTGCCTGCAAACCGCGGTTCTTCACCAAGTCTGGGGTTACGCCGACGACAAAGGCGACCTCATTTCCAGTCACAGCGGCGAGCGCAACAACACCGGATCCTAAGCGGTTTTTCAACGCATCAACGAGCCGACGCAGCCCATCTCTATCCGTATCCGCTACACATGAAGCGACAACAGGCACGTCTTCTATAAGTGTCGCATCTTTGACTAACGCGTCAACGTTACCAAGCGCATGTTGGCTTTTAAGTTGTTGAAGCTGCTGTTCCAATTCCCGTTGGTCTTGCAATAGCCGTTCAATCCGTTCGAGCAAATCCGTTTTGGGTGCTTTTAACAGACCCGCTGCGTTGGAAAGCAGAGCGGTCTCCTTTTGAATATTAACCACTGCTGTGTTTCCTGTCAGTGCTTCAACGCGGCGGACACCTGCAGCGATGCTGCTCTCACTCATAAGTTTCACAAAACCGAGTTCCCCAGTTGCGCCAACGTGTGTGCCGCCACAGAGTTCAACGCTATAGTCTCCAGCTTGCACAACGCGAACGATGTCCCCATACTTATCCCCGAAGAAGGCTAACGCCCCTTTCCCTTTTGCGTCGTTCAGCGACATTTCACTGATAGCGAGGGCATCATTCCCGCGGATTTTATCGTTCACATATTCTTCGATGTCGCGTAGCTGCTCCGGTGAGACGGATGCGTAGTGTGAAAAGTCAAACCGTAACCTACCAGCTTCAACGAGTGACCCTGCTTGCCCAACGTGTGTGCCGAGTACTTCCCGCAATCCACTGTGCAAAAGATGTGTTGCTGTGTGACTCACTGCAACGGCACTTCGGTGTTCGGTATCAATTTTTGCCTGCACAGCAGTATAGGGTGTAATTTCACCTGAAAGCACCTGACATTTATGAACAACCAGGTCCGCTGAAGGTCTGAGTGTGTCCTGCACAGTCAACTTCGCGTTTTGGCTTTCAATTGTGCCGACATCACCAACTTGCCCACCAGACTCGCCGTAAAATGGGGTATGGTTCAACAGCACGAACACCTCATCGCCTTCTTGCGCACTACCAACCGATTCCGAGTCGGCGATTAAGGCGACAACCTCTGCTTCAATGTCGTCTTCCGTGTAGCCAACAAATTCCGTTTCACCGTGCTCTTTCAAGACTTCTGCGTAAACAGAAATCTCTTCGTCTTTAGCACCACCTTTCGCTTCCCACGCAGCACGTCCGCGCGCCCGTTGTTCCTCCATACTGTCCGCAAAACCAGTATCGTCAACAGTGAACCCGCGTTCACGAGCAAGCATCTGCGTCAAATCGAGTGGGAAACCAAACGTGTCATACAACTCAAAGGCACGCTTACCATCAAGTTGGGTGTTGTTGTCTGTTGTGAGTGTGTCAAACGATTGATCAAGGAGTTCTAAGCCGCGTTCAATTGTCTGATGAAAGCGGGTTTCTTCACTCTGAATTATTCGGGTAATAAATTCACGGCGTGGTAGGACATCGGGAAATACATCACCGAGCAAGTCGATAACGTTATCAACGAGTCGGTAGATGAAGGCTGCGTCCATCTCTAATTTTTTACCATAGAGCACGGCACGTCGTAAAATGCGGCGGATGACATAACCGCGCCCCTCATTAGACGGCATCACACCATCCCCGATTGCGAACGTTAGACACCGGATATGATCAGCAATAACTCGATGTGGTAAGCCACGTTCATCATCAAAATAGGCGGTGTCTGTCATATCAGCAATGGTCGACAAGAGCGGTGTGAAGAGATCCGTTTTGTAGTTTGAATCAACACCTTGCAATATGGAGGTAATCCGCTCAAAGCCCATGCCTGTATCTACATGTGTCGCAGGCAGCGGCTCAAGCACACCACTTTCGTTCCGATTGTACTGAATGAACACCAGATTCCAGAATTCCAAGAACCGATCACTCGTATTGGGACCTGCGTCCGGATCGTTTACGGTCTCAGGATAGGCTTCCACACCCATATCAACAAAGAGTTCGCTACAGGGACCGCAGGGTCCCGTCTCTCCCATTTCCCAAAAGTTGTCCTTATCGCAGCGACGGATACGCGAGAGCGGCAGATCTGTCTCTTGAAGCCAGAATTTTTCTGCTTCGTCATCTTCGAGATACACCGTTGCCCAGAGACGTTCCTTCGGAATCTGCCAGAGTTCGGTTACCAATTCCCATGCAAAAGCAATAGCTTCCTGTTTGTAATAATCGCCAAACGACCAGTTGCCAAGCATCTCAAAGAAGGTATGATGGCTTGGCGAGTAACCGACCTCCTCAAGATCGTTGTGTTTGCCACTGACGCGTAGACATTTTTGCGTATCAACAGCGCGCGTGTATTCCCGTTGCCCGATACCGAGAAACACATCTTTGAACTGATTCATACCAGCATTGGTAAACAACAACGTCGGGTCATCTGCTGGTATCAAGGATGCACTCGGAACGATTGTATGGCCGTTTTTGCGGAAGTATTCTAAGAAATTGGACCTAATTTCATCTGATGTCATGTGTCGGGTTTACTCCTGTTATTGCTATTTCAATTATAGTCAATTCTTGCAGAGAAGTCAAGACAAAAACGGATACAAAGATGCGATTGGATTGCTTGTGTAGGATGCCTTCATACGTTAAAAAATCTGCTCAAGTACCTGCCGAACAATGTCAGACCCGAACCCGCGCCGTGCCAAGAATCCATGGAGGCGTCGCTTAGCGACATGCGTTGGCAGTCGTTTATACTGCTTCGCCCGTTTTTGTGCAATCTGAAGTGCAACTTTTGTCTCATCTTCAGTTTCTACCGTCGCTATGACTTGTTCCGCTGTTTCCTTGTCGATACCTCTGTCAACCAATTCATGCTTAAGCAGCGTTTTCCCGCGCGGGTTTGATTTTTGTCTACGAACTATCCAATTCTCCGCGTACTTTCGGTCCCGAATATGCCCTGAACGAATCAATTCCGCAATAGACGTTTCAATCGCGTCTGTTGAAAAGCCTTCTCGTTCAAGCTGCCGTTCCATTTCGCTTTTAGTGTATATTTTCGGTTTTAGTGTGGGGCGCGAATCTTCTGGTTCGTCCGTTGTGGCATTATCTTTTGCTTCACGGAGCAGCCTTAGTGCATGGTTCTTCGCGCGCATCACTTCATCCGCTGCAATTATCTTTTCGATGGCTTCGGTTTCAATCTCTAAACCGATACGCAGCCCAAATTTTTCGATCAGGGCTGCATGAATGACAAGAAATGGAGCACCGTTGAGGAAGAGTTGTTGGTGTGAGGGCAGTTCAGATAATACCTGAATATCAGTAATTTTCTGTTTCATAATGGCTCTCGGCTTTCAGATATCGGTCGTCAGCAGTCAGAAACCTAAATCAACGCTGAAGGCATATATGGTGTTCAGCGGGGAGGGATTGCGGCGGTTAACATCTCTGTTACTGCCACAGTCCCTCTTTGCCGAAAGCCAACTGCTAACGGCTATTCATCTATTCGCCACCGTTGCTGCCTGCCCAGAGGGCGCCGCGCTGTAGCAGCGTCCCAAACATCTCGTGCTGACACGCCGCAGCATCGTGACCGAGGGCGAGGTAGAAAACTTTACCTTCACCCCAATTTTTTGTCCACGCTACCGGCACGGCATCGCCTTTCCATAATGCTGAGGCAAGCACATGGTTCCGTAGATCGTAATCGAGGATGTACTGTTCGTCCGTCACAACGAATTCGTCAAGTCCTTCAGTGATTTCGTGTTCACTATCAACGATGCTAACCTGATAGTCGCGATAGCGTGGGTGTGTAACAAAATAGCCACCTACCATTGAACGATATTCTGGACATCCACGAAACGAATCTGCCGCCGAATGTATACCGACATATCCCTTGCCTGAAGCAACATGATTAAGCAGACCGTTCTTCTGGGCATCTGAAATTTCGCCTACCGTATAGTAGAAAACGATGAGATCATACGGATCCAAATTCGGTGAAACAAGTGCGTCAAGGTCTTCCTCGACTCTGGTGATCTCAAATTCATCTCGCTGTGAGAGCACATTCACAATTGCATCGCTACAGCCTTTCCAATCGTGAATCGCACCCCCTGCAAAAACAAGTGTGTTGATTTTTCCCATGAGTTCGTTAGCCTCCTTGCTAAATGATATGCTATTATAGCACACGTGCAAAATTGCAGGCAAACTTTTTTAGGCATTAACAGAACCATTCAGTTTCACCATAGTTTCGTTTTTGAGGTTGCAGGCATTTCCTTTCAAGATTCTCACTGCGAAGCACTCCTGGACGCGATGCCTACTGACTGCCGATTGCTGATGGCTAACTGCTGACGACTGACTGCCTCTTTGATTTGCATCATGAGGGATCTTGTGATATAATGAAAGGAGTGTTAGAAACATCCACTGCCTCGGTATCTCTAAGGGAATTAAAATGGAACGCAGAAGCATTTTATCTCGATCCATTATTGTGGTTGCCGTACTCATCGGCATATTCGTACTGCTTTCATTGCGTCGGTGGAACATTGATCACCCACGACCAACGCCACGTACGGTTGAAATCCCAAACGCAATCCGTCAAAAATTCGCAGCCCCGCCACACAAACCTGAACTTATCGCAACGTCAGAGCACGGTAGTTCTATTAACGCTGTCGCATTTTCACCGGTAGATGTCTCACTTGTTGCCAGCTCATCTGTGGTCGGTAGTGCAGCACGCACGATAAAGTTGTGGAATTTAAACGATACGAGCGAACCTGTGGAAGTACTCGGTGGTAATGCTTTCGCTTTTTCTCCCAATGGCAAGTTACTGGCTATTACGGGATGGGTGAGAGGGACGAGATTGTGGCATATAGATGCCAAAAAATCTATCGGTGTATTTGGTAGAGGGGATCATGGAATTGCCTTTTCACCGGATGGACAATGGATTGCAAATAGCGGTCTCGGTTTGAAGTTGTGGGATGTCCGAACACCGACAGCAGTAACGCCAGGAACTACCTTGCCTCGTGGAGGTTCTGTGGAGAAACTTGCCTTTTCACCAGATGGCAAGTTATTAGCCGCCGCGAACCGAAGCGGTGGCGGCGTAACGATCTGGGATATTGAGAGTCAACAGGTTATCAAAACACTAAAGCAAGATACAAGGCGGACGAGGACTCTCGAGTTTTCGCCAGATATAGAGAATCTGTTGCTTGCCGTGGCAGACGATGATGGAAACATTGAACTATACGCCTTGCCGGATCGGCACCTCCATGCCACGATTACAACAGCACCTGTCCATAGTCTTGCCTTCACACCTGATGGAAAGGTACTTGTCAGTGGCGGTATTAGAGATGTGGAGTTTTGGTCTTTGGAGAGTGGTGAGCGTATCGCCTTTATAGAAGGGCCCGCCAGTTGTTGGGCCAATGCTGTTGACTTCTCGGCAGATGGAACCGCACTCGCAAGTGGTTGGAGTGACGGAGTCTTGCGTGTATGGAATACTTCGCAGTACATGAACCCACAGGAATCAGTTCCCCAAGATGTCGTACGGTTAATCTATTTTCTACCGAATGACCGCGCCGCTCAACCGGATATCACCGAGAAATTAGACAAGTTAATAAAAGAGGTGCAGCAGTTTTATGCAGATCAGATGGAACACCACGGATGGGGGAGCAAAACCTTTACTTTTGAGAAAAATGAGGATGGCAGTGCGAAGGTGTATCTTGTAGAAGGTCAGTACACTGATGCATACTATCTTAAAAAAGATATAAATAAAAAGATTAGGCGCGAAATTTATAGTAAATTTGATAGGTCAAAAGATGTCCATCTCATCGTTGTGGATATCAGTAGTGAAAGAATTAACCTCCGTGGTAAAGGTGTAACCGGCGTAGGCGGTATCACACCGTTTGGGCTCGACTACAAAAGAGACTTATGGGGCGCACGAGCAGGTGATGCCATGGTTCCGGCATCCGGGAGTGGATTGGATTGGGAAACCATTGCGCATGAGTTGGGGCACGCCTTTGGGCTAAAACACGATTTCCGAGATGCAAACTACCTGATGTCCTATGGAAAAAAAACAAACCAATTGTCCGCATGCGGTGCACAATGGCTGGATAAAAGCCGTTACTTTAATCCCAACCAACCCTTTTTTGATGAATCAGCGGCAATTGAGATAGACACCTTCTCAGACGATTCTACTACGTCGAAAACCCTCCGATTTCATCTCAAAGATGTTGATGGCCTTCATCACGCAATGTTACTAATTCCGCCGACTGGGGATACGCCACCGCCAGGGTACCAGTGGGGCAAAAATCCAGAAGACAATAAGAAAAATTGGAAAAGGCAGCAGAGAAGAAAATCTTTTGTGCTCCACGATTACCGTTCCTTGAATGCTGAGAAAGAGGTTACTATTGAATTTAATTTACCAGAACTCAGAGAGAACCGTCTTGAACTTCGGATTATTGATGTACACGGCAACATCACCTATCGAACATTTGACCTCAAAAAGATGAAGTAGGTTCGGTGAAACAGCGAGGCTAATATGCAATTCAAAAAACTGTTTTTTACTTATTGTTATTGCAGTACTGGAATGTTTTAATCATAACATAATAGAGCACTGCACTTATAATAAATGGTTTACTGGACGAACTGTCTTGTGATATTAAGAGAATCTACTTTCTCAGTACTTCCGATGTCAAAAGGAAAGTGAATTGCGTTCCAAAAAACTTTTACCTTTCTATGTGCTAATCACGCTTCTTGTCTCTGGTTTCATGGGTCTCTATATCTTTTGGAAAATGGACCCATCGAACCAAAAATTTGCACAACCACCAGAAAAGCTCACACCGATCGCTGCGTTCAACCACGAATCTCTGATTCACGATGTTGCATTTTCGCCTGTGGATACCTCCATTGTTGCTGGGACCGATGGTAATACAATAAAGTTGTGGCACCTCGCGAATACCGAGGCACCACAAGCAATTCTCAGCGGACACGTTGGTACAGTTAAATCCATAGCGTTCTCGCCTACAGGAGAATTGCTCGCGAGTGCGGATTTACATAAACAAATTATATTGTGGAGTGTCCCTTCTGGAACGAAAATCAATTCTTTTGAGGCTACTGCTATGGCGGTCGCTATTTCACCGAATGGACACTATTTGGCGACTGCCTACAGACAGTTGAAACTCTGGGATATTCGTGACCCAAAGAAGATAGTGGAGTTTCAGACGTTTCCACACGATGAAACGGAGAAACTTTGGACGGTTGACTTTTCACCTGATGGAAAATGGCTTGCATGCGGCGATGAAAATGGCAAACTCAAAGTTTGGGATCTACAGCACCAGAAACTTACCCAATCTCTAAAGGCAGACTCTGATAAGATTCTTGCTGTCCAGTTTTCTGAAGACGGTAACTTTTTGGCAAGTATTGGACTTTATAACCATACGTTATGGAATATACCAGAATGGAAAACGCACGGGAAGATAATGGGTGAAGCAGCGGGCTTGGATATTGCCTTTTCCGCTAATAATAGAACATACGTCACCTCCAATCTTGATGGCGCGGTACTTCGCTCTACAGTGAATGGTGAACGGATTGCCTCGATTAGAGGGGCTACGGGTGCAACATGGTCTGTCGCCTTTTCACCAGACGGACGTATGCTTGCCGCCGGTGGTGAAGATGAGAAACTCCGTCTGTGGAATGTTTCCGAGCAGCAATTAGTAAGGATTGACACGACGCAACATGATATTATTCGATTGATCTATTTTCTTTCAAAGGAGCGTCCGCCGCAGCGCGGTATCTCTACTAAACTGGATAGATTGATAAGACAAACTCAGCGTTTTTACGCCACCGAGATGAAAAACCATGGATTCGAGAGAAAAACCTTTATGTTTGAGACCGATGCCCGTGGCAAGGCAAAGGTATTTCTGGTCATGGCGAAACACCCTGATGCGTACTACGAAGAGGATACCACTATAAAAATCAGAAAGGAAATCTCCGAAAGGTTTGATTATTCAAAAAACATACTGCTTGTTGCTGTAGATATACAGAGCGGTGTATTTCAGAAAAAAGGGAGATTCAGGACAGTCGGGCAAGTCAGTGTTAACCGATCTGCGTACAGCAAGAATTTGAAAAGGACACTCCACGGTGGACGCGCTTTCGTTTCCGCTTCCTGGAACACTTTAGATTGGGATACGATTGCCCATGAACTCGGTCACACCTTTGGGTTAGAACACGATTTTCGGGGACGGAATCGCAGAATTATGTCTTACGCAAGCGGGAGATATGAGCTGTCTAAATGTGCTGCTGAGTGGCTCGATAAGAGCCGGTTTTTTAATCCAAATCAACCCTTCTTTGATAAGCCAGCAACAATTGGGATGCACCTGCTTCCAACTCTGCCTAATGTGACACCGATCCAAATCCAATTCGATGTCACCGATGAGGATGGAATTCATCAAGTCCAGTTAGTTGTCCCAACGACACGGCGCGATCCAGGCACAAAACAGGGTTTCAAGCTGCACAGTTGCCAATCGCTAAACGGCGTGAAAAAGGCTACAGTTACATTTGAATTGCCAAAACTCCCTGTCAAGAGGATTGAACTCCAGATGATGGACCTGCACGGAAACATTGTATGGAGAAAATTTGACCTCAGCGAGGATTCAGCACAACCGTCCGAAGAACCTTAGTTTTATCAGAAAGGAAATCATAATGCCCAAAAAAATCGCTATCTTTCCAGCGAGTTTCGATCCCGTCACAAACGGGCACGCCGACCTCATTGATCGCATTTGTAATCTCGGTATTTTTGATGAACTCGTTGTTGCTATCGGTGTGAATCCTGCGAAGCCTGCGCGTTTCACGCTTGAAGAACGCACTGAGATGCTTCAAACCGTCATTAAACCGTATCCGCAAGCCACGATTGATGGCTATACTGGATTAACGGTGGATTACGCGCAGACGCGAGGGGCTTGCGCTATTGTCCGGGGACTACGCGAAGTTTCCGATTTTGAATGGGAATTCAAAATGGCGCGGATGAATCAGCAGATCGCGCCGGATATTGATACTCTCTTTATGATGGCGAACACGCAATACGCTCATATTAGTTCAACACTCGTGATGGAGGTCGTGCAGATGGCACAACGAAAGTTAAACGCGGAAAAGTTAAAGGAGATGGTACCAGAAATCGTCGTCGAATTTATCAAGAAAAAATTTGATGTGCTGTAAATGGTTGTCAGTCATCATGCTCCGCAGTGAGGATAAATAGGTGGCAACTTGCGTTATTGTTAACAGTTAACATTACCGAGGACAAAACGGTGAGAAACTCTTCATATGGGTGACCTTATAATTGAGTCTTCAATGTTGCCCAGACGGTTGACAATTTACCTTTAGGCGCAATGTTATAAGGTTGGGTTGATTCAAAATTCTGGATCACTTCATCTGCTGTAAGCGGACGATTATAAAAGCGGACTTCGTCAATCATACCTGTGAAGTAACCCTGTGCTTTCCCAGGAAACTTTCTTGCACCAAGATAGACAGGTGCTGTAAATGGCAAAAATGCTCTGTCTACACCCGAAAATGCACTTTTGCCTATAGGACGGGATACACCGTCTATATAGCTAACCTCTTTACCATTTCCTCTTCCTCCTTCATGTATCACATAGTCATACGTATAAACAATGTGATGCCATTCGCCATCAAAGATTTCCGTACTACTTCCTCCACCATGGCCGACGCATCCTTCTGGTCCTCCAATGCTCAAGTAATCATAAAGAATTCCCTCAATAATCTCAAATCTAAATTCATTATTAAAGCCATTGAGTTCTATTCCCCAATAAGGACATTTCGTGCCGTGTGTATTGATGAGCGTCATCCAATCCTTCTTGTTAGTGGTTTTGATCCATGCTTCAAACGAAGACGTGCCAAACTGTCTGCCAAAATCTCCAAGCGTGGTTAGGTTAACAAAGTCGCCAGCACCATCGAACGCAAGTGCTTCTCCTACCTGACCAGGAACAACTTTAGGATTTCCACTGATTGTGCCGTTGTTGTCACCCCACACATCTTTTACTGTTTTATTAATGATGTAGCCTCTATCGAAGGGCCAATAGCTCACAAGCCCATCTGTTACAACAGAGGCAGGTGCCGTATTTAACGAGAAAATACCGATTACTATCGTAAATGTCATGAAATAGATTCCGCGTTTCATTGTGATTGCTCCTTTTGAAAGCGTGTTAAAGCAATCCGAACTTTTGTAGTTGCAGCAAATCGATCTACACATTGGCACTGAACTCACGTTATTTAAATGTAGCAAGTTCCGTGCCAATGTGAACAATTAACCGACAACTCCTAAAACCGATTGTCCAGACTCAAACTTACATTGAAACCCGGCGAAGTGATACCAGACCCGTGCTGGCGATACCGCTTGTTAAGTAGGTTATCAAGCGATAGTGTCAAACGTGTGGCATCAAAGAGTTTAACGCCACCGCGGACGTTCAGTGTAAACCATCCAGGTGTCCCTGCATCTATAGCGGCACCGTTGGAGTCAAATTCAACTTCCGCTGGGTCGCGCGTTGATCCTTGAATCCGTGGGTCGCGAATGTCGCTCCGGTTCAGCCTTCTCTGGGCGGCTGCGCCGCGCACAAAGAACATTGCCCAATACTGTGTATTCAGCGGTTCCCACTGGATACCGACAATGCCGTTCAACGGAGGTTCTCTTCGGGTGCGTGCTTCCCAAGGTTTCTTCGGATCTGGCACTTTACCACCAATCTTCAGAACTTTCCCACGCAGCAAGGCTGCATTACCAAAGACCGACAAATCTGGACGAATCGGAACGAGTCCGGCTAATTCAAACCCCAGAAATTGGGCTTGATCAATGTTATCAAAGACGAGGACGTCAACCTCCGGATACTCTCTGATTAGGTCTTGATGGAGTTGAGGGATTTCTTGGCCTGCGTACGCCTCTTTGACAGGTTTACGTCCAACTAAACCGCTAACCCGGCTGTAGAATAGTGTTAAAGCACCACGGAAGTAGGAATGTTGCGCTTTGAGACCGGCTTCGGTTGTCCACGAGGTCTCCGGTCTAAGATCGGGACTCGGTGCTGTGACACCCTCATTGGTGACTTCCACTGCCGTTGTGTCATTTAGAGAGGGCGCGCGGAAGGCTGTCCCGAAATTGCCGACAACGTTCAGGTACTCCGTCAAACTGACGACCACTCCGGCACTGCCTGTCAAACTATTGTCGAATACATTGAATTCATCAAAAGCCGGGTCTCGGACGGAGAGGTCTGCATTGGTTTGATAAAACGTAGCACGTCCACCAAGTATGAATTCCACCCGCTCATGAACTTGGATTTCGTCTTGAAGATATAGACTTGCATCCCAAAACTGAGAACCGTCAATAAAGCGTCCTTTCTCGTCGTCAACATCTTCCGTGCCGCCATCAGTTTTGATGGTCTGGCTCTGTATGGTATCCAAGTAGAATTCGACACCACCGACCAAACGTTGCTTCGGAAGAATTGAGCTGACCGCTTGGGTGCTCAAACCGATGGTGTTAACGGTATCGTATCGATGCCGTCGCGCTGTTTCGCCGCGTTTCACCTCGTTTCTTCCCTCTTTTTGGCGATGATAAGAGCCTGTCACGCGAAGCGTGTCAATGTTCTCTCCTGATGAGTTAACTATATAGTTGGCATAAATGAGGTCACGATCTTGCGGTTCAAAAAAGAACTCCGAAAACTCTTGCGGTGCGATTTTATCATACCGCGGTGTCTGCGGTTGCCGCCACATCTGGTAAGCAACATTGATTGTGCTTGTATCGCTAAGTTGATACCCAAATTTTGCATCCCCATTAAAGGCTCTCCAATTCAAGGGACCTTCAGTGTCAATAAGCCATCTGTCGGGGATGTTATCCTTGGCGAGCGCGCTGACCTCATCATAGTCATAGAGTTTCGCGCCGCTCGGCATATCGTCCACGATTTCAAACTTCCGATTCTTGTAGTGGAGGTCATACCCACTTCCGGGGTTCATATCGCCGTAGTCTCGCACGCCACCGCCGACGATAAATCCAAATCGTCCTTGGTTCCCCGTTACTTCTAACCGACCGAATTTTTCCTGTGTGGCAGTCGAGTAGCGGGCAAGCAGTCGTGGCTGTATATTCAAAGTTTCCTGCGCTGTATTGAGCGGTACCGATTTCGTAAAGAAACTGACAACACCACCCATTGCCCCGCTCCCGTATAGCATGGAACTTGAACCGAGTAATACCTCTGCTCGTTCTAACATTTCCGGAGCGATGGTTGCTGTGTACTGGTTTGGTCCTGAACGAAAGGTCGAATTATTGAGGCGGACCCAATCAACCTGTATCAACGTTTGGTAACCCGTTAAACTTCGGAGCATGGGAGATCCTTGTCCGACCGTTGTCTCTTGTGCGATTACGCCGACGGAATCACGAAGGAGGTTGGACGCGTGCGCTACGTTGGACCGTTCCAGTTCTTTCAAATCGAGTACAGTGATAGCATTAGGCGTTTTGAAAGGTTCTTTCGCAGTGCGTGTGGCTGTCACCGTCACTTCTGGAATCTCCACAAAGTTCTCTTCCTCTACAACTTTTTTGCTCGCTTTTTTATCGGCATGTTTTTTCGCAAACGTAGGTGGAATCCAAATTACGAATAGAATTAGGCTTGTAATGAGAAAAAGATGAATTAATTTTTTCACGGCGGACTTCTCCTTTGAATTTCCATTTGTGTGTCGTAGGCATTCTACGGCACCTACACCCTCTGGTTCATATCTATGCATATGCAAATTGTATGCCACTCACAAATTGACATAAAATCGGCGATTTTCGACCTGTTTCCGCCATAATTTTCTGTTATAGTGTTCATTTATTGGACAATGTTCATCAGATGCTATACAGTATATCTTCAGCTTGAGTCAGAAATTAACGCTTGCGTTTTGCTATGGGTTGTGATAGGTTACATGACATAACTGCATAGACCAAAATAAAAGGAGCATTCAACAAATGGTACGTTTCAGCTTAAGCCTCGTTTTGATGGCATTTGCAATACTGTATACTGGGATCGCTGTGCCAGAAGATCAAAATACACCAAAAGGTGGCACAATCATAGGGGATATTAAAGATACAACACTTCTTGAACTTCCAATTAGCGCGGTTCGGGTTGTATGTGTAAACGCAGACGGTACGGAATTTGAAACGCAGTCTGATAAAGACGGGCATTTTGAACGTGCGGGCTTACCCGCAGGTCAGTACGTTGTCAATATCTATAAACCGGGATACGAGGACCGTGTGGGAAAACCCGTTTCAGTTATTGACGATGGACGCCATTATGTTCCACTGACGATGAACAAAGTCAAGGTCGCTGGCGACAATGATAACCGAGGGGGTATCCTCCGATTCTCGGCGCACAACCGCATTAAACCCGAAGGTCCAATTGAGGGACTTGAGATTAAAATTACTGGAACTGTTGGACTTGATCCACCCGTAGTGGCTGGCATTACCGGTGTACACGGACGGTATCAAAGTGACAAATTGTCTCCTGGTCTCTACATCGTAACGATCATTAAAGATGATTACTACACCATCTACCCAATGACCGTTCATCCGGGCAGAATCACCCGTGCCGGTATGTACTTCTCAATTCCCGATAAAAATACAGATGCAAACGTTCCGCCGGCACAGGAATCGGATTGGTCAAACGCAAAAAATGTGATCCACGGCAGGATTGTTGCGATGGATCCTTCTCATGCCCCCTTGAGTGATGTTAAAGTTGTCATTGAGAGCGCAAACCGGATTGTGTTTAGTGACACAACCAATGCGGATGGCGAATATGAGTATCGTGGCTTATCGCCGGGTCGCTATTTCATTAATCTCCATAAAGAGGGATATATTGAGAAAAAAGGGATACCCATAATTGTTACGAATAATGGAAACCATGGTCTCGGTGTTACGGAAGAAGGTATGTTTGTCAGTTATTCCTCAATTGCGGACGGCAGTCTTCTTAAACTTATGCACGGAATGCGGAAAAAGTAGAATGGCACGTTTCGGGTTAACTTTTGTTTTGATTGTATACGTACTGCTAGTCAGTGGGACCGCCATTGCACAAAAACAAAACATTACAAAAGGCGGCATGATCCACGGATACATTATGGATACAACCCCTGCGCAGCTTCCTATTGCTGATGTGCGTGTTCAGATTGACAACGGAAAAGGACATATTTTTCAAACAACGTCTGCCGAAACAGGTGAATTCGCATATAGAGATATACCCGCGGATGATTATCTGATTAATATCCACAAGTCTGGATACCAAAGTCGAATTGGGAAACCCGTGTCGGTCACAAGTGGCGGAGTTCATTATGTGCCGCTTACAATGAACAAAAAGGAAAATATATTCACCGGATTCCAAAATTTGTTCAGATCCAAAAAACCGCAAGGCGGCACGCTTCAATTGCAGGTTACAACGCAATCTCCGCAACCTGCGCCGATTAAAAACGCCGAAGTTAAAATTTGGCAAATAGGAAAGGGGTCAAATAAGACCGAAATCACTGGAATATCTGACGCGAATGGACAGTATCGGCGCGACAATTTACCACCGAGTATCTACTTGGTTACCGTTGGTAAGAGCGGTTATCATACTACAATTGCAATGACTGTTCAAGAAAATCAGATGACGACTGCCTCTGTAAAATTTTCTTTTGCCGATGGGACCTCGGACACCGACATTTTACCGTCACAAAAAACAGACACAAAATGGATTATTCGTGGTAAAATTTTTGATGCCAATTTTCAGCAAACCCCAGTAAGCGGCATCAAGGTCAAGATTCGTGGTATAGACTTGGAACAATCTATGGATTCTTTATCCGATGCTGATGGCGAATATGAGTTTGTCCTACCCTCAGGGCACTACATAATTTTTCTTTATAAAGAGGGGTATACGGGCACAATGTCTTTTCCTGAAGTTACCGCCGAGAGTAGCGAAAGCAGCACCACTGTCCTTAAAGAAGGCATGTTCGTTGTTTACGAAGCGGTTGCGAAAGGGAATGTACTCGCCCTTAAACATGGCATGTCAAAAGAACAGAGAAGTTTTTTCGAGAGATATGATAAGGATATTCAGGTTGTACTGTTCGCCATCATCATCGGTGGTATTTCAAGCCTTTTCTTTTTAAGGTTCTTGAACAAACGTCACGAAAAACATAGTCAGGAGTAAGTATGTCAAAACAGAAGTTAAACTTTGCATTCATCGGATGTGGTGGCAACGCACGTGGACACGGACGCAGCGTCTCAGGTGTTGAAGACGTAGAGATTATCGCCCTCGCCGATCCAAGTGAAAGTTCACTCGAGGCATTCAAGGAAAATGTCGGTTTAGATGATTCCATTCCTACCTACGCTGATCACGTTGAGATGCTATCCGCTGCCAAACCCGATGCGGTTGTCATTAGTTCGCCGCACGGTCTACATTTCCAGCATATCATGGATGCCCTTGATGCAGGCTGCCACGTGCATACCGAGAAACCGATGGTCTGCACGGTAGATCACGCCAAACAGGTGATGACGAAGGTGGAAGATACCGGTTTGCATCTGATGATTGGCTACCAACGACATCTAAGTTCTACCTATCAATACTGCCGCAATGTCGTTCAGAGTGGCGAACTCGGACGTGTTAATTTCGTTGCCGCACATCAATCCCAAAATTGGTATCGGAATCAGCAAGGAAAATGGCGACAGGATCCATTCCTCGGCGGCGGTGGACAACTCAATGATTCGGGAAGTCACCTTATCGACATCCTGCTCTGGGTGTTGGAAGCGAGTCCTGACACCGTTTTCGCGATGATAGATAACTTAGACATTGAAGTGGATGTCCTCACGGCAATGTCAATCAAGTTTGATACGGGTGCCTTGTGCAACATCAGCATCGTCGGGCATGCCTACGGTGGCGTGCGAGAAGCATTTTCTATCTGGTTAGAGGAAGGCGCGCTTCACCTCCGTGAAGGCAAACTCCTTCGCCAGGAGCAGTCAGGCAACCCGGAGCCAGTTGATGAATCCGAAATGCCGGCATCGGGGAACAAAGATGTCGCGTTTATTCAGCTGATCCGTGGTGAGCGGACAGAGAACCCAATCGGTGTTGAAAACGGGTTGCGCGTCATCCAATTAACAGAAGCAGCATGGCAGTCCGCTGAACTTGGTAGAGCGGTCAAGGTGGATCTAAGTTAGTGGAACAGGATTTAGGCACAAAACAGATATTGAAAGATGAAGGCGTTAGAATCTGAGGGTGGAAGGATGGAAACCCATCCTTCCGTTCTTCCAGCCTTTTCTACTTAAGGATGCAAGATATAATCATCGGAGCGTGGAAGTGTTGGATGTCCGAAACCTGTGCAAGTCTTTTGGAAAAAAGCCATTTCTCACGGAACTTACGTTTCAGGTGGCAGCCGGTGGGTGTCTCGTTTTGCTCGGCAGAAGCGGCGCAGGTAAAACGCTCCTGCTTAACATCTTAGCAACTTTGGTTGAACCGACATCGGGTACCGTCTCTATTGCTGGCGTTGATGCGTTTGCGAACTTGAAACAGGTGCGCCCGTCTATTGGGTATATCCCGGTCGCTTTTGACGGATATCCTGAGTTATCTGTCGTGGATTATCTCAATTTTTTCGCCGCTGCATACAAATTGGAAAAACAAGAACGTGCCTCTGCAACTGAGGCTGTCCTTGAGTTAATGGACATCCAGCACCTGCGCGACGTTAAAATTGGTGTCCTGTCAACAGGAGAAAGGCAACGCCTTTTGTTCGCTAAAACTTTTTTACACGAACCGCAGTTGTGGCTACTCGATGAACCGCTCACATCTCTTGATCCGAGTGGACAGGTTGAGATGGTGGAGCTCCTTGGAGAACTCCAAGCCATGGGCAAGACGGTCATAATTGCTACCAATCGCCTTGAAGATGTCTCTAAGTTGTACAATACGGATTCGCAGCGCGAAAACTTCATCGGAATACTGAACAGCGGTAGGTTTGCTGTTTTCAAAAGGTTTAGCGAGTTACAGCGGGAGGTTACGGAAGCCGACAGTCCCTCGTCAAATTGGTTTAGTGGAATCTTTTTGGAGGTTACAAAAACATAATGTCAGATATAGGAAAATTCTTTCAGGAAAACGGATACTATTTTGCTAAAGGGGTCTATTCAGCCGAAGAAATTAAGGCGATGGAAAGTGATTTCGATCGGGTAGTGGATCAGCTCCTCAAAAGCGATGAGAACGTCAACGCCCGTTGGGGTGGTAGATTGATGGATGCCCTTGATGGTGGTGAATCCGTTATCATCCATACCCACAATATCCAGAGTTTCTCTGGGGTGTGGATGCAGGCATTCTTGCAGGAGAAGTTTCTTGATGTTACCGAAGCTATCCTTGGACCGGATATTATGCTTCATCATTCCAAACTCTTCTGCAAACCACCGGAGACAGGTTCCCCTTTCCCGATGCACCAAGATTGGCAGTATTTTCCTTCTGTCAAAGACACGATGATAGCTGCCATCATCTACGTCTCGGAGGCTACCGATGAAATGGGGTGCGTTCGCGTCTATCCGGGTTCCCATAAGGAGCTTGGACGCATGGATGGTATGATGGGTAGTGGAAAAAACGCTGAAGTTACTGACCGATACCCGATTGAGAACGCGACCGTTTTGGAAGCAGAACCCGGAGATGTGCTTTTCTTCAGTTACTTCACGCTG